>JBKQHJ010000039.1:0-2667 GCA_052148835.1 Bryobacteraceae bacterium
CGGTGGCTCCATGGCGAATCTCACGGCTCTCGCGGTAGCGCGGCACGTGGCGCTCAAAGACCGCATCGAAAACGCGATCGTCTACTTTTCCGATCAGGCGCACTCATCGCTCGAAAAAGCCTTGCGCCTGATTGGAATTCCCGCGGAGAATTCCCGCCGGTTGCGCTCGGACGCCGGCTTTCGTCTTCCGATCGGCGAACTGGCGGCGTCCATCCAGCGGGATCGCGCGGCCGGCCGGAGGCCTTTCTGTGTCATCGCCAGCGCGGGCACAACCAATACGGGAGCCATCGATCCGCTGCCCGAAATCTCGGCTTTGTGCCGCGAGCAGGGCCTTTGGCTGCACGTGGATGGCGCGTACGGCGCGGCGGCCGTACTTTCGCGACGCGGCCGCGTATTGCTGGGCGGCCTCGAATTTGCGGATTCGATCACGCTGGATCCCCACAAGTGGCTGTTTCAGCCGTTTGAAATCGGTTGCGTCCTGCTGCGCCAGCAGGCCCAACTGCGCGAGACTTTCCTGGTTCTTCCCGAATATCTCAAAGACACCCAGCACGATCTCGCTGAATTCAACTTCACCGATCACGGGTTCCAGCTTACGCGCAGCTTCCGCGCCCTGAAGCTGTGGATGTCCATCAAGGTTTTCGGAATGGCATCTTTTCGCGCCGCCATTGAACGCGGCTTCGCGCTGGCTGAGTTCACCGAGGCCCGGCTTCGCCGGATGCCCGGCTGGGAGATCGTGACACCGGCTCAGATGGCCGTCGTCTGCTTTCGCTACGCGGCCGCCGGCGATGCGGCGCATCTCGCATTCGTTCAAGCCCTGCTCGACGAAGGCTTCGCTTTAATCACCTCCACCACTTTGCGGGGTCAAACCGTATTGCGGACTTGTACCATAAACCCGCGCACGTCGGAGGCCGATATCGACCGAACGCTCGGTAGATTAGATCTCGTAGCAAGATCCAAAATCGGATGATCAGGCGGGTAACCGTTACACCTCGATTTTTCTCCCAACCTGTCGCTTAGTAAGTCTTCAACATAATGTAACAATGTGACTTAGTATTAGAACACGCAGCCCGACAGATTAAACCCATACAAAACCTTCTTAAGCCGACATCGAGACCTACCGGTCGGTCGGATTGTTTCTTGACAGCGCTCTGATTTTCGCCGAGAATTGAGGCAATACTGTCTTGCAGTCTTTTTGAAGAGGGGTTTACATGTTAAGAGTAATTTCCGCGTTGATGTTGCTCGCGTCTGTCTGTGCGTTGGAGGTTTCTGCCCAAACGCCGACCGGGATCATTACCGGCGTGGTAACCGATGAAACCGGTAGTATCATTCCCAACGTTAACGTCACCATCACGAACAAGGCCACCGGCTTTAGCCGTACGGCTACAACCAATGCCGAGGGTCTGTTCAGCGCTCCGGCGCTGAATCCCGGCGAATATGTAGTTCGGGCCGAAGCGACGGGTTTTCGGACCTTGGAACGCGACGCCACGCTGCAAGCCGGCGCCACGGTTACGGTAAACATGCCCATGACGCTGGGCGGGACCAAGGAAGTGGTGACGGTTGAGGGCGCGGCGGCCGCGATCAACTACGACAGCCATGCGGTCCAAGGCGTGGTTACGCAAAACGACATCGCCGACCTGCCATCGAATGGCCGGCAGTACATGCAATTGGCGGCGCTGGAGCCGGGCGTCACCATTACCCCAGGTTCCACGGCTCAGTTCAACACTCTGTTTACAGTGAGCATCCTGGGCGCGGGCAACCGCACCGCGTTTAGCGTGGACGGCGGAAACGTTTCCGATAACATCGACACGGCGGGCGGAATCTCCTCCATGAATTTCTCCCAGGAGACAGTGCAGGAATTTCAGCTTTCCTCGGTGAACTTCGATTTATCCACGCCGATCACGGCGGGCGGCGCTATTAACGTGGTGACCCGTTCGGGCAGCAACGATTTTCACGGCAGCGCCTATTTCTACTCCCGGGATCACAACATGGCTGCTTATCCGGCCCTGGAACGGAGCACCATCGATCCCAGTCCGTTCTTCGCCCGCAAGAATCCCGGCGCTTCTCTGGGCGGCCCCATTAAAAAGGACCGGTTGTTCTTCTTTTTTAACTACGAGTACTTAACCCAGGTTCAGGCCCTCACTGTGCAAGGTAATCAGCCGTCACTCGCGCTCCTGGCTGGTACCTACAGCAGCCCTTACGTCGACAAGCAGATCAGCTTTCGCATGGACTATCGCATCAACGACAAGAACAGCCTCTTTTTGCGCTATTCCCACGATGGTAACGACGGGTTCGGAGATGTGTTCTCGAACGGCGATCCTTCCAACTGGGTTACCAACACCAATTGGGCGGACCAGAGCATTATCGGTCTCACCAGTACCCTGACACCGAATATAGTGAACGATATCCGGTTCCAATACAACTACTGGGCCAACCACAATCTTCAAGCGCTTCCCTCGCAGTGCGTCTATCCGTGCATCGGCAGCACTCTGCCGGAGTTGTTGACCATTCTGGGCACGAATTTTGCGTTCGGCAACGCCGCGATCGGGCCGAATGTGAATGCGCCGCAGGCCAGAAACACGCGCCGCTTCGAGATCGTCGAGGGTTTGAGCTGGCAGAAAGGCTCCCACCGGCTGAAATTCGGGGGGGACGCCAACCCTACGCGGTCGA
>JBKQHJ010000040.1:0-91213 GCA_052148835.1 Bryobacteraceae bacterium
GTCGCGCTGCGCGTGGGCATCTTGAGCTATTGGATGAATTCTTACTGGGGTGGCGCGGTTCCGGCCATTGGTGGAGCGCTCATGCTCGGCGCAGTGGCACGAATCGTCTTCGAACGGCGCTATGCGCACGCTGCTACCTGGGCAGCGGGTCTCGCGATCTTGCTCAACTCGCGGCCTTATGACGGCGCGGTGCTCGCGGTGTTGTCGGCCGCGGTCATGCTTTGGAAATGCGGACCTTCCGTACGGCTGGCTCTCCCCGCGGTAGGCGTCCTTATTCCCGTTGCCGCGTTCATGCTCTATTTCAACGCGCGCGTCACCGGCCATCCGCTCGAGCTGCCCTATCAGCTTCACGAGCGGCAATATGTAGTGGCTAATAATTTTGCCTGGTCCAGCGACAATCCGGAGCCGGTTTATCATCACGCCGTCATGCGAAAGTTCTGGAGCAAGGTCAACCTCGATCAAGTGAAGGACATGCGCGAGCATTTGCCGTCCATGTACCTGCTCAAGCTCGCCAGCATGTACGGTTTTTTCTTCTGCTTTTATCCTTTGTTTATTCCGGCGCTGATCTGGCCCTATCCGCTTCAAACTCCCCAGGAACGCCTCGGAGTTCTTTTGCTCGCCGGCGGTCTGGCCGCGCTTCTTCCCGTCATCGGATTTCAATACCACTACGCCGCCGCGATCATGCCGCTGGTTTATCTGCGATTTCTGCAGTCGATGGATCGTTTGCGCCACTGGCGCCCCGGGAGTAAGTCAATTGGGGGCAAACCGATCGGTCTCGCGCTCGCGGCGGTTCTGATTGCATTGATCCCGATTCAATTCGGAGTCGACATCGGGAAACTGTTCGCCGACGGCGAATACGCGCCGCCCATGGCGCAGCCGTATCACGATATCGTCCGCCAAATGGAAGCCTTACCCGGCCGCCATCTTGTGTTGGTGCGTTACGGTCCTAAACACGACGCCTATCAGGAATGGGTCTACAACCGGGCTGACATCGATTCCGCGCGCATCGTGTGGGCGCGTGAAATGAGCCCGGGGGAAGACGCCAGTCTGATCCAATATTTTCACGGCCGGCGCGTCTGGCTGCTGGAGCCCGATCAATCGCCGCCCCGGCTTACTCCCTACGCCGCAGCCATGGCACTACAGAACGTGGCGGAAAGATCCGAATAATCAATGATGGAAGGCATAGACGAATGACTGGGGTTTTGGGCGGCGGACTGGCTGGGCTCACCATTGCCGCGCATCTGGAGCGCGATTGCGAGGTGCTCGAAAAGGAAAGCCGTGGCGGCGGCCACTGCCAGACCGTCACCGAGCAAGGCTTCACCTATGACGCCGGCGGTCCGCACATCATCTTCTCGCGCAATCAGCAGATGGTGGATTATATGGTCG
Organism: Bryobacteraceae bacterium; assembly: GCA_052148835.1. Classification (GTDB taxonomy): domain Bacteria; phylum Acidobacteriota; class Terriglobia; order Bryobacterales; family Bryobacteraceae; genus Palsa-89. Next base: position 1,387 of record JBKQHJ010000040.1, read on the forward strand.
CGCTGCTGGGCGACAACGTCCACCGCGCGCGCCGCAATAACAAGATTTTCTACCAAGGCCGCTACGTAAAATACCCGTTCGAAAACGGTCTCTTCGATCTGGAGCCGCAGGATCGCTTCGAGTGCCTCTATCACTATATTCAGAACGATTACCCGCCGCCTCGCACCAATTTCAAGGAGTGGATCTACCACCACTTCGGCAAAGGCCTCGCCGAAAAATATTTGATCCCCTACAACGAAAAGATATGGAATGTTCCGGCTGAAGAGCTGGGCCTGGAATGGGTGGAGGGCCGCGTGCCCAAGCCGCCCATCGAGGACGTGATCAAGGCCGCGGTCGGCGTCGAGACCGAAGGCTATACGCACCAGCTCCATTTTCATTACCCCGCGCACGGCGGTATCGAATCGCTGCCCCGCGCCATGGGCGCGTGTGTTCAACATGTGATCTCGGATTTCACTGTGGAACGCATCTGGCGCGAAGGCAGCCGTTGGTGCGTCTCGAACGGAAGCGTCACGCGCCGCTACGACGCTCTGGTGTGCACCATTCCCATTCAGGAACTCGCCGCGTCGCTCGAAGGCACTCCGCTTGAAATTCTCGCCGCCGTGAATGCTCTGCGCTACAACTCGCTCGTCACGGTTTCGGTGGGCCTGGACGCCGCGCGAGTCCCCGATTACACCGCCATCTACGTTCCCGATCCTGAAGTTCGATTCCATCGGCTGTCCTTCCCAGCGGCCTTCAGCCCGCATAACGCGCCGCCCGGCCAATCCATCGTTCAGGCTGAGATCACCACCAACCCGGGCGACGGTACTCATGAAATGACGGACGAGGCGCTGCTTGCGGACGTGATCGGCGACTTGCAGAATATGGACCTGGCTCGCCGCTCCGAGGTCTGCTATGCGCGTGTCATCAGAACCAAGTACGGCTACGTGGTTCAGAACGACGATTACCGCCGTTACTTAAAGCAGGCCAAGGCCTACTTCGAGCGGATCGGCATCGCGCTATGCGGCCGTGTCGCCGAATTTGAATACATCAATATGGACGTTTGCATCGAGCGCGCCCGCAACGTGGCTGAGCGTCTGAACCGCGAAGTCCCGGCTCCGGCCTCGCCCGTCGAAGCCGCGGTCTGATTACAAAGACGACCCCTCGGGATCGTGCATTTTGGCGGACGAAAAGATGAGGTAGAAGAGCTCCTTCGCGCCCATTCCCTTCTCGACCGTTTGTATTTTCCCCGCGTCAATCCAAGGCACAAGCTTCCCGTCCGTCGCCGGCCGCACCCGCTCCAGTATCCAAAACGATCCGTGCTGCGCCGCGACCCTATATTTCGTTGAAAGAGTTTTCACAATGTGCGCAAACACCGGCGGCTCATCTCGCTCGAAGAACCCGGCGAAGTTCCGATACGAGCGGTCCAGGACCAGTACATCAGGATCAAGGCCGCTATACATGCCGAGACGCTCATCGTCCGAGAACCCGCTAAATTCCATCCCAAAGCCCAGCGCCGCTGTGCCGACGATGCTCTTGCCCTGGGCGTGATCGCGCGCCAGCTCGCGCACCGTCGGTTCGTAGTCTCGGTGGTACTCGTCAGCGCGGATGTGCAGGATCGAATTGGACAATTGCAATGCGGCGAACGCAACTCCGACAGTCACCGCCACGTATTTTGCGTCCTTGCTCCGGCTCCAAAGGCTCAATAACCACGCCGCCAATACCGCGTTGTAAAGGGGGACCACGTAAATCAGGTAGAAGTATCCCTTAAAGCCATTGAGGAACGTCATCGCCAAAACCATTGCCACAAGATATGTCAGGAAGATCCGGACCGGCGCCTGGTGCTGGCGCCATTTCCACAAGAACCAAACCACCGCGGGAAGATACAACAGAGGAACTATGACCATCCACCCTCTCATCACTCCTCCCCAGTGGCCACCGATGCAGTAAGCGGCCAGATGCCGGACTATCTCGGTGCCGATGGCGACGCCAGGCTCTATCAGTCTCCGGAAGCGCTCCGAATGGCGGCCGGCTGCGTTCGCGAAAAACTGAGCTTTGAAATCAAGCGGGCTTTGAAGGATATAGGAAAACCATAGTAATCCGAAGAACAAATATGGCGCGGCGGCCAGGGCGAGATAGCGCCAACATCCCCGCTTCAGCCGTTCCCGGTCATACCGCCAGGCCACGATCCCCACCGCCAGGACCACCAACGCCGCATTGGGGTGTGTGAATACCGCGCACGCTCCAAGCAGTTGGCTCCACAGTACGGCCTGCTGAAAATCCCTGTTCCGGAAGTACAAATAAGCTGCAAATGAACCCAAGGCCAGAGCATTGGCCGGGGCTTCCATCCTGGCATCGGCCGTGCTCCAAAGAAATATGAAATCGATGGCGGTGAAGAGCGTTCCAAGAACTGCCACCCGCCGATCCGGGAACAACTGCTGCAGAATGTAGAAAAGAACCAAGAGCGTGAGTACTCCCCAGCAGATCGAATAAGCGCGCGCGGAGAACGCGCTCATCCCGAAAACTCGAAACCAGCCGGCCAGGGCCACCAGATGAGCCGGCATCACATAGTAGGTCCGTTCCTGGACGCCACGAAAGAAGGCGTTGAGATAGAAGCCGCTCGGTTCCAGGACATTGCTTCCCATGTTTCCCCGAAAAGCCAGGTTGTAAGCCGGATTTGCGAACCAACCCTCGTCGCACCAGGGCGCTTTGGTACGCGCTAACCACAACGCTAAAACCAGGTAAACGATGACCGCCACAAGGAGCGGAACTGCCCACCACCGACGTTTTCCAGCTTCAGTTGGCGCGGCCACCGGAATTTCGAGCGACGAAGCCATCTAAATGCTTGTATCGGCAAGCGTTTGACGCCACTGTAGGGTACTTCGATCACCCTGTCGCTAATCCCCGGCCCCCAACCGGCCGAATAGTCAATCAGGCCACCCATGAGCCATCTCATTTCAGTCGCGATGATCACCATGAACGAGGAAAAGGCGGTTGCCCGGGTCATTGAGGACATCTGCGACGCCCTGCACGGGCGCGAATACGAGATCGTGGTGGTGGATAGCAGCCGCGACGCCACGCCCGTGATCGCGGCCGGCCAAGGTGCGCGGGTCATACGGCAATTTCCCCCTAAGGGCTACGGTCGCGCGATGGGCCGCGTGCTGCAAGAGTGCCGCGGCGATGTCGTGGTGACGCTGGATTGCGACGGCACGTACCCGGCGCCAGAAATCCCGCGCTTGGCCGACATGGTCCTTTCGGGCGAATGCGATTTGGTGAATGCCTCGCGCCTGGGGAGCCGCCCCGCCAGCATGCCGCTCGCCAATTATGCCGCTAACAGGCTCTTCGCCGTCGCGGGCCGGCTGCTCACCGGCGTCAAGTCCACCGACCTGCATTCCGGCATGCGGGCCTACAGCCATCGCGTGATCCATGAGGTCGATTTCGACCCCAACGGCCCCGCGCTCCCGGTAGAATTGCTGCTTAAGCCGGCGCTCCAAGGTTTTCGGCTGTGCGAGGTCTTCATCCCCTATGGCGAGCGGATTGGCGAAACCACCTTGCAACGCTGGTCCTCCACGGTCTGGACCTTTCGGCGCATTTTTCGCCTGGCGCTTTCCCGCTTCGCTTCACTTTCATTAACGAAGCGCGTTTCTTCTGCCGATAGAAAGCCCAGGAGTTCGTCCTCTCTTGACCAGTCTCACCGGCCTTCAGGAAGCGCTTCAGCGACCCGCCACAACCCCGTCCGGTGACTTTGCGGCTGTTTTCATCGCCGAGTCGATCGCGACCCTGGAGCAGGTCGATATTGCTGCAGTCGAACGCATGGCCTCGGCGCTGGCACGGGTCCGCGAACTGGGCGGCCGGTTGTTCATCTTAGGGGTCGGCGGATCGGCCGGGCATGCCGGTCACGCGGTGAACGACTTTCGCAAGTTGTGCGGCTTTGAAGCCTACGCGCCCACTGACAACGTATCGGAGCTGACGGCCCGGGCCAACGACGAAGGCTGGGACACCTGCTTTGCGGCCTGGCTGCAAGGCTCGCGGATCGGGGCGCGCGACGGCGTGCTGGTGTTCTCGGTGGGTGGCGGCAGCCGCGAGAAAAACGTATCGGTCAACATCGTCCGGGCGCTCGAAACGGCCGCGGAAGCGGGCGCGCACATCTTCGGGATTGTCGGCCGCAATGGGGGCTTCACGCGCCAAATCGCCGAGGAGTGCATCGTGATTCCGGCGCTGGCTCCGGATCGAATCACGCCGCATACCGAAGGTCTTTGCGCCGTGCTGTGGCATCTGCTGGTGAGTCATCCGCTGTTGCAGCGCGTGGCCACCAAATGGGAAACGATGACGGAGTCCGTCCGATGAGCAAGCGCTTCTTTATCGCGGGCGGCGCCGGATTCATCGGCAGCCACTTTACCGATCGCCTGCTGTGCGACAAAAGCGTCGAAGCCGTCACGCTTTATGACAACTTTTCGAGCGGCCGCGAGTGGCACTACGCGCATCACGAACACGACGCCAGGCTGCATGTAATCCGCGGCGACGTCAAGGATCTCGCGGCTGTCGAACGCGCCATGGACGGCCACGACACCGTGATTCATCTGGCTTCGAATCCCGACATCGCGCGCGCCGCCGTCGAGCCCGACATCGATTTCCGCGAAGGCACCTTTCTGACCCAGCAGATTGTCGAAGCCATGCGCCGGACGCGCACTCCGAATCTGCTTTATGCTTCCGGCAGCGGCGTCTATGGCGATTTAAAAGATTTCGAAGCGCACGAAGATTTCGGGCCGCTGGTTCCGGTTTCCACCTACGGCGCAAGCAAGCTGGCCGGGGAAGCGCTGATCGCGTCTTATTGCGCCATGTTCGATCTCAGGGCCTGCGCGTTCCGCTTCGGCAATGTGGTGGGCGCGCGCCAAACCCACGGAGTCGGCTTCGATTTTATTCGCCGCCTGCGCGCTCAGCCCGACCGTTTGCGGATCTTGGGCGACGGCCGGCAGAGCAAGTCGTACATTCATGTCGAAGACGTGGTCGAAGCGGTTCTGCTGGCGCACCGCGCTTCGCAGCGGTTGAGCGGCACGTTCTTCGAAGTCTACAACGTCGCCACCGGCGACTACATCACCGTCACCGAAATTGCCCAACTGGCGCTCGAAGTGGCCGGGCTTTCTGAAGATCAAGTGCGCCTGGAATACACCGGAGGCGATCGCGGATGGAAGGGTGACGTCCCTATCGTGCGCCTCAATACGGATCGCATTCGCAGCTTAGGTTGGACCTGCAAACGGGACACCGGCGAAGCGCTGTGCGTCGCGTTGCATTCCATGCTGGCCGATTCGCGGCTCGGGAGGCTCTAGCAAGACCAAAATGCCGCGTCGCGCCGTGTTCCTGGATCGTGATGGTGTCGTTAACCGTGCCGTGCTGCGCCAAGGCAAGCCGTTTGCGCCCGCGACGCTATCGGACCTGCGCTTGTTGCCCGGAGTTCGCGAAGCCTGCGACAAATTGCGTGAAGCCGGATTCGCCTTGATCCTGATCACCAATCAGCCGGATATCGCGCGGGGCCTGGTTTCGGCCCAGCAAGTATCGGAAATGAACCAACGCTTGCAGCGCTTTCTGAGATTAGACGGCGTGGGCGTCTGTCCGCATGACGATTCGGATCGCTGCGCTTGCCGCAAGCCGCAGCCGGGCTTGTTGCTCGAAGCGGCGCGCGTCTGGAATATCGATCTGGAATCGAGCTTCATCGTCGGGGACCGCTGGCGCGACATCGCGGCGGGACAACGCGCCGGTTGCCGCGCGATTTTCGTCGATTACGGCTATGCCGAGCAGCGCCCGGATGGTCCCTTCGTGGGGGTCCGTTCGCTGCGCGAAGCCGCCAACTGGATTCTCAGAACCACTCGCCCGGGTCATCGATCCCCGGCGGCGCAATATGCCTGATATCGCTTTGTACCGCGTCAAAATTTTCGCCGACGGCGCCGACCGCGCCTCCATCCTCGATCTCGCGGCCAATCCGCTGATCAAAGGATTCACCACCAATCCCACGCTCATGCGAAAGGCCGGCATCACGGACTACGAGGCTTTCGGAAGATCGCTGGTGGATGCGGTCCCCAACCGGCCGTTCTCTTTCGAAGTCCTCTCCGACGATTTCGATGAGATGGAGCAGCAGGCCCGCCAGATCGCAAGTTGGGGCGACAACGTTTACGTCAAAATTCCCATCACCGATACTCGCGGCCACAGCTCAGCTTCCCTGGTGAAACGCCTCGCGGAACTTGGCGTCCAGGTCAACGTGACCGCGCTCATGACGCTCCATCAAGTGGATGCCGTTGTGCCGAGCCTGCGCTCGGGGCCGCCGAGTTGCATCTCGATCTTCGCTGGACGCATTGCCGATGCCGGGTGCGATCCGCTGCCCATCTTGTGCCATGCGCTCGAGCGCATCCGCGCCTATCCGCAGATCGAGCTGATTTGGGCCAGCCCGCGCGAGTTGTTCAATATCGTTCAGGCCGAACAGATCGGCTGCCACATCATCACGGTGACGCACGACTTGCTGAAGAAGCTGCCGTTGATTGGCCGCGATCTCACCGACTATTCGCTCGATACAGTAAAAATGTTCGTGAACGATGCCCTCGCCGCGAAGTTTACATTGAATACAGCGGCCACGGCGCTCGAAGCTCCGGCCCAGCTTCACCTTAATAGCTAAAACTTCGAAAGTAGATAAGGCTTCAAAAGTAGGTAAGCCTTCGAAACGGAGGCGGCTCGAACACGCGCAGCCACCTCCGCATTATCCCCACAAGGCTAAACGTACTGCAAAATAACCGTGGCGGTGGCCGTATCCCCTTTGGCATCGGTCACTGTCAAAATCACCTCGTATGTCCCCATCGTGCCGAATTCGACTAACGGGGTTGCGGTGGTCCCGCCCGGAATGGAAGCCGACGGGTAGCCCGGCGCGGATTGCCACGAAAAAGAAAGCCCGCCTGCGGCGCTTGTCGACTGGGCTGCACTCAAGTTGATCGCGCTTGAATTGACTTGGAAGGTATTGGTCGCTGACGTTACACCGCCAGGGCCGGTAATAACAATCGTAATTCCACCGGGAGGCGGAGTGGTTCCAGACCCTCCACAGTCGTTGTGCAACGGATCTGTGGGATCCGACGGACCTGCGATGCAGGGGATGGCGCTCAAATACGCGTAGATGGACTCGAGCTCATACTCGGTCATCTTCGAAAAGGTCGGCCACGGCATCACTTGCAGCAGATAACCGTTGGGTGTATTGCCGGGTGACGTGGGGATGCAAGCTGGGAGTGGGGTGGGTGTACCGGCTTGAATTTGTGCCAGCTGCGCTGCCGTACAGTTTGGATGGAGGTTATCGAGATCGGTGCCATGCGTCATGATCTGCAGAAAGTCTGAAAGCGTATGGCCTCCCTCCGGCAGTCCATTTTTGTCGGGTGTCAAGTTTCGCGCGATGATATTTGGACCTGCATACATGGTAGGCCCGGTTGGAGTTCCGACGGGACCGAAGTCCATGCCGCCGGCCAGGTAGACGGTCGGATCGACCGTCGCAGGCTGGCTGAAGTAGGGGTTGGCCCCCGCAGCATAGTTGAAGTTTGGTGGTCCGCCAGCGGTGTGGCAACCATTGCAATCGCCAACAGCATTGACGAAGAAGCTGCCCAACCCCACCATGGTCGGGTCTTTTCCGGCCAAATTTAGCGGGACGGGCGCTATTGCGAGACCAAGCTGGCTGAGTGTGGCCTCGGTTTCCTGAGCTCCTAGAGGCGGGATAATGAACATTCCTGCCAGAGCAATCGCGGCAAACGCTGCGACGGCTCCCATGTTCCTGAACGAATCTGCGGACTTCATCTTACACGCTCCTCTTGAATCCCCGATATTTACCTTGGGGCCTGAAGTATACCTCATCTAGCGAGAATACATTGGACCGCCAGGTTAGTAGGCCGTTCTTGCAAGTAACTCGCACTCAGTAACCTAGCTAAGTAATCCAACCTTTAGTAGTGCGAAAAATGTGCATTTCTCTCACTTTTTTTCTCGCCACCGCGGTCCGATAAACCGTGGCCAAGTCTGAAGGGCGTCGGTCGGAAAGGTACGGGAGGAGTGAAGATTTCGGTCGACCGCTGAAACCACTCGCTGACGGTCGTGGCTCGGTAGGCTTACGGTCGTGGCTTGGTAAGCTCTACGGAGCCAGCGTGAGCAAGCGCTTTTAAACTATTTCCTTTTCGAGCTCCAGCGCGCGCTCGCGCTGCCACTGCAGTTTGCCTTGATACTCCTGATACAGCGTGGAGAATCCGGCCCACCAGTAACCCGCGACGAACAGCACCAGGAACGGAACGGCGGGGAAATTCCAGGTCTCGATGGCATACGCCGTCATAAAAGCGAAGTAGGCGCCCACCGCCAACTCGGCGTAAGGCATCCAGCCGCTGCGCCAGCGATAACTCGCGTTCTGAATTTTCACCTTGCGATCGCCCACCGCGTATTTGGGCGTGCGCGCAAATCCCGATTTGATCCCGAGCAGCGCCTCAATCACCGCCTTGGTATTGATCAAAGTCAGCGCGATTCCCGCCGCCATCAGCGCCGGCATCAATGCAATCGCGCGCTTCCATTTGCCCGGATATAACTCGCGCTGCGCCATCAAATAAAACGCCGAAATGGACCAGAACGAGGCGATGATCAGCGGCAGATCGAGGGTGAGCATCTGAAACCAGCCCATGTAAAAGCGCACGATCATCACCGGCAGCATCAACGCGGACATGATCAGCATCAGCGGGTACGAGATGTTCGGAGTCAGGTGGCAGAATGCTTCCAGTTTCACGCGCCAAGGTTCCTTGGACCGCAGGATTCTCGGCAGCAGCTTAATCGCCACCTGCGTCAGCCCCTTGGCCCAGCGCGATTGCTGCACCTGGAATCCGTAAGTGTCCACCGGCAGTTCCGACGGGCATTCAACCGACGACACATAAACAAATCGCCAGCCCGCCAGTTGCGCGCGATAACTCAAGTCCGAATCTTCGGTCAACGTATCGTGCTGCCAGCCGCCCGCGTCCGCAATCATCGTGGCTCGCAAAACGCCGGCCGTTCCATTGAAATTGAAAAACAGGCCGCCGCCGAAACGCGCGCCATGCTCGATCACGAAATGGCCGTCCAGCAGCATCGCCTCTACTTCAGTAAGCAAGTTGAAATGGCGGTTCAGGTAGCTCCAGCGCGTCTGCACCACGCCCACCTTTGGATCGGTGAAGTAATGGACGGTGCGTGCGAGAAAATCTCGCGGCGGAACGAAGTCGGCATCGAAGATCGCGATCAGCTCGCCGGTGGCGCTCCGCATGCCGGCCTGCAAAGCGCCGGCTTTGAATCCAGCGCGATTGCCGCGATGCAGATACTCGATGGGCAAGCCGGCGGCCTGGTACTCGCGCACCAAGGCTTCCGTAAACGGATGAGTATCGTCGGTGGAATCGTCCAGCACCTGGATCTGCAGCAGCTCGCGCGGATACTCCATCTTGCTCACTTCCTCGAGCAGCCGCTCCACGACGTAGCGTTCGTTATAGAGTGGGAGTTGGATGGTCACCCGCGGAAGCGTCGGCCAGCGCTCGGGCGGATCGGTTGCCATCCCGCGCCGGTGCTTGAAATACTTTCGGATCATCTCGAAGCGATGACAGCCGTAAAACGAAAGGACGATCAGGATCGCGAAGTAGGGAACCAGCAGCGCCCAATCGAAAAACTCCAGGCGATGCACGCCGGTGAAGGTGTCGTCAAACAGCGAGCGCATCACTTGATCGGTCGTCGATGTTGCCAGAAGCAGCGCGGGTGGAACGATGGCTATAACCATAGAGGTCCTGCAACGAACGAAGTTGGACGCCGGGGACCTGCCGGCGTGACAGACATCTTAACATTTTACCTGAAAAGTGTTCAATCTTTGAGCTCCCCGGAGTGATAAGTAATTCAACTTACTAAACTCCTCAGCCGGAAGCCGTAGAATGAGGTTAGTGTGAAGGCGCTCCTCTTCCTATCAATCGCGGTTTCGCTCAGCGCTCAAGACCATCCGCAATTCGTTTGGCAAGGGCAAGTGGACGGCACGGTGATCCTGCACCTGGCGGCCAAGCACCTGACGGTGCAAATTCAGGACGGCGCGCCAGTGGAACGCCAGAAGTTTCATTTTTCCGATGCGCTGCCCCAGAGCCAGGAAAACGCGCGAGTCCAGGTGCTGGAAGGCCGCGGCTATGTGCACATCGTGGATCAGCCGAACATTGAAAATCATTACACGCTGGCACTCGCGATTGAGGATCGGCAGCCTGGCAGCTCCTTCTATTCGATTGCGCTGTATTGGAACACATCGAGCAACATATTTGAGGGCAGCCAGCAGAAAACCGATCAAGTTACGTGGACTGGCCGCGTGGATGAGGCGGCCATCGTGAGTTGTCACGCGCGAAAGTGCGTGTCGAGTTCGGAGCCAGGCGCGGCGGCCTCCGCCCCTGTTTCCAACGAGAGCTTCCAGTTTTCGCGGCCTTTGCCCGAGCGTGATGTCGATGTGCGCCTGGAATATCCGGAGGGGCGCGGGGAAATCCGTTTAATCGAGCAGCCAAGCCGGCAGAACAATTACACGGCGCGCGTTTCGATTCACGACCCGCTCGCGGGCGCCGGTGAGTATTCGTTCACGCTGGTGTGGAATCGGCTGACATCGAAGGAATTGAAAGAAGAGTCGAAAGAGTCCGCTGCGATTCGCGAGCCGGCTGGACGGGGGCTTCTTTGGAGCGGAACGGTGAATGGGCGTGTGCGGGTGACGTTCCAGGGCGGGGCGAGCTTTTCTGAAGTGCTCGCGGGCGGGCCCATCCAACACGAGCATGCGGAAATCCTCCGTCGTCTACCCGCGCGCGCCGATCTTATGCCGGCGATTCAGAAGTTGCGCGGTCGCGGGCGGGTGTCGATCGTGGAAGCGCCATCGGAGAAGAACAATTACCGGCTGATTTTCGAGATTGACGATCCGGGGCCCGGCGGCGACGATTACGAAGTCGAGCTGGACTGGTAATTTGAGCCTCACCCCCAGCCGCGTTTTGTGACAATAACAGCATGCGCTGGAAGGATCTTGGCTAGGCAAGTAGGAGATGTGCCCGTCCCCAAGCGCGAAAGCACTGGCCGTCTCGCGTTTCTGGTGGCCTCCGGCATTTTGCTCAGCCGCCTGATCGGGCTGATCCGGCTGCGCGTGTTCTCCCACTATTTTGGCCTACGCTCAGACGCCGCCGACGCCTTCAACGCCGCGTTTCGTATACCGAATTTTCTGCAGAACCTGTTCGGCGAAGGCGTGCTGTCGGCGTCGTTCATTCCCGTTTACGCGCGCTTGCTGGCCGAAGGCGAAGAGGAAGAGGCGGGCAAAGTTGCCGGCGCGGTGGGCGCGACGCTGGCGCTGGCGGTCGCGATATTGTGCCTGATCGGCGTGCTGGTGACGCCTTGGCTGATCGATCTGATCGCGCCCGGGTTTTCCGGAGCGAAGCGCGATCTGACAATTTCTCTGGTCCGCATTCTTTTTCCCGGCGCGGGGCTGCTCGTTTTTTCGGCCTGGTGCCTCGGGATATTGAATAGCCATCGAAAGCTGTTTCTGTCCTACGCCGCGCCGGTGATGTGGAGCGCCGCGATGATCGCGACCCTGCTGATTTATGGCGGACGCGGCACGCTCTCACAACTCGCCGTGACGCTGTCCTGGGGATCGGTTGTGGGGAGCGCGCTGCAATTCGGCATCCAACTGCCGGTGGTGCTTCGGCTGGCACGGCATTTGCGCTTGCGGCTGGATTTGGATTCCGGACACGTGCGTGTAGTGTTCCGCAATTTCGTGCCCGTGTTCATTAGCCGGGGAGTGGTGCAAATCAGCGCGTATATCGATGCGTTGCTCGCGAGCCTTCTGCCCACTGGCGCCGTGACGGGGCTGATCAACGCGCAACTCATTTATGTATTGCCGGTAAGTTTGTTCGGCATGTCGGTCTCGGCGGCCGAATTGCCCGTCATGTCGAGCGCCACCGGAAGCACCGAGGAGATCCAAGCGGCGCTGCGCGATCGAATCGATTCCGGGTTGCGGCACATTGCGTTTTTCATCGTGCCCTCGGCCGCGGCATTTCTCGCGTTTGGCGATCTGATCGCCGGCGCATTGCTGCAGACGGGCCGCTTCACGCACACCGACGCGCAATATGTCTGGGGCATCCTGGCCGGATCTTCGGTGGGGCTGCTCGCATCCACCATGGGGCGATTGTATTCGTCGGCGTATTACGCGCTGCGCGATACTCGCACGCCATTGAAATTCGCCGTTTTGCGTGTCGCACTCACCACGGTTCTCGGGTACCTCTGCTCGAAGCCCTTGCCGATATGGATCGGGATCGATCCGCGCTGGGGCGTCGCAGGATTGACGGCGTCGGCTGGAATTGCCGGCTGGGTGGAGTTTGCCTTGCTGCGGCGCGGGCTGCATCGTAAACTCGGCGCCGGCGTTTCGATTTCCGGATTTGTCGCCAAGCTGTGGCTCGCCGCAGCGCTGGCCGTGGCCGTGGGTAGCGCCGGCAGATGGACGCCGTTCGCTTCGCATCCCATTTACGGCGCTATCGCGACGCTGGGACCATTCAGTCTGGTCTACCTGCTGGTCGGTGCGGCGATCGCACCGGAAGGCCGGAGGCTGCTGATGCGATTACTTCGTCATTGAGATTTCAAACCCGATATCGGCTTCCTGGATATCGACGCGGGCGAAATTCGCCTGCGCCAGCATGTGCTGAAATTGTTGCCTGGTATATGCACTCCTTAGCAGCATGGTCCGGAAGACGAGCTTGGTCAAAACCTTGTTCACCGGGTTCAAACCCATGCACCCCACGTGATGATTGATCGATTCCATGGAGGCATCTTTCCTGAGATCGATGATCAGTCCCCGCCCGCCCGGCCTTAGCACGCGGCACATCTCCTGCAGCGCTCGAACCGGTTGGCCGAAGTTCTTGAACGCCGCGCGACACAATAGAAAATCGAACGTATTATCGGCGAATGGCATACTGGAGGCGTTGCCTTGCCGGAACCCCACGTGCACGCCGGCTTCAGCGGCTCTTTTGTCTGCGATCTCGACAAAAGTGCGGCTGATGTCGAGTCCCGTGATCGAATAGGCGCCCAGCTTCGCAAGTTCGATGCAAAAATAACCCGGCCCGGGAGCCACTTCCAGCACCGCGCTACCGGGCGGGAGTCCGCCGGCGATTCTCCGTGCCAGCTTGGCGAATTCATCGAGAGTTTTCCCCGTGTTGGTGGTGTACCATTTCGCCACCATGCCTTCCATGCCGCGATCTCTATGTGGTTTTGGTAGTACTGGTGCCATGCGGATAGGTACGCACGAAGCGCCGGCCGAGTTCACAAATCCAGGAACCCGGCTTACCATTGAACAATAATAAGTAACATTCAACTAACCACGCGTGTCTAACTCGTTGAATGCGTCCCACTTACGCGGTACTCCCGTGCGTTCTCTGGTGGAATTGCAGCGTTAGGGTCCCAACTTATCACAACGACCTCTCGCGAACTGGTCAAAATCTGAAAGAAACACAGCTCACCCCGGCGAGTGTGAGCTCGGGCCAATTTGGTCAACTCTTCAGTTACCCGCTGGACGGCCAAGTTTACGCTCAACCTCTTTACATGCCCGGAGTGATCGTGCCGGGGAAGGGAATCCACAACGTCGTATTTGTCGCAACCGAGCATGACAGTGTCTACGCTTTCGATGCCGACAACGATCTCGGCGCCCCGTTGTGGCACGTCAACTTTCTCAATCCGGCGCAAGGCGTCAACACAGCTTCGGCGGCCGACTTGGTATGCGATTCCATCGCGCCTGAAGTCGGAATCACCGCAACGCCTGTCATCGATCCCGCCACCGGAACGTTGTACGTGGTCGCGATGACTGAGGAAGAACCGAGTGGCGCGTTCGCGCATCGGCTCCATGCGCTCGACATCACAACCGGCGCGGAAAAGCGCGGCAGTCCAGTGGAAATCCAAGCGTCCGCCCCGGGAACCGGCAACGGAAACACGGTTGTACCATTTGAACCCTGGTTGTCCAAAGAACGAGCGGGGCTGCTGCTGCTGAATGGCACAGTGTATACGGCCTGGTCGTCGCAGTGCGACTCGGAAGATTACCACGGATGGGTGATCGGTTACGCCGCGGGATCGCTGCGCCAAACCGCCGTGTTTACCGACACGCCAAACTCGTATGCGGGGGCTTTCTGGCAAGGCGGCGCCGCGCCGGCGGCGGACTCTAGCGGCAACATCTATATTGTCGCGGCCAACGGCATCTTCGACGCTAACATCGGAGGTTCGGATTTCGCCCAAAGCATTCTCAAGCTTTCCACCGCGGACGGCCTCTCTGTTGCGGACTACTTCACGCCCTATGATGCCAACGCGCTCAGCTATAAAGACCTGGATCTTGGATCGAGCGGCGCGCTGTTGCTACCCGACGATGCTGGAAGCCCGGCGCATCCGCGCTTGCTCGTGACGGGAAGCAAGGTCGGCACAGTCTATCTGGTGGATCGCGATAACTTGGGCCACCTCCACCCGGGCGCAGACAGCCAGATTGTTCAATCGCTCCCGAGCGCGGCCGGCCCGCTCTTCGGTGTCCCAACATACTTCAATAAGACGGTGTATTTTTCCGCGGCGCACGATCAAGTGAAGGCATTTTCGCTCCAAAATGGACTTCTTTCCACGGCCCCGGTTTCAGCCAGCAGTGAAACCTTCGCCATGCTCGGGACGGTGCCCAGCATTTCGGCCAACGGCGTCGCCAATGGAATTCTCTGGACTATCGATCCGGCCGGCCAGCTACACGCCTATGACGCGGCCGACCTCAGCCACGAGCTTTATCAGGGAAGCGCAGGCTCGTATGTGAAGTTCTCCACGCCCAGCATCGCCAACGGCAAGGTCTACGTGGGCACGGCCGCGAGCGTCACTGTATTTGGATTGAAAGACCCGGATCCCGCTAGCGTCGCGGCGGTGGTGGACGCGGATGGATTTCAACCCGGACCGGTCGCGCCCGGTTCCGTCGTCGCTTTGTTCGGGTCCAATCTGGCGCCGCACGCCGCACCCGCTCTCAGTTCGCCATGGCCCAAGGTTCTGGAGGGTACTTCTGTTTTCATTAACGGGGTCGCTGCCGCGTTGAGCTACGTGAGCCCTACTCAAGTGAACGCGCAAGTCCCGACTGCAACGCAACCTGGTCTCGCCACAGTTACTGTAGTGACCGGCGACCGCGTCCTGCCGCCGGTGGAGTTGACAATCCGGAGCGATGGCCATGTAAAGTAGGTCGAATGCCGCGACCGGTTATCACCCTTACCACCGACTTCGGACTCTCCGATCATTTTGTCGGCGTCATGAAAGGCGTCATTTTCGGAATCCATCCCAGCGCGAGGGTGATTGATATCAGCCACGGTGTTCCGCCGTACGACATCGCAGGCGGCGCCTTCACCATCGCGCAAGCTTATCGCTATTTTCCAAAGAAGACCATACACGTCGTGGTGGTCGATCCCGGCGTCGGGTCCGCGCGGCGCCCCTTGTTGGCCGAAATGGCCGGACAGTACTTCATCGCTCCGGATAACGGCGTGCTGTCGATTGTTTTTGCGCGCGAGGCGCCGGCGCGAGTCCGCCACATCACGGCTGACAAATATTTTTTACACCCTGTCAGCCGAACATTTCATGGCCGCGACGTTTTTTCGCCCGTCGCCGCGCACCTGGCGGCTGGCGTGACTCCGGCCAAGTTCGGCAAGCAGATCGATGACTATATCCGGGCCTCCTTCGACAAACCCGCTCACACGGGAAAGCATAGCTGGACCGGGACCATCCTCAAGGCCGATCATTTCGGAAACCTCGCCACGAATTTCCACATCGATCAATTTCCCTCCATTCGCACGCATGCGTTCTCGCTGCAGGCCGGACTGCGAACCATCACGCGTCTGGCGCTCACGTTCTCCGAATGCGCGCCCGGCGAGCTTTTCGCCATCGTTGGAAGCTCGGGATATGTCGAACTGGCCGCGAGCGAAGGATCGGCCGCCCAGGCGCTGGGCTGCGGCGTGGGATCGCCCGTCGAGTTGACGATTTACTGACTCACTTTCCGAACGGCCTCGGTCGCGCTACACTATAGGGACCGCTTCACTCGAGGTTTAGACAGCCGTGAAAAACCCAATCGTATTCTGACGCCAGCTTAAGCTTTGGCTGCTATCGCGCAGCCCGCCAGTCCACAGGTTTTTCAAAATGTCCAGGAGCTTTTATGAGTGGAGGCAGTGGCACAATCCAACTTCGCAGCCCCAGCATTTGGGCCTCACTGCGCGAAGCGCTGATGGGTTCCGGCCAGGATTTTACCGAAGGCAGCATCGGACGCGCCATCGTCCTACTGGCTGTGCCGATGGTGCTCGAGATGTGCATGGAATCGCTGTTCGGCGTGGTGGACGTGTTCTGGGTATCTCGTCTGGGCGCCGAGGCCGTAGCGACGGTGGGACTCACCGAAACCGCGCTCACCCTGGTCTTCGTAATCGCGCTCGGACTCAGCATGGGCGCCACCGCGCTGGTGGCGCGGCGCATGGGCGAGAAAGATGAACAAGCCGCGGGCCTGGTGGCGGTGCAAGCGATCCTGATCGGGCTGTTGGTTTCGGTCGCCACTGCCGTCTCGGGCTATTTCTTCGCGCCGAATCTGCTGCATCTCATGGGCGGTTCGGACAGCGTGGTTCGCATCGGCTCCGGCTATACACGCATGATCTTGAGCGGCAGTGTGACCATCTTTCTGCTGTTCTTGATCAACGCCGTTTTTCGCGGCGCCGGCGATGCGGCCATCGCGATGCGCGTGCTTTGGATCGCGAATCTGGTGAACATTTGCCTCAATCCATGTTTGATCTTCGGCGTCGGTCCGTTCCCGCGACTGGGAGTGACGGGCTCGGCCGTCGGCACCACCATCGGCCGCGGCATCGGCGTTCTCCTGCAACTGTGGGTGCTCACCTCGGGCCGTGGTCGGCTCACGGTTAAAGCATCGCAGCTCAAGGCGGACTTTGTCGTCATGTGGCGTCTGATCCGGCTTTCGCTGAACGCAATGTTCCAATACATGGTCCAGATGGCGAGTTGGATCGCCATGGTGCGCATCATCGCCAGCTTCGGAAGCGCCGCAACCGCTGCGTACACCGTCGCATTCAAGGTGATCATCTTCGCGATTCTTCCTTCCTGGGGCATGAGCAACGCGGCCGCTACCCTGGTGGGCCAGAATCTGGGGGCCGGCAAGCCTTCCCGGGCGGAAACTTCGGTTTGGCGCACGGGGCTGTACAACATGCTGTTCCTGGGCAGCATCGGACTGCTGTTTATCGCGCTCGCTCCGCAGATCGTGTCGCTGTTCACCACCGATCCCGCGGTGGCTCCGCTGGCCGTCAACGCACTGCGGCTGTTTAGCTTCGGCAACGTTTCGTACTCCTATGGCATGGTGATCACCGCGGCTTTCAATGGCGCCGGCGACACCGCCACGCCCACCGTCTTGAACTTGATCTGTTTTTGGCTGTGTCAGATTCCCTTAGCTTGGGCGCTCGCATTTCATGCTGGCCTCGGCCCCAATGGGGTCTACGCCGCGGTAGTGCTTTCCGATTCGTTGCTCGCCGTGCTTGGAATTCTGCTGTTCCGCCGTGGAAAATGGAAACAGGTGAAAGTTTAGGATGCCGCCCGCCAGTCAGTTCGATACCCCAGCAGGCGCCGATTCGCGGACCCTTCTCGCCGAGGAACGCACGTTTCTTGCCTGGATTCGAACTGGCATCGCGCTGATGGGTTTCGGATTCGTGGTGGCGCGCTTCGGCTTGTTCCTGCGCGAGTTGGCATCGCTGCGAACGATTGCGCAATTTCAGACCTCGGCGCTATCGGTGCCGCTGGGGACGGCGCTGCTAGTGGGTGGCGTCCTGGTCAATATCCTGTCGGCGGTGCGTCACGTGCGCACCGTTCGCGCGCTCAACACGGGCGCGCCGATTGCGGTGAAACCTTCCACCATGGCGGTCGTTGTCGCGCTCGGGCTAGCCGCGGCGGGATTGGCGATGGCCGTCTACTTAACCAAGGAGCTGGCTGCCAAATGAATCCACCAGATGGAATCATCAGCAAACCGAGCAAATATTCGGTGCCTGAAACAATGCACCGCTTGGAGACAATTTTGACATCCAAAGGCATCAAGATTTTCACGCTGGTCGATCATAGCGGCGAAGCCGAAAAGGCCGGATTGAAGATGCCGCCCACACAGTTGCTGATCTTCGGCAATCCCAAGGGTGGCACGCCCGTGATGCTGGCCGCCCCGACCGCGGCCATCGATCTGCCGCTCAAAGCGCTGGCCTGGCAAGATGCCGACGGCAAATTTTGGCTCAGCTACAACGATCCAGCGTATATTCAGCGCCGCTACGGTTTGAGCGATGAAGTCATGAAGCCGCTCGCGGGTTTGGGCGCTCTGATAGAACAAGCAATCGCTTAAACACGATATCCGGGATTTCGATTTTGTCCTCGGCCCGGCGCCGCTCGCGCTCGCGGCGGGAACGGTCGAACGGCATGCGAACAGGCTCGCCACCCGCCACGGGCCGCGCGGACCGTACTGCCTCCGCAAAAGCCGACGCGTTCTCGCGAAATGTTTCTGGCGGCCCCATCAGGTCTGGCCGCATCGCCACAATGAAATATCCGAAGTCGGCGAGTTCCGGCGGAATCGCTGGCGACCCAGCCAAAATGCCGAGCAGCTGCACGGCGATGGCGAGTCCGGAACCCCTATGTCCACCCCAGGCCGCAAACGCGCCCTCGAGTGCCGCGTTAGGATCGCGAGTCGGCGCACCATCGCGATCGAATGCCACGCCCTCCGGCAGATCATTGCCAAGTCGCCGCGCCAGCGTCACCTCCGCATGAATGATCGCGGATGTCCCGATATCGAAAATAATCGGGGCACCGGATGTACCGGGCGCGCCCGGGAACCCGAAGCAGATCGGGTTGGTGCCCAGCCGGCCCTCGGTGGCCTCGTGCGGCGCAACCCACGGCGATGCGTTCGACGCGATCATGCTCACCAACCCGCGCGCGGCCGCCATCTCCGCGTAGTAAGACAGCATGCCCGTGTACCAGGTATTACTCGCGCCGACAACAGCAATTCCGGCCGATTCCGCTTTTTCTATTGCGATCATCGTCGCACGGTGCGCCACCACGTAGCCGATGTGATCGCCGCCATAAATGCGCGCGGAGACCGGCGTCTGGTAAAGAATGCTGATCGGACTTCGACGATCGCCCGTGCGCTCGATCCGCTCGGCGATGCTCAGAGCTCGCGCCAGCCCGCCGTAACGCAGCCCGCGCAACTCGCAATCGATCAAATGGTCCGCGATCAGTTTGGCATCGCTGGAATCGTGTCCCAGTGACATCATCACGCCTATTGCCAAGTGATGCGCTTCTTGAATTGTCCGGGATGGCATTGTAGTAGACTTCTCCCATGCTGGCAGATACCAGGTTGGTGAACCCTTGGTAAAGATGATCGGCGCCGTCGCTGCCACTACCATACTCGCGCTCGCCGCACCGGCACAATGGATCAACTACCCGACGCCTGGCATCCCGCGGCTTCCCGATGGCAAGCCGAACCTCACCGCGCCCGCGCCTCGAACGCCGGACGGAAAGCCCGATCTCACTGGACTGTGGCAACCCGCGTCCGGTGGAGCAGATCCGCAGTTCGCCGATATCGCCAAACAAGTCCCGGGCGGCCTCCCGTTTCAAAAGTGGGCGGCGGACTTGGTGAAAGCGCGCCGAGCGGCCAACAACAAGGACGATCCCGACGGCCATTGCCAGCCGCTGGGAACGGTCAAAATGCATTTGCATCCTTATCCCCGAAAGATGCTCCAGCTTCCCGGGCTGATCGTGATTCTCTATGAACGCGACACCGTGTACCGGCAAATCTTTACCGATGGGCGTCCGTTACCCCAGGACCCGCAGCCGTCCTTTTATGGATACTCGACTGCCAAGTGGGAAGGCGACACTCTCGTCGTCGAGACTAATGGCTTCAAGGATGGCCTGTGGCTCGATATCAGCGGCACACCCCTCACCGACGCAGCCAAGGTGACGGAGCGATACCATCGCCCCACCTTTGGGAAGCTGGAAATCGATGTCACAATCGACGATCCGAAGGCGTACACCAAGCCGTGGACCATCCATGTGAATCAGACGCTCGCGGCCGACACGGATCTGCTGCAGTTTTTCTGCGTGGAAAACGAAAAGGACTGGCAGCACCTGGTGGGGAACTGATTACGCGGGCGTCAGGTTCATCTGCCCCAGCGCAGCTCGGCCAAGTAAGCCATAAGGATTCGCCAGCGTTTCGATGATCTCGAAATGGTTGTAGCCCTGGCCGACCAGCAACTCCACCGGCTTGCCCGCTGCTTTCAGGGCAGCAGCAAATTCGTGCGTTTGGCGCTGGAACTCCGGTGACTCGAACGTGCCGTGAGCCAATATCAACGGACAGTTCAATCGGTCCAGATGTCGTTGGGGACTCAGCGCGCGCTCGGTTTCATCGGTGAACTTAACGTATTTGCCGCGAGCGGAGAGCCGCACCGGCTTCAGGTCGAACATCCCGCTACAGACCGATCCGCCCTTGATGAAATCGGAAGGCAGGTTGAACGCTCTCTGCCAATCGGTAATGAGAGCCGCCGCCAAAAGGTGGCCGCCCGAGGAATGTCCGGAGACGTAGAGCCGATTCGGATCGCCGCCGAAACTGGCCGCGTTGCGATAGACCCAAGCGATCGCTCGCCGGACTTGATCGGCCATCGGCATGAGATCGCCGCCCAAGTCCTGCACATTGGCGAAATCGACAGCCACGAAATGCGCTCCCGCGCGCACGAACAATTCGGCAGCGAAAGAGGAGTCCTTCGCTGACCCGGCACGCCATGCGCCGCCATGAATAAAAACATGAATCGGGGCATTAAGACGATTGGTCGTGAAGACATCGAGCCCTTCGGCGGGCGTCGGGCCATAGGCGAATCGCTTCGGGTTGCCGAGCCGCTTGCGCGCAACCTCGCTATTCGATGCCCAGCGTCCCATCACCTGTTCTCTATTGGGCGCCCAAACGCTTTGATCGTACGCGTCGTCCAGCTCTTTCTGGTCCATTTCGAGCCATACCAGCGGCCCTTTCACGCGAGGCGGTTGCTGCGCCAGCGCTCGCGAGGCGGTTGCGATTACAGCGGCGCTTGCCGCGAATGCTCGGCGGGTGATCGAATCCAGAACGCCTTGGCTGGCTCGCATCAGTCCCTCCCATCCACGGGGCACCCAAAACACAGAATATATCCATTGTTGTCGGCGATCTCGAACGCTCTCAATCCATCATTTGGTATTAGCCAGATCGCGATGCATGGGAACGTCTCGGGCAAGGAATTCCGCGTATAGTGCGTCCGGATCACTCGTGTGGATGTAAGCGTCCCACCTGGCCCATTCGTGACGAGAACGATTCGGCTGTGGACGGACCTTGGGCGAAATGTGCTTAAAATTGAGCATCACTCGATCGCGCCCGACGAAGGCCCAGAAGTCACCGCCTGGTCCGTCGCCGCCGCCCTTGTACAGGACGTTGAACCCCAGCCTGGACTGGTAGAACTCAAGAGTAGTGCTCAAATCGTCAACGATAAAGAACGGAGTAACACTGTTCAACATGCCGATAGCGCTCCAGCAGCCGAGTATACCTGAGTGGCTTTAAGGGAGCTTGCCGCAAGAGCCGGCTAATTATTTACTGATATCCCGGTGCGACTCTTTCACCTTGAATCCCGCCTTCGCCAGCCGTTTGCGGATTTCGCCCGCGATCATCACCGAACGATGATGCCCGCCGGTGCAGCCGAACCCGATGGTGAGATAGCTTTTGCCTTCGCGAATATAGTGCGGGATCAGATAAATCAGCAGCTCGGAAATGCGGTCGATAAATTCGATAGTCTGCGGGAACGAGCGAATATAACGTGCCACCAGCGGATGGCGGCCGGTGAGCTTCTTGAATTCCGGGATGTAGTTGGGATTCGGCAGGAAACGAACATCGAACACCAGGTCGCTATCCGGCGGGACTCCGTGCCGGTAACCGAAGCTGTTGATGTCGATCCGGATGCTCGACTCGTTGCGCCCTCCGCTGAACTTTTCTCCGATCACTTCGCGCAGCTCGTGCACGTTGAACTTCGAGGTATCGATGATGTGATCGGCCACATTGCGGATAGGCGCCAGCAGCTCGCGTTCCTTCCGCACGCTCTTCATCACCGACGCCTCCGTGCCCAGCGGATGCGGACGCCGCGTTTCGCTGAACCGGCGCGCCAGCGTGGCATCGTCGGCCTCGAGAAAAAGCAGAGTGGCCGGAGTGCGCCGCCGCAGCCGTTCGAGCAGCGCGGGAAATTGCGCCAGTTGTTCGCCCTCCCGGATGTCGATTACCAGCGCCGCGCGCCGCACGTGCGAGGAATCCTTGGCCAACTCGGCGAACTTCGGAATCAACTCGATCGGCATGTTGTCGACGGCGTAATAGCCGAGGTCTTCGAAAGCCTTTAGTACCGTGGCTTTCCCCGACCCGCTCAAACCAGTAATGACAACAAGCTCGGCGCCCTGCGGTTTCACCTTCCGGGGGACGCGTTGGGCCACTGGCTGACTCTTTTGTCCTAACTTTCGATGAGGTCGAAGTGGCCGTCGGATCGCCGCATGAGAACCGTGACGCGGTCGGTTTGCGCATCGCGGTAAACCAGGTAATCTTGCGACGCCTCCATTTCGAGCATCGCTTCTTCGAGCGTCATGGGCTTGCTGCCCTCGGAGTGATTGACGCGAAACACCTGCTTGCGCGTGGCCTTCTTCGCGCTCGCGGATTTGACGGCGGCTTTAGCCTTGATGGAAGTTGCGGGGCGCGCCACTGGCTGTAAGCTGGCGCTGGCCTTTTCTCCGTCGGCTTCCTTATCGCGCACGCGCGTGGTGTCGCGCCAGCGGGTCCGCAGCTTCAAAAGCTGCTTTTCCAACCGGCCGAACGCTTCGTGAGCGGCCACCGCGATATCGCTATCGGTCGCAATGCCGACCAGCGCATGGTCCCATGCGTTGATGGTGATTTCCACTTTATGCAGAAAGCGCTCCTGCGTCAGCACCACGTGTGCTTCCTTCTCGCCGCGCCGCTCTAGAACCTTCGAGAGCTTTTGCAGCTTGGCTTCCAGCTTGGTTCGCTGTCGCGGCGGAATTTCTTCGGACTTTCCTGTATAGCTGATTTTCATCGGGATCTCGCTGGACTGGAGGAGAAACTCAGGCGCGGACCCGGCGCTGATGAGTGGAAGGGATTTTCATGTCTTCTCTATATTTGGCCACGGTTCGACGCGTTACGTCGATGCCTTCGCTCTTCAATCGTGCCGTGATCTGCTCATCGGTCAACGGATGCTGCGTGTCTTCCTCTTCGATCATTTTCTTTACGCGGCGCTTCAAAATCAACAATGGCGTGGCGCTTCCGGCGGTGCCTTGCACGGCTTCGGAAAAGAAATACCGGAGTTCGAAAACTCCCTGCGGCGTGTCGGCGTATTTGCTGGCCACCGCGCGGCTTACCGTGGAAGGATGCACGCCGATTTCCTCGGCCACTTCCTTGATCATCATCGGCTTGAGCTGATCGATCCCCAACTCCAGGAATTCCAGCTGCCGCCGCACGATTGATTGGCAGACCTTCATGATGGTTTGCTTGCGCTGCTCGATATTCTTGATCAATTGGATCGCCGCCGCGTACCGGTCCTTAACGTAATTGCGAATCTCCTTGCTCGGCTCCTGATCGCGGTCCAGCATTTTGCGATATTGCGCGTTCAGGCGGAGCTGCGGCAGGTCGTCGTCGTTCAACTGGATGATGTATTCGTCGCCTTCTTTAAATATGTAAACATCCGGCTCCACTTGACGCGCGCCCTGATCGGAATAACGCAAGCCGGGATAAGGGTCCAGGTGCCGGATCACATCCAGCGCCATTTGGACGTGTTCGAGCGGCCGTCCCAGTTGCCGGGCGATTTCCTTGATCTGCCGGGTCTCGAGCAGCTTCAAATGATTGGCCACGATCTGCCAGGCCACGCCGCCTTTTCCGTTGCGGCTTTCGATCTGCAGTAGCAGGCATTCGCGGACATCTTTGGCGCCCACGCCCGCCGGATCGAGCGAGTGCACGATCTTCAGCCCTTCCTGAACTTCCGCCATCGAATGCTGCCCGGACTCGGCGATCTCTTCGAGCGTGGCCGTCAGGTAGCCGTTCTCGTCCAGGTTGCCGATGATGTTGTCCGCGGCGTCGCGGACTTCTTCCGACATCACCAGCACCGCCAATTGCGAATGCAGATGATCGGCCAGCGTTACCGGAGACGACAGAAACGTTTCAAACGACGGTTTCTCTACCGTCTCCGATGCGGGACTCTTGTAGCCGGGATCCAGATAATCATCGAAAAAGGTTCCAAAATCGATCTCATCGAACGGGTCTTTTTCGGTTTTCTGTTCCGGGATGTCGGTTTCGGGCGCGGGCGCCGAAGTGCCTTCCGCTGTCACGCTGTCCACCGAACCAGCCGCGGCAGCATCAAATTCTATTTCGACTGGCGATGCTTCGGGAATCCCGGCGGCGATCTCAGGCTCCGACCCCGTTCCGTTCACCGTCTCGAGAATCACCTGGTCGGAAGGATCGGAAACCCGCTCGGCCTCCAGAATCGATTGCATCTCTTCGGCCGACAATTCCTCGATACCGTCCACCGATTCTTCCAGTACCGGGTTCTCGGCGATCTCCTGCGTGATCATGTCCTTCAGCTCCAGCCGGTTCAACTGGAGGACAGTGACCATCTGCACCAGGCCGGGGGTGAGGATTTGCTTCTGGGAGACCTTCAGTTGCAGTCTGGGCGACAGCATCGACATCTAGAGCCATGATAACACCGGGCGCCTGCAGGTAACCGGCCATTCTCAAATCGGCTGAGTGCACCTGCCAGAGGCATCGATATAGCAGGAATTTACGCTCTTCTTACATCTTGGCAACCTCTTGTAGATCGTTAGCAATTTTAATGGTTTTATGAGACCGACCATTCGGCCCCGTTTCCTCCTGTTGTTTCTCGCGCTGAGCACCTTTGCATTCGCTCAAGCCCCGCTTTCGCCGCCCCAGGCCAGCTATCTGGACGCAAGCCACTCCACCTTGCGCCTAGAGGTGGACGGCAAAGCCTATCTGGTGGATGTCGCGTCCGGGACCGTTCATCCCGAGGGCGCGAACGGGCAGCAAACTTCCTCGGCGGCTCAGCCCGGGGCCGAGCTATTCGCTCAGCGTTGTGCAGGCTGTCACGGAGCCGACGGCCGCGGGGTCAGTTCGGTTGGAACTCCCAATCTCACCAGCCATGACCTGCGGGCGAAACTAACCGACCAGGAGATCGCCGCCACCATCCACAACGGGAAATCGGGCCGCATGCCCGCGTTCGACAACCAGATGACCGAGGAACAGATTTCGGCGCTCACGGCACGCATCCGATCCTTCGGCAACTCGTCGAGTGGGAACACCACCTCCTCCTCCGCCCCCGCTCCAGAGGTCGCCACGGATACTGGCATTTATGAGCCCGGCGACGACATGCTGTTCTCCCTTCCTACCGGCCGGCCAGTGGATAAGCACGCCGTGATCGTCAACTTTTCGCATCGCTTCGCCTTCGATTCCGCGGTTTCCGGACCGGCGCGCGGGGCTGAGTTATTCGGCCTGGATAATTTCTCGCTCTCGTCGTTTGGTGTGCGCTACGGCGTAACCGACAGGCTGTCGGTGGATGTGTGGCGATCGCCGTCCTTCATCGACCGTCCCATCCAGCTCCTGGTTGCCTACAACATCCTGGACGAACATCATGAGGACCCGTTCAACTTGACCTTCCGCGTCTCCGTCGAAGGCCAGGACAATTTCCGTAAGAATCACACCGAAAATCTGGAAGCGATTGTTTCGCGCAGCCTGACCTCACGCGCCCAGATTTACTTTGTCCCGACGGCGTCGTTCAACAACCGCATGCTGGTGATGGGTGGACTGCTATCGAGTGAAATCCCCGATGAGCCCGGCGTCAATGCCTTTTCGGTCGGCGTGGGCCTGTCGGTGGATATTCGCAAGACGGTGGCGCTCATCGCGGAAGTGATTCCAACCGTGGTGGGAGGAACCCAACTCGGCATCCACCGGCCGCCCTTCTCCTTCGCGATCCAGAAGAAGCTCTACCGCCATGCGTTCACATTTGGCTTTACCACTAGCCCCGGCACCACGATTTCGCAGCGTGCCGGCACCAACGCGACGTTTCTCAACGAACCTGGCGCCGACGAGCCCGGAGGCTTGTTTCTGGGCTTCGACCTGACGCGCCGGATTTATTAGGATCGCGCGATGGCTATGTCCGAATCGCGATCACTGAATCTTCGCGATCTTTCCGTTTGCAACGAACGCGCCGAACGTGCCCACATCCAGCCCCGGCGACCCCGTGGCAGTAAAATGCGCCTCAGCATATCCGGCAATTTCAAGAGCCACTCCCGGCACGCCGAAAGCCCCGAAGCCATCGGGCGGCAGCAAGTTGAGAATCACCGACGGAATAGTGAACTGTTCCGCGGAGCCCACGGCGTTGCAGATGAATTCGACATATGAGTTCGACCCACCCGCGATCAGGCCGTTATAGCCGAAGATGGTCACCACCGGGTATGCCGAGCCGCCGGTCCACGTCAGCGTTAGATTCTTCCCGCGACTGATGCTGGATGGAATATTGGTCGGCACAACGTTGCTCGGGAGCGTCAAGTCCCACGTGAAGGAACCCACACCGGCACCGCCGTTCCCGTTAGAAACCGAGTACGATCCCGGCTCAACGAAAGTGGACGGCGCGGCCGCGAGCGTGGCCAGAAATTCGCCCTTCGAGATTTCGGCGATCGTCTTGGTCCCGGCGGGGCCCGTGATCGCCAGGTCCGAACCGCCGTCCAAATAGGTCGGTAGAATCGGATCTCGAAGCACTAACGAACTCCCGGAAACCTCATAGGCCACACAACTCCCGATGGAAGGCCCGAAGGTGCCGCCATAGGATCGGATCAGGCTGTTGAGAGGAAAACTTCCATAACCGGCCAGAAGATCGTTGTCGCCGCTGCCGAAGCGGCTGAGCTGGACTATGCCGATGTTCAGAGAACCGCTGCTAATCGCCTTTTCAAGATTCGCCGCCGTCAGCGCGCCGGCTGTATCGCCGCACGTCGCCTGCCCATCGGGCGCAATCGCCAGGGTAGTGATATTGCCGGTGACTCCCTTGACCAGGACCGCGACCGACGTCTTGCACCCCGTGCTCACGCCCGAGGGAATCGTAAAGTCGATCTGATCCAGCCCCGGTGAGCTGCCTCGTCCGCCATAGAGCACCGTCGCCGATTGGCCCGCCACAAAGACTTGAACGCCAGTGTGCAGGTCCACCTGCATGGGCGGCTCGGTCTCACTGCCGGTTATCGCGCCCAGGCCCGTACCCCAGAGAATCAAAGTTTGCCCCGGATGAGCGGGGTTGATGTAAGTGATTGGATTGAAGGAAGTGTCGGTGACCACTCCAGGTCCACTTCCAGCTTCATTCAGAGCCAAGGTGCCGAAATTCGCGGCGAGAACTTGAATGGAAGTGGAACTGGTGACGCCCTGGA
The DNA here is from genome assembly GCA_052148835.1 of Bryobacteraceae bacterium. Lineage (GTDB taxonomy): Bacteria > Acidobacteriota > Terriglobia > Bryobacterales > Bryobacteraceae > Palsa-89. The sequence continues at coordinate 28,915 of JBKQHJ010000040.1, forward strand.
AGGTGAGCGCGAGCGTCCCGGTCCCCACCGGCGTGGCCGACGGAAGGATCGCGGCCACTTGTCCAGCAGACGTATAGATCATGGGACAAGTCTCGGTGGCGGAGCCCACCGTCACTTGTATCGAAGTCCCGCCGAGGCCCTGCGTGGTCGGCAACGGATAACTCTCCACCTGTTGCAGAGTGGAGGGACCGAGCCCGCTCCCGAAGAGGATGAAGATCGAACCCTGCGCGATCCCTGAGTTCGGCAACCCCGGAGGCGTATAACTCGCCGCATTGTAGACGCTGGTAATGGCCGGGGCGGCGTGAAGTAACGCGGCGCAACCCAAAGCGAGGGCGCTGAATCGAAGTAAACGCATGATTGCTCCTTCTGGCATCCAATAATAGTATGCAGTTCCGAGCCCACCGGCCTTGGGTAATGATTTCTGTTTAGTTCTTCAATAGTTCCATGGTTGGAGCGCCAGTCGAGATTCAAGGAAGCTGCCCGGTAGAACGCAGGCGGATTAGGCCCGATTCCTGGAGTTCAATGCTCGCTGGTTAGAGTTCGGGGAATTGAACGGCTTGATGCGCGACCAGCCGCGCGCGAGCGCGCTTCCAATGCGCTTCAGCCGCAACCCTCCGGCCCTTCTCGCTCGCGATCTCCCCAGACCCAGCGGCGCGAAAATACTCAAAACCTGATACCGCCTGTGGTCCGTAAATGCGGCATGAAATTTTACTTGCGCATCCCTAGCACCTCCGCTAAAGTTCACATAATGCGAACTCCCATGCCGAGTATTAAGTGCCTTAGCACTCAAAGCCGCCCGTTTTTCCTTCTGCTTTACCTGTGCGGCGGTATGACAATCGCGGCGCATGAGAATCCAACGGCGCTGAATGCCGCGACTATCGGCCGATTATACGTCTATGCGATCGAGACCTCCCAGCCCGCGCATTTCGCAAAAGTAGGCGGAAATACCGACTGGATATCCGTCTCCCCCGAGGGAGTGCTTATCGGCAAGCCCGGGGAGAACGCGCCCCCCGAGACAGAGATCACGGTCGAGGCTTCCTGGCAGGGGCTCACTCTACGACGCACTTTTGTGATTCCAGTGGGGCCCCTGGAGCCTTGTGTGGGGCAAGGGAAAGATTTTTTCGCCTGGTGCGGGCCCACAGTGGAGCACGAGAACGCCCAGCCTGCCCCGAGTCCCGTCGAGAGCACGGATACCTGGGACTCGGGCGGCGCCCCGAACTGCGATACCGACACCGGAGAGCGTCAGGACAAAGGTTGCCGGTTCGCCTTCCACCCCAGCGAAAAGTCGGTGAGCGCCGAGGACTGTCCTAACGGCGATCCGGTCGAAGGCTGCATCCTGCAGTTCACCCGCCTGGATGGTAAAAGCGGCATGTTCGGGCATTTTATAAGGAACGGCGTCGAATGGAATATGCCCGTGGTCTGGGATTCCATTAACCTGAGCAGCGACAAGAACACGGTGATCAATGCGATCAATTCTTCAAAGGTGTTTCTCTCCGGATCCGTGTTGATCCGCAAGAACGTTCCAAATTGTCAATTCTGGTCGTGGACCGTCGTGACCCAAACGGTGGACTCGTCGAATATTCTCTTCTATGGATCCTCGGATGTCTCCACCTTCTGCAACGACAATACGGTTCTGATTGTTCTGCCGGTACACGCGATTTGGGCCAATGCGTATGGGATCCCCGCAAACGTAAATGATCCGAGTTGGAAGCCCGCGGCCGCGCCCAAGGGACACGCTTGTTGGAGCGGCGGCAAGCAAGCGCCCAGCCGGGGAATCCGCCCTTGCGACAAAGAGTTCAAAAATGGCGGTGATGAGCAACCGCCTCCTGGCGACGAGGATGAGAGTCCGAATCCGATGACCAGTTGGCTCTATAGGCGCTGGTTCGCGTGGAATTACAATCGGCTGACGCAACCGGGCGTCTCGCAGGGCAGCATTTCTTTCGCGCCGATCGCGCTTGGAATCAAACAGACTTGGGACGTCCAGACGTATGAGTCGGCGCGGCTCGGCTGGGGCTGGATCGGACTTCCGGCCATGTACGAGTTCGATCACACCCAAAGGGACAACTTCAATTCCTTGACAGCCGCGGTGATGTACGATTTCAGGTTCGACGACAACCACCAGTTCTGGCTGGAATTGGGGCAGGGAGACTGCAAGAGCGTGGGGGCCAAAATGCATGTCAAGACACTACCGTGCCGGATGATCCCACCAATCCTGGGCGTCCGGCCGCTGGAGTTCAGCGTTCGAGCCGGCCCCGAGTGGGCTCCTGCGTTAGTGAAGCATTTCTCGGGTTATCAGACCCGCGACCTGAACATGGTTGCAGGGGCCAATCTCCGGCTGCCCATTATTCTGAACCCGATCAGACAGGGTTCGCTAAAGCAGCCCGCCCAGTTCACTTTCGCGCCCATGACAGGCGTCGAAAGGGGGCTACGGGTGGATTGGCATATGATCGACGGTGCGCCCCAACCCAGCGGAATCCTTCGCTGGGTCGCCGGGTGGGACGCGAGCGTGCGCTCGCCTTACAACATCACGCATAATTTCTTGGGCGACAGGCCCTTGACCGTCGATTTCTCCTATCGGATGCGCTGGCTTTATGAGAAGGAGCCTTTCACCAATGAGGATGTCGGAGTGTATGGGGCTTTGCAGAAACCCGCTGAATCGCAAGATTCCCTTGCGCGCTCATATACTCGCATCACCTTCATTGCGCCGTTCTCCGCTTACCTCCAGCTGCGCTTGAGTTGGCAGCATGGCTCATTGCCACCTGCTTTCCAGTTTGTGAATAGCGAGGTGACACTTGGTCTGTCGTTTTCCAACCCGGGCTCGTCGGAACATTGAGGTTGAGTTCCAGTTCCCTGTGGGGACCACCAGCATCCTAAACCGAAGAAGTCGTTCGTCCCCAGAGCTGCCCGCTCGCGAGCGCGGCTCCGGCGGACAACGCGCGCAGCTTCGCCCAGGCCACCTGTGGATGGATTCGCCCGCCCATGCCGCAGTCCGTGCCGGCGATGACGTTCTCACGGCCCACCACGCCGGCGTAGCGCACGATCCGTTCCGCCACCACCTCGGGATGCTCCAGCACGTTCGTCTTGTGCGTCACTACGCCCGGAATCACCGCCTTGCCCGCGGGCAGCTTCACATCGCGCCAAACCTTCCATTCATGCTCGTGCTGTGGGTTCGCCGCCTCCACCGAGTACTGGCTGGCCTTCACCTTCAGCATGAGGTCGATGACGTCCCGCAAGGGCAGGTCGGAGCTGTGCGGACCCTTCCAACTGCCCCAGCAGATGTGGTACCGGACCTTCTCCTCCGGTATGCCCCGGAGCGCGTGATTGACCAATTCCACGTGGGACTCTGCCCATTTTCGAAAAGCCGCCATGTCTCCACTCATCGAGTACCGCCATTCGTACACATTGACGATGATCGGATCGTCCAACTGCACGTTCAGCCCGGCATCGGTGATCGCCTTGTACTCCTCCCGCATCGCTTCCGCCACGGCCGCCGCTTGTTCCTCCGGATGCGTGTAGTATTCGCCAGGCAAGGTCACGCCAGTTACTGCCGCCGTGAGGAAAGCGTCTTCGGCCCGCACATCCGCGAGAGCCGCTTTCAGATTCCGGATGTCGCGCTGAATTAGTTGGTGTCCTGTGTATCGGATCGGCCCAACGTTCGTCGGAGCCTGTAGCGAACGCGCGCGCACGCCCACTCCGGCCTCGCCGCTTGCATAGAACTCGGCGAACTCCGCGCGATCCTTGCTGCCGGCCAGGAACGAATTCGCGAAGTTGAAGCCCTGCGGCCGCTCCCGCATTTCGAAACCGCTCAGCCGCTCGTAAATGTAGAACGCCCATGCCCCATAATCGACGTCATCCGCCATGGGCTTTCCAAATTCACCATCGTTGACCACGTCAACGCCAGCTTCTACCTGTTGCCGCACCACCTCGGCGACAGCGCTAGTTAACCGCGATTCGAGCTTCTCGGCCGGTGCCCGGTCCCGGTACATTTCGATCAGATCCGCCGGCCGCGGCAGGCTGCCCGCGTGAGTCGTCAGTATGCGCTTCGTGCTCTGCTTCATCTCTGCGTGTCTCCTTGCTGAGCAATGCTCCACTTCGCAGTTTAATCTTCCGCCAGCCGCCAGGTGACAAGCCAACTGCAAACGTCGAGCTTATGCCCCACGCCGAACAATCGCTCGCCCGAGGCATATTTTCTCCAGCGAGACTTCGGGACCACGTTAAACGCACGTATTATCTCTTTAATGGCGGCAGCAGTGCCTCGCGCCCTGGCGGAAGGTGCTGATCGACGGCATTCATCATGAAGCCTGCCTTGAAGTATTCGCCCATGATCATCATGAGCTGGACCGTGCGCTGACGCCCGAAATCGCTCACCATGTTTTCCCAAAGTTCACTGCTAACCCGGTGTTCGCGAAACAGTGCGCGCCCGAAAGTGATCAGCGTCGCGTCCTTGTCGGACAGTGACGCCACGTCCCTGTTGTACTTGACGACATCAATGACCGCTTGTTCCAAGCCTTGCCGCCGGCCCGCCAGCTCGTGCGCGGTCCATTCGTACTGTTGGTCGATCTCCCTGGCGATGATCAGCACTGCGAGCTGAAAGTATCGAGGACCTACCGGGCTCTTCGCACCTGAGGGAATACCCAGATCGATCTCCCGCGGGCTGTAGATCGAGACGTGGCCCGGCCCCGGCCCTGGCGTGTAGTTGGTCCTGGCGGCCAGAAGACGCTTCCCCTCTTCGTCCAGGTCTGCCGCGGAGACCGGGGGCAGCCGCGAGAGCGTCACCGGGTCGATGTCTCGTGGAAGCGAGTTTTTGTCCTGAGGGACCACCGGAAGCGCGGCAAGCAACAGGAGACACAATCGGATCGCGCTCATAAAATCACCTCTTCAGATTGACGTTCCAAATGACGAGCCCTTCGCACAGCTCGTGGTCCAAGATAACAAGAAAATCAGATCTCTGACGGGGTTAGATGGCTCCTGCGTCATGACGTCATCCGGCATGTTAGTTCTGCTAGCGAACGCAGCTACCTGACGTCTGCTACTGATCTCCACCCCCCATCGGCTTTCATTCGCCGGAGCCAATTGCCAATCCCCAATCCCTAACCGCCAATCCCAACTCTTGCTATACTAATCGTTTAACGCTCCGAAATCGCGAGGTGATGGTGTGTTTATCAGCGTCAAGGAGCTGGAACTTAAGAAGGTTCACTTTGAGGCGGTTTTCCCGCCCGGTGAAATCGAGTTTCACGACGACGGCGACCGGCTAAGTCAGGCTACTCCGCTCCAAACGGAAGGTTCCGCGGAGCTTCTCCCGCATACGTTGGGGGAAATCCGCGTGCGGGGACATCTGGCAGTCACCATGCAGTGCGATTGTAATCGCTGCCTGGAGCCGGCCCAGTTCCCGATTGATTCCAGCTTCGATCTGTTTTATCGCCCGGCCGAAACCGGCGATGACGAAGAGGAAGTCGAACTTGATGAAGGAGAAGCCGAAATCGCCTTTTATGATGGCGCCGGCATCGAACTCAAGGATGTTTTGCGCGAGCATGTTCTGCTCAGCATGCCGATGCAGCGCGTTTGCCGCGCCGATTGCCGGGGCATTTGCCCGGTATGCGGCCAAAACCGGAACCTGATAAACTGCGAATGCGCAGCCAAACTCGTGGACGACCGCTGGTCCGCGCTCAAGAAGTTGCAAGCTAAAGAAAGCGCAGGTTAGGCGCCCGCGGTTAAAGCGCTCCAAGCCAAGCGCCCTTGACAATACAATAAGGAAGAGAAGATGCCGAATCCAAAACGCCGACACTCCAAGCAGCGCACCTCCACGCGCCGGTCGCACGACCATTTGCGCGCCCTGGGCCGCGCCGAGTGCCCCAATTGCCACGAACCGAAGCTCCCGCACCGCGCCTGCCCTCATTGCGGCCGTTACAAAGGCCGTGAGGTGATCGAGGTTGCGGAAGAATAAGCTAGCGGAAAACGTCATTCCATGGTGACCATCGCGGTTGACGCAATGGGCGGCGACGACGCCCCGAAGGCCGAAGTTGAGGGAGCTGTTCGAGCGGCACGGTCGTTGGGTGTCCGAGTCATTCTGGTCGGCAAGGAAGACGTGGTTCGGGCGGAGCTCGACAAGCACGAAGACTGGACCGACTTGCCGCTGGAAGTCCGGCATGCCAGCGAAGTGGTCACCATGGAAGACAGCGTCAAGGCCATGCGCCAAAAGCGCGACAGCTCCATCCATGTTGCTGCGCGCCTGGTACGCGACGGACTTGCCGACGGCGTCGTGTCGGCCGGCAACACCGGTGCTGTGATGGCCACGGCGAAAATGGTACAAGGGATGCTGCCTGGCGTGGATCGCCCGGCTCTGGCATCGGCTTTTCCAACCGTGAAGGGCACTCCCGTCGTGGTTGTGGACGTCGGCGCGAACGTGGACTGCTCGCCCCGCATGCTCGGGCAATTCGCCGTGATGGGCGATATCTACTCGCGCGTGATCTTTCATACCGAGCGACCGCGCGTCGGGCTGCTTTCGATCGGCGAAGAAGAACACAAAGGCAACGAACTCACCAAGGCCGCGACGCCGCTGCTCAAAGCGCTCCCCATTCATTTCATCGGCAACGTCGAGGGCCGCGACATTTATGCCGGCGATACCGACGTCATTGTCTGCGATGGCTTCATCGGCAATGTCGCGTTGAAGGTCAGCGAAGGCCTGGTGGAGATGGTGTATCAGATGTTGCGCGAGTCGCTGGAAGCCACCATCACGCGCAAAATCGGCTACGTGCTGGCCCGCACCGCGTTTAAGGAATTCAAGAAGCGCGTGGATTATTCCGAGTATGGCGGCGCGCCCTTGCTCGGTGTCAAAGGCGTGTGCATCATCACGCACGGCCGTTCCAACGCTCACGCCATCAAGAATGCCATCCGCGTGGCCGCCGAGTTCGCCGAGGGAAAGATCAACCAACAAATCGAGGCAGAACTGGCGTTTGGCCACCTGGCCGGCGCAGCCAAGGCGGACTAGTATGATTCGGCGAATCCTGGTCTGTTGCTTTGCGCTGTCCTCCATCGCCGCGTCGTCTCTCATTGCCGCCGAAGACCCTGTTCAATGGGCGCTCACGTTCGACGCAAAATCCGCCGCGCCCGGCTCGCACGTGCTGGCGAAGTTTACCGGGACCATTCAGCCGCACTGGCACGTTTATTCGATGACCACGCCTCCGGGCGGCCCGAATCCGACCACCGCGAGCATCGCCCAAAATCCGGTCGTCGCCGGCTTCCAGATTTATCAGGCCAAGCCGGTGCGCAAGCTCGACCCGAGCTTTGGCATCGACACCGAGACATTTTCTGAGCAGTACGCTCTGTTGTTCGACATCGAGTTGAAGAAGGACGCAGCCGCGGGACCGGCTGACATCACGGCCAACGTTCGGTACCAATCCTGCAACGATACGATCTGTTTGCCGCCAAAGAAAAAAACGGCGACCGCATCCATCACGATCGATCCGTCAGCCAAAGCCACAGCCATCCTGATTCCTTCCGGTTATACTCTCGTGCCAACCGCTGTAGCAGCCCCAACCCCAGCGACAGCACCGGTCGCACCAGCGCCGCAATCTTCCGGCTTCAGTCTTTTCCTGCTCACTGCCTTCGGCGCGGGACTTGCGGCTATTTTCACGCCGTGCGTTTTCCCCATGATCCCGTTTACGGTGTCCTATTTCTTGAATCGGCAAACAGGTGGCAAGCGCGACGGCGTGATGCAAGCTGCGGTCTTTTGCTTGGGAATCGTCGTTCTCTTCACCGGACTCGGCGCGCTGCTCAAAGGCATCGGTGGACGCTTCGGCGTGGTGCAACTGGGTAACAGCCCATGGGTGAACGGATTCATCGCAGTCGTGTTCGTCATCTTTGGATTGAGCTTGCTCGGCGCCTATGAGTTGACGCTGCCTTCGGGCTTGCTCACGAAAATGAATCAGGCATCGGAAGGCGGAGGATACTTCGGATCGCTGCTAATGGGTCTGACGTTCACACTGACTTCATTCGCTTGCGTGGGCCCATTTGTCGGTCCGCTGCTTGCAGCTTCGGTGCAGACCAGCGGACTGCAGCCGGTGTTTGGAATGGCGGCTTTCGCTACGGGCCTCGCCTCGCCGTTTTTTGTGCTCGCTCTATTTCCGTCGTTCCTGCAAAAGCTCCCCAGGAGCGGCGGCTGGCTGATGCGCGTGAAAGTAGTGGCCGGTTTCGTGGTGCTCGCGATCTCGGTGAAGTACTTAAGCTCCGCCGATCAGATCCTGCAAACCGGTCTCATTTCCCGCGAAATGTTTCTCGCCTTGTGGATTGTGCTCTTCGCGCTTCCCGGTCTCTACTTGCTCGGCTTTTTGCGCCTGGAAGGAATCCAGGCCGACGACCATTTAGGCGTGGGCCGCGTGCTGGTGGCCGCGCTGTTCCTTACGTTCTCCATTAGCTTATTGCCTGGACTCTTCGGCGCCTCGCTCGGCAACGTGGAAGCGTTCATTCCGGTCCAAGCCAAAGAAGTTGCGTTGCTCGGTGGCGGGGGCGGGGAATCCGGTGCCCCGGTTTGGATGAAGAACCAGTACAAAGAAGCGCTCGCCAAGGCGCGCTCGGAAAACAAGCTGGTCTTCATCAATTTCACCGGCTATGCCTGCACCAACTGTCATTGGATGAAGGCCAATATGTTTCCGAAGCCCGAAATCAACGGCCTGTTGAAGGATTTCGTGCTGGTAGACCTTTATACCGACGGCACCGACGCCCCCTCCGAGCAGAACCAGCAGCTCGAAGAAAAGCGCTTCGGTACGGTGGCCATTCCGTTTTACGCGATTGTCGATCCGGACGAACGCACCATCGCGACCTTCCCTGGCTTGACGCGCAACGCGGCGGAATTCGTAGGTTTCTTGAAGACGCGTGACAGCAGGGTTGCAGCGCGGCTCTAGCGCCGCCACCCACAGCCAACGTAAGCCGCAGTTCCGCCACTCGCGCCGAATGCACCAGCACCATGGACCCGTTGTCCACAACCAACCGGTGGCCTCACCGGCGCTCCGTGTTATCAACAACTTACGGCACCAACTCTCGGCGCTTATCCCGCATGTGTAAGCCAAATTTATGTCACCGCCATGGAATTGGCGCGGGAATAGATCGTCAGCGGGTGCGATACTACCTTGACAGGGATCGGTAGAAATAGTACTAAAGTAATTAGGGAATTCAGCATTAGGGGTTCGTTATAGAGGGTTTCTACCTCGGGATCTAAGTGGTTTCGCCCGGTTAGTTTAAGCGTTACCTGAAATTGATTCCGTACCAGTACCCTTGTAGAATCTAGATGCGGATGGTCGATACACTATATATGAGCGACACCTTCACCACATTGGAAGAACAGGGGCTACGCCACACACCAGCGGAGCCAAGGAAGGGCATGATCCGGATCCTCATCGCCGACGACCACCCCATTGTGCGTGACGGCCTGAAGAAGCTGCTCAGCTTAGAAGAGGATTTCCAGATTGTAGGCGAAGCCTCGGACGGCTGCGAGGTACTGGACAGAGTCCAGGAGCTGGATCCCGATGTGCTGCTGCTCGATCTTCGCATGCCCAATCTGGACGGTCTTTCCGCTCTCCAAGCCTTACAGCAGACCAACAAGCGCACGCGCGTGATCGTGCTGACGGCCTCGGAAGACAAGAACGAGTTCGTACAGGCCATGAAGCTCGGTTGCTCCGGCATCGTCCTGAAGCAGACCGCTCCGGAGTTGATCGTCAAAAGCATCCGCAAGGTTCACGGCGGCGAAATCTGGCTGGATTCGCACACCACGGCAGCCGTCATGCGGCAGTTTGCGGCGCCCGGCGAACTTCCCGGCGGCGGAGGTTCCGGCAAGGCGCGCGAGCGGTCCCCCTTGAGCCAGCGCGAACGCGAGATCGTTCAACTGGTCGCCCAGGGCTACAAGAACAAGGAAATGGCCGAGAAGATGTTTATCAGCGAACAGACCGTCAAGAACCACTTGCACAACATCTTCGACAAGCTCGGTGTGTCGGACCGTTTGGAACTGGCGCTCTATGCCATCCATAAAGGTCTTCATCTCACCGCTGAACGCTAATATCTTGCCGTTTTTCTCCTCCTGCGGGCTGGCCAATCCTCCAGCCCGCGCGCTCCCTTAGCTTCTCCTACCGTCTCCAGGTCAGCCTTTTCCCCGGCGCTTTTTAGTACTTTGCGTTCATTGCGATCTATTCGGGATGGGAATAAAGTCCTTGGTACGGAGCGTACCAAGAATGCGACTTACGCCTGTTCTTTCGTTGCTGTTGATGTGTGGGGCTGGAGCGGCCTCGCTCTCAGCTCAAGTTCCCGTGATGCAGAAGGTGTTGCCAGACAGCGGCAAAACCGGATCGGTTTTGAAAATCCAGGGCGTATATCTGGATAAAACCAAAGTGGACGAGGTTTATCTGAGCGACCATACCTTCGACATGAAGGTGAAGGTGCTGGAACAGAATGACGATTCCATTGAGTTCCGTATCCCGCCCTTCGCCAAACCCGGGCGCCTGCAGCTGGTGGTGAAGACGACGGGCAAAGAGCCAGTGATACTGGAGCAGCCGGTCTACATCACTGTCGAAGAGCCTAAGGAAACGCTGCAAGCCACGGCAACCAACCCGCCAGCCAACGGGACGAAGTAAGGGCTGCGGATCGAGCTGCCAGCTACTGCTGTTGTTGTTGCTGCTGCTGGTGGGTGGCCACGTCGGGGTCCAAGCCATCTTCGCGCAGTGCGAGGGACCAGTCTTCGATGCCCATCTCCGGTTCGAGCGGTGGTGCGTCGGACGGAGCCACGTGGACCGACACCAGCAATTGGCTCTCGGCCGATCCTTTGAAAACGCCTTTGGTGGGCGGAACGTCGGCATAATCGCGACCCACCGCGGTGCGGACGTGCCGCTCGCCTGCCAGCACATTGTTGGTCGGATCCAGACCCACCCAGCCTAAGCCCGGCAGCAGCGTCTCCACCCAGGCGTGCGTGGCGCCTTCGGCCGAGCGTGTTTTGTCGCCTGCTTTGTGGAACAGATAGCCGGAGACGTAGCGGCAAGGAATCCCGATGCGGCGGGTCAAGCCGATCATGATATGAGCGAAGTCCTGGCAAACCCCTTGCCGGCTTTCGAGCGCGTGGTCGATGGGTGAATCGACGCGGGTGATTTTGGGAACATAAGCGATCTTGGTGTAGAGCAGGGCACTGAGGTTCAACACAAACTCCAGCGGATCGCTGCGGCGTGCCTTGGCGCGCGATTCCACGTCCAGTTCGTGCGCGAATTCTTCCAGTAGTTCGGTGGATTGGCCGAAATGGCTGGGCATCAGCATCTCGATGTAGTCGCCGGCGGCGATCATTTCATCCAGCTCGTCCCAGGCGCCACCGGCCAGGGACTGGGGCAAGGAAGGCGCGGGCTGCACGTCCACCAGAGCGTCGGCGACGATGGAGAGCTGCTTGTGCCGTCCCGGCACATCGAAGTGATGCACGGTGTTGCCCAGATAGTCGCGATAGTATTGCACGCGCGCCTTTGGCTGCACCACGAGTTGGAAGGAAAGGCAGCGCTGGGGGCCGTCGGAACGCGGCTGCATGCGCGCCTCCATCAGGCTTTCGCTGACGTGCGCGCTATAGCGGAATTTGGTGAGGTGCCGGATGCTGTAGTACATAAATGACTAATACATGCGTTTGGGCTGACTTAAGCTTCCAGGGCCGCTTCCACCGGATAAGTGATATAGACCTCGTAGAGCGCGGTGTGGATGCGGGAGCATTGCCGCTGGATGTCGGCGAAAAACTCGGCCAGGCTCGCGACCACTTCTTCGAGCGGGGTGAACATCAGGCCCGCGCTGAGTCGGCCGGCGATCTTGGCCACGCGCGGAGATCTTTTACTGGCCGCCGCCTGATTGATGGCTTCGAGCGAGCGCTGCAAATGGTCGGCCGCAAAGCGGACTGAATGGGGAAATTCGTTATTGAGCAGCAGGAATTCGGCCACCCGCTCGGGACGCAGGTCCGCGGTGTAAACCTTGCAGTAGGCTTCAAACGCGGTGCAACTGCGAAGCAGGCCGATCCATTCCATGTGTTCGCCCGAGTCCATTGGTTGGCCGGCGGGAAATTCCCGGAAGTAGACATCCAGAAGGCGGGCGATGGCGGCGGCGCGTTCGATAAAGCGGCCCACCTGGATGAATTGCCAGCCTTCGCCGTGATTCATGGTGGAATCGGTTACGCCCTGCACTAAATGCGAGCTTTCTAGAATCACGGTGAGAAAATCGAGCGGCTGCGAGCTCCAAAGGCCGGCCGCTTCCATGCGCCGCACTTCGTGGAACAGGCGGTTCAGATGTTCCCACATCTCGGAGCTGATTTGTTCGCGAACCTGGCGCGCATTCTCACGCGCCGAAGCGATGCCGCCGGTGATGTTGCGCAGCGCGTAGGTCTGGGCGCGAGTGAACGGATCGCTGTTCTCGGTGACGCCGCCGGGATGGCCCAGGCTGGAAAGCACGCGCAGCCAGCGGCGGTCGGACGAGCGCGGATCCTGCTCGAGCATCAGGTTTAATTGAACGCCGAGTACGCGCGCGGTATGTTCGGCGCGTTCCAGGTAGCGGCTCATCCAGTACAGGTTGTCGGCGACTCGGGATAACATTTTCTATTTCCGCTCCCTTACGGTCGCGGCTCGGTTACGCGCTGGCTGAGCCGCGCGCGTGAGCAAGCGGCGTTGGTCATTGCAGCACCCATGTGTCCTTGCTGCCTCCGCCTTGCGATGAGTTCACCACCAGCGATCCTGAGCGCAGGGCCACGCGCGTCAACCCACCGGGCACAATGGTCACCTTGTCGCCGCAAAGAATGTAGGGGCGCAGATCGACGTGGCGCGGTTCCACGCGGCCATCGAAAAAGCAGGGCGCGCGCGAAAGCATGATGGTCGGCTGGGCGATGTAGTTGCGCGGATCGGCTTCGATGCGCTCCCGGAACTCTTGACGCTGCTCGGCCGTGGAATGCGGACCGATCAGCATGCCGTAGCCGCCCGATTCGCCAACCGCTTTCACAACATATTTCTCCAGGTTGGCGAGCACGTGGCGGCGCTCGGAGGGCTCGGTCATCAGATATGTTTCGACGTTGTCGAGAATCGGATCTTCGCCCAGGAAATATTTGATTAACTTCGGAACGTAGGCGTAGAGCGCCTTGTCGTCGGCCACGCCGGTGCCGAGCGCGTTGCCGAGCGTGACGTTGCCCGCGCGGTAGGCGTTGAACAGCCCGGCCACGCCCAGGATGGAATCGGATCGAAAGGCCAGCGGATCGATGAAGTCGTCATCCACGCGCCGGTAGATCACGTCCACGCGGCGCAAGCCGCCGGTAGTGCGCATGTAAACGACGTTGTCGTGGACCACCAGGTCGCGGCCTTCCACCAGCTCGATGCCCATTTGGCGGGCGAGATAGGTGTGTTCGAAGTACGCGGAATTATACACGCCGGGCGTCAATAGCACGATGTTCGGTTCGCCGCGGCCTTCGGGGGCGAGCGCGCGGAGGGTGGTGAGCAAGGCTTCCGGATAATGATCGATCGGCCGAATGTCGGTGTGCCGGAACAATTCCGGGAAGATGCGTTTCATCACCTGGCGCGAGGTGAGCATGTAGGACACGCCGCTCGGCACGCGCAGGTTGTCTTCGAGTACGACAAAGCGGCCGTCGGGGAGCCGGATAAGGTCGGTACCCATGACGGCGACATAAATGTTCTTGGGCGCGGTGACGCCGCGCATCTGCCGCCGAAAATGTTTGCAGCTATAAACCATTTCGCGCGGCACGACGCCGTCGGCGAGGCAGCGGCCTTCGTTGTAGATGTCGCGCAGAAAGAAATTGAGGGCTGTTATGCGCTGCGTTAAGCCTCTTTCGATGGTCTGCCATTCGGCGCTGGTGATGATGCGCGGCAGCAGGTCGTGCGGGAAGATGCGTTCGGTACCTTCGTCGCGGCCGTAAACGGTGAACGTGATGCCCTGGTGCAGAAACGATACGTCGGCGGCCTGCTTTTTGCGGCGCATTTCTTCGGCCGGCAAGCCGAGCAGCAGCTCGTACAGCGCGCGATAATGGCGGCGCGGCTGGCCGTCCGCGTCGAACATCTCATCATATGCGCTGTCTAAGACGTAACTTGAAAACGGACCTGTCGCAATGCGCGGTTCGTCGAATCCAGGGGTCGCCATGGGGGTGTCTAGCTTAGTCGGGCAACTTCGACAGGGAAGGGTGTAACTTACTTTATCACAACTGCGGATTATCACAATTGCGTAAACTGAGGATTGTTTTCGCTCCTTTTCCACCCGTCGCCCGATCTTGAGGACATACTCATCGCGGAGCTGCAGGAATGCGGCACCGCTGGCATCACCGAAGAAGGCGGCGGGTTACGGGCATTCTTTGAGACGAGCGCGGATCGCGCGGCGTTACTGGAACATTTTTCTCAGTTCACTCCCCAGTTTCGTGAAGAGCAATCTATTGACTGGGAGCAAGCGACACGCGAGGCCTGGCCGCCGATTTGTGTGGGCGAGCGGTTCTATTTGGTGGCGCCGTGGGATCGAGCGGCGACCGTTCCGGCGGGGCGATTGCGGCTGGAAATTTATCCCGGCATGGCTTGTGGAACGGGTCGGCACCCGGCGACGCAACTTTGTTTGCAGGCCATCGAGCGGTGTGTGAAACCGGGCGCGCGAGTGCTGGACGTGGGCTCGGGATCGGGAATTTTGTCGGATGCCGCGAGGCTGGTCGGCGCGGGCTGCGTGATCGGCTGCGACGTCGATCCCGAGGCGGTGCGCATCGCGCGCGAACGCGTCCAAGTGCCGATGTTCGTAGGGTCGGTGGATGCGGTTCGATCGGAGTGGGCGGACGTGGTTGTTGCGAACATCGATGCGGCGACGCTGGAGCGGATTGCGCCGGAACTGGAGCGCGTGCGGAAACCGGAATCGACGCTGATCCTTTCGGGTTTTCCGGATTGGGATGTTCCCGAAGGTTTTTCGCCGAAGGAGATTCTGCGCCTGGAGGAATGGTGCTGCTTCCTCTGCTAGCAAAGTGATAGTCTCGAACTTTACCAAGGAGCTTCTGGAATGAGCGCACAGGAATTGGAATCGATCATCACCATGCTGCGGACCTCAGGCCCGGACCTGGCGGCTCCGCCTCCCGAAGCGCGCGAGAATTTTGAAGCGATGCTGGCGGGCATTCCGGTCGGCGAGGATGTCGTCTTCGACACGGCGACAGTGGGTGGCGTTCCGGCGCGTTGGTCCACTACGCCGGGCGCGTCGAAGGAGCGGGTTCTGCTTTATCTGCATGGCGGCGGCTATTTGCTCGGCAGTTCGCTCGGTTACCGGCCGTTATTCAGCGCGCTGGCCCGTGACGCCGGTGCGCGTGGATTGGCGCTCGATTACCGGCTGGCGCCAGAGAGCCCGTTTCCAGCGGCGGTGGAGGACGCAGTGTCCGGCTACCGCGGGCTGCTCGCACAAGGAATCGCGCCCGGGGCCATCGCGATCGCTGGCGATTCAGCGGGTGGAGGATTGACCGTCGCAATGCTGGTGGCGGCACGCGATGCCGGGCTGCCGATGCCGGCGGCAGCGGTGGCGATTTCTCCCTGGGCAGATCTGGAGTGCACAGGCGCGTCGATGTTGAGCAAGGCCGCGGCTGATCCGGCCGTGAACCGCGAAGGATTGTTCCAGATTGGGACCGTCTATCTGAACGGCGCTTCGCCTCGCAGCGCGCTGGCCTCTCCCATTTACGCCAGTCTGGCTGGGCTTTCGCCGCTGCTCATCCAAGTAGGATCGGCGGAAGTTTTGTTGGACGATGCCACGCGCCTGGCGGCGCGAGCCGGTGAGGCGGACGTGGAGGTGCAATTGGAAATTTGGCCGCGCATGCCGCATGTCTGGCACCTCTTTGCTTTCGCGCTCAGCGAGGGGCGCGAGGCCATCGATCGGGCCGGCGCATTTGTGGCCGCGCAATTCCAGAAACAGCACAGCCAAAAATCAATGGCCGCCGATGAACGCCGATGAACGCGGATCGCTGAAGCGGCGGAAGAAACTATCCGGCTTCCACTCGGGAGGTTGCGGCGCGTCGGCCACCCGCTCGATCAGCGCCGCGAGGATGCTATTGAACTGCGCGGCTCCCTCCAAATCCACGGGCTGGGTGACATCGTCCGACACGCCGTGATAGCGCGTGCTGTACCAAGTCCTGAAAATCTTCTCTTCCGGGCTGCCTGGAATCCAGCCGAATTTGAACGCCAGCGCGGGCACGCCTTTCTTGATGAAGCTGTACTGGTCGCTGCGAATAAAGCGATTGGCATCGGGTTCCTTGTCGGCTTGCACCTCCACGTTGGCAGCGGCCGCTACGGCGCGGATGTCGTCGCCCAGCGTCGATTCGTTCAGGCCCTGCACTTCCAGATAGTGCAGCGGAAACAGCGGCAGGAACATGTCCATATTGATGTCGGCCACGATGCGCCCACGCACGGTGGGACGTTCGGCGAAATAACGCGAGCCCAGTTCGCCTTTCTCTTCGCCCGTGACGGCTAGAAAAACGATGGAGCGCTTGGGTTTCGCGTCGGCGATTTTGAGCGCGCGCGCGATCTCGATCAGCGATGCGATGCCGGAGGCGTCATCCATGGCGCCGTTGAAGATGGCGTCGCCATTCACGGGTTGGCCGACCCCAAGATGGTCCAGGTGAGCCGAGACGATCACGTATTCGTTCTTGAGTTGCGGGTCCGAGCCCGGCCGCAGGCCGACCACGTTACGAGACTGCACCTTTGCGATCTTTCGGGAGGTGTGAGCGCGCACCCGGACCGCGAGGGCGAAATGCGGCAGCGGCCGGTTGTGATCGGCGGCGTCCAGAACCTCGGCAAAGGTGTGGCCGGAGCCTTCAAACAGCTCGTCAGCTTTCGCGGGATTCCAAGTGGCGGAGAAGCTTCCGGCTCTCGCCGAGAACGCCGGATCGGCCAGCGACATGCGGTCCTGCAGGCGATTGGCACTGTAGCGGGCCCACGGGACCTCCATGGATCGGGGATTGGGAATAGCGATGCTGCCAACCACGCCGGCCGCTTTGAACGCTCTGGCTCGTTCTTCGGCGGAGGAATAGTGGGAACGCAGATTGCCCGAAATGTTTGAGGGTCCTCCGGAAATATAGACGGCGACGGCGCCCCGCAAATCCGGGCTACTCAGATCGCTGTAGCTTGCCTCCGGAATATCCAGGCCATATCCGGCGAACACCAGCGGCGCGTCCACGTCGGGGATATTCTCGCTGCCCCAACGCAGCAGTGCCTGGTCACCGAGAGTAACGGGGATGGTTTTGCCTTCGCGCAGGAGTTCAATACGAGATCCGGGTTCGTCCAGGCTGGCCTTGATGAACTGAACCGGCTGGGAATAGCTGGAACCGGCGCCGGGAGCGAGTCCTGCGCGTTCAAACTGCTTGACGACATAATCCGCGGCGGCTTCGTAACCTTTTGTCCCGACGTCGCGGCCTTCGAGTTTATCGTCGGCCAGGAACTGGACGTGCGCCCACCAGGCCCTGCCGGCAGTTAGCCAGCCGGTTTCAGCGAGGGCCGCAAAGGCGAACAGCAACAAGGCCAGGCTGAGGCGAAGGCGCATGATTCAGTTTAAACAAATGGCCACTGATGAACACGGATGAACGCAGATAAAGACACAAGGCCACGGAGGCTCAAGGCCAGTCGACATGTGCGCTTTTATCGGTGTTCATCCGTGTTCATCTGTGGCTAACGTCAGTCGCCGCGTATCTCAAACAAAAACCCCACGGAGGCTTAGGCCGTGGGGCTTGTTTCACAATTAGGAGAAGGTAGCTGTCAATTATCAGACGATGGCCGACGCTTTAAAGTTGGACGGTCTTCGTCATCGGAGTTTGTACTGCTGCCGCCGCTATTGCCGTCGTCGGCACCCACCGTGCCGCCGCCGGAGCCGGGTGCGCGCCGCAGCGTGGGCTTGTTGGCATCCGCCGGGTTGTCGATCTTGCGCTTGTTGTGCATCGCCATCAGGCGCGCTCTAACGTCGTTAAACTCAGAGGTGGTGAGCACGTACTCGGGCTTGGCCTTGAGATATTCCTGAATGTTCTTCTGGGCCGCGCGAATGCGGGCGTCGGTAGGCGGATGCGTGGAGAAAACCTTGGACATGGTTCCAGGCTTGCGCTTTTCCAGAGTCTCGATCTTTTCGAAGAAGTCCACAAACGCGGTTGGATCGTATCCGGTTTTGTACATGTATTCCAAGCCCAGCAGATCCGCTTCGGACTCCATGCGCTGCGAAAATTGCAGGAAGCCGATCGGCACCAGGACGCTCGCTGCCTGATAGATTCCATACCCGGTCCAGCCGCCCATGAAGATCAGCGGGATCATGCCCAACTGCGCGATCTCGCCGCGCGTAGCCTGCCTGGTTCCATGCCGCGCCGCCACGTGTCCGATTTCATGCGCCATCACGCCGGCCAGTTCGGCTTCGTTGTCCGCCTTCATAATCAGCCCGGAGTTTACAAAGAAGAATCCGCCCGGTAGCGCGAAAGCGTTCACTTCCTCGCTGTCCACCACCTTGATGGTGAACGGAACCTTGGCGTCGGAATTCCGCACCAGGTTCTGACCCACGCGATTGACATACTCGGCGATTACCGGGTCGTTGATGATCTTGGCCTGACGCTCGACTTCGGAAGCGAGTTGCTTGCCGAGCGCAATCTCTTTCTCAAGTGAGTAGAAGTTGACACCCTTGCCGACGTTCCGATTGCCAATTTGATCGGGGTCTTTTTCCGGGTCCTCCGCGAGCAGGCGACCCGGCGCCGTCAACGCCAAAGCAAGCGAAAAACTCAAGCCAGCGGACAACAGGCGTTTCATCGAGAGACTCCTATGATCGAGTATAAACCCTCACGCATTAAACGTATAGTGGTGATTATGGGTTTCGAGAACGATTATGGCCACAGGTCGAGCCCGGTGGCGTCGGAGCCGCTCTGGCGCGAGTACCGGGACGAGTTCCCGGTGACGAAGAACCTGATTTATCTGAACCATGCGGCAGTGGCGCCACTGCCCCGGCGATCAGCCCGGGCGATGCAGGAATGGGCGGAGGATGCGCTGCAGTTCGGGTCGCTGCATTACGATCGGTGGTTAGATACCTTTGAGGGTCTTAGAGTTGCAGCCGCGCGCTTGATCAACGCCCAGCGTGGCGAGATCGCGCTGGTGAAGAATACCTCCGAGGGCATATCGATGGTCGCCAGGGGTATGGATTGGCACCCGGGCGACCGCATCGTAGCTTTTCGGGAAGAATTTCCCGCTAACTACTACCCCTGGCTACGCCTGGAGGCTCAGAGGTGTACGGTTGATTGGCTTTCCGTGAACGATCCGCTGGAAGAGATTGAGATCGCCTGTACGGGGGCAAAACTGCTGTCAATAAGTTTCGTGCAATATCTCAACGGTTTTCGAGCGAATTTGAATGCTATCGGCGAGATCTGCCGGCGGCATCACTGCTTTTTTTTCGTGGATGCGATCCAGGGGCTGGGCGCGTTTCCGCTGGACGTAGAGGCGGCGAATATCGATGCGCTGGCCGCCGACGGGCACAAATGGATGCTCGGGCCGGAGGGATGCGGGATCCTATATGTTCGGAAGTCGCGGCAAAATGCGATTTTCCCGCAGGAGTTTGGTTGGACCACCGTGGCCGGTTACAACGACTATGCATCGCGCGACATGGCGCTGCGCGAGGATGCCGGGCGTTACGAATGCGGGACCTTGAACACGATTGGTTGTCATGGCTTGCGGGCGTCCATCGAACTATTACTCGAAGTCGGGGTGGAACGCGTGGCGCGGGCGGTACAAGGGCTCGCCGATCAGCTTGCTGACGGCGCCGTGAAGAAGGGCTATCAAATCCTGGGTGATCGCACGCCGGAGAATGGCGCGGGCATCATTGCGATCCAGAAACCGGGCTTGGACAGCCGCAAAGTGGTGCATGATTTAAAGCAGAAGCGCATCATCGCGGCGCCGCGACAGGGATGGGTGCGGATGTCGCCGCATTTTTATATCAGCCCAGAGGAGATTGATCGGGTGATTGAAGCCTTGCCGTAGCTACGAATCCAGCCCCAGAGGATGCTTGGGAACTTTGTCGCGCGACGGCGACATGCTTGTCCCATTCTAGCCGAGGCGCGGACGCAGGACACTACTATTCTAGCCCGAGCGGATTCTTGGGCACCTCTTCGCGCAGCTTGCGCGACTTTCGAAGCAGGTTGCTCATCTGGAAAATGACCGCGATCAGCAGAAGCACTCCCAAGCCAGCGAGGATCAGGCGCGTCGTAGAAACGGACGCGTAGTGCCTCCAAGCCAGGACAGCCAGCAGAACGATGAGCGCGATGCGCAGATACGTGCGGAACGCCATTCTCCGCTTATTTTAGTCGAGACCTAGTCTACCGGCGACCACGACGCATCGGGATCGTAGCTGGTGACCGGAGTAGCCGATTGTGCTCCACGATCTTTCTCGTACACCACGCCATCCTGATTCACGATGAAGGTATGGATGCCCGAGATGCCATATTGGGCCGGCCAAGCCACCAAGGCGAACCCGCCGATCATAGCTTTGCCTAACACGTAAGGATGCTGTCCGCCCGGCGCGTTGGGACCCTGCTGCTTCAGCACGCGGAAGTAATAGCCGTGGTAGGGCCGAGTGGGATTGGGGCCAGCCGCCTCGGCGAATTCCTTGGGAACCTGCGAACTTGCCACGGTCTGCGCATATTCCGGTGTTCCCGCCGCCGAGCGCTTCTTTGCGGCGTAAGCGTCCTGGACGCCGACATAGGCGGCACAAGCCTGGATCGCATCTAATTCGTTCGCTCCGATTTGACGCGCGCGCACTTCCACCGAGCCGCGTTGCGGGTCAAAGCGCCAGACGTTGCCGTCGTGAAGTAGAGGAACAGGAAACGGCCAGTCCTGGTCGCCGATGAGGAGAACCATGATGTGGGAATTCATCGACGATTTCTCGAGATGATGCTTCTCGGTCGCGATCTTCGCGAATTCCTGGCGCTCGGCTTCATCCTGTTTCGGGTCGCCGGAAGTGAGAATGCCTTTGGCGGTCGATCCCAACACCAACTTCAAAGTGGCTACATCGTTCTTGGATGCCGCGTCGATCAAGGCCTGAGTGGCGGCCTCAGCCGAATCGAAAGTCTTCTGTGGCGCCTTAGGCGCGCTTTTGGCTGTTGGCGATTGGGCAACCGGTGTTTGCGCGAATACGGGTACGCTTGCAATCAGGGTTGCAGTGACAGATACGAAAACGAACGTTTTTGCGGTCATGTTACCTCCGGCCTCCGCCGCCACCGTGGAATCCACCGCCGCCACCGCCTCCACCACGGAATCCGCCGCCACCGAAGCCGGAGTGCCCCATGCTGGAGAATCCGTGATCGCTCTGCATGCGCGTCGCGCCTCCATTTTGGATTCCGCCAAAGGCGCTATGGCCGCCTGACGGAGCACGCTCGGGCGCCGCGAAATGTCCTTCTGTTCGTCCAGAGAAGGCGTTTCCACCTCGCACGGCCGGGGAGCCTCGGAATGCCGCGGCACCGCGAAATCCGGCGCCACCTCCGAAACGATTGGCGACGGCTCGATTCGCATACGGCACGCCCATCCTATGTTCGGGATTATGTTGCCATACATTGCCAAAGCCCCGATGAAAGTCGCTAAAACCGTAGCGATGGAAGAAATTCGTGTTCAGGATGATGGCACCCCCGAACCAATTGAATCCCCAGCCCCATCCAAAACCGCCCCACAATCCCCAGCCGCCGCCAAAATAGAACCCGAGATCAATGCCGGGAAAAAATCCGAATCCAACGTCGATGCCGGGATAGAAGAGCGGCGGATAATATCCATAAACCGGCGGACCCCACACCCATGCGGGATTGTAATTTGGAACGTAAACTACACCCGGTTCGGCAGGTTGAATCTCGATCGCTGACTGACCGTTCTGGGTTTGGGTAGTCACGGTTTGCTGCGGTGTCGTTTGCAACTTACCCGCGGCTTGGGCCTTGGCGCGCAACTGTTGCACGGCGTTCATGACGTCGGCCTGCTGCGCGAGGAACGCGTTCCCTAAATCCGTGGTCCAGTGGATATCCTGATTCAGCCGGGCCAGCACGTCCGGGAAGGCAACCAGCGCTTGAACGCTCGGATCCCAATTCTGCTGCTTGGCGGCGTCCATCAAGGCTTGACCCTTCAGGTTGCGGTTCTGCTGCAGCCACTGCTGGGCTTCCACGACTTCGATCGGATAGGTGGTCGCCGCCAGGATCTCGCTGAGCAATGTATCCGGGTAAAGCGCGACTGGCGCTACCAGGTTCTGCAACTGATCCGGGGTCAGAGGCGGCGCCGGCGGCTGCGAGTCCTGCGGTGGCGCCTGATCGGCGGCGGGTGGCGGAGGCGGTTCCTGTCCAAAACACAGAAACGCCAAAAGAACCGGCAAAGTGACTCCGGCGGCAAGCCTGAAAATCTTCATTCTTGCGGCCCTCCTTCGGGCTAACAATACCTCTACGATACGATACCTATCTGTGAGATGCATTCGCACGCGTTTCGTTCCCGGGATTTCGATGTGGTACCGTATCTAACGATTCCATGTCAGGAGGATTCCGCCCCGTGAAACTCACGAACACACTCAGTCGCTCTCTCGTTGTGATGGCCTGCGCGGTCGCGCTCGCTTCCAGCGCACTGGCCCAAGAGGGCCTTCCCACCCAGAAGGTGCTTACTATCGACGTAGCGCAGACCATCGCCCACGAGGCCATGGCCAAGTGCCGTGCGGATGGCTACAAAGTGACCGTCACCGTCGTGGACGGCGCGAATATTCTGAAGGCTTTTCTGCGCGACGATGGCGCGGGCATGGCCACGGTCGAGGTCGGCCGCATGAAGGCGAATAGTGTCATGGCCTTTGGACGGCCTTCGGGTCCGCCGCCGAACCTGCCGCCTGGTACCCCCGCGCCGGCTCCGGTGCTGCCTGGGACCATCAACGCCATGGGTGGAGTGCCGATTAAGGTGGGCGATCAGCTAATCGGCGCGGTTTCGGTGAGCGGTGCGCCGGGCGGTGAGAAAGACGCCGCTTGCGCCAATGCGGCGCTGGCCAAAGTGGCGGACAAGCTGAAGTAGTCGGCTACAGGCCGCCTTTCCTACAGGAGTGACGCGATTGACGCTCCTCGGCCAGAAATGTTAGAAGATCGGCAGGGAGGTTATTGGTGTCCGTTCGACCGTGTGTGTTTGTTACGGCCTTGCTGGCCGGTTGCGCCGTGGTGGCATCCGCCGCTCAAGTGCAAGGGATTCTGATTGACGAGATGTGCTCTTCCAAGGCTGAAGTGCGCATCGTTTCCGGCCCGCGATTGGAAGGCGGCATGATTGTCGCCGAAGCCCATACGCGGGAATGCGCGCTCATGCCCGCTTGCCAGAAAAGTGGCTACGGCATCTTCACTTACGACAATAAGTTCCTGAAATTCGACGCGGCGGGCAGCCGCAAAGCCTTGGCCGCGCTGAAGGCTTCGAAAAAAGAGGACGACCTCAAGGTGGAAGTGACGGGAGAGATCCAGGGCGATACCATCAAGGTGGCTAGCCTGAAGCTGATTGAGTAAGCGAAAACTAACGCAGCTTTTGACGTCGTGGGCCGGTATCAGCGTGTCTGAGGTGAAATGAAGCGCACCGCGTTTCTAACTCTCGCGGCAAGTATGCTCCACGCCCAGCCGCCGAGCGCTTCTCAGATCACGCTTCGAGTTTCAGCGCAATCCAATCCTTACCTGGCGGGCATGCCCGACGGGGCGCGAGCGCCTGGTGGCGACAGAACTCCCCGGCAGTCCCCCGCGACGGTGAGTCTCTCGCTCGCCGGCGCAGTTTCTGGGAGCTTCACGGCGACGGGAGGGGTAAGTCACTGGTCCGGGGGCATCACTGTAAAGGGAGCGGATCAGTTCGGGCGCACGAGATTGGAGGAACTGCCGTTGGGGTGTCCCCCGACTTGCAGTTCGCCCGACGGCGCCGCGGATCCACGGTCGGATTTTCACGGCAAGCGATGGTGGTGGGAACCGCAATTCGTCGGCCATGACGACGGTAATAAAAACGGCATTTCGAATGTCATCGCGCCCTACGACTCACTCATCGGCGTGTTCCTCGAAGACGGCCAGCCAGACCGCTTCAAAGCTCCGAAGCTCCTAGACTTCAAGCGGCTTGGTTTGAACTTCACTTCACTTGCCCCGGAGTTGAGGCAAGTCTTCTTCATCGGAACCGGCGCCACCAAAGACGGCGTAACCCGAAGATATTTGGTTCCCAAGGGCGCCGCCAGGCTATACCTCGGGATCATGGACAGCATCCAATGGAGCAACAACTCGGGTTCATTCATGGTCACAGTCAACGTGGAGCGCGCGGAGACTTCGTCGCAGATATCCAGCACCGATTCCGATATCTCCTACGCTAAGTGGGCCTGCCTTCCGAACCGCAGCCAATGCACGCCGGAAAAAGAGATTGTGGAAGCCAGGGACGCAGGCGAATACCACATCGTTCTGCCGGCGCAATTGGAATGGGGCGCGAGCATCCCTACTCCGCCAGGAACTTCGGTAGCCCTGCGTGGAGTGACGGGCATGGTCTGTCTAGGCTTTCAGGGCCGTGGCTCTGATAGAAGCCCTGAGAGTTGTCACGGCTCGCTCGGCGATGGCAAGCCCGCGGGTGAAGCCTACCTTGTACCGGATGAAGCGGCGGGCGCGCTGGTTACTAAGACGGCGGATGGCCGCACTTACTTCTCGGTAAATGGACGCTCGGGCGCTTCCTTCCAAGCGCATGAAGGTTACTTTGAATTCGATGCAACCGTGCGTTAGATCACGAAACTGGCGTTAAGCGATTCGTTACTGCCGCTTCCAATCGCGCGCCCATCATTTAGCATTAGAAGTGCTAAGGGCTAGCATTAGAAGCGCCAGGGACGTCCGTGGAAATGCATTTGGACGGGGATTTTGACCGCGGGCACGATGCGCCCGTCCTGGCGAGCCGGTTCAAAACGCCAGTGCGAGACGGCCTCCAGCGCCGCGCTCTCTAGCTTCAGTACATCTTTTGTGATGCGGCCGGTAAGCGCAGCCCTGGTCACGGTGCCGTCTTCGCCGATATCGACCAAAATGCTGATGACCACGTCGCCCTCCACGCTATAGATTCGATCGTGTGTAGCCTCGATGGGGACCTGCAGGATCGGCTTCGGAGGAGCAAATCCGGTAGCTACCGCCGGTGCGCTTGCAGGCGCCGGGAGGGGCGGGGTAGCCGCAGGAGTTGAAACTGACACCGGCGCGGCCGTGGGCTCAGGCGTCGGGACTTGGGCTTCGAGAGGCTCGGGCGCTCGAGTTGGTGCTAGCGCGGGAGCAGGTGCTGCAGCGGGAACAGGCGCTGCAGCGGGAACAGGCGGTACCGCAGGCGTTGCCGCCGTCAATACTTCCGCGGATTGGACCAAGGTGAGCGCGTAGGAGACCGATTCGCCGTCCGGGGCACTCCCTAGCTCTACCCAGCGTTTGCCGGCGCGCCCCGTCATCCACGCGCTCTCGGGATGCTCGTGGTCTTGGAACAGAATCTCGAAGCCGGATGCCTTGAGCTCGGTCTCGATCGCCGCGAAGGTCTCGGCCGATCTAATCGTAGGGCACGCCAGCGCGATGGTCTCGATGGCGCCGGTGAGCGATGTTTCCGCTTTCTGCGCGGTCCGCAGGGCCACGGAATCCTCCGTTTTGGAAGAGCATTCCACTATCTCGCACTGCTTGAAAGACGCCCAGGCCGGCGGTGCGCCACAGGCTTCGATGTTCGATTTCTCGCTGGAATTTCTGGCCGTGGTGAGCGAGTATGACGTGGCGGCATCCTCAGGCATCGCGCTCCACTGGAGCCATTGCGAGCCTTTACGGGCAGTTAAGGAGCGGCTGGCGGGATCGGCATTTTGCTCCTCGATATTCAAATAACCCGCCTTGCGCAGCCGGGCCTCGAAATCGCGCTGCATCTTCTGCAGGTCCCCGGCGGGGCACGAATACACCAGCGAGTTGGTGTTGGCGTCGAGAGGCCCGTTTCCAGCGCTAGTATCGAACGCTTCGTGCTGTTTGGCCGAACATTCCTGGATGCCGCAACCCTCCAGCCGCGGGAGCAGTTTCAAATCCACACAACCCTCGGCATCCGCGGCGCGCGCGGTCCTCGCCAGGCCGAAGAGCGCAATTAGGCAGAGAATTATAGGATTAATGGCTCGCATGGCATGATAAAAGACGGTCATTCGTAAAGTTCGACCAAGCTGGAGACGACCTTTAGTAGTGTTTGTGCCTGACAAATAGCCACGACAAGTACTTAAGATGAGCCTAATCGCCGAAATCCTGGGAGCTCTTCGAACGTTGCGCCGCAGCCCTGGCTACGCGCTGACTTGCATCGCGGTTCTCGCGTTGGGCATCGGGGCCAACGCCGCCATCTTCAGCGTCATTGATTCCGTGGTTCTCAAGCCGCTGCCGTATCCCGACCCCTCGCGTCTGGTTCTGGTTTGGGAACGCTACCCGAATATGCCCGACCCGCCCGGCAGCCGGATTCAGGCCACGCACTACACCTATCTGGGATGGCAGCGCCAGAACACGGTGTTCAGCGATATGGCGGCCTTTTGCGACTTCAGCCTGAACGAAACCGGCATCGAGCGGCCGGACCACGTGGACACCGGGTTTGCATCGGCCAATCTGTTCGGGATGCTGGGCGTGCGCGCGCGGTTGGGTCGTTTGTTCGCGAGCAACGAGGAGCGGCCAGGCAACGATCGCGTGGCAGTGGTCAGCGATGCTTTGTTCGAATCGCGCTACCATCGCGATCCGCGCGCCTTGGGCCGCTCGCTCACGCTCGACGGTGCCGCGTACACCATCGTCGGAGTGCTGCCGCCGCGCTTTCACCTTCCGGCCATGTGGCAGGGCATGGATCAGAAGAAACCCGAGGTCTGGGTGCCGCTTTCGCGCCTCTGGAAAAATGCCGACGACGAAACCAAGCACCAGCTTTTCGTGGCCGCGCGTCTTCGTCCGGAAGCCACTCTCGCGCAGGCGCGCGCGGAAATGAGCGATATCGAACACCGGCTCGCGAATCAGAATCCGAAATACTTCAAAGGCTGGACGGCTTCGGTGTTCCCGTTCGAGGTGGAAGATACCTCGCCGACGCTGCATCGCGCGCTTTACGTGCTGCTGGCCGCGGTCGGGATGCTGCTGCTGATCGCCTGCGCGAATCTGGCGAACCTGACGCTGGCCCGCGCCGCGTTACGAGCCCGCGAGATCTCGATTCGTCTGGCGCTGGGCGCCACGCGCGGCGGTGTCATTCGGCAGTTAATCGCCGAGTCGATGATTGTGTCTCTAGCCGGAGCCGGCGTTGGGCTACTGCTTGCGCATTGGTGCGTTCAGGGGATGCTGGCGCTGAAACCGCCGGACATCCAGCGCCCCGAGCTGATCGACATTAACTGGATGGTGTTCGGTTTTGCGGCCGCTCTGAGCGTGGTCACGAGTTTGCTGTTTGGATTGGCGCCATCCATCGCCGCTTCGGCCGCGGATCTGAATGCGACGCTGAAATCGGCCGGCGGTTGGGGCGGTTCGGGCGCGCGCCTGCGCAGCCGGCAAGTTCTGATCGCTATCGAGACGGCGCTCGCGCTCATTCTGGTGGCGGGCGCGGGGCTGATGCTGCGCAGCTTCTGGGAGCTGGTGTCGGAAGGGGTGGGTTTTGACACCGCACATCTGCTTACGCTGGAACTGACTCTTCCCGAGCAACGCTATGCGAGCGATGAAAGCCGCTCGCGCTTCTTCCGCGCACTGCTGGAACGCGTGCGCGCGCTGCCGGGCGTAACGGCGGCCAGCGCGGTGGACGACTTGCCGCTGCATCGGATCAAGCTGGCGGCCTTTTCGATCGCCGGCCATCCCGAGCCTCCCAGCGGCGCGCTGCCGTTGGCCGATATCGCTCACGTGGATCCGCAATTCTTCTCCGTGCTCGGGCTGCGGCTGGTAGCGGGCCGTTTGTTGACGGATGCCGATCTGGCGCAAACCGAGAAGGGTCAGAATGGCGCCGTCATCGTCAATGAAGACTTCGTTCGGAAGTTCATCGGTAACGAAAATCCGGTGGGCCAGCGGCTTTTAGATTCGAGCAAGAAGCGGGCCTCCGAAATCGTGGGCGTGGTATCGGACTACACACCGTTGAGCCCGGAAAACGGGAAACGGCCCCAGATCTTCGCGCCTTATCTGGAGCTCGAGCAGGCCACTCTGGTAGTGCGCGCGCGGGGCGCCCCGGAATCGTACGGGAAGGCATTGCAAGCCGCGGTTTGGTCGCTCGATCGCGATCTGCCGGCCGATCCCGTGCTCAGCATGGATTCCTACGTCAATGATATGCTGGCCGAGCGCAAGTTCAACACGCTGCTGATAGGAATTTTCGCCGCGCTGGCGTTGCTGCTCGCCATGATCGGAATTTATGGAGTGCTGTCCAACCTGGTGGCTTCGCGGGTGCGTGAGATCGGAATTCGCATGGCGATCGGCGCATCGGCGGGCGAAATCGGCCGGTTGATGGCGCGCCAGAGCCTGGTACCGGTGGCGCTCGGGCTGGCCATGGGGCTGGCGGGGACCTTCGCTTTGAGCCAGTTCCTGGCGACTCTACTGTTCCGCGTGCACCCTCACGATCCGCTGACGCTGGCCGGTGCGGTAGTCGCGATTTTGCTGATTTCGCCGATCGCGCTCTATGTTCCGCTGCGGCGCGCCACGGCGGTGGATTGCACGGTAGCGCTTCGCGAGGACTAGCGAAGTTTAGCGCAGGTTGTATTTCGCCATCTTGTAGCGCAGGCGATCGCGGCTGATGCGGAGCATTCTGGCGGCTTCGGATTGATTGCCGCCGGCGCGTTCCAGTGCGTCGGCCAGCAGTCCCTTCTCGTGGTCGTCGAAGGACACCGCCGATTCGCCGGCCTCGCCGGGTTCGTGCGAATTCCCCGCGGCGGTGGCGCCAATGGTGCGCTCGTCGTGGCGCAGCGATGCAGGCAGGTCCTCGACGTCGATGGTGTCGCCGATGGCCATCATACAGGCATGGCCGAGGACGTTTTCCAGCTCGCGGATGTTGCCCGGCCAGGAGTGCCGCGCCAGTACGATTTGCGCCCGGCGCGTGAGACCGTGAATGTCTTTGTTGAATTGAGTGGCAAACCGGTCCAGGAGAAATTTTTCGAGCAGCGGAAGGTCCTCTTTGCGGTCGGCGAGCGCCGGAGTTCGCAATTCCACCATGGCTAGGCGATAGTACAAATCCTCGCGGAATTGTTTTTGTGCGATCAAATCCTGGACATCGCGGTTGGTGGCCGCGATGACGCGCACATCCACTTTGCGGGGCGTCACCGAACCTACGCGCGTCACTTCCTGGTTCTGCAAGGCACGCAGCAGCTTGGCTTGGGTGCTCAGCGGCATGTCGCCGATTTCGTCCAGAAACAGAGTGCCGCCGTGCGCGAACTCCATCAGACCCATTTTGTCGGCGGCCGCGCCGGTGAAGGCGCCTTTCACGTAGCCGAACAGCTCGCTTTCAAACAGCGTTTCTACCACCGCCGAGCAGTTGCAGGTGACGAAACGGCCGGAACTGGCCGGGCTCAAATTATGCAGCGCCTTCGCCACCAGGTCCTTTCCGGTTCCCGTGGGCCCGGTGATGAGGGCGGACCGGTAGTGCGGAGCAACTCGACGTATTCGTGCAAACAGATCCCACATCAGGGGACTGCGCCCGATCATTCCCTCGAAGCGCGAGGTTTCGAGCAGCTCGCTATCGAGTTCGAGCGCGCGCTGGCGCTTGCGAACGTCGGCCAGAAGCTTTTCCACACGGCTACGCAGCGCGGGAATGGAGATGGGCTTATTCAGGTAATCGCTGGCGCCTTTCTGGATCGCTTCCACCGCGGTTTCGGTGGTGTAATGGGCTGTCATCAGGATGACGTCGATGGCTGGATCAAATTCTACAATCCGCTCCAGCACTTCCATGCCGCTCAGCTTCGGCATCACCAAATCCAGCAGCACGATCTGCGGATGCTCTTGAAAAATCAGGTCTAAACCTTCTTCCGGGTCCGTAGAGGTGAAGATGGTAAGACCCTCCTGCTGCAGCGACTCGCATATGAGCTCAAGGCTGGTTGGGGTATCATCGATCGCAACGAGCTTAACCGTTGGAAGCATGACTGGGCTTATGACTCCATCTTAGCCGATATATCGGCCTAGTCATAATACACATCGGCGGTGGAGAGGAAAGTGCTTACATGTTCTCGCGCTCCCGAATAGGATAGTTAAAGGCCCAATCCGTGCTAGAAGCCATTATCAAAGCCTCGCCATTGGCGATCGTCGCCATCGATGCCGACGACCGCGTCATCCTTTGGAATCAAAGTGCCGAGAGGATGTTTGGTTGGTTGGGAAAGGAAGTCTTGGGACAGCCGAATCCGACTCTGCCGCCGGAAATGGATCGCGCTGCGCTCGGGATCGATATCAGCACCGGTCCGGTTCGTGGGATCGAATCGGTGCGGATCCGCAAGGACGGGGCCCGCGTTCCGGTACGCGTATGGAGCGCTCCGATTTCGAGCCTGGGCGGCCGTCTGTCCATGCTGACGGATCTCAGCGAACTTCGGGAAGCCGAGCGCTTGCGCCTGGATCTGGTTGAAAAAGAACGGGCGGCGCAGGAGCTTGCCGCCGCCGGCCAGCGCTTCTCGCTGCTGCTTGAGGCCGCGCCGGACGCCATTCTCGAAGTGGATCCCGAAGGCCGGATCGTGTTGGCGAATACCGAGGCGCAGCGGCTGTTTCAATGGTCGAAAGAGGAATTGGTGGGAGCGCCAGTGGAGATCTTGCTCCCGGAGCGCTTTCGCGGCGGACACTTCGCTCATCGCGAACATTATGGCGCGCATCCGGTACGCCGTCCGATGGGGGCGGGTCTGGATTTATATGCCGTGCGCAAAGACGGCACAGAGTTCGCGGTGGATATCAATCTGAGCCCGCTGTTGCAGGGAACCGCGCGGGGACATGTCATCTGCGTGGTGCGCGATGTCAGCCAGCGCCGCGGCAGCGAAGAGAGGATTCGGGTGCTTAATCAGAGCCTGGAGCGGCGCTCTTCTGAATTGGCCGCGGCCAACCAGGAAATGTCGCTGAGGAACCAGGAAGTGGAACGCGCCAACCGGCTGAAGAGCGAATTTCTGGCCAGCATGAGTCACGAGCTGCGCACTCCGCTCAACACTATTCTCGGATTCTCGGAGCTGCTCTCGGAAGAAAGCCCAGGCGCGCTCAACGAAAAACAGAAGCGCTTCTTGTCTCATATCCAGCGCGACGCGGGGCACTTGCTCGAGTTGATAAACGACGTCCTAGATTTATCGAAGATCGAAGCCGGCCGCCTGGAGCTGCGTTTGGAAACGTTCCCCATGGCGGTGGCGGCCGCCGAGGTGCTGACCAGCATACGGCCGTTAGCGGCCGTCAAAGGGATCAGCCTGGACAGCGATCTCGACACTCAGTTGATGTTGCACGCCGATCGTTTGCGCTTTAAGGAAATTCTCTTTAACTTGCTGAGCAACGCGATCAAATTTACGCCTTCTAGGGGGCGGGTGTGGATTGAGTCTTCGGTGGTGGAGGGATCGGTCTGCATTCTGGTTGGCGACACCGGAATCGGCATTGCGCCTGAAGATCAGCAACCCATCTTCGAGAGCTTCCACCAGGCCAGCGCCACCACCAAGGGCGTGCGGGAGGGTACCGGCTTGGGACTGGCGATCACCAAGCGTTTGGTGGAACATCATGGCGGAAGAATTTGGGTGGAGAGCGAGCCCGGCAAAGGCAGCCAGTTCTTCTTCACGCTCCCGCTGAGCGAACCCGAAGAAGAGGCCACGCCGGGCGGCGTGTTGTCGCCCCTATTGTTGGTAGCCAGCCACCTGACCTCCTGGCGCGACGAGATCCTGCCGCAACTGCATCAGGAAGGATTTCGAGTGGAGACCGCCGGGTCTGGCGCGGACGCGTTTCATAAGGCCAGCGATCTCCAGCCGGACCTCGTTTTGCTCGATATGGAACTGCTCGGCAAGAGCGGCTGGGAGACGCTGCACGAACTGAAGAGCGCGCCTGATACTCGCGCGATCCCGGTCATCATCGTCTCGCCCGAAGACGAGCGAAAAATGGGAGCCGCACTGGGCGCGGCCGATTCGTTGATAAAACCTCTCTCCGGCGGCGCGCTGATCCACGCTGTGCGCCGGGTACTGCAACCGGACGGCGTGCTGCGAGTCCTGATCGTAGACGACGATCTGGAGACTCGCGAGCTGCTGGCCGATACGCTCCTGAACGAAGGTCACACACCGCTGACGGCGCGCTACGCCGCGGAGGCGCTGCGTATTCTGTCCACGTCGCGCGTGGATGCGGTGGTGCTGGATTTGTTGCTGCCGGGCCGCAATGGCTTTGAGGTGCTGAGCGAAATTCGCGCGGATCCGAAATTGAGCCGATTACCGGTGCTGGTGCTGACGGTAAAAGATCTGACCGAGCGCGAGCGTCAGTTGCTGGCCGAACAGGGCGCGCAGGTTTTCGCGAAGGGAGCGGGTTGGCGGCAGACGCTGTTAGAACAGCTCCGGCGGCTGCGTCATGTCGAGCATGGCAAGCGCGTGCTGGTGGCCGACGATAATCCGGCCGGCCGGGAACTGGTTCGCGAGGGTTTGGCGGAGTATGTCGGTGCGATTATTGAGGCGTCGGATGGGAGGGAAGCGCTGGATAAAATCCGTGCAACGCTCCCCGACCTGGTGCTGCTCGATATCCAGATGCCGGAGATGGACGGCTACGCGGTGTTGCGAGAGATCCGCGGCGATCCGGCGCTCCAGGGATTGCGCGTGGTGGCGCTCACCGCGTTTGCCATGCAAGGCGATCGTGAGCGAGCGCTCGAAGCCGGTTTTGACGACTATCTCACGAAGCCAGTGACGGTGGCAAAGCTGAAGGCTCAGCTGGAGCCGGAAATCTCATCCTCTCAGCCAGAGCCGCCGAATCGCAAGGCCTGAGCGAAATCCCGCAGCCATTCTGGGCCAGGCCACACTCTCCCTAAAGAACTGCGGGATTTAGCTGTGATGCGTGCGGTATCCTGATTGCCCTTGTTCGAATGACGAGGGGGTACGCCACATGTGCAAGAAAGTGGTGGGCTGCTGGATAATCTTCGGCGCTGTGCTCGCTTGGGCGGTTGAGCCCGCACCTCTGATCGATTCCATTCGAGGAGACAATCTCTACAAAGCTTATTGCGCCTCCTGCCATGGCGACGATGCGAAAGGCAATGGCCCGAGGGCGGCGTCGATGAAGGTGGCGCCGCCCGATTTGACGCTCATCTCTGCCCGCAATGGGGGCAAATTTCCCCTGGCGCGAGTGGACCGCGTCATTTCCGGTGAAGAGGTGCTTCCGCGCGGTCACGGAGAGCGAGGCATGCCGGTTTGGGGCCCTGTGTTCTCGCAAGTGACGCGTGATCAGGATCTTGGGCGCGTGCGAATCGACAATCTAGCCCGCTATCTGCGCGACATACAAAGTAAGTAGTGCTCGGTGGGCAATATCGGATGCGGGCTCGGAGGCCGATTTCTGTCCCTAGAGCTGAGTGCTGGGAGCGAGCCCACGCCGGGGACAACGATTGGCACGGCGTCCCTTACTGCTACTAAACTCCTCCCAGCGATAAATACAACGGCATGCCAATGGCCCCCTAGGAAAGTCATGATTCTCCATGGCTGTCTTTCTGCTCTGAGCAAAAAACCATTGTGTCGTGCGCTACCTTGCGCCCTGCCGACGCATACCCTGCGCAAGGAGAGATGGCTGATCGATTGCACCGGGTAGTACAGTGCTCGCGGAGAGTAGGTCTAGCGCCTGAAGGAAACGCTTACCGCCGGGTGAGGCTCGGCGATGACGGGCCGGCCGCGGATGGCTTTATAAGTATTCTCGACATCGGCGTAGGAGATATCTTTCCGCAGGAGATGTTCTCGCGCATGGAGTACGATGTCGTCGATGGAGAGAATGCCCGCGAGCGATCCATCGCGATCGATCACCGGAAGCCGGCGTACTCTCGCGCCGCGCAGCGTCTTGAGAGCGCAATGCACGTCGTCCCCTTCCATGCAAGTAAAAAGTTTGTGCGGCATCACGTCCCAGACGCGAACGTCGGAGGGCTTGCGATTGCGAGTGCCTAGCGCGATGCACATATCGCGATCAGTGACAACGCCAATCACGTTTCCGCCATCGCCCACCACCGGAAGAAAGCCGCAATTGTGTTTGCGCATCAAGAAGGATGCCTCTTCCAAAGTGGATTCCGGTCCGCAGTAGATTGCGTTCCTGGTCATCACTTCACGAACTTTCATAAGAGACGCCTCCTTTCGTCGATTTGGCATCGCGACGGGGTGGTCTGGACCCACGGCGCATGGCGTAGCGCAGTGCGGAAGCTACTCCGGCGAACTCAGCGGAGCCGCTTACCCCGTACTCGCTGCGCGATGCACGGCCAGCCCGACCACCCTGGCCAAACTACGATGAAACATTGCAATTGGGTCGCCGCGCCGAACGCGTCTTTATTTAACGAAATCGGGTATTCTGACGGATTTCGCGCAAACACCCATGAGTGAAGCCCCGCAGTTCGAACGCGACCGAGTGTCGAGACGCCGCACACACCTTGCGCTTCTACATCTGATCGGGTATATGTAGAAGAACGAGGTATCGGTATCGAGATGACCTGGTGGCATCGCCTGTTGCGCCGAAAGCGGATGGAAGAGCAGCTCCAGAAGGAACTGCAGTTTCATCTCGAACAACACACGGCCGAACTAATCGCGCGGGGCCATTCGCCGCGGGAAGCGCGCCGCGAAGCCAGGCTGTCTCTGGGCGGTCCCGAGCAGGTGAAGGAACAATGCCGCGACGCGCGAGGCACGCGTTGGTTGGACGATCTGCTCCAGGACTTGCGCTACGCCCTTCGCACCCTGCGCCAGAGGCCGGGGTTTGCGGCCGTTACACTATGCACGCTGGCGTTGGGGATCGGCGCCACCACGGTGATGTTTACCGTGATCAATGGCGTGCTGCTCAAGCCGCTCCCGTATCCGGAGCCCGAACGGCTCATCGCCGTGCAAGGAGGCACGGAACGCTACGGTATCCGGCAAGGCCTCTCCTATCTGGATTTTCTTGATTGCCAGCGCGAAAGCCGCTCCCTGACACCGATGGCCGCCTGGAGCTACAGCGGCGGGACAATCAGCGCGCCCGGAGAAGCCGAGTACGTCGACGGACGCCAGATATCCTCGCAACTGTTCGCCGTCTACGGCATTCCTCTCGTCCGCGGACGCGCATTCCGATCCGACGAAGACCGGCCGGGCGCGCAGCCTGTCGCCATCATCAGCCAGGGATTGTGGCAGCGCCGCTTCGGTGGAAACCCGGATGCGATCGGCAGCCGACTCATTTTCGATGGGAAGTCGTACACTCTGGTTGGCATCGCGCCTGCCGGCTTTCAGTTGGACGGAGAGGCGGATGTTTTCACTCCGCTCGGTCAGGTAACGGAGTTGAGAATGCAGAATCGGGCGGCGAATTTCCTGCACGTGGTGGCGCGCCTCGGACCCGGTGTGACTCTGGCGCGGGCTAACGCCGACCTGGCCCTGATCGGACACCATCTGGAGGAACAATATCCGGCCTTCAATGCGGGCCGGGCATTCGAAGCGCGGCCCCTTCGTCAAGAGCTGGTCGGAGATGTGGGATCCACGCTGTGGTTGCTGCTCGGCGCCGTGAGCCTGGTACTGTTGATCGCGTGTGTGAATGTGGCCAGCCTGCTGCTGGCACGTGCCGTTTCGCGCGAACGGGAACTCGCGATGCGCGTAGCGCTCGGGGCCGGCAGCGGACGTTTAATTCGGCAATGCCTTACCGAAAGCGCTGTGTTAGGTATTCTCGGCGGAGCGCTTGGCGTCGCGCTAGCGGCCATCGGCTTCCGCCCATTTGTGGTGTTTTGGCCGGGCACTCTGCCGCGCGCTGAAGAAATCCATCTGGATTGGCGGGTGCTACTGTTTGCACTGGGCGCGTCGCTTGCCAGCGGTCTTTTGTTCGGACTAGCGCCCGCCTTGCGAGCTCCAGCGCGCGAACTGGACCGGGCTCTGAGAGCCGGAGCGCGGACCGTGGCGGGAAGCTCGCAGCGTCTGCACCGCGGCTTCGTGATATCGGAGATTGCGCTTGCGGTAGTGCTGCTGGTGGCTGCCGGAATATTGGGCCGCGCGGTCATGCGATTTTCATCCATCGATCCTGGCCTCAATGTCCATAACGTCGTCGTCACTCGCGTGGCTATGTCCCCCAGCGTGCTCGAAAACCCGTCGAAAATGCGAGCGGCTTGGCAGGATGTTCTGGATCGCACGCGCCGCGTTCCCGGAGTGCGGTTCGCCGCTCTAGCTGATGTAATCCCCATGCGTGTGGGCGTCAACCCTCTGGGCTATTGGACCACGGCTTCCCCGCCGCCTCCCGACCAAATGCCCGTCGCATTGGCATCCGGCGCAACGCCCGATTACCTCAAGGTGATGGGTATCCCGTTGCGGCGGGGGCGATTCTTCGACCATCAAGATCGCTTGGATACAGAGCCGGTGATCGTCATCGATGAGGTATTGGCTCGGCACGCCTTCCCGAATCAAGATCCCGTCGGCCGGCATCTTTCGGTTCAAGCCATGGGTCCCGCTCCCATCCGCGTGGTAGGCGTGGTCGGCCACGTCCGGCATTGGGGTCTCGCCGATGACGACCAAGCCCAAGTACGCGCACAGTTCTACTATCCCTTTGCCCAATTGCCGGACCAGCTCGTGCGGCTTTGGTCCGAACTCATGTCGCTCGCCGTGCGGACCAGCGTTCCACCGTTGAATGTGGTCGAGCCATTGCGGCGTGAACTGCGGGGAGCAACCGGCGATCAAACTCTGTACCAGGTTCGCAGCATGGAGCAACTGGCGAGCGGCTCCCTGGCACGCCAGCGCTTCCTGATGATGTTGTTCGGCGTTTTTGCCGGCGTGGCGCTGCTGCTGGCCTGTATCGGAATCTATGGTGTCCTGGCGTACGTAACCAGCCAGCGCGTGCCCGAGATTGGATTGCGCATGGCGCTGGGAGCCAGCACCGGCGAGGTGCTGCGGATGGTGCTGGGCCAAAGCCTTCGAATGATCTTGGCCGGCGTTGTTATCGGCGTGGTTGCCGCTCTGGGCGCCGCGCGTGTGGTGGAGCGATTGGTTACTGGTGTACGATCCGCCGAGCCGATGACCTTCGCCGTAATGATTTTCGCTCTGGTGTTCGCCGCGTTGTTTGCGAGTTTTCTGCCAGCCCGCCGCGCCAGCCGTATCGATCCACAGCACGCTTTGCGTAGCGACTGAAGCGCTGCGTAATGTTGCGTAAATACGCAGGGTCAGCGCACTATCGTTCCCTCCGCCGGTTGGCATTTCAATGCCGAAGTGCCATAATTCTACACGGGATAAAACCATGTCCAGTTTGGTGCTGTAGGACCTGAAGGGAACATATGAACTTCAAAAGCCGAATCATCGCTTATCGATGCACGCGCCAGTTATTGGCGTCGCTGCTTTCAGTGCTGCTGATTCCCGTGGCACATTTGGATCTCTACGCGCAAGCGCCCGCCGGGGCGTACGTCGAGTTGAACGCCGACCAACTAGATCAGCTGGTGGCTCCGATTGCGCTCGATCCGGATTCACTGGTCGCCTCCATATTGACGGGCGCCACCTATCCGGACCAGATTGCCGCGGCGGATACCTGGCTGAACCAGAACATGAATCTGCCTCCGGATCAGCGCGCGTCCGGCGCCAATGCCCAGCCTTGGGACCCGGCGGTGAAAGCCCTGATTGAGTTCCC
Source organism: Bryobacteraceae bacterium (assembly GCA_052148835.1). Classification (GTDB taxonomy): domain Bacteria; phylum Acidobacteriota; class Terriglobia; order Bryobacterales; family Bryobacteraceae; genus Palsa-89. The sequence continues at coordinate 66,617 of JBKQHJ010000040.1, forward strand.
CTCAGTCCTCGACAATCTGGCGAAGAACGCTGCCTGGACATCGCAACTGGGCAACGCTTATTACAACCAGCCCGGAGACGTGATGAACGCGGTGCAGGCGATGCGCTTGCAAGCGCAACAATCCAACAGGTTGGTTTCGACGGCGCAACAGACGGTGACAGTGAGTAACGGCGTAATCGCCATAGCGCCGGTCAATCCGGCCGTGGTCTACGTGCCCTACTACAATCCTTGGGCCGTCTGGGGCGGGTTTGTTACTCCCTGGCCCGGGTGGTACGCGGTAGTGCCTCCACCCGGTATCGTGCTGGGCGTCGGACTTGCTTTCGGCGTGGGAATCGGGATTGGAGTATATGCAGGCTTTGGCTGGGGATTCGGCGCGTGGGCGCCGGCTTGGGGCGTCGGGGGCGTGATGTATGGCGGCAACACCTATGTTTCGAACAGCACCACGGTTTTCAATCACGGCAATTTTGGCGGTCATGACCGGGGCGCGTTCGAACATGGCGGACGTGGCGTTCCCGGAGGCTTTCATGCCGCGGCTCACATGGGGGCCGCTCGCGCTGCCGCTGAGCGCGCAGGAGTGCGAGGCGGTAGCCCGCGCGGAGCCGCTGGTGGCGGCCGTGGAGCGGCCGGTGGTGGAGGCGCTCGTGCTGGTGGGGCGGCTGGAGGCGGCCGTTCGGCGTTTGCCGGCGGCGGTCGCGGTGCAGCTGGAGGGGGCGCTCGTGCTTGTGGGGCGGCTGGTGGTGCTTGGGCTGGAGCTGGCGCTCGTGCTGGTGGGGCGGCTGGTGGTGCTAGGGCTGGAGCTGGCGCCCGTGCTGGTGGGGCGGCCGGTGGTGCTAGGGCCGGAGCTGGCGCCCGTGCAGGTGGCGCAGCTGGTGGTGCTAGGGCTGGAGCTGGCGCTCGTGCAGGTGGCGCGGCTGGTGGTGCTAGGGCTGGAGCTGGCGCTCGTGCTGGTGGGGCGGCTGGTGGTGCTAGGGCCGGAGCTGGCGCTCGTGCTGGTGGGGCGGCTGGTGGTGCTAGGGCTGGAGCTGGCGCTCGCGCTGGTGGCACGGCCGGCGCTCGTACGGGTGGAGCAGCTGGTGCCCGTGCAGGCGGCGGCGCTCGTGCCGGAGGCGGTGGACGTCCCGCGGCTGCATCCCGTCCCGCTGGTGGTGGTGGACGTCCCGCGGGCGGCGGTGGACGTCCCGCGGCTGCATCTCGTCCCGCTGGTGGTGGCGGACGTCCCGCCGGTGGTGGCGGAGGACGTCCCGCCGGTGGCGGCGGTGGCGGCGGGCGCAAAAAGTAAGCACTTTATTGGGCGACATTTATACTTCTGCGCAGCGTGAACTGAATCCGGGTTTGCGGCGCGATGTAGACCACGAACGTGCTGGCCGCTCCGGCGGCCGCACCCTCGCCGGCGCTTCCGTGGCCAAGTACTCCCCCGAGCGCTCCGAAGGCTGCTCGTGCGCCGGCCACGGCCACGCTTTTTTTAGTACGTGGCAAGCTCTGTTGCTCGAAGACGCTGCTGCGCGCGCGATAGTCTGTTCCATTAATATTTAGCCTGACGAGTTGCAGCTGGACGTCAGAGCGTTGGGCAACCGGCACTTGCGCTACGTTGATCAGCGCCACACCCGCGTCGGACCCAGCCGGGACCACCACCGCGCCATTCACAACCACATCCGCATCCACGTTCGCGTCAAAGGTTTGACCTGTCTGGTTGGCGGAAGAGCTCACCGCGTCCATCATGCGGACGGCGACCACGGTGCCGGCCGGAATGGTCACGCCTTGCGATGCGTCACCGCCCCCGCCGTCGGGCTGAGCCGGCGCCACGGCAACACCAACGGCCGCGCCCGGGACTACTGCAACACCAGCGGCTGGTGCGCCGGGTGCAACGGCAACTCCATCGGCCGGAGCGTCGCCCTGGGCAGGAGCTGCGCCATTATCCGGAGCGGGTGGTGGAGCGTTGGCGTCAGGCGGTGCGGCTGCGGTATTGGCGGCATTCTGCGCCTGAGCGGCGGCAGCGGCGGCCCGGCTGGCTTTGATCCGCATGCCGGCTAACACACCGGCCAATACAAGAATCGCGACCACGGCTGCCGCGATCATTTTCCGCTCTCTTGACGCAAAAAACGTGGAGGCGGCGAGCATCAACGGCTGGGGGCCTACGGTGTGAGCGCCAACTCCGGTGGCGACGCTAGGGGCAACGGCTGGACCTGCGCTCACTGCGACCGCAGCAGGCGCGCTCAGAGCGGGCGCCGCCACCGTGACGCCTAATGAATTGCCGAGCGCCGCGCCGAATTCCTCCACGGTCTGATAGCGAGCGTCCGGACTTTTTTCGAGCGCCTTGAGAACCGCCTGCTCCACCGTTTTCGGAACATTCAGAGAAAACTGCGCGAGCGGCGGGGCCGGGGTGTTCACATGATCCGACATCACCTGGTAATCGTTATCGGCGCTAAAGGGGACTTTGCCGGCCAGCATTTCATACAGCGTTACGCCGAGCGAATAGATATCGGATCGCACATCCACCGGCCGATTCAGAAATAGCTCGGGCGACATGTAGGCCGGCGTCCCCATCCGAGCTCCGGCGCGAGCTACGCCACGGGCACTCAGGACCTTCGCCAGGCCGAAATCCGCTACCTTAACGATGCCTTGCCGCTGGAGCATGATGTTGGCGGGTTTGATATCGCGATGGACGACGCCCATCCGATGGGCGTAACCGATGCCGAACAGCGCCTGCCGGAATAGTGCAACCGCCTCTTCGCTTGGGATCGGCCCGCGGCGTTGCAACATCTGCTGGAACGTCTCGCCCTCGACGAACTCGGTGACTATCCAAGGATGGCCTTGCTCGACGATCAGCGCGTACAGCGTAGTTAGATTTGTGTGATTGAGATTGCCTAGCGGCTTGACTTCGGCACGGAATCGTTGCTCCAAATCGGGATTGCCGTTGAAATCCAGGTTCAACGCCCGGAGGGCGACGGTGCGATCCAAATTGATGTCGAGCGCTTTGTAGACGGCGCCCATTCCGCCCTCGGAAAGTTTTTCCAGAATTCGATAGTTCCCGACCTCGGTTCCAACCATGTATCTTTTATACACCTGGCGATTCGATGAGACGCTCCAGTGCGAGGTCGAGTTCAGCGGATTGGGGTAATTGGAGTCCCAGGTCCATTTCCAGGCAAGCCCTGAGTGCCGCGGCATTCGGGAGAGTTCTCTTTTCCGTTTCACTCTTGCCATGGATGGTGAGGGTGTTGTTGCGCAAGGCGTAGCGGGCCTCCGGCTTCACTCGAGCGCCGAGCAGCATGTAACGGAAAAACGAACTGGGATGATGGCACAGATACCAGTTGGACACTTCGTAGTCGGACTGGAATTGGGGTTCGAGCGTAAAGCGGTAGAGTGGCGACCATTCGCCGCGCAAAGAAGCTTCCAGCACGAAGCCGTTTTCGAGCGGCAGCAGCCGGTGGGGTTCATGCGGCGTGGACTGCGCGATGTGCGGCTCCAGGCGCAGAGGAGCTGTCAGGACGTTGCCGCCGAATCCGACGTCAACGATGTAGCGGAGGCCGGCTAGATCCACCAGCAACAACATGTGGGAGCGCGGGCCGACCGGGCTTTCGGGCGCATTCCACAACACGCGGGCCGCGAGGCTCGAGACGGAAAATCCCAGCGACTCGAGCACCTGCCGGAACAGCGTGTTGTGTTCGAAACACCATCCCCCGCGACCTCCCAAGACCATTTTCACGTGCAGGGAATCCACATCCAGCGGCACCGGCCAGCCTAAGAGCGGATTTAGGTTTTCGAACGGAATGGCCGCCGGATGGAGGGCGTGCACAGCTTCCAAAGTGTCGAGTGTTGCCGCGTGCGATCCGCGATAGCCGATGCGATCGAGATAAGCGTCCAAATCAAACGAAGCGGGCACGCACTCCAGGATAAAACTTTCGCCGGTTTGTCGTAGAATCTGACCCGCTTTGAAGTAGAATCTGACAATGGCCAGTTTGAGGAAGACACTCGCCGTGGCGATGTTCACGATCACGTCGATTTATGCGCAACGCCAATTCGCGGGCGACGTTCCGCGCAAGCCGAAGCCGGCATTTCCGGGCCAGACGGATGCGCCTCCGCCATCCAAACCATCGCCGCAAATCAACGTCGAGGTAATCACCACGCGGCTCACCAGCCCGTGGTCCGTGGCGTTTCTCCCTGATGGCAGTTTTCTGGTCACGGAGAGCATCGGCAGCATGCGGATCGTGCGGCCGGACGGCGTGGTCTCGGCGCCGCTAGCCGGGGTGCCCGGCGTGAAGGTGGTAGCCGCGCAAGGATTGCACGACGTAGTCTTAGATCCCGGATTTGCACAAAATCGTCTGCTTTATTTTTGCTATTTCGCACCGCCGCCGGGCGAGGAGCCCGCCATCTGGCCGACTGAGTTCTTCTATCAAAAAGTGTGGACTAAATCGCTGGCGGAGCGACGTACCATGGCGATCGGAACCGAGCGGATGGCGCGCGCCCGTCTCAGCAAAGACAACAAAAGCCTGGAGGATGTTCAAACTCTCGTGGAAGGCGCGGAGCGCCGCATCGTGTTCGCTCCCGATGGAACGATCTACGTCACCGGGGCCGACCGGTTCCGCTTCTACGATTCCAAATACGACGGTGTCGAGCATGATTTTACGGATAATCCCGATATTGGGCGCAATTTTTCCGGGCGCGTGGTCCGAATTAATCGGGACGGCTCCATTCCGAAGGATAATCCGTGGCTGAGCCGCGCCACCGTGTCCCCAGAAACCTTTGCGCATGGACTCCGAGACCCGGAAGGCGCCGCCATTAATCCCGCGACGGGAGAGCTCTGGGTCACCGATCATGGGCCGCAAGGCGGCGACGAGATCAACATTATACGGGCGGGAAAGAACTATGGTTGGCCGGATGTTTCCTACGGCGTGCAATACGATTTTCAGCGCAACGATGGGCGGAAGAACGTGCCGGTGGGAAACGGAAAGAGTTCCATGCCGGGCGTCGAGGAGCCGGCCTATTTCTGGGTGCCGGATATCGCGCCATCCGGGATGCTGTTTTATACCGGCGACAAATTTCCGGATTGGAAGGGAAACGTGTTCGTCGGCGGGTTGGATGCTCGGGCGTTGGTGCGGCTGGTCTTGAATGGCGACCACGTTGTGGCTGAAGAAAGGCTCCTGCTGGATCGCAAGATGCGCGTGCGCGATATCCGCCAGGCTCCCGATGGCTCGATCTATTTGCTCGCGGACACCGCGCTTCTGCGGCTGACGCCGAAATGAGATGATATTGCGTATGAAATCCCAACGAGTGTCCTTCCGCTCCCTCACGGTCGCGGCTCTGTTTAGTTCCGTGGTTCTTATCGCCGCGACGAACCCCGACAGAAAAGGCACGGTCGAAACGATCAAGGTGCATGGCAAGTCGCTGGAGGGCAACCTGGAGGGCGATTCGCCGGATCGCGATGTGTTCGTCTACCTTCCCCCCAGCTATGCGACCGACAAGCATCGCCGTTATCCGGTTGTCTACTTCATCCACGGATACGGCGTCAAAGCCGAAATGTATTGGAACACGATGACGGTTCCCGCCACTGCCGACAAAGAAATGGGTGACGGTACGGTGCACGAAATGATCCTGGTGCATCCGGACGCGTTTACCTTATACAACGGCAGCATGTATTCGAACTCGCCAACCACCGGCGATTGGGAGACCTACATCACGCACGATCTGGTGGACTATATCGATAGCCACTACCGCACGATTGCCAACCGCGACAGCCGTGGACTGGCGGGGCATTCCATGGGAGGTTATGGAACGTTGCGGATCGGCATGAAATATCCGCAGGTATACTCCAGCATTTACGCGATGAGCTCGTGCTGCTTGATGAATAATCCGAGCGCGACGCCGCCGCGACCTCCGGCGAATACGAGCGACGGCAAGGATGGAAAAGCGGCACGCCCGGCGGGAGCACCCGGAGGTTTCGCAAAAGTATTTTCCGCCGAAGCCGCCGCGTGGTCGCCAAATCCGCAGAATCCGCCCACTTTCTTCGATCTGCCGACCGAGAAAGGCACGGTGCGGCCCGAGATCGCGGCCAAGTGGATCGCCAATTCGCCGCTGGCCATGGTGGATCAGTATGTCTCGAATTTGAAGGAATACCACGCGATCAAGTTGGACGTGGGCTTGCAGGACGGCCTGGCGGCTTCCAACCAGCAAATGGACGCGTCGCTCACCGAGCTCGGGATTCCGCACAAGTTCGAAACTTACGAGGGCAACCACATGAACCGGGTCAAGGAGCGGTATGAGGGCAGCGTGCTTCCGTTCTTTTCAGAGAATTTGAAGACCACGGCTGCGCACTCGTCGAAGCACTAGAAGTCCCGCTTGCTTACGCGCGCGGCTCAGAACACGAACCTCGCCTACGGAGCCGCGACCGTTAGGGAGTCGGTGGTAGATCGGTTAATATCCGCGCAACGACACCATATCGAGGACGCTCTTCATCCGTTCCATGGCGTAACCGCGCGTCAACTTATCGGCGGGTTTTGCATCGGGTGCGTCGCCGGACTCCATGAATCCGGGGCCAACACCATCATAGGTGACGGCCTCAAAGACTACGTCGGCGGCTTTAGCCGCGGCCTGTGCCGGAGGAACCGTGGCGTCGACGCGTGGATCGTTGGCAGCGTAGAAACCGAAGACACTGCCTTTGATGCGCGCGATGGAAGCTTGGTCGGGCGAGGCGCCGCAAAAGACCAGGGCGGCAGCCACGTCCGGGCGATCGGCAGCGAAGCGGAAGCTTTGTTCTCCTCCCCAACCGATACCGGCGACGAACACCGTCCCGTTGGATGCAGGAAGCTTCTTACCATAATCGGCTACGGCATTCAGATCCGGCATGGCTTCGTTCTCGGAGGATTTGAGATCAGGAGCCAAGGCGACGTAACCCATGGCCGCGACCTCATCGGCCAGGTTCTTAAACCAATCCGTCAGGCCCGCGGAGTCGTGAATCAGCAGAACCACCGGCTTTTTGTCCTTCGATTCCGGATAGACGGCGAACGTCGCGATGGCGCGGCCGTTGTGCTGGACGACCACCTGCTCATGTCGCCGCGGCGATTTTTCGAGGCGCGCCTTGGCCCAGTCCTGCGCTTGGATCGTGGTGCAAACGAGCAACGCCAGCAATGTGCCGCGCATATTAGAAATGATCGTGGTTGACGATGTGATCCGCATCCACGGCATGACAGTACGGCGCGTCGTAGATCTCGTCGGTTGGATTGGTGTTGAGGCGCAGTACGCGCGGCGCCCGCACCCACGGCTGGGTAAACACTCCCGGGTCTTCCACGGTCACTTCATAGCGCAGCGTATCGCCTTCGCGAGTGAAGCGCTCGACGACGTGCATGGCTTCTGAGTGAAACCAACCATCGCTTCCGAGCCACGTGTCGTCATTGAAACCGGTGTCGTCCACCACTAGCGTGCTTCCTTCCCAGTGCGCCACGGAGTCGCCATTATAGGAACCATCCAGGTCGGTGCGATGAGCGCGTCCGTCGGTGGGGATGAGCCGTGCGAAATTGCCGGGCTCGGTCGAGTACAGAAAAACAATCCAGCCTCTGCTCTGCACGATTCGCGCCGGAGGTCCCATGCGAGGCACGCCGGGAGGATGGCACTGGACCACGGGATCCAGCTTGTTTTCGTCGCGGTCCAACTGATGGACCTTCGCCAGCAGCTCGGGTTTGTAGGGCGGCTTGTTCTGATTCGCGGCGCGCTGCTTGTCCCCGTCCACCTGAAGATAGTAGCGGCGCAATTTGCCGTCCGGGTCCTGGTCCTTGGGCGCTTCGCGCGATGGAAGATAAATGTGAGTCCCCTGCTCATCCTTGAACGCGAAGAATCCGCCTTGGCCGCCCCAGCGCCCGGACAGATCGGGATGGCCGTCCTCGTCGTGCGGCGTAGGCTTGTTCGCGGGTGGGCTGGCGGGTTGCTGCGCGCAGCACACCGCGGCAAATACAATTCCAAGCACCGCGCTCTCGAATCGCATACTCATTGCCGCCCCGGATAAATCGGACGGCCATTCTCATCCAAGCCGCCGATCCAAAGTTCGAAGTGGGCGCCGTTCTGCGGCCCACTCAAGAACGTGAGATCCCGTAGGAAGGCGAAATTCTGAGTGCCATCCTTGGCGCGATAGGCGCGGATCTTCAGCATGGTGCCGGGAGCCAGCATCGCTTTTCGCAATCCGCCGCGCTGCCACTGATTGGGAGGGCCACTCTCGAGGTGCCATTTCTCGACTTTGCCGTCTTCCGCGGTGACGTCCAGATACACCTGAACATGCGGGTTGTAAAATTCGATACCGGTAACGATGCCCGTGAACGTCACGGGTTTCTCCACATCGAACTCCGCGGTAAAGGAATGGTGGGCGAAGACCGGCCATGCCGCAAGCACGAGCGTGCCGGCGATCGCCAAGGAAAAGTGGAAGATGCCTGGTCGCATGTTTCGGCACTCCTTTCCAAATGAATACCGACCGCCGAGCAGTATATCAAAAGGCGCGATGCTAGGAATATGCGAACGATTACTCTGGAAGAGCATTACGCGACGCCCGGATTTCTTAACGGACCGGGCCGAAGTTTCGTCGAACGCGCTGCCAGGACTGGCGACCGGATGGCCCAGATCCTGGAACAAGTGCGCGATGTCGGGGAGAAGCGCATCGCGGAGATGGATGCCGCGGGCATCGATATGCAAGTGCTGTCGCTCAATTCTCCAGGCGTGGAGCAAACGGATGCTGCCGAGGGTGCGGTGCTGGCGCGCGAAGCGAACGATTTCGTGGTGGACGCCGTGAAGCGCCATCCGTCGCGCTTCGCCGGTTTCGCCGCGGTCCCAATTGCGGCGCCGGACAAAGCGGCCGGCGAGTTAGAACGCACAGTCCGCGAGCACGGTTTCAAAGGCGCGCTCATCAACGGTCATCACTGCGGCCGATATTTGGACGACAAGTTCTTTTGGCCCGTTCTGGAGGCCGCCGAATCGCTAGGCGTTCCCATCTATCTGCATCCCACTCAACCGCCGCCGGCCGTCGTCGAGGCGTCCTTTGCGGGCTTTTCGCCGGACGTGACGTTTATGTTCGCCAATGCCGGCTGGGGTTGGCACATCGAGACCGCTGTTCACGTGCTTCGCATGATCCTGGGCGGGGTCTTCGACCGTTATCCAAAACTGCAGATCGTTGTCGGCCACATGGGCGAGGCGCTCCCTTTCATGCAGTCGCGAGTAGATATTATGACCCCGTCCATCACCGGGCTCCAACGTCCGATCAGCGCTTATCTTCGCGAGAACGTCCATTACACGTTCAGCGGCTTCAACTTTACGCCGACGTTCCTCGATTTGTTGCTTCAGGTGGGCGTCGATCGGATCATGTTCTCGGCCGACTATCCGTACGGATCGATGACGCAGGCGCGCGCATTTTTGGATCAATTACCAGTGAGCGCCGCCGACCGCGAGCGGATCGCGCACGGTAACGCCGAGCGCCTTCTGGGACTCTAAGTGCTCCCTGCTAAGAGCGTTCATTCGTAGCGCAAAGCTTCGATCGGGTCCATGTAGGCGGCCTTGCGCGCCGGGTAGTAACCGAAGAAGATTCCAACCAGGCCGGAGAACAGAAACGCGACCAGAATCGCCGTAATGCTCACTACCGTCGACCATCTGGCAAAGTAGGAGATCAGGATACTGACGGCGATTCCGGTAGCGACTCCGGCTGCTCCGCCGGTCAGCGATAGAGTAACTGCTTCCGCGAGAAATTGCCCGAGAATGTCGGTGGTCTTGGCTCCCACCGCCTGCCGAAGCCCGATTTCCTTGGTGCGCTCGGTCACCGAAACCAGCATGATGTTCATGATGCCGATTCCGCCCACAATCAGCGAGACCGAGGCAATCGCGGCCAGCAGGATCGACATGATGCGGGCTGAGTTTTCTTGCGCGCGAAAAACCTCTTCCATGTTGCGAATCGTAAAGTCGTCATCTTCATTCCGCTGCAGATGGTGTCGCTGTCTCAGCAGACTGGTCATCTGATCTTGTGCATCCTCGGTCCGCCCCTCCTTGGCCTGCACCATGATGGAACCGACGGCCGCGTAGTTGGCTTGACTGACGCCAATCACCCTCTTCTTCGCCGTGCTGATCGGCATGAGGATCACATCGTCCTGATCTTGTCCGCTTGGCGATTGGCCCTTGGGCACCAGCGTCCCGATCACGGTAAACGAAACCGTCTTGATCCGAATGACTTGTCCCACCGGGTCTGCGCCGTAGAACAAATTGTCGATCACCGTTTTGCCGAGCAGCGCTACTCCAGCCGTCGAGTCGACGTCCGCGCTGGTGAAGGGCTGGCCCTCTTCGATTTCGATGTCGCGAATGGGAAGATAATCGGGCGTCGTGCCTAACACCTGGGTACCCCAGTTACTGTTGCCGTAAACGGCTTGTATTCCGCCACGCACCGCCGGGGTCGCAAGTGCGACGGCATCGCATTCCCGGGCGATGGCTCTAGCATCGTCTTCGGTGAGCGTCTGGGCATTGCCCGTGCCCATACGAATGCCTGAGCTAGTGAGACTGCCGGAAAGCACGACGATCACATTGCTGCCGATGGATGCGATCTGCTGCCGGATACGCTCTTCCGCGCCCGAGCCAACGGCCACCATTGCGATCACGGCCGCTACGCCGATAATGATCCCGAGCATCGTGAGCGCGGAGCGCAGTTTGTTGATTCGCAGTGCGTCGAAGGCGATGCTCAGGCTGTGGATAACCTTTTTCATGAAACACCCGTCTCCACTCGGGCGAGCTCGCGCGCAGCTTCACGTTGTTCCTTCACGCGCTCATCGTTCACCAGGAGCCCGTCTTTAAAGCTAAGAATGCGCTCCGCAAAACACGAGATATCCGGTTCATGCGTCACCACCACCACGGTAATTCCTCGCTCCCGGTTCAGCCGTTGAAAAATAGCCATGATTTCGACGCTGGTGTGGGAGTCGAGCGCGCCGGTTGGTTCGTCGGCCAGGATGATCCGCGGATCGTTGATCAGGCTGCGGGCAATCGCCACCCGCTGTTGTTGCCCTCCGGAGAGCTGGCTGGGACGATGGTAGGCTCGCTCGGCCAAACCAACGATGGATAGCGCTTGCATGGCGCGTTCTTGCGCGTCGCCCGGGTCCTGGTCGCTGTATAGCAATGGCAGTTGGACATTCTTGATGGCGGTGGTCCTGGCCAACAGATTGAACTGTTGGAAAACGAATCCGATCTTCTTGTTGCGAATTTCCGCCAACTCGTTGCGGTCGAGTTCGCCGACGCTAATGCCGTCCAGATAATATGTGCCGGAAGTCGGCCGGTCCAGGCAGCCCAGGATATTCATAAACGTCGATTTCCCCGATCCCGAGGGTCCCATGATGGCGACAAAGCTGCCTCCGCCAATGCTGGTCGATACCCCGCGCAGAGCACTCACCTCAACCTCGCCTAGTAGATAAGTCTTGGTGAGGTTTTCAACACGGATCAGATCGGTTGTCACGGCTACAGTCCAAACCGCCGCGTGCTGCCACCCCCCGTTTGCGGCGTCGCAGAAGCGGTAGATCCTTTCATCCCGATAACGACTTTCTGCCCTTCGTGCAATCCGGCTAGCACCTGAACATAATTGGGGTCGCTCATCCCAAGCGCTATGCGGGCTGGATCCACGTGGCCGCGCGCATCGAGAACGTAGATGGTTTGCATCTGCTGCCCCGGCGGCTGGGTGCGCTGGCTCGGAACGGTTGCGCTCGTCGCAGCCCGGAGATGAAATCTTAGGGCGGCTTTGGGAATCCTCAGCGCGTTCGACGCATGCCCAGTGAAGATGGTCGCGTTGGCAGTCATTCCTGGAAACAGCTTCAAGTCCGGGTTCGATACGGCGATCACGACATCATACGTGATGACATTCTGCACGTTAATGGGTGCTTGGCGAACTTGCCAGACCTTTCCGGAGAAAACTTGCCCTGGATAGGCATCCACCGTGAAGTTGGCCTGCTGGTCCAACCGGATCGCCGATACGTCGGCCTCGCCGACATTGGTGTCCACTTGCATTTTGGTGAGGTCCTGAGCAATTAGAAAAATGACGGGTGCCTGAAACGATGCCGCCACGGTCTGCCCGACGTCCATGTTCCGCGATTCAATCGTGCCGTCTACTGGCGCGACAATTCGGGTGTGGTCCAGGTTTAATTGCGCTTGCGCCAGGGCCGCTTCGTCTTCCTGGGCCGTGGCCTCCGCCTGTTGCAACTGTGTCCGGGCAACGTCCACGCCCTTCTTGGCGGACTCGGCGGCAGCCTCCGCCGCATTTAATGCCGCTTTGGCTGCATCCGCGCTGGCCAATGCCTGATCATAGTTCGCCTTCGAGGTGTCGTAGTCCTCCTGGGAGGTCGCATCTTGCCGGAGTAAAGTGAGCCTTCTATCGGTCTCCACCTTGGCCAGATCCACCGCGCTCTGAGCCTTTATCAAATTGGCTTTCTGGCTCGCCACATTGGCAACCGCACTTGCCAGATCGGCCTGAGACTTTGCGAGCGATGCCTGCCCGGTGCTTACCGCGGCTCTCGCCGAGTTGAGCGTCGCTTTGGCTTGATCGACCGCGGCCTGAAATGGAGCAGGATCAATTAGCGCTACCAACTGGCCTTTTTTTACTTTGGTATTGAAGTCGGCATAGAGGGCGGTGATGTTGCCCGAAACCTGACTTCCCACTTGCACCGTAATTACAGCATTCAGGTTCCCGGTGGTTGTTACCGTGCTCTCGATGTCGCCGCGGTCCGCCAGCGCGGTTACATACTCGGTTCTTGGAAGGTTCCAATAATGGATAGATGCAGCCACGGCTGCAAGCACGACCAAAGTGCCAGCCGCCATGAGCCACCTTTTAGCTCGTCGCTTTTTCGCTGTCTTTCGAGGTGCAATTGCAGCCACCGGAGAATGTGTGGCCGGAAGGACGACGTTCTGTATAACCTCGCCTTTCTGTATAACCTCATCGGTGACCTTCATCCCGATCCCCTCGCTTTAGAACATCCGACGTAGTGCACGTCTACTGCCCCGGCAAGTCATTGACAGAACCCGAGTTCCTCCGCCGATACAGTTAGGCATGCAGCGCATCTGCGTAACTTGACGCAAGTATTCCCGACTGTCCATCATCGGCGATGCGACCTGGGTTCATGGTGCGGTCTGCGGGACCATCCCCAGACTTTGAGTGATAGCCCTCAGTCGAAACCCGTAGCCCTCTGGAGCCATGTTGGGTCGGCCTGGAAACACAGGTGCATATCTCCCTTGGAAAGGAGAAAAATTTATGGCAGACGTTGCTGTAGTGAAAAACCCTAAACAAGAGAAACCCGAACTCAGCCGAGTGCTGGGATTCGAGACACCGCTTTTCCGGGGAAGCTTGTTTACGGTGAATCCATTTGCCCTCATGAGACAGTTCACAGAGGACATGGACAAAATTTTTGGCCAGACTGCGCGACCCACGGGAGATGGCGCGGCCTGGATTCCGGCGATCGAAGTGAAAGAGAAGGAGGGTAAACTCCTTGTGACCGCCGAGCTGCCTGGCGTGAAGAAAGAAGACGTGAAGGTTCACATCGATGGTGACGCGCTGGTGGTAGAAGGAGAACGGAAACAGGAGAAAGAAGAGAAGCGCGAGGGCTATTACCACTCCGAGCGGAGCTACGGTAAGTTCTATCGCTCGATCGCGCTGCCGGAAGGGGCAAAGGCCGATTTGACCGCCGCGCAGTTTAACAACGGCGTGCTTGAGGTCACCGTTCCTATTCCCGAGGTGAAAGCAAAACGGCAAGAGATTCCAGTGCAAGAGGCAGCGAAACCGAAAGCAGCGTAGCTGATCTGCAGCGTAAAAGAACGGCCCGGGTCCAAACGGATTACCGGGCCGTATTTGTTCCCGCGAGATGTGCTTCAACACCGTGCCGGGTCAGCGCGACAATCGTTTGCGGACGGCTTTCCTTGTGTTGCTGGCGATCGCCATTCCACTAGCGATGAGATTCCGGTAGCCCCCGGCGCCGCTCCTTCTGTCGTATAGTTAGTTCCGGCGATACTGTTCCTTAAGGGCGGGTGCGTGCTCGACTTTCTCAGTCATTTCCTGGTGCCGTGGAAGAACCTGGAACAGATCGGCCTTACTTACCTATTGACGGCTTTGATCGGGTGGGAACGGGAACAACAGGCGCACAGCGCGGGCCTGCGTACGTTTCCATTGGTCGGCATGGCAAGTTGCGGCTATCTGCTAATTCTTGGCGGTCAGCCGAATAGCGCGGATCAGTCGCGAGTGCTGCAGGGACTCATCACCGGCATCGGATTCGTCGGTGGTGGCGCGATTTTGAAGGAAGGCGCTATGGTCAGAGGCACGGCAACCGCTGCTAGTATTTGGAATGCGGGCGTTATCGGGGCTTCGGTTGCGATGGAGCGCTACGAAATCGCGATTATCCTGGCGGTCCTGAACCTGTTTACGCTGCGAGCGTTGCTCCCGCTCAAGAATTGGATCGACAAGAGAAGCGCCCAATCCGAGCAACCCAAGTAAGTATTTCTGCATCTAAGAGTTGAAGACCTCAGGCTACCCCACTGAAAAAGTGAACCTTCAAATGGGATAATTAGGCGAACTATGTCAATAGAATCAATAGATTCCGCGCGGATCGGTTTGGATGAATTCAGCTTCGACGAGTCCAATCTAGAGGTGCTGGAAGTTACTGCAGAGGATACCGGGGAGGTTTCCACTTCTGAGGAAGAGTCTGTTTACACGGACGACCCGGTCCGAACTTATCTAAGGGAAATGGGCGCCATTTCTCTACTGACGCGCCAAGGCGAGGTGGAGCTGGCACGGCGCATGGAGCGGGGCAAATTGCGGGTGCGAAAAGTTCTCTCGCGTTCGCCGCTGGTACAGCAGGCGGTGCTGGCCATGTACGCGGACGTACGGCAAGGGCTGGCGCAGATCCAGGATGTGGTGGAAGCCGGCGGTTCGGACGAAGCCGTGAAGACCAGGAAGCGCGCAGACGGCCGGCGGCGGCTGGTGAAGGTCGATAAATTGAATCAGGAACGTCAAGCCATGGAGAGGAAGCTCTCTTCGACGCCCCGGCGCAACGTGCATGTGCGGGCCCAGTTGGATCGGAAACTTCTCCGCCTCCAGGTGAAGTTATGGCAGGCCATTCGCGAGATTCCGTTCTCAGAGACCAATTGGAGGATATTGGAGAGCACGTTTAGGGACGCGGCGAAGGCCCGGCCACGCGATGCCCGGATGCGTCGCGATCTAAGAAGCATCGAGGGAGCTGAGAGGGACGCTGGGCAAGCAAAGCGCAAGCTGGTGGAGGCAAACCTACGGCTGGTGGTCTCCATCGCCAAGAAATATATCAATCGGGGACTGCATCTGTTGGACTTGATCCAGGAAGGCAACATCGGCCTGATGCGCGCCGCCGATAAGTTCAACTATCATCTCGGCTATAAATTCTCGACTTACGCTACTTGGTGGATTCGGCAATCGATTAGCCGCGCGATTGACGACCAGTCGCGCACCATCAGAATCCCGGTGCATATGAACGAGAGCCTCACCAAACTCCTTAAGGCCTCGCGCGACCTGGAGAAGGAACTGGGCCGCACTCCGACCAATGAGGAGATCGGCCAGCGAATGGCGACTACCACTCAAAAGGTGCAGGAGTTCCGCGCCATGTTGAAGGATCCTGTTTCCCTCGACCTACCGGTGGGAAGGGACGGGGAGTCCGCTTTGCGCGACCTGATCGAGGACCGCTGGATTCGGCCGGTGGCGGACACCATGCTCGAACGCGACATCCGTGAGGAAACAGCCAGCGTGCTGCAGACTCTGGGAGCGGACGAAGAGAAGATTATTCGCATGCGGTTCGGCATTGGCTACGATCGCGAGCACAAGCTGGATGAGATCGCACGCCAGTTCAATCTGAGCCGCGAACGGATCCGGCAGATCGAGACTCGGGCGCTGCAGCGGCTGCGGAATCCGGAGAGTACGCACCGGTTGCGGCCGTTGATCGCCATGGCGAGCAGTAGTAATTAACTACTCGTTCGAGGGGCCTTGGTCACCGACAACGGGCGCCAGCCGATAATGGTGCGGCTGCGGTAGCGCCGCCGCCCTTTGCAGGGAGTGCACTTCCTGTTCCAGCGATTCCAGCGCCTCCACGGCCGCGCTCAACTTTGCCGGATGGTACTCCTTGAGCGCAGCCTCCACCATCATCATTCGCGCGAATCGGAGGTGGTTGCGCCGGTACGTCAGATCGAGAACCGTGCGTGCCTGCGTGGACATCGGCGTCTTCATGGCTGCCAGGTTGATCCCCGTGAAGGTAGTTCTTCTTGTCACCCATTTGCTCCCTTGCGCGGCTATTCTTATGATTTGATACCACCGTTTAGCTGACAGTGCGATTGCTCGTGCCTATCAACTTTACTGATGGCCAGCAAAATATTACGATTCTTCGGCCGTGTCAAAGGGGGGCCCGGGATCACTACGCTTTCGCGGGCGGAGTGAGCGCGACGGATGCCTCAGAGGTGAGCAGCAGGAACGTGAAGGTTTCTTGTAGATAGAGCCGGACGGCATTGTCGGTGTGGCTCAGGTAGCCGATAGAGACGTCCTGGCCGATGTGCAGCTGGAAATCGCCGCCACGCGTGGTTACTAGAAAAGCTCCGTCGATAGCAGGGGTCCATATGATTTTGTCGTCCACCAGGCGCTTGACGTGTTCCAGCACCGGATAACCGTGATCGCTGGTTTCAGCCAGTGCGGTATAGGCCTCGGCTCCGAGCAGAACAGCATAAGGTCCATTGACGCCGACCAGCCTCAATTGGCTTAAGGCGTGAGCAACGGCATCGGGGTACTGGCGAACGTCGGCCGGGAGAGGCATCTTTGGATTGCTTGTCCCCTCGCGAATTCCCACGATGCCGGCTGCCGTATAGCCCTCAAAGATCGCACTGTCCTCGGCAAAGGCAATCTGGCGTGCCGCGTCTTTCGCCGGTTGCCAATCCGAGTCGTTGGCGCCGCGTTCGACGTCGTCGATCGCCTGGCGATCTAGTTCAAAAGGAAAACGCAATTCCACCAGCGCCTTCACCTCGCGCTGCCTGGCGAGAATACCGTCCCGCTGACTGGCAATCGGACGCAGGTGGCCAGTGCCGACCGCGGACAGAACAGTGCCTGCCGGTCCTTCGACGTCGACCACACGCCGTCCAGCGAGGTAACGTTTGAACGTGCGAGCCGTTTCCTCTTCGATCTGAGCCCACGCCGCATCCGAAATGGGAGCTAGCTCGCGATGCAGATTATTCATGTGGAATTTCTCCTTTGAGGGAACCAATGCCTAGCGAACCGTCGCCGTTCCGCGAAGTGGATGGAGAGCGCTCGGCCGGCGCCGGCTCTACCATGGGCGCGGCAACCGCGGCGGGCGGGTCCTCGCCGAGGGCTTCCAGAAATGTTGCGGTTGGAGCGAAAAATAGGTTTCCAGTGACGGCGCGGCTGAAATCGAGAATGCGATCGTAGTTGCCGGGCGGCCGGCCAATGAACATGTTTTCGAGCATCTGTTCGATGGTATTAGGCGAACGGCTGTAACCGATGAAATAGGTGCCAAATTCAGCCTGCCCGGCTTGGCCGAACGGCATGTTGTCGCGCAGGATCTTGATCTCTTTTCCGTTTTCGACGATGGTCGTGAGCGCGCTGTGTGCCGAGGTTGGCTTGACGGAATCGTCCAATTCGATGTCCGACAGCTTGGTGCGGCCGATGATTCGTTCCTGCGTCTCCGTGGATAGCGCATTCCATCCGTCCAAATCGTGGAGATATTTCTGAACGATGACATAGCTACCGCCTGCGAACGCGGCGTCCTCGTCGCCGACGAGCACGGCATCGATCACCGCCTCGCCCCTCGGATTCTCCGTCCCGTCGACGAAACCCAGGAGATCGCGGTCGTCAAAGTAACGGAAGCCGTGCACTTCGTCTGCCGGCGAAACAGCATCTCCGATACGCGCCATGATCTGCATAGCAAGTTCGAAGCATAGATCCATACGCTGGGCGCGAATGTGGAACAGCAGGTCGCCTGGCGTGGAAACCGCATGGCGCGCTCCTGCGCGAATTTCGCGGAACACGTGCAGTTCCGCCGGCCGCGGCGAGCCAAAGAGCCGGTCCCACGCGTCGGACCCAAAGCCAAGGACGCAGGAGAGGCCCGCTTCGAGGTCGCGAAATTCCACCGCGCGCAACAATGCGGCGAGGTCTCCGCAGAGCGCCCGCACGGTCGCCCGATTGTCGAGTCCCGGGTTGAGTGTCACCACCAGGAAGATGGCGGCGCGGGTGAGCGGCGCGGCTACTGGCTGCGCAACGGCCCGCAAACCGCGTCCCGTTTCGGGCGTGCTCATCGGATCGGGCTTCATCTGGATGTCATCCTGGCCTGGCACACGGGTTTTCGGTCTTTGAAGGAGCACCTCGCGAGTGCGAAGGTTGTCGATAAGCTTACCAACACGGAACATCCTTTTGCAGGAACTGTTCTGTCTGCGTGATAGCTATATCAGGTTTCAAGAACGATTTTGCCACGTGTGTGACGCTGTTCCAGGTCTCGATAGGCGTCGCGAACGTCGGCGAGAGGATAGACTTTATCGATCGGGATCTCAAGGCGGCCGGCGGCCAGCAGCCCAGCGAGTTGAGCGAGCACGTCCGCAGTCGCCGCTTCATGGTTACCTTCCGCCTTCACACCGTACTTAGCCGCGGCGGCGAAGTCGATAATCGTGTCGATTCGAGTCGGTGCGACGCCCAACTTGAGGGCTAGCTCGACATACCCGCCGCCGAATGTGTCAATGAAGGCGTCGACTTTCCCTCCGGACGCGGCGCGTATCCGATCCTCAATCCCATCACCGTAGGTAACCGGAATTACGCCGTGATCGATAAGCCATTTGTGATTCGCGTCGCTGGCCACGCCGATAACCTTGGCTCCCGCATTCCTGGCCAACTGCACGGCGATGGACCCTACACCCCCCGCGGCGCCGGAGACAACCACCGTGTCACCCGCGCTCAGAGCGACGCTCCGCACTGCGGCGTATGCGGTGGTGCCGGCCACGAACAGAGCACCGGCTTGCTCCCACGACACGTTTCGAGGACGGGCCACGAGATTGCCTGAGTCGACCAGCACGAAGTCGGCTTGGCTGGATCTCTCGTTGCTGAATCCAATGACCTCATCACCCACTGCAACACTCGTAACCCCTGGACCGACCTCCTCCACGATGCCAGCGAGATCACTCCCCTGTCCTGAAGGAAACGTGGAAGGCCAGCGTTCGGCAAACAGTCCTTTCCGGATCGATGCCTCACCCGGATTAATGCCCGCGGCTTTGACCCTTACAAGCACCTTCCCAGGCCCCGGGATCGGGCGGTCGACTTCGGCCACCCGCAGAACGTCGATCCCACCATATTTATCGAATCTCACCGCACGCGGCATGACGCTTTCTCCTCTCACAACAACAGAACCATTAGATTCCCTTTAACCACTCTCGGATACGCCAAATTTCGCGGATCGGCGACGCGAATCTCGCTCATGCACGACTGGCCTTCCGCCATATCCACCAGAAGCCCGTTCATCGGCGCGAACGTTTGGCGCCCAACGAAAAACAAGCCTCCTCATGGGCGGAACGGTTTCCATCCCCGGCGTTTACGGCGGATTTCTCGATAAATTTCCGTCGTCTTCTGGCAACTGGAGCGCCAGTGGCCGTGGAAAAGAGCAAGCCTTCAACCAGGAATCAGCAAGGCGATTGAGGTGTGATTCAGCGGGTTAGTCATGCTATGCTACGCTTTCAGCTTGGGACCGTCCGCTTTGCGGTCGCGTCCTCTCTACACTCATTCACACTGAGACCAATACATGAAGCTCACGTGGACCAAGACCGACGAGGCACCCGCACTCGCGTCGTACGCGCTGCTGCCCATCCTACGAGCGTACTGCAAGGGGACAGGGGTGGAGATCGAAACGGCTGACATCTCGCTTGCTGGACGTATTCTCGCCAACTTCCCTGAGTGTCTTCGGAACGGCCAGAAGATTCCCGACGAGTTGACCCGCCTGGGGAAGCTGGCGCAGACACCGGAGGCCAACATCATTAAGCTTCCCAACATCAGCGCCTCGATTCCGCAACTCCGGGAAGCGATTGCGGAACTCCGCGGAAAGGGCTACAACATCCCCGACTATCCCGAGGAGCCGTCTACCGAAGAGGAGCGTGCGCTGCAGGCCCGCTTTGCCGTGGTCCTGGGCTCGGCGGTGAACCCGGTATTGCGCGAAGGCAATTCGGATCGTCGTGCTTCCAAGTCGGTGAAAGAGTTCGCGCGGAAGCATCCGCACAAGATGATGAAAGCCTGGGCGAAGTCCGGTTCCGTCACGCGCGTCGCCCACATGAGTGACAAGGACTTCTACGGCAGCGAGAAATCCACTACGGTCGCTGCCGCAACCAACGTGCGCATCGAATTCGTGGACCCAGCCGGCGCGGTGAAGGTGCTGAAGCAAAGCATCCCGCTGCTCGAGGGCGAAGTCATCGACTGCGCGGTGATGAACGTGGCGGCGCTGCGGAGATTCTATGCGGAGCAGATGGCCGCCGCCAAGGCTGACAACGTGTTGTTGTCGCTGCATCTGAAGTGCACCATGATGAAGATCTCCGATCCGATCATGTTCGGGCACTGTGTGGCGGTGTATTTCGCCGATGCCCTGGAGAAGCATGCCGTCGCGATCCAAAAAATCGGCGCCAACGTCAACAACGGACTGTCCGACGTCCTCGGCAAACTCGACCAGCTTCCGGTCGGGAAGAAGGCCGAGATCGAGGCCGATATCGCAGCCTGTTACGACCAGGGTCCCGGCTTGGCGATGGTCGATTCGCGGAAGGGTAAGACCAACCTGCACGTTCCCAACGACGTGATCATCGACGCCTCGATGCCGGTCGTGATCCGAGACGGCGGCAAGATGTGGAACAAAGAGGACGCGCTCGAAGACACTGTCGCCATGATCCCGGACCGCTGCTACGCGACCATTTATCAGGTCGTGATCGAGGATTGCCAGAAGCACGGACAGTTCGATCCGGCGACCATGGGCAGCGTGTCCAACGTCGGGCTCATGGCGCAGAAGGCCGAAGAGTACGGTTCGCACGACAAGACGTTTGTCGCGCCCGGCGACGGCACGATTCGCATCGTTGATGCGGGCGGCAGAACGCTGCTCGAACAGAGCGTCGAGCGCGGCGATATCTTCCGCGCCTGCCAGACGAAAGACGAGGCCATCCGCGATTGGGTAAAGTTGGGCGTGGCCCGCGCGCGGGCAACCGGCGCACCGGCGGTGTTCTGGCTCGACCCGGAACGTGGCCACGATGCGCAAATCATTCAGAAGGTGAATGCCTACTTACCCGAACACGACCTCTCGGGACTGGAAATCAAGATCATGAAGCCGGTGGACGCGATGAAATTCTCGTTAGAGCGAATTCGCCGTGGCGAGGACACCATCTCAGTCACGGGTAACGTGCTTCGTGATTACCTCACCGACCTGTTCCCGATCTTCGAATTGGGGACAAGCGCCCGCATGCTCTCGATCGTGCCGCTGCTCCAAGGCGGAGGATTGTTCGAAACCGGCGCCGGCGGTTCCGCGCCCAAGCACGTCCAGCAGTTCTTAAAAGAGGGCCATCTGCGCTGGGACTCGCTCGGTGAATACTGTGCGCTGGTACCCTCGCTGGAGCTGATTGCGATGAAGACCGGCAACCGGCGGGCGGCGCTGCTTTCGAAAACGCTGGACCACGCCATCGGCCGCTACCTCGAAGACGCCCGCGAGCCTTCGCGCAAAGTAAACGAGATCGACAACCGCGGCTCGACGTACTATCTCGCGTTGGCGTGGGCCAAGGCGCTCGCCGCCCAGGACGAGGACGCCGAGTTGAAGCAACGTTTCACTCCGGTAGCCGCCGCGCTGGCGGCGAACGCGGGCAAGATTACTCAGGAGTTGTTGGTGGCGCAGGGCAAGCCGGTGGACATCGGGGGGTATTATCTCCCGGACGACGCTAAGTGCGCCGCAGCGATGCGGCCCAGCGCTACCTTGAACGCAATCATAGACGGAATGTAGTGGCTTTCCCGTCTGAGCCGGCGCGCGACGCTAATGGTTTAAGCCGCACGTCCTTTGTGCCAACGTGGTAAGGGCGCACGCATGCGAGATCTACTTTTGGAGATCCGAATTTCGCAGGGCGAACCTTGGCGGAACATCGCTACCGATGTCTGGCCTGCTGGTGGCAGCCTTATAACTGGGGCAGCCAACCGAGCACTTACCGCCTGAACTGGTGATGCCAAATTACCGTGGGCCACTGCTAGCTTGAACGCGCCTACTGTCCCACTTCCGAAATCGCGATCGCGCACAACCAGGCCGCCGCCGTAGCCATCTTTGAAGTTCAACCGGCGCGGAACGACAATTGAGCGGCCTGAGACATAGGTAACAGAACCTACCGCAGACATGGGGTACACTGAAGCGTACCGAAGCACCCTTACGCGTTGAAAATTCAAAGATCTGTTCCCCGGCAGATACGGATGGAAACGGACTCATAAACTACAATAAGCTACGTTCTTTGAAACCCGATTTCAGATCGGAAAATGAGCAAGGCCGATAGACGCAGGTCCGGTGAAAACCGTTTCTGGTGGGGCTCCCCCATCGAGCCGTCAGCGGAGCCCTTGACCGATCCGTGGAGAGGCCGCATGGATGGATCACGGAGTCGTGCTCTCGGCTTCCGCCCGACGGTTCCGACTGTGTATCAAGCTAAGCAACAGGGAATTCTGTAACCAGTGTCCGCGATTCGCATCTGTACTGAGCCGGTGAACCCGCTGATGCCAAGCACGGGCCCGATATTCGCTGCAGTGTGGCCGTTAGGTGGCAGCGTGAGCGAGGTACTGCCTTAGGAACAGGCCCAATGAGTCGAGTGCCGTTATCGTGACCACTGCAGGGGTCTCCGATGGATTTGCAAAGGCAACGCCGGTTTCTGTCTGAGAAAAGGTCACGAACTCGGTCGTCGGTGCGGTGACGCCGGTTACGCTCGCCTCGCCTACCGCCGTGTTCCCGTTGTACAGGCGGTAGAGAATGCTGGCGTTGATGGCTGATGTACATTGCGCCTCCGCCCATCCACTTAACAATGTTCCATTGAGGGCGGCCGTCGTCTGAACGTGGATATCACCACCCAGAGTCAGAAAATCGCCCCGGCTGGAAAAAACACCATCCGAAAAGGGTATCTGTAATGCAGCTCCGGAGTCCGAGTAGAAAGCCGTCTGGCAACTCACCGTCCCCGGCGAGTAGTTGACATACGTCAAGGTCGTCTGAAATCTGCCACCGACCGAGATATGCGGGAAATAATAGGTAACTGCTGTGCAACAGAAAGACGTGTTCGCAGGCAAATCGCCTGGAGGAAGTGAGGAAAACACGGGAAACGCCTCAGCGTTCAGGGAAAGGGAAACAATCGGCGCGGCGGCCTGAATCCGCACAGATGCGATAGATATTCGGTGCGATTTCCGTGGTGACCGCCATGCTAGTCTCCTCAATCGGATTTCTTAACGGCCTTTCTATTTTGACTTCCCGCCCACATACGCCCCCGAAAGAGCTGGGGCTAGGTTGGCCGTAGGCGGAGTCGGCTCAGTCTACTCGATCAAGGAACGGATAAATAATGAATAACGGGCAATCCGTAATCCTAGGGCCGACCCCAAAACAAGCCTGCGCCAGGATTACTTAAGGCTTGCCGACATATCGGGCCTTGACTCGTGATAATAAGATTCGAGCAATCGTAGTCTCCTTGACGCGCTTCCGGCAAGCGCCCGTCGGCAATCGCCAAACCCGGTGCCCTGCGTCAAGCGCTGCTGAGGCTTGCCGCATTCGCCGGGGCAGCGCGAAGGACCTGTTTTCCTGCGCGGTCGCGCTTAGTCGATCTGACTGAGCAACTTCGCTGGGGGATGTTCAATGGTGCGGGCGTCGTACGCAGCGCAATCAACGTCACCAAAACCAAGACCGGAAAATTGGGAGGGGGCAAGGCAACGTAAAATCCCCGCCCTCCGCGACGTTTCGCGAAGGGTGGGGAAGGTTAACTAACGCGGCGAAGACGAACTGGCAATTACCTGTTGACCGGGCCGTGGCAAGTGCCGACGCCCTTGTCGCTGTAAGAAGCCGGACCGGTTGTCTGTGCAGGATCCTTCAGTGCCGACTCGAAATCCCACGCGTAGCCGTTCTGATTGAGCGTCAGGCCCATCACGCCCCAGAATTCCCCGCTTGCCGCCTCGATATTCTCTGCGTTGAAGTTGGCTTGGCCGCTAAGATCGGCGGCATCGGCGCCATCGGTGCTGGGTAGTGTGGTGGTATAGACGACCGGATCGAGTGTCTCCCCGCCGGTGCCCACGATGAATTCCCGTATGCCCTTCCTTGGATCGTAATTCCCGGAGGGGTCAAGGGGGCGGTAGCGGGCATAGAGGTGGTCGTGTCCGTTCAGCACCAGGTCGGCTCCGTACTGGTAGAGCAGTTTCCAAAAGGCCAGAGCGGTCTGGCCCTCGGGTAAGGTGACGCTGCCGACAGCGCTGAACGAGGGCTGGTGCCAGTAGGCGAGTGTGCACGGGGAATGATTCGCGGCGAGATCGTTTTGCAGCCATGCGAGTTCGGCGGACAACCAGGAGCCTGTGTTCGAGCAGCCGCCCGGCTG
>JBKQHJ010000041.1:0-2692 GCA_052148835.1 Bryobacteraceae bacterium
GAAGGCGCTCGCGAAGCTGGCCGATTACGATACCCAGCCTCAACTGACTGCCAGCACTCGCGAATTCTTTCTCACGCTCGCGAAGACCAGCGAGCCTCCCATGTCCGGCTATTTCTCGGACCTGGTCAATAGCCACGATCCGGCGGCAATCGCCAAGGCGAGCCGCGCAATCGGCCAGGACGTGCTGCTGCACGCGATCATGCGGAACACCATCGCGCCGGTTTTGATGAGCGCCGGTTTTCGCGGCAACGTAATTCCAAGTTCCGCGCAAGCCACCATCAATTTCCGCGCCATCCCTGGCACCACCGCCGAGGACTTGATCGCTGAGGTAAAGAAGGTGATCGGAGATTCCGAGATCGACGTGACTTCCCCTCAAGCGGGCCGAACCCCGACGAGCGTAACCTCTTCCACCGACACCGATCTTTATCGGGCGCTGGTGGCAAGCGCGGCGAAAGTGTGGCCGGGCGCGCCGGTGACTCCGTATCTATTTCCGGCCGGAACCGATGCCGGCGCCTGGCGCAGCCGCGGCGTACCCGTCTACGGCATCTATCCTTATCCGATTTCGAACGACGATCTATCGCGCATGCACGGCAACGATGAGCGCGTGCCGATTGATTCGCTCGAGCAAGGCACGGAATTGATCTACCGGACGCTGATCGCAGTGGCGGCTAAGTAGTGCCGGGCGGCTCCCGATTGAACAACTCTTCCAGTTGTTTTATCGTGGGCGTGCCTTGGACGGCCTCATGCATTTCGTGCGCGAAGGCTCGCATGATTTCGAGCAACTCCAGCTCGCACCCCAAAGTGGCATACAGTTCGATTCCGGCGAGAAGTAGCGCGAGATTCTCGTCTCCCCGCGTAGCCACCTCACGCCGCAGGCGTCGAAGCAGCTCCAACGAATCCGGACTGGTGGGTCGCCAAGGCACGCATAGCTTCTCCGGCTACGCCGAGATGCTCTTGCGGGATTCTCCGGTCTGTATCTGAACCTGCCGCGGCTTCATCTGCTCGCCCACGGGGACCTGAATGTCCAGGACTCCGTCGTGCAGGCGGCAATTCAGCTTATCTACTTCCAGACCCGGGGGCAGCGCGATTTCGGTGCGGAACCTGCCATAGACCAGCTGCGTGTACCCGTTCTTAGCGAAGCTCTCGGGAGCTTTCCTTTCCCCTTCGATCACTAACTGATGATTTTGAACACTGACTTTCAGTTCGTTTTGCGTTACTCCGGGGAGTATAGCGCGTAAGTTCAGGGCCGAGTCGCTCCAGGCCGTTTCCACCACTGGACTGAACAGCAATTGCGATCCGGCGCCGATCGCGTTGGTTCTTCCTATTTCTCCAGCGTGACCGTAAACATTATCAAACAGTTGATCCACCGAACGCCGAAACTGATCCAAAGTTTGACGAACATCTCCTGTAAGGACACTACTCATCATGCTTCATCTCCTAACAGCTCGACTTTGTAGAGCGTGCGAAAGAGGGATGCCTGCTCGCGTGCCTACACCAGGATTCTAAACCCGCAACGAACCGCTGACGCATAAATTTTGCGTTGTAACGGTGAACGTATTTTAAAACTTATGCGTTGCGTCCAATGTTCAGGAGGGTAGGCAAGTGAACAACTCCTGGATGCAAATAACTCTAATCGCGACGTTACTCCCGATCGGGCCGGCCGCGATGGCTCAATCCATTCGATTTAGCGAAAGGCAGACGCCCGCGGTTACGGATGTCTACCAAGAAGGAGAGAATTTGTTTTACTCGGCATGGTCGAATCTCGACCAGGCGCAAGGGCGTGCTGCTCCCAATCCGGGGGATTGGTATCGCTTGGACGTCGCGCGGGGCCAGATGGAGCTGCTGGAGCGAACGTGGAGCGATGGATCCTACCAGCGTTCCCAAATCGACGCCGCGATCTCGGACCTGCAGCGGGTGCTGGACGACAATAACATTCTGCCGCGGGATCGCAGAGTTCTGGCGGCGGACCTGGAGAAATTGCGCGACAACCGGGCGAAGTACTTTCAGTAATCGATTACCGGAGAATCCCGGTGTGGCCGAGCGAATAGCGGCCAGGCTGCGGATAAACGCACAACCCGTGCGGCCCGCGTCCGACCGGGATGCGCGCCAGCAGCTTTCCATCGCGGGTGTCGATGGCGTAGACTTCGGAATTGTAGCGGCCCGATAGCCACAACACATTGCCGTCGGCGGAAACTCCGCCCATGTCGGGACTCGCGGG
Source organism: Bryobacteraceae bacterium (assembly GCA_052148835.1). Taxonomy (GTDB): domain Bacteria; phylum Acidobacteriota; class Terriglobia; order Bryobacterales; family Bryobacteraceae; genus Palsa-89. The sequence goes on from JBKQHJ010000041.1 coordinate 2,219, forward strand.
TCCGGGAAGACGCCATTTTTGAATTTCCCGGCGCGTGGCAAAATCGATCAAGGATATGCTGCCTTCTTCCCGGTTGGATACGTAAAGTACGCGGGAATCCCGGCTGACGTAAAGCCCGTGCGCTCCGCGGCCGGTTGCGATAAAACCGATCTTGCGCAGATTCTCGCCGTCAATCAGGTACACACCATCGGCCCTCATATCGGCTACGTAGAACACTTCGCCGTCGGGCGAAAGCTTAACGTCCTGCGGCATTCCACGCCGCTCCAGCGGCAAGCGTCCGATGAGCTTCTGGCGCGCGACGTCCACCTTGATCACGGCGCCACCAAACTCGCAGCTTGCGATCAAGTAACTTCCGTCAGCCGAGAAATCCATATGGTCCACGCCCTTACATGGAACGCGCAAGGAGTGGCGGAGCTGCATGCTTTCCGAATCCAGGAAGTTCAGACGCTTGCGGCTCTCGGCGACTACGATCGC
>JBKQHJ010000042.1:0-3533 GCA_052148835.1 Bryobacteraceae bacterium
GGGGTGAATGTGCCGAGTTCTTTCGGTGTACCCATCACTGCCCAAAACTCAACGGTAGGAGCGTTCAGCATTTTTCCTGGCGTTGTTAGGTCCTCGAAGACGCGGTGCGCTTTGATGCCTCCAACAATCACTTCTGGAATGTTAAGTAGCGCTACATCGGGTCCCCACTCGTTCCATCTCGAATCAGGCGGCTTTACCAAGGTTGGTGCAATGGTTTTTGGATCAATCCACATCTTGTGGTCCCTGTTCTCTATTAGCGAGATTCCGAATCTCAACGCGGACTCGAGCCGCTCCCAAACGTGTGCGGCAGTCAAAATGTAGTAACGATTGCCGATGACGACTAGAGTCCCAGTGCCAGCGGGTTCAAGCCTCTCGTTTCCGTGGTCATCCAACAGGACGAATAATGCAATGGTTGAGCTTCCGAGGCTTCGCTGAATTTTCTGCAGGAATTCTGGGGAGTGCACGGTCTCGAGGAGACTGGATTGAACCATCACGTTCAAACGATACCATTCCCGGTCAGCAGATCTTTCCTCGCCGCTGCCTGGAGATCGAGAATTGTTTTAGCGTTCGTCTACGGGCGAAGCTTTCGGCACCGCCGGCAATGGCTCGCCAGCCAGCCTCCTCTTCACCAGCCCGGCGAGGAAACCTGCGAAGGGCGCGATATCCTCGCCGACACTCGCTTTTTCGAGAGCGTTCACGTAGGCGTTGCGGTCGGTTACGGGAATGACCGTCCACGGGTATCCGCCCGACGCCATCATCGTGTTCATCAGGAAGCGCCCGACGCGGCCGTTGCCGTCCATATAAGGATGGATATAAACGAAGATGAAGTGCCCGAGCACCACGCGGACGGCCGGGTGCGGCTCTTCCCGCAGCAGGTCGAAGAACGCCGGCATGGCGTCCCTCACCGCGTCCCGGTTCAGCGGCACATGCATTGACTTGCGGATATAGACCTGGCTGTTGCGATAGCCGGCGAGATCGGCGGGTTTCAGCAGGCCGACGGTGACGCTCGGCGCGAACAGCTCTCGATACCACGTGCCGTGGTCCGCGTCCGCGACCTCTCCCGGATTTTCGCCCTTCAGAATTTTGCCGAGGCTTTTCTGCACGGCCTGAAAGGCCTGCCAGTAGCCACGCGCCGCCATCGCGTTCCGCTGTTCGCGGTCGCCCTCATCGGCTTCCGGATTCCAGGTGCCGCTGCGGACGCGTTCGATGAGAGCGGGCGTGACGCGGTAGCCCTCGATCGACAACGAATGATAGGCGTCCGTGACGTAGGCGTCTTTAACGCGCTTGAGGTATGCGTCGATATTGCGCGGCGGGCCCGGCGCTTTTGGAAAGCGCTTGATGACAGGCTCGCGCATTTTCTGCCAGAGCAGCCGCAGCCTGTTTACATAAGGAGAGGTTTCGCGGGCCCCTATGAGCAATGAGGGCTTGTCCGTGAAGGGATCGTTCTCCCGCACGGCGTAGTCGGCCACCGCCATCGTTTTCACGATGTCGTCCGCGATGCGATCGCGGCCGATGTTGCGGAAAGCCCCGGCCAAGCGTCCGGCGATCACCGTGTGACCGCCTTCAAGGAGCCGGCGGAGAAGGCCGGAGGCGTCCCGGATCATTGGCAACACTGAGCGGACATCCGTCGTGTTGTTCGAAAAATAGTTGGGGGAACACGCGATCAGGGCGGATTCCACCGAGAACAGCCGCAGGCCGGCCTCCTCCTTCCGGTCCGCCACACCCGGCAGCGCGATGCGAAGCTCCAGCAGGGACGTGCCATGCGGGAGTTTGGTGACCTTGTTGCCCGCGCGCGGCGACCGCGCCGCGAGCTGGCCGGGCACGGTCCAGTTGCCGGCATGAAGGGAAAGGGATTGTTCCGGTGAAAGGCACCACCGCGCGCCGAAACGCGCTTCCAGATACACGGCACAGAAGCGCCAGAAGGACGCGTACCAGGCCGTGCTCTCGCCCTTCACTTCGTTCGGGCGGCTTGGGATATACCAGCCCTTTATGACTTCCTGCAGGAACCCGTTGCGCAGGAGGCGCTCCCGATGCGTGCGCGACAGGTCGCGCGCCCGGATCGCCCCCGCCCCTTCCGCGGTCTGGAGGTTCCGCAGGATTTCGAGGGACTGCGCGAGTTTTTCAGGCGGTCTGGCCATGGCCGGTTTCCTTCAGGGTCGTGTTTCCATTATCCGATTGTGTTGCACTGTGTTTATACTATTGCGCTGTACGAGTATTATCCTATTAAGTTGTACCATTTTTATCTTATTATGTCGAGACAGGACCTGCGCGGAACGCTATTTTCGACCCACTCTTGGGGGTATTTCTCCACCATCATCTCTTCGTTTCGGTTGCAGAACATCATGGATCCGCTTCGAACCAAGGCCTACCGAGAAACTTCTGGCCGACGCCACCCCACCGTTGCCGTGCTTCTATCCGCACTCTGAATGGGCCGCTTTGGGGGCCCGGTGCAATTTGGGGTCCGATCATAGTCCCAGGTCCATCACTCCCGTGACAGACCTGGGATTGTTGGGGCTGCTATCTATCGCGAGATCTTAAATAGACCAGCGCTCAAAACGCAGTCACCCGAACAAGACGGTGGATGTCGTTGTCTGTCAAAACCTTCAGGATTCGCTCTGGTTCCCGCGCCATCAACTCCTGTCTGCGCGTTCTGCTCCTTCCGAAACCAAATCTTTAAATCGTTCTCTCGCTTTCGATGTTTTTGCTTTCTTCTACGCAGCCGCTGCGGGCGCGGTCGTCGCTGCCATGCCGTGGCGCAGCGGCTCATACACCTCTCCGCTCACCCAGAGGCAGTGCAGTAGAACTGCCAGCTTCCGGGCCACCGCTACCGCCGCTCGCTTCTTCGCATTCTTTCCACCCCGCTCGCATAACCGCACCCCGTATCGCCGTAAATCCGTGTCCGGTCCGAATGGCCCCAAGATATACTGCGCGCTCCCCACCAACAGCTTGCGCACCATCGTGTCCCCGGCTTTGCTGATTCCTAATTGTGGCTGACTTTCCCCCGAGTCCTCCTGCCTCGGCACCAATCCCAAATACGGTCCCACGTCCCGACTCTTCACGAATCGTTTCGGATTCTCCAAGGTCAACACATAGGCCAGCGCCGTGATCGGCCCCACCCCTTTCACCTGCCGCAATAGCGCCGTATGCCCATACTTCTCCCTGGCTAGCTTCTCAATCTTCTTGTCGTACTCCTGGATGCAGTCACTCAGCATCGCCGTCACCCGTACTACCGGCAATAGCGCGTCGCTGACTTCAGCGGGAACTGCCTCCTCTGCCTTGTGTGCAAAGCTCCGGCTGGAAGACTTGGGCAGTCGCTTGCCCATACTCTTCACCAGTCCGCGCGTGGCGTTGATCAGCTCGGTCCGTACCGCCACCAAGGCATCGCGAGCCCGTAGCATCACCCGGGCCTGCCGCACTTCTGGGCTCCGGTGCTGCATCGGGTGCAACGATTGCGGATCGACGCGTCCCAATCGCGCCAACTTGTTGGCATCCATCCGATCATTCTTCCGTTTGCGCCGTTTCGACCCCTCCAT
>JBKQHJ010000043.1:0-20117 GCA_052148835.1 Bryobacteraceae bacterium
ATACGATTGTTATTTTAGCTGGTTGGCAAGTGGCTGTTGGCTGTTGGCTGTTAGCTTTTGGCTTTTGGCTTTTGGCTGTCTGCTCTGAGGGATTCTGGCTGGCAGGCCCTTTCTCGACAAGGCCTAGCCTGCCAATAGCTAATAGCTAACTGCCGTCGGCGGCCGTCAGGCGGCTGCACAAGCTGCCACGCCCCTCGGCTTCGATGGTGCGGCGTCGTCATAGGCTCTCATGAACGCGTGAGCCATGGGATGGCAACCGGTGGACGGGTACAGTTGGAAGAACATGCGGTGGACGCCGGCGGGTTGAAGGTCCGGGCAAATGGCCGCCGTGGTTGAGGCGCAGCGCTGAATGCAAGTGCCGCAGTCGAGCCCTAAGGCAGAACAGGTCTCTGGCCGGTTTTCAGTGACGAAATCCATCGATTCGCTCCCCACCCTTCGTACTAGGTAAATGGAATTATCCGATGCAACTTTTGTTTTTCCTATAGTACCCATGAGTGGTTCGCCCGACTCTTTTGGGGGTATCGGGAGGACACGCCAGCGCAGTGAAGTCCCCTAGGACCAGTTCTGTATGCGGGATTACTCCTAATGAGCCCCTGATAACCCCTAAGAGCACCGTTACCAGGCGCGATTCGCCGGAAACCGCTAAAATCCTAAACGAGTACAGCCCTTGGAGTTTTCCAACATTCTGGTCCGCGCTACCAACTGGGTTGGCGACGCCGTCATGTCACTGCCCGCCCTCCGCGCCATACGCGAGCGATTTTCCACAGCCCGCATTTCAATCCTGGCCAAGCCCTGGGTAGCGGATCTGTACGGCCGCGAATCGTTCATTGACGAGATCATCCTTTATAGCGGCCAATCGCCCTGGCGGACCGGCCACGAATTGCGGGCGCGTCGCTTTGATTGCGCCATCCTGCTACAAAACGCCTTCGAAGCGGCCTGGATCGCGTGGCTAGCCCGGATTCCCGCCCGTATCGGCTATAAGAGGGATGGCCGGCAATTGCTGCTGACCCGCGCGGTGGATGTTCCAAAACCCGGCGAGATCCCCCGGCACGAGCGCTTCTATTATCTGGAACTGTTGCGCCGAGCCGGGCTTATCGATACCCTGCCCGCGAGCCCGGCAATCCGGCTGCATCGGGACGAGGCACACAACGGAAAACGCGTGATCGGAGTCAGCCCCGGCGCCGCTTACGGGACCGCGAAACGCTGGCTACCCGAGCGATTTGCCGAAGCTGCCGGTGCATTAGCGTCCGCCCGCGGCGCTTCCATCGCCCTGTTCGGCTCCAAGAGCGAACGCGATCTCTGCGAACAAGTGGCCGAGCGGCTCAACGGATGCCAGGTCATCAACTATGCCGGACAGACCACGCTGGCCCAATTTATCGACCTCGCCTCGGCCTGCGAGATGTTCCTCACCAACGATTCCGGCGCCATGCATATCGCTTCGGCGCTCGGTATCCCGACGGTTGCGATTTTCGGCGCCACCGACGACACCACCACTGGGCCCACCGGATCGAACGCGCGCGTGATTCGCGAGGTTGTCGCGTGCAGCCCGTGTTTATTGCGCGAGTGCCCCATCGATCATCGCTGCATGACCGGGGTGAGTGCGGAGCGGGTGGTGAAGGAAGGGCTCGATCTGCTCGGAGCCCGAACGCAGTGATGACCTACCCTCATAATGATTCCCGAACATCGGCAAAGCTTCACTACGAATCTATCTCGACAGTCGGATAGGCCTCAACGTATTCCTCGCCATTGCAGCCATAATACGCGACCGTTCGCGCCGCGAAATCGACACCGTAACGAACAACGCCTGCGCGCCACGAAGCGGCCAGGAACTCCGGAAACGTGCTTTCCCCGGCCTGGTCCGTCCGCAACGCCGAAATCAACGCCCCGCGGTTGAACGGGGGGGACGTCCATCGTGCTGGCCGCCAACGGCGTGCCAAGGGTCACGACCGGCCCGTCGTTGGTCAGAAAGAGGCTCTGGCATGCGGGCAGAAACCAGAAATTCCGAGTCACACCCGCGCGCCGCAACGTCTCGGCCAGGTAGGGGAAGCCCCCAACTTTCGGCCGAATTGCCATGGCCTGTCTCTGGGCCGCTTCTAAGTTTTCGATTGCCTTACTCATGTGAAGATTCTCCTATTTCGCGGGCTGACCCGGTCGGCACATCCCGAATCTCTATGGCGCTCGTTGGCGATCCGAAACAATTCTGAGTGCTTCCTTGTATCGCGCTTGCCGCACGTTTTGCAACAGCCGTTCCCAATGAACCCTGCCGTAGACTATCTTCACTTCTTTGTCCGTCAGGTCGACTTCCCCGGCCCACATGCGCCGATGATAGTCCCTGAATTCCGGGACGGGTTCGCTCCAATCGATCGGCTGGCCCGTCCAACCCTGGAAGAGGAAAGCCAGGGTGTAGAACAAGTGCGCCATTTGCTGCATAAGATGGAATCGGGCTAGCTGATAATGATCGGGCGCTGATCCAAAATATTCCTGAAGGTAAGCCATCTCCTCTTCGTCATCCGTGACTATTTGATTCGCAACCACCGCCAGATCGGCATATCGATCGTTCAGGAACGCCGCTTCCCAGTCCACCAGCCATACGCGTTGTCCGTCGAAAAGGATATTGTCCGGCTTGAACAAGTCGTTGTGGCTCGACATCATCTCCGCATCGTCAAGCGGGTAAACCGCGGCCACTTCCGCGTACCGGGCGAAGAACTCCTCGCTCTCGGCTTTCGGGAGTATGTTCGCATTCTGAAACTTCTCTAGGAATCCGTCCAAGACAGGTCCTTTGTTGATCAGGAACGTACATGAGGTGTTGAAGGGGGTTCGGCCAAACGGCGGTAGCCGATGCAGCGTCCGCAGCAAAGCGGGTAAGCGGACTCGTGCCTCCGATACCGGAAGGGGTTTAGCCTCCACAAAATCTTCGATGGAAACCCTATCTTCGACGCTGGTGTACCAGACACGTGGGGCTACGCCTGCTTCAGCCGCCGCCTTCATGCTTGCGTAGTGGCGCGCGGGATCGTTAGTGCGCGTACTGATTTTCAACAGGTATGGAGATCCTCCCACAACGATGCGAAAGACCAGGGACGAAGCAAGGTCCTTGATCATGCGGATGTCTTCGAACCCGGTTACTCCGAAAGCCTCGCGCAGGCCGCGAGTCACTGCCTCGCTCTTTTCTTGCGGAATCACGCAGTCCTCCCTTGCCACTTCCTATAATCGAACCATGCAGCGCAGTACCCACAAAATTCTAACCACGCACGTAGGCAGTTTGCCCGCCCCCGAGGGCCTGACCGGAGAAGCAGCCGTGCGGCAACTTGTCGAGCGGCAGCGCCAGACCGGCCTGGACATCATCAACGAAGGCGAGTACACGAAAGGCGGCGACTGGCTATCCTTCACCGACGACCGCTTCGGCGGATTCACCGCCGGCGAGCGCAAGGGAGCGCCCATCGTTACTCAGGGCAAAGATCGCGAGGAATTCGCGGGTTTTTACAAGTGGGCTTCCGAACGCGGCACACTGTTTTTCGAACCGGGCGATCAGATCAAGAAGATTCGCAACCACTGGATTTGCACTGGTCCCATCACTTACACAGGCCAGGCAGCACTAAAGTGCGAGATTGATCTGCTCACGGCCGCCGCCGGTTCCGGAGGCGATCTTTTCCTGACCAGCACCGCTCCCGGGAGCCTGGAAGTCTATCGCTCCAACGAATATTACTCGAAGGAGGAAGACTTCGTCTTCGCCCTGGCGGAGGCGCTACATGAGGAGTACAAAACCATCGCCGTGTCGGGCATTATCCTGCAAGTGGATGACGCCTGGCTGCCCGCGCTCTGGGACCGCATTGGAATCGGCATGGGCCTGGAAGCCTTCGAGCGGCGGTGCCGGGTGCGCGTTGAGGCGCTGAACCATGCCTTGCGCGGCATCCCCGAGGACCGGGTCCGCTATCACCTCTGTTGGGGAAGCTGGCACGGCCCGCACGCCTACGATCTGGAATTGAAGCACCTGGTGGATATTCTGCTCTCCGTGAAGGCGCAGGCCTACTTGATCGAAGGCGCCAACGCGCGGCACGAGCACGAATACGCGGTGTGGGAAACGGCCCGGCTGCCCGAGGGAAAGATCCTGATTCCCGGCGTGATCACGCATTCGACGGACGTTGTGGAACACCCCGAACTCGTATCGCAGCGCATTCAACGATTCGCCGCGTTGCTCGGCAAGCAGAACGTGATTGCGGGAGCCGATTGCGGGTTCGGAGGCCGGACGCATCCGCAGATCGCCTGGGCCAAGCTGCGCTCGCTAGTGGAAGGCGCCAAATTGGCCACTGCGGCGTTGTGGTAGCCTGATCTGCTCCGTCGAAAATTAGCTCGCAGATCCGAAATTTAGCTGTTGACAGTTTTCGAGCCCGGCAGTATATTTAACTCACTGGTTATTTAACCAATGAGTTTATTACAAGCCTCCACCGACCCGCTCAGCGCGACCTTCTCAGCCCTGGCCGACCCCACGCGCCGCGCCATCCTGGCCCGTCTTGCGTCCGGCGAAGTCTCGGTCACCAAGCTCGCCGAACCGTTCGAAATGAGCATGCCCGCCATTTCCAAACACCTCAAAGTTCTGGAGCGTGCCGGACTGATCGCGCGTGGCCGCGAAGCTCAATGGAGGCCCTGCCGCCTTGAAGCCGCCCCACTTAAGAACGTCTCGGACTGGGTGGAGAATTACCGCCGATTCTGGGAAGAAAGCTTCGATCGTCTGGATGCTTATCTGGTGGAATTGAAAAACGCTGAAGCGAAAACCAAAGCAACCGAGCAGACCAAAGCAACCAAGGAGAAAAAGAAACATGCCCGCAAGCGCAAAGCCTAGCTCCGCACTCATTGTGACCCTTCCGTCGGACCGAGAGATCATGCTGATGCGCGTTTTCGATGCGCCCCGCCGGCTGGTCTTCGAAGCCTGGGCCAAACCCGAGCACCTGGTTCACTGGTTCGGCCGCCAGGGTTGGACGCTTCCCGTTTGCACCGTCGACCTCCGAGTCGGTGGCGCGTGGCGCTTCGTCATGCGCGGAGCTGCCTGCAAAGACGTGGGCATGCGAGGCGTGTATCAAGAGATCGTGCCTTACGAACGGCTGGTCTCCACCGAGTCCTTTGACGACTATCCGGGCGAATCGCTCAACACCATGACGTTCTCCGAAAAGGATGGCAAGACCACGCTGACCACGCGCGTTCTCTACCCTTCGAAGGAGGTGCGCGACGCTGTCATCGAGATGGGCATGGAGCAAGGCGCGGGCGAAACTTACGACCGGCTGACCGAGCATCTGGCGACCATGGCCGAGCCTTCCCCGGAGCTGATCATCACGCGTGTATTCGATGCTCCGCGCGATTTAATTTTCGCTTGTTGGACCGACCCCGAGCACCTGCAACATTGGCAAGGAGCACCGCGCGGTTTTACGGTAACGTCGAGTGAGTCCGACATTCGGCCAGGCGGCTTTTTTCGCATTTGCATGCGGTCGCCAGAAGGCGTCGACCATTGGCTGGAAGGCGACTACCACGAGATCGTGAAGCCGGAGCGGCTGTTCTACACGCACGCCTGGCTGGATGCAAATCGAAAGCGCGGCCTTCAGACGCAGGTAACCATCACATTTGTCGAGTCTGCCGGTAAGACTGAACTCACGCTGCGTCAGACCGGCTTTCGATCGGTAGAATCGCGCGATGGACACAGGTTTGGTTGGAACAGCGCTCTCGACGTTCTGGCCGACTATCTTGTCCAGGCACGTGCCGACGTCACCCAAACCATGACAATGACGCGCGTCTTCGATGCCCCACGCTACTTGGTCTTCCGCGCCTGGACCGATCGCTCGCAGCTCGAGCGTTGGTGGGGCCCCAAAGGTTTCACCAATCCCGTCTGCGAAGTGGACGCGCGGCCGGGCGGCGCCATTCGGATCGACATGCGCGCGCCGGATGGCATCGTATATCCGATGACCGGCACGTTTCTCGAAATCGTGGAACCCGAGCGGCTGGTGTTCATCAGCTCCGCTCTCGACAGCAAGGGCGAGCCGCTGTTTGAAGTGCTGAACACGGTGACCTTCGCCGATGAAGGCGCCAAAACGAAACTCACATTGCACGCCAGCGTCTCGAAGGCGAAACCAGAGGCGGCGCGGCACCTGGCGGGCATGGAAGTGGGTTGGAGCATGTCATTGGACCGCCTGGCGGATCGCCTGGCCGAAGAGTCTGCCCGATGAAGAACAACCGCACTCTGTGGGTCCTTCAAGGGCTGCTTGCGCTGCTGTTTCCGCACGACGTCCGCCTAGCAGGCTGGTGAAAAAAGACTGTCCGAACCCGAACGGTCGATCCCAAATCCGCCCCACGCACCGGGACGAAGGCCGGTATTTTCAACGCGCCCGCGTGGTGGAACACTTGCCTATACAAGTGCCTCAACTTGTACAAGTGCCACGATAGGAGTCCCATGCTTCGATCTCTACGCCACGCACTGCGGATGTTGCGCAACAATCCCGGGTTCACCTTGGTCGCCATCGGCTCGCTCGCCATCGGGATTGGGTTCACCTCGGCCAGCTTCAGCATCGTCGACATGCTGCTCCTACGGCCCATGCCGGTATTGGAGCCGAGCCGGGTAATGGCGGTGACGCCCGCTCATCAAGGTGCGTTTGGAGCCGATTCCAGCTTCTCCTACCCCGATTACCGCGATTTCCGCGACAATAACCGAACCTTCGACGGTTTGATCGCGTCCAGCTTCTCGTCTTTCAGCTTCAGCCCGGATGCCGCCACGCTTCCGCAAGTCGCTTTCGGCAGCTTCGTGTCGGGGAATTACTTTCGTGTTCTGGGCGTGCAGCCAGCCTTTGGGAGAGCGTTCCTGGACTCCGAAGATCGGGCTACCGGGCGTGATGCCGTGGTCATCCTGGGCCACGATTTCTGGGTCAGCCAGTTTAACGCCAATCCCGCGGTCCTGGGCTCCGCCATACGGCTGAACGGCGTCGAGTGCACCATCGTCGGCGTCGCCAGCCGGCAGTTCAATGGCGTGAACCAACTTGTTAACCCGGCGCTGTTCGTGCCTCTGGCCATGCTTCCCCGCCTGGATCCCCAGAACGCGCTCGAACGGCGCGACCTTCGTTGGTTCCTGGTAAGGGTCGTCTCAAGCCCGGGGTCAGCGTGCCGCAAGCCAACGCGGATCTGAGCGCCGTCGCATCCCGGCTGGAACAACTGTACCCGCAAACCAACCGGAATCGTGGCATCCGAGTGCAGACTGAGCTTCAGTACCGCATAACGGAAGTTCCGCCCATGGCGGCCATGGCCGTTCTGCAAAGCATCCTCGCGCTATGCATTCTTTTGGTGGCCTGTGCTAACGTGGCCGGCCTGCTGCTCAGCCGCGCGCAATCGCGGGCGCGAGAGATGGCGGTTCGGCTCGCCATCGGTGGGGGACGAGGCGCCCTGATTCGCCAGCTCCTCCTTGAAAACCTCGTGCTCGCCATTGCCGGCGGCGCGGCCGGCATTCTACTGGCTTACAACATTACCGATCTTTTCAATAGCATCCCGCTACCCGCCGACATCCCCATTTCCTTCCACGCCGCCATCGACCAGCGGATGTTGCTTTTTACACTTGCCGTTTCTCTCGTCAGCACATTTGTCTTCGGCCTCGCTCCCGCGCTTCAAACTACCCGTGTCGATTTGGTTCCGGCTCTTAAGGCCACCGATGCGGCCAACGGCGGCCGAAAACGTTTGTGGGGACGCCATCTGATCGTGGTGGGTCAGCTGGCGATTTCCCTCGTGCTGCTGGTGATTGTCGCTGTCGGCCGGCGAAGCTTTCAGGATCAATTGACGCAGGGGCCGGGGTTCCGGACCGATCATTTGTATTTCACTGGCTTCGATACCGAACCGGTCCACTATTCCCCGGAACAAACTCGGAAATTCTATAAAGACCTTCTCGATAAGACGCGCCGGGCCCCCGGCGTGCGGTCAGCCGCGCTCACGTCGGGAATACCCTTGGGATTCGATCAATCGAGCGTCAGCGTCGTTCCGGAAGGCTATCCGTTGGCAGCTGGCCAACAAGCTTTCAACACCCTGAACTACTACGTGAGCGACGGTTACTTTGCGACGCAGGGAGTCCGCATCCTGCGCGGGCGTGGCTTTCTCGACACCGATCGCGCGGATGCTCCGCTGGTGGCCGTGGTCAACTCACATTTTGCCGAACATTATTGGCCCAAACAGGACGCCATCGGAAAACGTTTTCACCTCCATGATGCAGCGGGACCATTGGTCCAGGTGGTCGGTGTTGCGCAAACCGGAAAATATGTTTGGACGGCCGAGCCGCCGCTCGACTACATCTACCTGCCGTACATGCAACACGGAATTTCGGCTCTGAAAATTCTGGCGGAATCGAGCGCTACGGACGCGGCTACGCTCGCACCGGTGCTGCGCGACGTCATTCGTTCGATAGACCCCTCCATGCCCGTCGTCGGTTCGCGAACGATGCAAGACTTCTATACGCAACGCGCGGTGAAAACTTCCGAAATCATTGGCGACGTGGTCGCCGGCCTGGGAATCATGGGCATGGTACTCGCGATGGTCGGGCTGTATGCTCTGGTGTCTTACTCGGTCAGCCGGCGTTCGCGCGAGATCGGCATCCGCATGGCGATTGGAGCGGACCGGCCCAGTGTGCTGCGCATGGTGCTGCGCCAGGGATTGGTGCTAGGGTCGATGGGCGCGGGCGTAGGCCTGATCCTGAGCTTTCTGGCTTGCCGCGCGATGACGTCCTCGCTCTGGGTTTTGGCCGGACGCGTGAACTACGCCCTGCTGCCCGCTATCGCGCTGCCCCTTTTGCTGGTGACATTGCTCGCCGCTTATGTTCCAGCCCGGCGCGCTTCGCTCATCGATCCGATGCGCGCGCTCCGCGATGAGTAGCCGGCTCAGTTGCCCGCGTGCTTCTCGCTTTTGGTGAACTCGGCCGACTTGGTGAACTCGACCGTGCAGGGACGGCCTTCGACGCGTTTCCCCGTCCCCGAGTCGTCGGAGAACTTGGCCTCGATATGGTACCCGTACTGCGTGCCCGGGGGCCGGTGTCCCACGGCGGCTTCCGCCGCACCTACTAAACCATCCGCGTAGATTTTCGCGGAGCCATCGGCGAGAATTTTGCCATCCAACTGCAGCCAGCCGGGCTTACTTTTGGTGCCTCTCTCGCCGTGCAGCGCTCCATTCCTCACCATCGAAGGAAACTTAAAGGAATATCCCAAGGCGCCCGCGGCGTTCTCGCAGGAAAGGACGGTATCCCACGTGCCGTCGAAATGGTCATTGGCGGCCGGGGCCGCCACAGCGAACGCAAGCGCAACCACCAACGGCAGCGCCGGAGAAAGTGAGCGACCTGGGACGCGGACTGGAAGCATCTGTTCCTTCATAGTTTATACAATCCACCGCACTATGGAACCGCGCGCGTCAGCAAGCGGCCCTTGAAAATTTCCCCGTTTGCCATCCATCTAATTGCGCCAAGTCACTCATGGCGTGAGTTCCCGCACTCGGCCCAAGCCGGAAGCCGCCCTGAAAACGTTTTGAATCAGGCGCTTACCAGCGTCGTGTCCAGGCAAAAGAACTGCGCTAGAGGCGATCGAGGTACGGCCTAGTGATTTTGCGTACCACCGACATCGATTCAAACAGTCAGAGTAAAGAGAGGATGAACAAGATGAAACTATCAGATGCTGAGTTCAAGAAAATCGCGCAGTCCCATCTAACGGCCGGCGATCACCTCAAGCTTGCCGAGCACTTCACCGCGCATGCCATCGAACACGAGAGCGACGCCAAGCTGCATGAGGAACTCGCTGGCCCATACGAAACCAAGGAACCCCGGCTTGCCGGAGAAGCCCGGCACTATGCGGCGCATTCGCGCGAGGCTGCCGAGGCGATGCGAAGCTTGGCCAAGATCCATCAGGAGTTGGCCGTGGAGCATAAGGTTCACGCACACGCGTAGTCCATCCTAGAGTCAGGTAAAGGGGGTGGGCCATGTCAGACGCCCATGCACAGGCCGTGGTAGAAACTGCGGAAGAGCGTTCGCGAGCGGCCGCCAGCGATCATCAGGACGGCGCGGCTCATCACCACGAGGCCGAGGAACACGAAGAACACGGTCGCGAGTGGCTGCGGGTCGGCTTCGTCGCACTGGTGATTATCTTAGTCTGGTCACGGCTCATCCCCCGGTATCACGGCGTCGATTACCTGGCGCTGGCGGGAATTCTGATTGGAGGATTCCCGATTTTCAAAGAGGCCTTCGCCGACCTGTTCCAGGGCCGCATGACCATGGAGCTATCCATGACCATCGCCTTGGTGGCGGCTTCGGCGATCGGCGAATTTTTCACCGCTTTGCTGATTACCATCTTCGTCCTGATCGCCGAAATCATCGAAGGTATGACGGTAGGGCGCGGCCGGGGCGCTATCAAACAATTGTTGGATTTGCTGCCGCACAGCGTGGAAGTTCGGTCGGACGGTCAAGTGGCGCCGCGCGATCTGGCGAGCGTGCGCATTGGCGACATCGTGCTGGTTCGGCCGGGAGGACACGTTCCCGTGGATGGAGTGGTCGTCAGCGGCCATTCCTTTGTCGATCAAGCCAATATTACGGGCGAGTCCATGCCGGCGGAGAAGATTCCGGGCGCCCGCGTCTTTGCCGGGACCATGAATCAGTCCGGCGTTCTCGAGATCCAGACCGACAAAGTCGGCGACGATACCGCCTTCGGACGCATCATCGACCTGGTGGAGCGGGCCGAGCGTTCGCGCGCGCCGATCGAAAAAATCGGGGACCGTCTGGCCGGATATCTGGTCTATTTCGCACTGGCCTGCGCGGCCCTGACCTTCTGGATCACGCGCGACGCCCGTTCCACCATTTCCGTAATTGTGGTCGCGGGCGCTTGCGGCATTGCGGCCGGCACCCCGCTGGCGATTCTCGGCGCGATCGGGCGGGCGGCGCAGAAGGGCGTGATCATCAAAGGAGGCCGATATCTGGAAGGTCTCAGTAACGTCGATGTCGTCGTACTCGACAAGACCGGGACGCTCACGCTCGGAACTCCAGAGGTCTCCAGCGTCAAAGCAGCCGATGGCTTCCGGCCCGAAGAGGTGATTCGCATCGCGGCTTCCGCCGAACGGTTTTCCGAACATCCGCTGGGCAAAGCCATCGTGAAGCAAGCCAGGGAGCGGTCCATCGATATCGCCGAACCGCACGACTTTGAATATTTCCCAGGTAAGGGCATCCTGTGCCGCGTCAATGGCGCGCGCACCGTAGTCGGCACCCGCGCCCTGCTGGAATCCGAGCGAATCGAACTTCCGGCACCCGACCCTCGATCCCAGGAATCCTCTGAGGTTCTGGTCGCCGCCGACGGGCAGTTCCTCGGTTCCATCCAGATCGTCGACGTGGTTCGGAAAGAAGCCGCGGCGGCGATACGCGCGTTCAAAGCCATGCGATGCCGAACTGTGCTGCTCACCGGGGACCGCAAAGAGATTGGCGACGCCATTGCGCGCGACTTGGGAGTTGACGAGGTTCGGTCCCAACTGCTTCCCGAAGAGAAAGTGGAATGGGTGCGGGATATTCAGCTCAAGGGCAACTACGTTGTCATGCTCGGCGACGGCGTCAACGATGCTCCCGCGTTGCTCGAAGCCGACGTCGGCGTCGCCATGGGATCGGGAACCGATGTCGCCCGCGAAACCGCGTCGGCAGTGCTGCTCGGGAACGACCTGTTGCGATTCGCCGAGGTCTTGAAGATCGCCCGCCGCTGCCGCAACATCATCTACGCCAATTTCGCCGGCACCTTGATCGTCGATGGCGCGGGAGTACTGCTGGCCGCCATGGGTCTGCTCAACCCCGTATTCGCGGCCCTCATTCACGTTACGTCCGAGCTGCTGTTCATCGGCAACTCGGCGCGTCTGTTGCCTCGTCTGGCGCGAACCAAAGACTAGAAACCAAAGAGTAGCATGCACATATCCGAAGGCTTCCTGCCGATTACGCACTGCATCGGCTGGGCCGTGGCGGCGCTTCCCCCGGCCGTGCTCAGTGTGCGCGCCGTCGCCAAACAGATGGAGGCCAAACGCGAGAATCGCGTGCTGCTGGCGGCATCCGCGGCGTTCTTGTTCACCCTGAGTTCGCTGCGCATGCCCTCCATCACCGGCAGCTCCTCGCATCCCACTGGAGTGGCCGTGGGAACGTATCTGTTTGGACCGGAGGCCATGCCCGCGCTGGCTCTGATCACCCTGGTGTTCCAAGCCTTGCTGCTCGCGCACGGCGGACTGACCACGCTTGGAGCCAACCTGTTTTCTCTCGGCATCGTGGGACCTTGGGTAACGTGGCTGTTTCTGCGGCTTTTGATCCGGCGGAATAAGAAGGCCGCGACGGGGATCTTCGTCGCCACCGTGGCGGGCGACTTGGCGACATACCTCACCACCGCGGTCCAATTAGCTCTAGCCTACCCATCCGCGCACGGCGGCTTTCTGGCTTCGTTTTTCAAATTCGCGGGAATATTCTTCATCACCCAGATCCCCATCTCGATCGCCGAAGGGATGCTCACGGTCGCGCTATTAGGCGCTTTGTCCTCCACCCAAATGGCGGCAATGCAAGGTCCGGCTTACTCGAAAGTGAACGATCGCAAGATCGGAGTGCGCGCCATGGCGGCCATCGGACTGCTCGCCGGCCTGGTTCTCGCTATCGCCTTCGCCAATCGCCACGCCGCGCCAGTGGGCAGCGACGACCAGGCGGAGGGAGCGATCAAGATCCTGCGGCCCGGCATCCGGCCGATTGCAACATCGTTCTATACCCCGGGCCCGATCGCCGAATCTGTCCTGTTCGCCGCGCAGGGAGCGGCCGGTGTCGCGATTCTTTGCTGGGCGCTTTACAGTCTTCGAAAAGCGCGCAAGCAAACAGGCGAACGCGTCAAACGCCATCTCCATCTTCACCCGCACTTGAACGACATCGCCTTCACCAATCATTGGAGGCATCGCAATCCTTGGGAAAAGGTGCTGTTCGGCGGTGGATTCCTGGTGGTGGCGCTGCTGATTCCTCCCCTGCCCGGCGCTATTTTGATTATCCTGATTGTTTCGGCGGCTGCCATCGCCGGAGCGCGAATTCCGCTCTCGAGTTGGCTTACGGTTCTGTCCGTTCCCATCTCGTTCGCGATCTTGACCGCGGTTGGAATACTGGTTCAGATCGGCGGACCCGGTTCCGGACCGGTTAGCATCGCGTGGTCCAGCCTGCCCATCGCGACCGATCTGCTCTTACGATCCACCGCCGCCATCTGTTGCCTCGCGTTCATCGGTTGGACCACGCCGTTAATGGAACTGATACCGGTCTTCGGACGCATGGGTATTCCCAACGTCCTGATCGACCTCGCCCTCATGATCTACCACTTTTTGTTCGTCACCGCGACCACGCTCAAAGAAATGCGCCGCGCGCAATCGTGGCGTTTAGGCCGCGCCGATTATCGTAGCCGGATGCGAGCGCTCTCCATGCTCGCGAGCGGTTTGTTCATCCGGTGCATCGAGCGATTTCGGCGTTTGGAAAATGGGATTGAATCGCGCGGCTACGAAGGCCGCCTGTGGGTGTTGGCGCCGGAACGAGGCGCGTCGTTCGCGTTCATCGGGTGGACGGTTGCGCTGCAGGCCGTAATTCTGGCATCGGGGCTGGCGTTGTGGAAAGGAGCATTATGAACTCGATTCTCGAAGCGCACAACGTCTCCTTTGCCTACGGTCCGGCGAAGTGGGCCATTCGCGATCTCAATTTTTCTTTGCCCACGCCCGAGCGCGTCGCATTGCTCGGATCGAACGGTGTCGGCAAGTCCACGCTGATGCTGTTGCTGAATGGAACCCTTCGTCCGCAGGAAGGCGAGCTGTTCGTATTGGGCCGGCCGATTGACTACTCGCGCGCCGGACTCCACAAACTGCGGCGCGAAGTAGGGATGGTGCTGCAAGATCCCGACGATCAATTATTCGGCGCCACCGTCGAGCAGGACGTCGCCTTCGGGCCGTTAAACAACGGCATGACGTCCGACCAGGCGCGTGCTCTGGTGGATGAAACGCTCGCGAGCCTGGGCATCTCTCACTTGTCCGAGCGGCCGATTCATGAACTGAGTCTGGGTGAGAAGAAGCGCGTCGCCATCGCCGGAGTGCTGGTGCTGCGCCCTCGAATCATTCTGCTCGATGAGCCGACCGCCGGTCTGGATTTCGCGGGTATCTGCGCCATGCTGACGCTCCTTAAGAAGCTGCACCAGGAAGGCACTACGCTCGTGATCAGCACTCACGACACAGACCTGGCCTACGAATGGGCGAATGAGGCATGGGTGCTCGAAGATGGCCGAGTTGCCGCGCAAGGACCGATCGGCCGGGTGATGATGGATCGAGTCACGCTGCATCAGGCCCACCTGAAAGTCCCCTGGCTGGTGGAGCTGGGACTCGCCATCGCCGAGAGTTATCCGGAGCTGGGCGGCCAGCCCCTGCCCGTGAACCAAGACGAGCTGATTCAGCTCATTCATCAGATCCGCGTCGCTTCCATCGCATAGCCTGATAGTCACGTGTCAGATAGTGCCGCTTGAGTTTGGGCTCCTTGCGGGCATATACTCACAACCGCACGACTATGCCGAATCGCAGAGAATTCATCAACACTTTGGCCGCCCGGTGTTTGTCGGGTGCAGCCATGCTAGCGCTCGACGCCGCCGGGCAAGATCGCCGTGAAGTACGCGTCGGTGGGAAGCGCGTCAAGGTGGTGGATGTGCACGCGCACGCTACCATCCCGCAGGTCGCCGATTTGGTAAAGGACACGCCGCTGGCGCAGTTTGCACGCGGCGGGCGGCCGCTGGGCCCTGACCGCATCCAAGAGCTGGACAAGCGCGGTATTGACGTGCAGGCGCTTTCGGTGAATGTCTTTTGGTGGTACCAGGCGGATCGCGATCTGGCAACCAAAATCGTCCAGACCCAAGACGAAGGGCTCGCAAAGTGGTGCGCCGCGCATCCGGATCGCTTTGTCGCGCTCAACTCGCCGGCTCTGCAGTTTCCGGATTTGGCGGCGGAGCAGCTCGAACACGCCGTAAAGCAATTGGGCATGCGGGGCGCGGCAATCGGCGGGCATGTCAACGGCGAACCGCTGTCGCGCGCGAAGTACGATCCGTTCTGGGCCAAAGCGCAGGAACTGGGAGTGCTGGTGTTCATGCATCCCAACAACTCGGAGAACATCGTCAAACCGGGCGCGCTCGAAGGCGCGGGCGATCTGGGAAACGTCCTCGGGAATCCATTCGAGACGACGCTGTTTTTCTCGCATCTGATTTACGACGGAACGTTCGACCGCTTCCCCGGCTTGAAAGTCTGCGGGGCGCATGCGGGCGGCTATTTGCCCTCCTATTTCGGACGCGTCGAGGTGGCGTGCGACGTACGCCCGAACGCAAAATGCGTCAACAAAAAGAAGCCTCGTGAATACCTGCATGACCAGATCCTGGCGGACTCGATGATTTTTTCGCCGGAAGGCATTCGCCACCTGGTCGCGGAAATGGGCCCGAGCCAAATCGTGTACGGGACCGACATGCCGTTTGTGTGGCCCGACACCGTGGACGCGATTCTCGACGCGCAAATTCCAGACGCCCAAAAGGAAGCGATCCTGGGCGGGAATTTGGCCAGGTTGCTGCGGCTGTGAACATTTATCGGAGGCTATGATGAAGAAATGGTTGCTTAGTTGTATCGCTCTGAGTGCTTTCTCCGGAACACTCGCCGCGCAAACGTTGGCGATTCCGGGTGGCGACGTGGCCAAGGACGTGCCGGGCGCGAAGGAACTGCCCGACCCGAACATGACTTATAAAGTCGTGTTCGATATCGCAAAAGCGGCGCCAAACATCGACGATGTGAACCCAGCTCTCAACATGGTGGTGCGGTATGTCAACACGCTCGCCAAGAACGGCGTGCCGGCCGATCACAGAAAGATTGCGGTGGTGTTTCATCAAGGCGGCACCGAAGTGGTTCTGAACACTGAAGCGTTTAAGTCGCGCCATGAGGGGCACGACAATCCCAATATCGCTTTGATCCAAAGCATGAAGAAAGCCGGGGTCGATTTTCGAGTTTGCGGCCAAGCGGTGCTCGCGCGCAAGATCGATCCGAAGACAATCCAGCCGGAAATTGAGTTGGATCTGTGGGCCTTAACCACAATCGTCGATCTGCAGCTTCGCGGTTACGTTCACATCGGCGGTGAATAGCAGGTTTAATCGCCAAACCGCTCCGCGGCGCGAGCCTTGGCCTTCGCCGCCTCTTCTTCACGATTCTTAGGCGGCGCGTTGGTTTCAAGCGAACGTAACAGACGAGCTGAGACGCCCGCGATTTCATCCACCGCGTCCTGGAACATCTTCTCGTTGGCCTTCGATGGTTTGTTAAATCCGCTAATCTTGCGGACGAATTGCAGAGATGCGGCGCGCACTTCTTCCTCGGTCACCGGCGGATCGAAGTTAAACAGGGTTTTGATATTGCGGCACATTTAGTTTGATCCTGAGATGCGGGCGCGATCCAGAAGAAGATTGCGCTCGCGAGTGTTGTGTGTCAGCGATGCCGCCCGAAGAAACTCGATTCGAGCTTCGCTGGAGCGGCCGAGCTTCAAGAGAAAGTCGCCGCGGACGCTCGGCAAGAGATGGTAATTCTCGAGCGACGGCTCCGACGTGAGGGCATCGACGAGTTCGAGGCCCGCGGCCGGCCCGAATGCCATGGCAACCGCGACCGCGCGATTCAGCTCCACCACCGGAGACGGCGTTAGCCGGCCAAGTTCGGCGTAGAGTGCCGCAATGCGCTTCCAGTCCGTTTCGTCGGCGGTTCGGGCGCGCGCGTGACACGCCGCAATAGCCGCTTGGAGCGTGTACGGACCGAGCGCGCCAACTCGCTGTGCGCGTTCCAGAGCCGCGAGCCCACGACGAATGAGAAGCTGATCCCACAGCGCTCGGTTTTGATCCAACAACAAGATGGGCTGTCCCGATGGCCGGACGCGGGCGTTTGAGCGCGAAGCCTGAATCTCCATCAGCGCGACCAGGCCGTGAACTTCGGATTCATCCGGAACCAGCTCCGCCAAAATGCGGCCGAGACGAAGCGCGTCCTCACACAAGGCCGGGCGCATCCAATCTTCGCCCGCCGTGGCTGAATATCCTTCGTTGAAGATCAGATAAATCACCTCGAGTACCGAGGCAAGGCGCGCCGCAAGGTCGGGCCCGCGTGGGACTTCGAAAGGAACGCGAGCCTCGCTGAGCGTCCGCTTGGCCCGTACGATACGCTGCGCGATGGTGGGTTCAGAGGCCAGGAACGCCCGCGCGATCTCGGCCGTGGTGAGACCGCCGAGAAGCCGCAAAGTGAGCGCGACGCGCGCTTCAGACGACAGAACCGGATGGCAGGCGGTGAACATGAGCCGCAGCAGGTCGTCACCCACGGGGTCGTCGATCGAACTTTCGAAATCCGGCACAGCTTTCTGCTCGACTTCGAGTTGGTAGCCAAGCACCTCATGTTTTCGCTCGATTAGTTTTTTTCGGCGCAGAAGATCGATGGCACGATGCTTGGCCGCCGCCATCAGCCAGGCGCCCGGATTGCTCGGGACGCCCGACTCGGGCCATTGTTCGAGCGCCGCGACCAGAGCATCCTGCGCCAGTTCTTCGGCGAGGCCGATGTCGCGAACCATGCGCGCCAGACCGGCGATCAGGCGAGCCGACTCAATGCGCCAGACTGCCTCGATGCTGCGCTGTACGTCGGTAGCAATCACCGCTACCGATCAAAGCATCTTTACCGGCCCTCACGCAAGTTTGCCGGCCGTCACGCAAGCTTCTGAAATCCGGCCGCTGCTTGCTGAACTTCGGGCGGAAACTCGGACATCTCATGGACCTGCCGAATTTCGATCACTTCGTTATCCGAAGCCGGGCAGCGCAAAGCCCATTCAATGGCCTCTTCCTTGGACTTTACCTGAATCATCCAATAGCCGCCGATCACTTCCTTGGCCTCGATGAACGGCCCGTCGGTGATCTTGGGTTTGCCGCCGGAGAAAGAGACGCGAGCGCCTGCCGAGGGCGGATGGAGGCCGTTGAGTTCAAGCAAAACGCCGGCCTTTTGCAGGGATTCGTTGTACTTCATCATGGCGGCGACAGCCTTGGGGTCGGGCATGCTGCCGGGCGCGGCTTTTTCATATCCTTTCGGGATCACTAGCATCATGAATCGCATGGAAAATGTCTCCTTCTAATTTTATTGCCGCTCCCTCACGGTCGCGGTTCAGTTGCTTACTTCCGCTCCCTCACGGTCGCGGTTGGTTGATTTCTTAACGCTTCCTCACGGTCGCGGTTCGGTCACGGGACGCGGGAAGGCCGGCTGATCGTACATCTGGCGGATTTCGCTCTCCCCGTCGCCAGCGATCGCAAGGAAGCGCTTTGCCATTTCAATGGCTTCGGCTATCGACGGCAGCTGCATGATCGCAAAACCGGCGATCAGTTCCTTGGTTTCAGTAAATGGGCCGTCGGTAACGGCGACGTTCCCGGCGGAAAGCTTGACGCGCGCTCCTTTCGAGCTTGGTAGCAGGCCGTCGGTGGCGACAAGAACGCCGCTGGAGGCTAGTTCGCCGATAAACTGTCCCATCCGAGCCATCTCTTGCCGGCTAGGCGGAACACCAGCTTCCATTTTCGTGGTGTCCGCGGGCTTATAGATCATCATGAATCGCATTGGTTCAGTCTCCTTTTAAGTGCCGCTTCCTTACGGTAGCGGTTCAGTCTAGTTCTATGAACGCGTCGAATGAGGATCGGCGAGATCGACAGGCCGCCGAAGATTTTTTCGCGACGGCGGCGCTAGCCGTGTAACGGTCACATAACTGTTAGACTTTGTTTTTGGACACCAGAACCCTCTTGGACACTAGAACAAAGATAGTCCCAATCCACGAAATTGAAGACCGCCTGCAGAACCGCGCAGCCCGCTGGGTGTGCGGTCATTTCGATCCGCTGCTGGCTGAACACGTTCGCAGGCTCGCGCAGGCGCGAGAGCCAGGGCGGCTGCTGGTGGTGGAAGTGACAAATCCCGCTCAACCGCTGCTGGCACAGCGTGCGCGGGCCGAACTGGTGGCGGCGTTGTCGATGGTCGATTACGTGTTACTGGCCGAAGGCCGCGATGAAGCGCCGATCGACGCCGGTATCACGGTACGTTTTATCGAACATGTAGTGCGGCGTCACCAGCAGGAATCGACGCGATGACCCCGCCGCGCGTTTCACCTCCCGCTTCACCTCCACAGATACTGGTGGTGCGGCTGGGGTCCATGGGAGATGTAATTGCCGCGCTGCCCGCCGTTGCGAGCCTGAAGCACAGCATCCCGCATTCGAAGATCACCTGGGTGATCGATCCGAAATGGAGCTTGCTGCTTCAAGGCAATCCGTACGTCGATTCGGTGGTGCATCTGGACCGGCGGACGTTCACGGGCCTGCGTAACGCCTGGCGCGAACTGCGCGCGGACCGGTTCGATTTCGCCGTGGACTTTCAGGGGCTGGTGAAATCGGCGATCGTGGCGACGCTGGCGCGGCCGGAGCGCATTTTCGGATTCAATGCCGAGTACGCACGCGAGTCGCCTGCTTCCTGGTTTTACTCGACCAAGGTACCGATCCGCTCCTATCACGCGGTGGAGCGGAATCTGGATCTGGCGGCGGCGGCCGGAGCATCGAACATTCTGCGCACATTTCCGTTGCCGGCCGGCGAGCGTGAATCGAAACTGCCCGAGGGGGATTTCGTCCTGGCGAGCCCGCTGGCAGGCTGGGGCGCCAAGCAATGGCCGCTCGAAAACTACACGAAGTTGGCCGAGCGGCTGCATCGGGAATGCGGGATGCCACTGGTGTTGGACGCGCCGTATCCTCTGCGCGTGCAAGGCATCGAGAGCCATGTTTCTACGCTGGCGGGCCTGATCTACGCCACGCGGCGAGCCACCGCGGTGGTCGGCCTGGATAGCGGGCCGTTGCATCTGGCGGCGGCGCTCGGAAAACCAGGCGTCGCCATTTACGGACCGACGGATCCGGCGCGGCATGGTCCTTATGGCGGCACGATCAACGTGTTGCGGTCACCTGGCGCGCTGACAACGTATCGCCGGACTTCGGAACCGAATGCGAGCATGCGCGAGATCACGCCGGATCAGGTATTCGATGCACTCG
>JBKQHJ010000044.1:0-87113 GCA_052148835.1 Bryobacteraceae bacterium
TTTGGAGATACCGGCGGGCCGTTGAGCTTCACGATGCGCGCTTCGTGAATCATTTCCATACGCAGCACCACATAACCAGGCGTCTGGATGATCTGCAGCCCGTTGTTATAGCGGAACGGAAACATGGATGCGGGCAACCCGCGCGTGATGCAGCGATCCCAACTGTCAAAATCGGTATAAGAATCGAACGCTAGCTTTTCGCCAGGAAGCGGCCAGCTACTCTTCATCTCGGCGGAAAGCCGCTTGCCTTCGGGGGTCATCTCGGGAAGCTTGCCGTCGGGCGGATCCATGATGAGCGAGGTTTGACGCTGAGGAGTGAAATTGTCCATCACCCCGTCCCGAAAAATGCGGGCGGCTTCGCCTTCCTGGAGGTCCTGCTTGACCCGGTCAGTCTGCTTGGCGGCCCTCTGCTGGAGAGCGTCAAATTCCGTGGCTGTCAGGAAAGCTTTGTGCGGATCGCAGGGAGGGCTACCGGCCGGTGGCCGCGCGCCGAAAGCAGGAACGCATCGTTGCAGAGACACGGTGCCGACGAAGGAGATCGGCCAGATTCCTTGAAGATCCGGATCGCCCCAAGGGGTCTTCGGCTGCACCCAGTTGGGCGGGGTGGCGATGAAGAAATTCGATTCGGTGGGCGTCGGGCCTGGCTTTACGGGTGGTAACTGCGCGTTCACGGCCAGGCCGGACAACAACAGCGCGAAACCGCTTCCTATTACAATACGGGTTGCTGAATGGTGGATTCTCATGGCATCGCTCCTGCTACTTGGCATCGGGCGGCGGACCTTCCGGTCCTGAGGAACCCAGGAAAATCTTCTTCCCGCCCGGGAACGTGATGTCTCGGCCGTTGGCGCGATGGGATCCATCTTTCGCCTGGAAGCCTTCGAAAATAACTTCCGTCCCAACGGGAATGGAGCTTTTGGTAAATCCGTGGCGGATGAGCGCGTTGGGCGAGCCCCCTTCGATCATCCATTCCGTGGTGGTCCCATCCGGGTTCTTCACGGCTACGTGAAACCAGGAGTGGGGATTGACCATTTCAATTTTCACCACAGTGCCTTGCAATTTAACCGGTTTGTTGGAGTCGAATTCCGCGGCGAAGGCGTGATGCGCGGAAAGCGGGAGAGCTGGCACGAGCAACCCAATGGCGGCCAGCGTGAGGCCGATTGTCTTTTTCATGGCACTTTGATTATATTGCGCTAATTATCCTGCGTCTACGGACCACCGGCAGCCTCACGGCTTCAACTGCCGCGCAGCGCCTTCGGGCACGTTTTGGTTGGAGGCACTCTGAGGCGTATTATGCCACAGGGTTTTGCGTCCAGATCCTCACTGCCAGGCTGCGCAGACGCGCTTTCGATGGCGTAATATAGATCCAACCACAATATGTCAGAGACATTTTCCGGTCCCACAGCAGCGTACGACGTGGTGATCGTCGGTGCAGGTTTCGCCGGCCTATACATGCTGCACCGCCTGCGCGAGTTGGGCTTCCGGGCGCAGGTTTTCGAGGCGGGCGGCGGCGTCGGCGGCACCTGGTATTGGAATCGCTATCCCGGCGCCCGTTGCGACGTCGAGAGCCTGGAGTATTCCTATTCCTTCTCCGAAGAGCTTCGCAAGGAATGGCAGTGGACGGAGCGCTATGCGGCGCAGCCCGAGATCCTGCGATATCTCAACCACGTCGCGGACCGCTTCCACCTCCGTCGCGACATCCAGTTCGATACCAAGGTCGCTTCCGCCACTTTCGACGAAGCCGAAAACCGTTGGACTATTGAAACTCATCGAGGCTCGCAGGTGTCGGCGAAATTCTGCATCATGGCGACGGGTTGCCTGTCCGCGGCCAAGGTCCCCGACTATAAAGGACTCGACACATTTCGCGGCAAGTGGTATCACACCGGCCATTGGCCGCACGAAGGAGTGGATTTTACCGGACAAAAAGTAGCGGTGATCGGTACTGGCTCCTCCGGGATCCAATCGATTCCCGTCATCGCTCGCCAGGCATCGCAGCTCTACGTTTTTCAGCGAACTCCCAATTTCAGCCTGCCCGCGCAAAACGGTCCACTTGCGCCGGAAGTGATCGAAGACTGGAGCGAGAATGGGCCGAAGTACCGCGAACTGGCCAAGACCACTCCCTTCGGATTTCTGGTTCAGGCCGGTGGCCCGAAGCCGTCCGCTCTTGAGGTTCCGCCGGAAGCGCGCGAACGGCTCTACGAAGAGGGTTGGCGGACCGGTGGGTTCGGAATGCTCGTGGCGTTTAACGATCTGGTGGTTAACCGGGAATCCAACGACACCGCAGCCGAGTTCGTGCGCAACAAAATTCGCGAAGTGGTGCGCGACCCAGCTGTGGCGGAAAAGCTCGCGCCGAAGGACCATCCGATTGGGACGAAACGCCCGTGCGTCGACACAGGCTACTTTGAAACCTATAATCGCGACAACGTGACGCTGATCGATACGCGGGCTACGCCTATCGAAGAGATCACGCCCACCGGGCCGAGAACCATCGATCGCCAATTCGAAGTGGACAGCATTGTGTTCGCCACCGGCTTCGACGCCATGACCGGGGCTTTGAATAACATCGAAATCCGCGGTCGAGACGGAAAGTGTTTGAAAGACAAGTGGTCCGCGGGTCCCCGCACCTACCTGGGCCTGATGGTGGCCGGCTTCCCCAACCTCTTCACCATCTCGGGCCCGGGCAGCCCATCCGTGCTGAGCAACATGGCGCTTTCGATCGAGCAGCACGTCGACTGGATTGCCGATTGCCTCGCCTACCTCCGGCACCATTCGTTCGCGTCGATGGAGGCTACCACGGAAGCGGAAGACCACTGGGTCAACCACGTCAACGAAGTCGCCGGCCAGACCTTATATCCGCTGGCCAACTCCTGGTACATGGGTGCCAATATTCCGGGAAAGCCTCGCGTATTCTTGCCGTATATCGGAGGCTTCCCGGCCTATTGTCAAAAATGCAACGAGGTGGCCGCGAATCGATACGAAGGTTTTACTCTGGCTGAAGCGCGGCGCGAAGCCTTGGCGTAAGGCACAAGCCGTGACCATGCGTTCGCAGAAGGTTAACACTCAACTCGGCCAAGCCGCGGTCCAGATCTTTGCCGTAAACGATCGCATGAATCAGGTTCTTATCGAACATCTTGACCCTGCCGCCTGGAGAGTCAAGCCCCCGGCAAGGTCCGTACCATTGCCGCGATCTTCACGCACATGCACAATGTCCGCACCAAGTGGGTCAGGCTGACAGCTCCGCACCTGAAGGTTCCACCGCAGCTCAATCGCGCTCATTGCACGCCGCGGCAGGCCCGTGCGGGATTGGCCGAGAGCGCCGCTCGCTGCGCCGAGATGCTCGCTGAAGCACTCGAAGGCGGGGGCCGCGTCGAGGAGTTCCGCAGAGACGGCTAGGCTCGGCCTTGGCCGGCCGGCGTGGAAATGCTGTGCTACATGCTTTCTCACGAAGCACACCATCGCGGGCAGGTCTTCCTGCTGGCGCATCAGCTCGGATTCCCGTTGCCGAACGAGGTGATGTCCGGGGTCTGGAATTGGGAAAAGCTGTGGAAAGAGTGCGGTGCGCCCGGCGGCCCCGGCTACCATTCTTAAGGAATCGGCTCCCCCAAATTCTGTGAGATCCTGGCCTCCCAAAACCCACTTTCCCAGCGGACCCGGAATCGCTCCATGCTCACCAAACTCTACGGATTCGCCGATCTCCTTCGCGACCATGCCCGCCGGCGCCACCTCACCGACGATCATGCCCTCGGCCGCCGCGGCGAGGATATCGCGCAGCGGTTTTTACAGCGCGCCGGAATCGTCATTGTGGATCGCAACTATCGCATGTCCTCCGGCGGGGGAGAGGTAGATCTAGTCGGCTGGGAAGCCGACACGCTGGTGTTCGTCGAAGTGAAGTCCCGGAAAACCGATGAATTTGGCGCGCCCGACCGGGCCATCGGCCTACAAAAGCAGACCAGCCTGATCCGCACCGCACGCGAGTACGCGCGGCATGCCGAAGTCCGCTGGGAGAAGGTTCGTTTCGATATCGTGAACGTCGTGTTTTCGACGCCACCCTCAGTAACGCACTTTCGCGATGTGTTAGCTTTGCGCGGCCGCAAGTAATCGGGACGCACACCAGTAGGCGGGTCTGGCATTAAGCAAATGACGGGCGGCCCGTTCGGGCTTTACGGTTTCGAACAAACAAGTGCGAGAATCTGCCCGTCCTTCGACGCGCACAACGGACGCGCTCTGGCTCACGCGGTAGGCCATCTTCGCGCCATGATGCGATTGGAGAGAATCCAGCGGCCAGTCGGAATCGGCCACCATGTGAATCCCTCCCTCGGCGGTGATGAGAATGGTCATGTCCGTGGGAGTCTGGCCGGATTGGACAGCGCTGTCGGCAGCGTCGAAGATCTGCATCGCGTTGTCTAGGAATCGGCTCACAATTCCCTTATCGCGGTCTCGGTGCCTGGCTTGAAACTATTTCGAGCCTTAGTACCCCTTGAGCCGGGGCATTGCCATTTAAGATGGAGTCATGCGCATCCTGCTCTTTAGCGGCAAAGGGGGCGTGGGCAAGACCAGCATTGCCGCAGCCACCGGGCTCCAACTTTCACGCCTTGGCTACCGTACCCTCGTGATGAGCGTCGATCCGGCCCACAGCCTTGCCGACGCCTTCGACCTCGACGCCGGCCTCTTCGCCGACCGCGCCAACGATCCGCTCTCCATCGACAGCCATCTCTCCATCCAAGAGGTCAACATCCAGAAGGAAATCAAGCGGCACTGGCGCGAGATCTCCACCTATGTTATTTCCGTCCTCCGCACCACCGGTATCAGCGATGTGGAGGCCGAAGAGCTGGCCATCCTGCCCGGCATGGAAGAGCTGAGCGCCATGATGTACGTGAATCAATACCAGCGGGAAGGGCGCTATCAGGTCATCATTCTCGACTGCGCTCCCACCGCCGAATCCATGCGCTTCGTCAGCATGCCCACCACGCTCGAATGGTACATGAAGCACATCTTCCCGTTCCAACGCGGCATCCTCAAAGCCGTGCGGCCGGTGGCGAATCGGATTTCGCCCGTGGAGCTGCCCACCGATAGCTACTTCGCCAATATCAAGGACCTGTTCGGCCGCTTGGAAGGGATCCCTGAGCTGCTCGAAAATCCCAAGATCACCAGCGTCCGGCTGGTGACGAATCCCGAGAAAATGGTCCTGCGCGAGACCCAGCGTGCCTTCGTGTACTTCTCGCTGCACGGCTTGACGGTGGACGGCATTATCGTGAATCGCGTGCTGCCGGAGGCCGTCACCGATACCTGGTTCGATCAATGGCGCGCATCGCAAGCCAAAATCTTGGACGAAATCGAAGAGTATTTCTCGCCCGTAGCCATGAAGCGCGTTCCGTTATTCACGCATGAGGTGCTGGGGCGCGAGCGGCTGATCGAGCTGGCCGACGTCCTCTACGGCGCAGAAGAAGATCCGGCCAAGGTGGTACGAACTGAAGTGCCTTACACCTTTGAAAAGGTCAACTCGCACTACGAAGTACGGGTACGGCTGCCGTTCGCGGTGAAGGGCGAGATCGGGTTGTTTAAGAAAGGCGACGAATTGGTGGTGGAAATCGGGACGCTGCGGCGTCATATCGGGCTGCCCACCTCCATGGCCGCGCTGACGCCCACACGGGCTTCGTTACAGCATAAAATGTTAACAGTGGAGATGAGGGAGGGTTAAATGGACGAGCAACATACGGCTCACCAACACGGGCCTGGCTGTTTCTTCTGCGAAGTCGCCGCGCCGCAGATCAATGCGTTTCTCGATCACGTCTGGCCGGAGAATACCCGCGAGCATTTCCGCAACGCTCGCATCGAGATGCTGAAAGGCGTGCGCAGCATGCTGGACGCCCGCATCGATCATCTGTCGAAGCAGGCGCCCAAAGGCACTAAGGTTACGGTCGAGTAGCCTATCGCTGGCTCACCTCTGGCTGAGGCCGCCGTCAACCGCCAGCACTTGCCCGGTCACGAAGTTCGACGCGTTGATGAAATAAAGCACCGCGTCGGCGATCTCTTCCGGAGTCCCTGATCGCTTCGCCGGAGTAACCGCGATCAAGTCCTGCGCGCGCGGGTCCTGCTCGGAAGCCAGGATCACCCCCGGGGCCACCGAGTTCACTGATATTTCCGGAGCAAAAGCTTTCGCCAAAGCGCGGGTCAGCATGATGACCCCGGCCTTCGAAGCGCAGTAGTGCGCGTACATCTCCCACGGCCGGATGCCTCCGAGCGAACTGATGTTGACGATGCGTCCCGCGCCGGACTTTTTCATCAACAGCGCCCCTTGCTGGCAGCAGAAAAAAGTGGCCTTGAGATTCACGTTATGGATAAAATCCCAGTCGGCTTCGGTGAGTTGCAGCGGGTCCACTTTCCGGAATCGGGCGGCATTGTTGACCAGTCCGTAAAGCGATCCGACCCGCTGCTCCACTTCGCGAAACAGGCGGTGAATATCGTCGACTTTCTCGAGATTTGCCTGGAAGATCGGCGCCGATCCGCACTCCTCGGCCAGTGCGCGCGCTTCCTTTTCCGACGAGCCATAGTGGATGGCGACGCGGTAGCCGGCTTGATAGAGTTGCAGGGCAATCACGCGGCCGATGCGTTTAGCCGCGCCAGTCACAAGCACTGTGCGATTATTTTCCACTCAAACCACCGGGTCCCCGTGGACTTCAATTTCTTCTGGCTCCACGCCCGCGCGCGCCGGCTCCGGCAAGCGGCCCGTCCAGTTGGCCCACAGCCAGAAGAAAGCCGTGCTCGAACTGAGCAGCCCCGAAACAACACCGATGGTGCGCGGGCTCCAACTCGTGGACGCCGCTCCGGCGCCCGCCATCGAAAGCATCATGACCGACCATTGCATTGTTTCCATGGTCGCAAACACGCGGCCGCGAAATTCGTCGGACACGTGGCGCAATAGTTGGGACATGTTGAGCACCGAGCTCACCGCCACGGCCGCGCGCGAGATCCCAAGGAACAGCAGCGCCAGTTGGAAGTTGCGCATCTGGCTGAAGATCACGTACGAGCCGCCGTGGATGACGTAGCAGATACTGATGGTGCGTTTATAAGTCTCGAACGAAATCCGTTTTCCAAGCCAATGGGCGAACATTCCTCCAATCAGCAATCCGAATCCGGCCGCGGCCCACAGATACCCGATGCCGGCCGGTCCGCGATTGAAGACCAATTCGCCGAACAGGCTGAACAAGATTTGCGCGGCGCCGCCTCCCGAGGCCCATCCGATCCCGACCAGTGCCAGGCCCAGGATCAAAGGCGAAGCACGCATGTAGCGCAGGCCTTCGGTGTATTCGTGCCATGGCCGCACCACTTTGTCCTCGGCGAGGGTGGTTCTTTCCGCTCTGAAATTGCCGCGTTCCACGCGCAGCCGCGAAATGCAGGCTGCCGAAAACAAGAACGAAAGTGCGTTGAACGTGAATGCCCATTCATACCCGAATTGCGCGACGCTGGTCCCGCCCAGGAATGCGCCGATGGTCAACGTCATCCATTGCGTGGTCTGCGTGAGGGAGTTGGCGGTGTGCAATTCTTCTTTGTTAGCGATGGTCGGCAGAATGGCCGAACGCCCGCTGGTGAAGAACGGCGACGCGAACATCAGCAGGGCGCTGAGTGGATACAGCAGCGAAGTGTTCGAGCGCGGAATCGCCAGAATAAATCCGATCGCGACCACGGCGCGGATCAGGTCGCTCGCGATCATGATGCGTTTGCGGTCCAGCCGGTCGAGCACCACGCCCGCGATCGGTCCCGCCATCATAGCCGGAACTGCGCGCGCCAGCATGATCCCGGTGACCACCAGGCCCGAGCGCGTGTTTGCTAACGCCAGCGCGAACACAGCGACGTTGTTGAAATGGTCGCCAATTTCGCTGACCACTTGGCCGGACCAGGTGTAACGATAGTTCCGATTGGTCTTCAGGAGCTGGAGGAACTCCGACATTTACGTCAGAGTTTCCTGGCGGACGGTGATCGAATCGAGGAACCCGCGATCGAGTTCGTAGCCGAAGCCGGGATCGTCGCGAACAGCGATGGTTCCGTGCGCTGTGGTTTCGACGACCGGTTGAATGATATCGCGCGACCAGTATCGTTTGCTGGCCGAAACATCGCCCGGCAGCGTAAAGTTCGGGAGCGTGGCGAGTGCGATGTTATGCGCACGGCCGATGCCGGATTCGAGCATTCCGCCGCACCAGACCGGAATGCCGGCGGCTTGCGCGACATCGTGCACGCGCTTGGCCTCCGCGAATCCGCCCACGCGGCCCAGCTTAATGTTGATAATGCGGCCGGCGTCCAGAGCGATGGCTTGCTCGGCATGATGGGCCGAACGGATGCATTCGTCGAGACAGATGGGCGTTTTGAGCTGCGCTTGCAGTTTCGCGTGGTCGATGATCTCGTCGTGCGCGAGCGGCTGCTCGATCATCATGAGGTTGAACTCGTCCAAACATTTCAGGCGTTCGGCGTCGGCGAGCGTATAGGCCGAGTTGGCGTCGGCCATGAGCAGAATGCCGGGAAACTTCTTGCGGACCTCGCGCACCACCTCGACATCCCACCCGGGCTTGATCTTCATTTTGATGCGCTGGTAGCCGGCCGCGAGTTCCGTTTCGATCTTCTCCAAAAGCTGCTGCACAGAGTTTTGGATGCCGATCGAGACGCCGCAAGGAATCTCGCGGCGCGCACCTCCACCAATATGCTGGTAGAGCGGCTTTCCGAGCATTCGCGCCTCGAGGTCCCAAACCGCGACTTCCAATCCGCCTTGGGCCATCAGGTGACCGCGAATGTGTGCGCTGCGCGCTGCCACGTGGGCCGCGCATTCGAATTCATGACCGAGCACGCGGGGTGCAACGAAATCGCGCAATATCAGCCACGCCGATTCGGTCCATTCTTCGTTGTAAAACGGATTCTCGCCGCATGTGACCTCGCCCCAGCCCGAAAGCCCATCGCTCTGCACTTCGACCAGCACAATGCGGCGCTCGGTGGTCCGGCCGAAGCTGGTCTCAAAGAAATGCACCAGCGGCATGCGGATTTCGCGCAACGTAATTCGATCTATGCGGATTCCCATTTTCCTATTAGATACGTGCCGGCCTGCTCGGATTTCTCAAAGCCGGTTACGGCCAGCCCGCGATCGAACGCCGCGCGGAACTGCTCATTAGCCTTTTGTTGGATCTCTCGCGCGCACGCCGGTTCATTGGCCCGAATGGTGGCGATGTTAGCGGGGATCGCAATGCGCTGTTCTACTGGGGGACTTTGAAACAGCTGGCCCGCAAGAATCGCCTTGACGCGCGGGCTTGCGATCCACCATTCGGCGATGCAGCGGTCGGTGGGTAGTCCGCCGTGCAGCGGGCTGCTGGTGGTCCCGTATTGATTGGGCACGTAACGGCGAACGATGGCGCCGAGCCGCTCCATATTGAAAAACGCGTTCTTGATTTCGAGCGGATCGAAGGTCCATTCGATCAATTCGATGCCGCGGCTGAGCGCGTCGTCGCGTTGGGCCAGCTTCAGGTTCCGGCCGACGCGCGCGTTGCGATATTCGGGAAGCACGCCGAGCATGTGGCTGTGGAGATATGTTTTCCCGCCGGGTTTAAGGCCGGGAATCGCCATGCAGAAGCCGATTAACTGGGCGCCGTCGAACGCGCCGTAGACTTGTCCGCCGATTTTCGTGGCAACCACAAACAGCCGTAGCGGGATCAGATCGACATCTTCGAAGCCCCAGATCTGGCGCTGCAACCGCACCACTGCCTTGAGATCTTCGCGGTCAGTGAGCGGGCGGATGTCAATCGTTGGATTTAGGGGCATGCTTGGCTTGGACTTCGTGCGCCTTGGCCTCCTGCCATAGCGCCTCCATCTCGTCGATCGTCGCGCCGGGTAACGTCGCGCGGCTTTCCATATAAGCGAAACGCTTGCGGAATTTTGCGTTGGTTTTTCGCAAGGCTTGCTCGGGATCTACTTTGAGCCTTCGCGCCAGATTCACCAGCGTGAACAGTAGGTCGCCGATTTCACCCTCGATCTCGTCGGCCCTGCCTGTCGCTCGGGCTTCCGCCAACTCGCGCAGTTCTTCGTCGAGTTTTGCGAACACCTGTTCGATGTTTTCCCACTCGAAGCCGACGGCGACGGCCTTGGAGCTGATTTGCGCGGCTTCGACCAGCGCCGGGAGTTTGCGCGGCACCGAATCCAAGAGGCCCTGCGGGGGTTTGCCTTTTTCTTTTTTCTCGTCGGCCTTGATTTCGTCCCAGCGGCGCTTCACGTCGTCGGGAGTCTTAGCTGTGCCATCGCCAAAAACATGCGGATGCCGGCGAATCAGTTTTTCCGAGATCGCATCGAGCGAATCGTCGATGCGAAACTTGCCTTCTTCGGACGCCATTTCGGCGAAGAAGACCGCCTGGAGCATGAGGTCGCCAAGCTCTTCGGCCAACCCGGGCCAATCCCGCTGATCGATGGCGTCGAGGACTTCATAGGTTTCCTCGAGCAGATAAGGTTTGATGGTGTCGAAGTTTTGTTCGCGATCCCACGGGCAACCGCCGGGAGCACGCAGGCGCGCCATGATGCCGACCAGGCGCTCGAAACGTTCGCCAGTTGTGGTGGGGCCTTGGGACATTCTGAAATGGGAAGTCCCAGGATAGCAGGGGCTGCAGCATTCTTGTGCCACAGCCCGGGATTGAGGGCTAGGGATTGGCTAGTGAAGCGCGGCTGTCGCTGCGCCCTTGGTTACGCGTTGGAATACCGGAATGACCAGCGCGCTTTGCCCCGGCCATTCCACCGCGGTCAGGTGGGCCATGCCATCGCGCCGCTCAAAGATAAGCTTGGCGGAGGTTGCGGGAGCGGTTGCGCCGGAGACCGTGGTGAGCAGCGCGACCGAATTTCCGGCAGAGCCATGGAGCAGAACGACGCCGGAAAAATTTGGGACGTCGAGGCTGTAGTCACCCGGAGGCATCATAGTGCCACCAGCCGCGAACTCAAACGGTATGTTCGCTTTGGCGACTAACGATTGAGCGTTCGCCCCGAGCGCCAGCGCGCCAAGGCTTCCTAGCAGAAAAACGCTTCGTATCGAAAATGTTTTTAGAATATTCATGTCAAAGACTCCTTTCAAGTCTTTTCTGGGATGTTGATGGCCGACGCCGCGCCTAGCAGGAGGCGTCCGGAAAACTTCACCGAGGAATGAAGGATGTCTTCGAGGACTGCTGAAACCCCATGAGCAAGCCTGCGCCCACGAGGCAAGTCTTACAATTCGAGGTTAAGCGAACGGCGCGCCGGCGTCCAATCAAAATTTTGTATGAATGCAATGTAGGGGTAACACCCGAGTAAAATGGGAGCAAGATGAGCGAGCAAGAATATCCGCTTCCGCCGGCGACTTTTGAATTTTTGATCCTTTCGCTGAAAGCGCAGACGGAGATGCACCTCGGCATGTACCACTTCGGCGAAGAGCAGGACCGGCCCGCGCCCGACTTCCGCATTGCGCGCCACAGCATCGACCTGCTGGCGATGCTGCAGGAAAAGACGCGCGGCAACGTCACGATGGAAGAACAGCGGCTGTTGGAGAACGCGCTCACCGAGCTGCGATTCCGTTTTGTACAAGCGCTGGAGAGCAAGGAAAAAGAGGCGGTCGCCCCGGCGGAGCCAAAGAACGAAGACGCGGAGCCGAAGGCGCCAGACGCCGAGCCGAAAAAGGAAGAACAGGCCGACGCCTGATGGTTTCAAAGTGACGGAGCCCATTCGCATCACGGTGCTCGGCTCGGGCACTAGCGTCGGAGTGCCGATGATTGGCTGCCGCTGCGCGGTATGTCATTCCGCGGATTCGCGGGACCGGCGATTGCGGCCTTCGGTGCATGTCAAGTTTGGCGACCGCGGCGTTCTGATCGATACCACGCCCGATTTCCGCTATCAAGCCTTGCGGTCGGGGATAGAACGTGTGGACGCGATTTTGTTTACGCACTCGCACGCCGATCACGTGATGGGACTGGATGATGTGCGGCCGTTCAACTACCGGCAGGGCGGCGCGATTCCGATTTATGGCTCCGAGGAGACGATCGGGTCGCTTAAACTTACGTTCCGCTATATCTTCGATGAACGGGACACGCAGTCCTCGCGTCCGCGCCTGACGACGCATGTTTTCGACGGCTCGCCCATCGATCTTTTTGGACTGGAATTCACTCCGATCCGGTTGAATCACGGCCGGGGAACGGTATACGGGTTTCGCTTTGGAGACGCGGCGTATTTAACGGATCACAGTGAGATTCCCGAGGAGTCCATGGAGCTGCTGAGCGGCTTGGATGTTTTGTTTTTGGATGCGCTGCGGCATAAGCCGCATCCCACGCACTCGACGGTGGAGCGGTCGCTCGAGTCGGTGGCGAAGCTCGAGCCGAGGCGGGCTTTCTTCACGCACATCTGTCACGATCTGGGGCACGCATGCACGGAGGAGCGGTTGCCGCCGCATGTCCGGTTGGCTTACGACGGCCTCGAAATTGAAGTGGGGGCGAGCGCCGGATGAGCGGTCACGGAGTTATCTATAGGAGCCTGGCGGAAACGCCGGACGATTTTGGCCCGTGCGCGATGACGATCGGCAATTTCGACGGAGTACACCGCGGCCATCGCGAAATACTTCGGAGGGTGATCGCGGCGGCGCGGGAGGAGGGCTGGAAATCGGCCGTGTTGACGTTCGATCCGCATCCGGCAAAGCTGGTGGCGCCGGCCAGCGCACCGCGTTTGTTGACGACCGTGGAGGAACGGGCGGGAATCATATTGGAGCAGGGAATCGACGAGATCCTGATACTGCCGTTCACGCCGGAGATCGCAGCGCTTGGGCCCGAGGTTTTCGTTCGCGAGATTTTGGTGGACAAATTGAAGGCGCGGGCACTGCTGGTGGGCGCGAATTTTCATTTCGGCAAACGCGCGGCGGGCAATGCAGCGATGCTGGAGGAACTGGGCGACCGCTTCAGCTTCGAGACCGAAATCATCCAGCCGGTGGTGTGCCGCAAGCGAGTGATATCGAGCAGCGAGATCCGGCGGTTGATCGATGCGGGCGACGTTTCGACAGCATGGCGGTTGCTGGGCCGGCCGTATGCATTGCGTGGCCGGGTGGTGGCGGGGGAAGGCCGCGGGGCGAAACAGACCGTGCCGACGCTGAATCTAGATACTCCGGCCGAGGTGCTGCCGAAGAACGGTGTGTACGTGACGCGAACCCGCGATATCGGTGGCCCGCGCTTGCGCGAATGGCCGTCCATCACTAACGTCGGCTATCGGCCGACGTTTGACGGGCATCATCGAACGATCGAGACATATTTGCTTTCGCCGCTGGAGGGCGCGCCGCCCGGCCGAATCTCGCTGGAGTTCCTGCGTTGGGTGCGCGACGAGCGAAAGTTCGAAAGTGCGGACGCGCTGAAGGCTCAGATATTGCGCGATGTAAATAGAGCGCAGACGTATTTTCGGCGGGTGGGCCAGACGGCGCCGGCGCGGTGATTTTCGCGTGCGAGAATTTAGAGATGGAGGAAGCATGAGTTTATCGGAAGGCAAAGTGCGCCACATGAAGGCGCTCTCCAACAAGCACGGCGTAATCGCGGCTGCCGCGATGGATCAACGGGGCAGCTTGAAGAAAGCTATTGCGTCGGCCAAAGGCATTCCCCACGAGCAAGTGACGGACGACATGATGAGCGAATTCAAGGTCGCGGTGTCGAAGGTGTTGACGCCGCACGCGAGCGCCATCCTGCTCGATCCCGAATACGGCCTTCCAGCCGCGAAGGCGCGCTCCTCTAATGCCGGGCTGCTGCTCGCCTACGAAGAGAGCGGCTACGACAATACCAAGCCGGGGCGCCTGCCGGATCTACTGCCGCATGTTTCGGCCAAACGCATCGCCGATTGGGGCGCGAACGCGGTCAAGATTTTGATTTACTATTCGCCGTTCGACGACACGCAGGTGAACGACATCAAGCACGCCTTCATCGAGCGCATCGGCGCGGAGTGCGAGGATCTGCAGGTGCCGTTCTTTTGTGAGTTCGTCGGTTACGATCCGAAGGGCGGCGATGAGAAGGGCCTGGAGTTCGCCAAGCTGAAGCCGCAGGTGGTGATCGGAAGCATGGAGGAATTTTCGAAGCCGCAGTACAAGATCGACGTGCTGAAGGTGGAAGTGCCGATCAATGCGAACTATGTCGAGGGCAGCAGCGTGTACAAGGGCCAGAAGGCGTATTCGCGCGCCGAGGCGCTGGATCTGTTCCGCAAGGCCGCGGGCGTGGCGAAGAAGCCGTTCATTTATCTGAGCGCGGGCGTGGGGAATGCGCAGTTCGTCGAAGAGTTGACGATGGCGGCCGAGGCGGGCACGGATTATTCGGGTGTGCTGTGCGGCCGCGCGACGTGGAAGGAAGGCATTCCGATTTACGGCAAGCAAGGCGTGAAGGCGCTGGAGGATTGGCTGAACACGGAGGGCGTGAAGAATATCGAGGCGGTGAACGCGGCGATCAAGCCAGCCAAGCCGTGGTGGGAGAAGGCGGGCCTTCCCGCGGTTGCGTGAGGACCGAATACGAGGAAAGACTCCTCGCCGTAGTGGCGGACCGTCTGTTCGTATTTGATATGGACGGCACCCTGCTGATCAGGACGACGGCGTGTATTGAAATCGCAAAAGTATCAGGTACTCTGGACCAGCTTCATGTCCTGGAACAGCAATTCGCGGCTGGTGAAATAGACGCGTTTTGTTTCGCTCAGAATATCGGGGCACTGTGGGGAATGGTTGACGAACAAGTTGTTAGAACGGCGTTTGAAGCCACGCCGAAGCTCGCCAATATAGAAGCCGTTACTAAGCTCATACGGAAAGGTGGGGGCAAATCCTGTCTGATCACCATGTCCCCTGATTTCTATGCGAACTTGTTTTACGAGTACGGCTTTGATTTCATCGGCGCCTCTCAATTTCCGCGGAGTTCGCACGAGGAAGTGAAACGTGAAAAGATCCTAAATCCCAAGGATAAAGCTGGAATTGTGAAGGAGTGGTGCGATCAGCTCGGTTTTAAGCTGAATAAATGCGTCGCTTTTGGCGATTCCATGTCTGATTATTTGCTGTTCACAGAGCTGGAACATACGGTTTCGATAAACGGCGACGCCACGTTAAGAGGCTTGGCTCGATACCAATATGAGGGGGCCGATTTGCACGATGCGTTTTTGACGATCTGTAAGGCTCTGGCGCACACGGGTTAAATTGAAGCTTCGACGGTCGATCGTTCCGAGCGAGTCGCGGCTGCCGAAAGGTCCACGCCTTCCCAACGCGCCACCACGGCGGAAGCCATGCAGTTCCCAAGCAGGTTGACCGATGTTCGGGCCATGTCCATCAGCGCGTCGGCACCGAGCAGCAGCGCGACGCCCGAAAGAGGCAAGCCGAAAGTCGCCAGGGTACCGGCCAGGATCACAAGCGATGCGCGCGGGACGGCGGCAACACCTTTGCTCGTCAGCATCAGAGTCAGCATCATCAGGAGTTGCTGGCTGAGCGCCATGTGAATGCCCGCGGCTTGCGCCACGAAGAGCGAGGCCATCGAGAGATACAGCGTGCTGCCGTCCAGGTTGAAGCTGTAGCCGGTGGGCAGCACGAAGGCCACGATGTGAGCGGGCACGCCCATCAGCTCCATGTTTTCGAGCGCCAGTGGCAGGGCGGCTTCGCTCGATGCTGTCGAGAACGCGAGGATGAACGGCTCGCGAGCGGCTCGGATGAAGGCGCGCAGTGGGATTCGCGCGACAATCGCCACCGCGCCCAGCACAATGAACACGAAGATGAGCAGCGTTCCGTATAAGGTGAGGATGAGCTTGCCGAGGCCAAGCAGAACGCCCAGGCCCTTGCTTCCGATGGTCGACGCCATGGCCGCGCCGACGCCGATGGGCGCGAGATACATGACGTATTTGGTGTAGCGGAACATCACCTCGGAAAGCGATTTGCAGAACGAAACTACGGGCGCTGCCTGGGAGCCGATGGCCGCGCACGCCGCCCCGAATATAAACGAAAACACGACAATTTGTAGTACATCGCCTTTGGCCATGGCATCGATGACGCTGGCGGGGAAGGTGTGTTCGAGAGTGCCGGAAAGCGTGGAACCGGATTGCGACAGGCCGGTTTCGGCCGCGGTGCGTTCGAGCGTCATGCCGACGCCCGGTCGAACCAGATTGACGGCGCCCAATCCCAGCGCGAGCGCGATGGTGGTGAGAACTTCAAAATAGACGATGGCTTTGAGGCCGATGCGTCCCATGGTTTTAACGCTGCCGGTGCTTGCGATGCCGTAGACCAGAGTGCCGAAGATCAGCGGCGCGATGATGGACTTGATCAGGCGAAGGAAAACATTGGCGATGGCGGACATCCATTCCGCTTTGCCGATGTTCGGGAAAGCCGCGCCGAGCACGACTCCCAGCAGCATGGCGATAAAGATCCAGGCCGTGAGGGAGAGGCGCTTCACTCTACCTTTCTCCCCACTTTAGCTTTTCGCGCAGCACGTCGAAGAAGAACAATTTCGGTGGACGAATTAAGTGAACCTGGTGGTGGGAGCTGCGGCAGACCACGCGATCGT
The DNA here is from genome assembly GCA_052148835.1 of Bryobacteraceae bacterium. Lineage (GTDB taxonomy): Bacteria > Acidobacteriota > Terriglobia > Bryobacterales > Bryobacteraceae > Palsa-89. Next base: position 16,527 of record JBKQHJ010000044.1, read on the forward strand.
TTTCGATGAGAGGCTCGCCCACTTGGCCATCGATGGTGAGATAGGCCTCGTGGTGCGAGGCTTTGCAAATAATCTCGACGACGCTGGTGTTGGGAACCAGCACGGGCCGGTTGGTGAGCATGTGCGGACAGACGGGAGTGATGCAAATGGCCTCGACGGCCGGAAATACGATGGGTCCGCCGGCCGAGAGCGAATACGCCGTGGAACCGGTGGGAGTGGCGACGATGAGTCCGTCGGCCTTGAAGATGCTGACGAACTGGCCGTCCACGTACGTTTCCAAGTCGATCATGCGCGCGATCTGCGTTTTGCTGATGACGATGTCGTTTAATGCTTCGTAGGACGCCACGGTCTTGCCGTCGCGCACTACCTCGCCGTGCAACATGCGGCGGGGGACTATGCGCTGATCGTCGGTGAGGGCGCGCTCCAGCTCGGGGTAAAGCTGATCGAGCGTGATGGCGGTGAGGAAGCCCAGGCCGCCGAGGTTCACCGGAAGGATGGGGATCTCGCGTCCGCCGGTGGCGCGCGCGGCGGCGAGCAGTGTACCATCGCCTCCCAACACGATCAGTAACTGCGCACCTTCCGCAACCTGATCCCGGGCCAGCCCGTCATCCAGGCCGAGATACTGCGCCGACACAGGGTCGAGCCGCGTTTCCACGCCGCGCTGCTTCCACCACGCCACCAAGTCCGACAAGATGGTGGACGCGTGCGGAATGCCGGGTTTCGAGATCACGCCGACTACTTTAATGCTTGGCATGTAGGAGGAACTCCCGGTTGCCTTCGGCGCCTAAAATCGGCGAAGGGATGATTGCGGTGTGAAAGCCGAGCTCCTCGACGGCGCGCTCGACACGCCGGCACGCCTGTTGGTGCAATGCAGAATCGCGAATAATTCCTCCCTTACCAACCTGGTCCCGATCTAATTCGAATTGAGGTTTTACCAGGATAACCATTTCGGCGTCCGGAGCCAGCAGGCGCGCCAACGCCGGTAAGATCATTGTGATGGAGATGAAACTGACATCGCAAACGGCGAGGGCGATGGGCTCGGGGACTTGGTCGCGAGTGAGGTAGCGCGCGTTCACTTGTTCCTGGACGATGACGCGCGGGTGGTTGCGCAGTTTCCAGTCGAGTTGTCCGGTTCCAACGTCGATGGCGTAGACCCGGGCCGCGCCGCGCTGGAGCAGGCAATCGGTGAAGCCGCCGGTGGAAGAACCGACGTCGAGACAGATTTTTCCGGCTGGGGAAATTCCGAAATGATCGAGCGCGGCTTCCAGTTTCAATCCGCCCCGGCCGACGTAGCGTGGCTGCTCGAGCAGTTCGATTTGTGCGCCGGCGCCGATGTTCGCCCCTGCTTTGTCGGCTTTTTGTCCATCGACGAGGACCTGGCCGGCGAGAATCAGCGCGCGAGCTTTCTCGCGGGAGTCTGCCAGGCCGCGCTCGACGACGAGAACATCCAGGCGCTTCCGTGTTTCAGGCACGCCGGTGAACGATAAAGTCGGCGATTTCGCGCAAGCGTTCGGCGCGTTCGTCGAAAGGCTGCAACGCCAGATGCGCGGCGAGCCGCTCTTCTTCAGCCATCGCGCGCGACCGTTCCAGGCCGTAGACCGCGGGAAACGTGATCTTGTGTTGTTCGGCGTCCTTTCCGGCGGTTTTTCCAAGGGCTTCGGAAGACTGCTCCACGTCCAGAACGTCGTCGACAATCTGAAACGCCAGGCCGACGTGTTCGCCGTAGCAGGATAACGCGCGGAGTTGGTCGTCATCGGCCCCCGCATAAATAGCGCCCATGCGCAGGCTGGCACGGAGCAGAGCGCCGGTCTTCGCTCGATGAATGGTTTCGAGCAGGGCCGCGTCAGGATGCCGGCCTTCGCCTTCGAGATCGCACACTTGTCCGCCGATCATGCCGCCCACCGTGCCCGCGGCGGTGGAAAGCTCGGCGATGAGTGCGACCTTCCGGTCGGAGGCGCAATCCATTTGGGCGAGCACTTGGAAGGCAAGCGTGAGAAGCGCGTCGCCCGCCAGAATCGCGATGGCGTCACCAAAAACTTTGTGACAGGTCGGAACGCCGCGCCGCAGATCGTCGTTATCGAGTGCTGGAAGATCGTCGTGAATCAGGGAATAAGTGTGAATGAGCTCCAGCGTGCAGGCGCACGATTCGATCCCAATGGCCGAATCCGAGACGGCTTCGGCCGCGGCCATGCATAGGATGGGGCGGATGCGTTTGCCGCCCGCGAACAGGCTGTAGCGCATCGCCTTGTGGATGGACTCGGGCAGAGTGGATTCGGGTGGGACCCAGCGCTGCAATGCATCCTCTGCACGAGTTTGTTGTCGGGCGACGTATTGTGCCAGCGTCATGTCTGATCGGCCCGCCTCATGGCTTGATCGGCCCGCCTCATGCTTTGTCAGGCCGGAAAGGTTCTGGCTGGATTTTGTCGCCCTTGCGGATCAGCAGTTCAATGCGCGTCTCGGCCTCTTCCAATTGTTTCCGGCAGCTCTCGCTCAACTGCATTCCTTTCTCGAACAACTCGAGCGCGCGTTCGAGCGGCAGCTCGCTGCTTTCCATCTCCTTGACGATAAGTTCGAGCTGTTGGAGTCCAGACTCGAAGCTGGCCGCGGGTTTTTCGTCGGGCATTTAGTTATTCTAGCGTTCACACGAGTATGAACGCGGCACGCCGGAGTGCGTGCGCCACGAACACTAGGATTCGCGATGCATCACGGTGGAGCGGCTGATCTCGGCGAGCGAACGGGCGCCGCACTGCCTCATCGTCAGATCGAATTCGGCCTGCAGGATATCGATCACCTTTTCCACACCGGGCTGACCAAAGGCCGACAAGCCCCAAATGTAGGGACGCCCAATGCCGACGGCGCGCGCGCCGAACGCCAGCGCTTTATAGACGTCGGTGCCTCGGCGGATTCCGCCGTCCACCATCACCGGAATGCGGCCGCCCACGGCGTCTACCACTTCCGGCAAACACTCGATGGTGGCGCGATCGGTTTCGGTGGCGCGTCCGCCGTGATTGGAAACCAGGATGCCATCCACGCCATGTTCGACACACAGCCGCGCGTCCTCGCGAGTCTCGATACCTTTGAGGACAAGCTTCATTTTGGTGATTTTTTTGAGGCGATCGACATTTTGCCAGGTGAAGCTTGGCGAATTGATGGTGACGCCTTTCATGTCGAGGCCATCAAACATGGGCCGCGCATTGATGGAACCGAACGGCTCGCCGTGGCAACTAGCGCATTCCCGGTCGTCGATGCGGCGATAGCGGGATGCCGTCTCCGTATTACGTCCAGCTAACAGATCGATGGTCCATGCGAGCACGGGGCAGCCGGCCTCTTCGGCCCGCATGACGATCTTCTCGGTGAAACCCCAGTTGGAAACCGCGTAGAGCTGGTACCAGACCGGTCCGCCGCGCGCCTTGATCACATCCTCGACGCTATGCGAAGTCACGGTGGAGAGGATCTGGAGCGCCTTCTTCGATTGCGCGGCGCGAGCCACGCCGATTTCACCGTCGGCATGAAACATTCCTTGCGCACCCACCGGACAAAGAAAGATGGGACTGTCCCAGGTGGTTCCGAACAGCTCCACGCGCGTATCGATTTTGCTTACGTCCACCAGCTTGCGCGGGCGAAGTTGGATGCGCTTGTACGCTTCGTGGTTCAGGTCGCGAGTGAAATTGTCGTCGACGCCTGACGCCATATAGCCCCAGTGCGCGGCGGGCAGCGCTTTGCGCGCGGCGGCTTCGAAATCCATTACGTCGAGCGCGTCCTTGGGACTGGCGAGGATCTCATCCAGAGTGTGGGTCTGCCAGGCGCGGGCGGGCAGGGAAGCAAACAGCGGGCTCGCCGCGAGAAACTTGAGAAAATTGCGCCGATTTTGGAACTGCTGACGTAGGGCGGGTGTTGATGGCATCGCGCTCATGACCGCTCATTGTATTACTTTCTGTCTGACCTGGGAGCAAATTAGGTTCGCGCGAGACCCTTAGGTTTCGGCGCGCCACGGCCGATTACTTTCCGTGTAACCATAGTGCAGGTACATCGGTCCATATGTGATGGCCGCGGGGAATTCTGGAGTGGAGGATGATTGAGGTCTTGGCTTAAACACGTCCAACGCGCAAATGTCGCGATGCTCCTCACGGTATCGTCGTTTTCGGTCACATTCGTTCTTGCACAGGCTCCTACAACAGCTTCCGTAGCGGCGCCGGTTATGGAACCAGGTGCCGTTGAGAAGTCCGACGACCGTATTTTTGGCGTAATCCCGAACTATCTGACGGTGGAGAACCCGCAGCCAAATGCGGGTCCTCTCACTGTGAAACAAAAGTTCAGCCTCTTCGCCAAAGAGACCTTCGATCCTTTTACGTTCGCCTCCTCGGCGGCGGGAGCGGCGCTCTCGCAAATCGATAACGATAATCCGAAGTATGGACACGGGCCCGGTCCCTATGGCGAGCGCATGGGAGCTGCCATGGCGGATATCACGACGCAGAACTTTTTTTCCGACGCCGTGCTCGCATCTTTGCTGCACGAAGATCCGCGTTATTTCCGGCGTGGGCCGGAGTATGGGGTTTGGTATCGCATTGGCTACGCGTTGAGCCGCGTGGTGGTTACGCGAACGGATGCCGGACGGAATCGATTTAACTTTTCGGGCGTAATCGGAACAGGGCTGGGCATCGCGCTCTCGAATGCCTATTATCCCGACCCCAGCGTCAGCGGCAAAGAAGTGATTAGCCGTTTCGGAACCAGCTTCACAGCCACCGCTCTGGGCAACCTTTTGCCGGAATTTTGGCCGGACATTCACGATAAGTTCTTTCATCGCAAGATGCGTCTTCGGAGCCCTACACGGACTTCGACACCTCCCGCGCCCGGGGGCTAAAATGGAGCCATGGCTGTCCCGCCGATCCCGCCGCCACTTGCGCAGCTCGGCCGGCGGCCGTTTTCGTTTTATCCAGCCATCCTGAACGCGGGACACAACGAGTGGGTTTATCGGAGCGCCACGTGGTCCGATGTGTTGGTGCGGAATACGAAGACGAATGAAGAGGTCCCCGTTCCGCGGCGCTATCTGGGCGAGATTTCGCGCGTGGACGCGCCCGTGATGATCGTGGGGCTGCTGGCGGAACTGGAATACCGGGCGGGTGTGGTGTGGCCGGCCGAGCGGCGGGTGATCGAGATGCCGCGCGCGGTGAACGAAGCTTCGTGGTCCCGGCTCGCGCCCTCGGGGGCGGCACGCGCTCCAGTGGTTGGTATTCGATTGGAGAGCGACAGAACATCGCGCGTCGGAAGAGTGGCGGTGGGCGGCGTGGCGCTGGGCGTGGCGGGATGCGTTCTGGCCATCAGCTTGTTTCGAGGCGGTGTGATCGCGACGCGTGCGTTTTACGCTCCGATGAGCCAGGTGGATTTGCCGCTGAGCGCCGCCGACGATCGTTCCGCCGTGGTGCGCGCGCTGGGCCAGCCGGCAGACGACCGGTGGCGTTCCGGCTCCGAGCAACAATATGAATTGCTCGCCTATCCACAGCGCAAGCTGTACGTGATTTTGATGGGCCGCGATCGCGCGGGCGTGCGATACGTGGGCGCCATGGACTGGAACTGGCGTCCGGTTCACGGCTCGAGCTACGGCCTGCTCAGACGCTTGCCGAAGTTCTAATCCGGGGCAGTTGAATCAGTCGCCGGTCTGGCTGCGCGGGTCGAGCAGTTCATTGAGGCGATCCTCGGGAATTCCGCTTATTTCGCGCGCGACCTCGCGCACGGTACGTCCGCTGCGATAAGCTTCCTTGGCGATACCCGCCGCTTTTTCGTAGCCGATTACAGGCGCCAGAACGGTACACATAGCCAGCGATTGCTCGACGAAGCTCGACGCGCGTTCGCTGTTGGCTTGCAAACCTTCGACGGCGCGCCGGCTGAAGTTTCGCGAGGCCGCCGCTAAGAGTTCGATGGATTCGAGAAGATCGTAGGCCATGACGGGCATCATCGCGTTCAATTCAAAATTGCCAGCGGCGCAGCACCAAGTGATGGCCGCGTCATAGCCGATCACTTGCGCGCAAACCATCAGCAGGCTCTCGGCGATCACCGGGTTCACCTTGCCCGGCATGATGCTGGATCCGGGCTGCGTTTCCGGCAGCATCAACTCGCCCAGTCCGGCGCGAGGACCGGAGGCGAGCCAGCGGACGTCGTTAGCAATCTTGGTCAGTGCGATGGCGTAGGTCTTGAGCGCGCCGCTCAGAAACGCGACGGCATCCTTGGCCGCCTGTGCTTCAAAATGGTTGGAGGCCTCGCGGAAGGGAAGCCCAGTGCGCGCACCAAGTTCGGCGATCACCGCGGGAGCAAAACCGGGAACCGCGTTTAATCCAGTGCCGACTGCTGTTCCGCCCAGCGGGAGTTCGTAGAGGCCGTCAAGCGCGGCCTTGATCCGATCGGAGCAGTGCTCGACCTGCGCTGCGTAACCGGAAAACTCCTGGCCGAGGGTCATCGGAACGGCGTCTTGCAAATGCGTCCGGCCGACCTTAACGATGCCCGCGAAGTCGGCGGCCTTCCGGCTCAACGCGCCACCCAACTCCTCCATCGCTGGAAGCAGTTGCCCGGTAACCAGCATGGCCGCCGAGATGTGAATCGCCGACGGAATTACGTCGTTGCTCGATTGCCCGCGATTGACGTGATCGTTCGGATGGGCATTGGCGAGACGCCCGATCACTTCGTTGGCATTCATGTTGGTGGAGGTGCCGCTGCCGGTTTGGAAAATGTCGACCACGAATTGAGCGTCGTGATCGCCCGCGGCCACCGCATCGGCGGCTTTCTCGATGGATGCGGCGAAGTCTTGCGGAATCTCGCCTAGTTGACCGTTAATTTTGGCAGCTGCGCTCTTGATCAGGCCGAGCGCGCCAATGAACGCTCGCGGGAAGCGCAGCCCGCTGATCGGAAAATTTTCAACCGCGCGCTGGGTCTGCGGGCCGTACAGCGCATCGGCGGGGACGCGCATCTCGCCCATCGTGTCCCGCTCAATGCGATACTCCACCGTGGGCTTATTCAACAAAGGCTATGGAGTGGCTTTCGGCTGGCCGTTGGCGTCGAAGACTTGGACCGTTCCGTATTTGTCGAGCACTGGTTTCAGCTTGGCGGCGTCGCCCACCGCGACGATTTGCAGATCGTCGGGCACAATGTACTTGCGCGCGACGCGCTCGATTTGTTCGGCGGTGATCGCCATGATCTTCGCCGGATAGGTGTCCCAGTAGTCGGCGGGTAGGTTGTAGACCTTGAGCGCGATGGCGTAATCGAGCAACTGGGTCGGACGTTCGAGCGTAAGCGCGAAGCCGGCCACGATGGAGCGCTTGGTTTCTTCGAGTTCCTTCTCAGGCACGGGCTGATCGCGAATGCGATTAATCTCGTTCATGAACTCGGTCATGGCGCCGCCGGTGGCATCGGTGCGCATGCTGCCTTGCGCGATCCAGGGACCGGCGTAGCGACGCGCCACCAACATGCTGTAGGCGCCGTATGTGTAGCCGTGCACTTCACGCAGGTTCATGAACAGGCGCGCCGATGCGCCGCCGCCGACAATGCGATCCATCACCACCATCGGAATGTAATCGGGGTCCATTCGGTTGATGGCGATGTTGCCGATCTGAACATCAGTTTGCACTGAGCCCGGCCTGTCCACTACGAAAATTCTCCGGCCGCTGGCGGGCTTGGTGGCCGTCGGCAGAGCGGCTTTGCCGGGGCCCGCTTTCCAGGCCTGGAGAGGCGCGAACATCTTCGTCACTTCGGCGGGCGTGATGTCGCCGGAAATTCCGAGAATCGCATTCTCCGGCAGATACCGAGTGGAGTGCCACTCGGCGAGCATGGCGGGCGTGATCTTGTCCAGAGCTTCGGAGGTCGGCGACGTGATGGCGGCGGGATGATCGCCATACACCGCGCGATTGAATCGCTCCTGCATCAGGAAGCCCGCGGTCCCGCGCTGTTGCTGCAACTGCACTTTCATGCGTTGTTTCAGCTTGGTCCATTCGCTCTCGGGAAACGACGGATGGAGCAGGATGTCGGAGGCGAGCGGAATCCACTGGCTGGCGTTGTCGCTCAAGCCCGACGCGGTGAAGGTGGAGGTCTCCGATCCCCAGGGCGCTTGCGCCCCGATCATGGCGCCGAGCTGATCGCTTTGTTCAGCGATCTGTTTGCTCGACAGCGTCGTGGTGCCTTCCTTCAACATGGTGGCTGTGACGTTGGCGAGGCCGGGAACGCCCACGGGATCGTTCAATGCACCGGCACCCAGAATTGTAAGACGGGCGGTTACGAGGGGCAGCCGATGATCCTCCAGCACCAGGATCGTCAGGCCGTTCGGGAGCGTCATCTCCACGGGCTTCGGCAGTTTGACGCGAAGAATATCGTCCGATACCGGGGCCTTATACTTGCGCTCCACCTTGCTTAGCGGGATGGCCTTGGAGCCTGGATCGGTCGGGACCTGTGCGAAGGAGAGGGCGAGAGTGGCGATCAGCGCGGTGGGCCACCGAAGTGGGATCAGGGATTGGAATGTCATCGGGTGCTCCTAATTGTCAGCTTTCGCGGTCTCGGCCTTGGGCTTGGGCAGCGTCGTTACAATCGTGCGATTTTCTTCGGTGAGATATGTTTTCGCGGCTCGCTGGATGTCTTCAGTGCCGACTTTTTCGATCTTGTCGAAGCGCGTGTTGATAAGATTCGGATCGCCGTAGATGACCGCCATCTCGCCGATCAAGTAGGCTCGGTACAGCGTGCTTTGCAATTCCTGCGCGGTGCCGCGGCGCTCCATCATGCGGACCTTCTGCAATTCCCAGCCGGCTAGAGGTTCGGATTTCACCTTTTCCAGCTCCGCGTAGACGGCCTTTTCCACATCTTTCAAATCCTTACCGGGGCGCACCAGCACGACCACGTTAAATGTCGACGGGCCTTTGTGCTCCTCGATGTAGCAAAAAACGTTGACGGCCAGCTCCTTGTCTTTCACCAGGCTCTGATAGAGCCGCGAGGATTGGCCTTCGCCCATTGCGGTGGAAAGAACGTCCAGCGCGTAGTCGTCGGGCGTGTTGCCGGGGGGAATCTTGAACGCGATGTCGAGGCGGGGAACGCGAGCGAACGGATCTTCGATGGTCTTGGTGCGCTCGGCGGTTTGCTTAGGCTCCGCCAGATCGGGCGTGGGCGGCGCGGGCTGAGCGGGAATGTCGCCGAAATACTTCTTTATCTTGGCCAGCGCATCGGCGGGTTCGAAATCGCCGACTAACGTGAGCACCGCGTTGTTCGGCGCGTAGTAGACGCGGAAGAATTCCTGAACGTCTTTGATGGTGGCCGCATTCAGGTCCGTCATCGAGCCGATCACGGAATGCTTGTTGGCGAAGTTATCGTAGATCAGGTCTTGTAAAACCTCCGATGTTTCGCCGTACGGCTGATTGTCGACGCTCAGCCGGCGCTCTTCTTGCACGGCGTTGCGCTGGTTGTCGAGATTCGCCTGGTTCACGGCGAGCGAACGCATGCGGTCGGCTTCCAGGAACAGGCCGAGATCGAGCTGGTTGGACGCGAAGGATTCGAAATAATTGGTGCGATCCTCCGTGGTGGTGCCGTTCATGTTGCCGCCATTGTTTTCGACGAGAATCATATGCTCGCCTTTGCCGACGTTCTGGGAGCCTTCGAACATCATGTGCTCGAACAAGTGCGCGAACCCGGTGCGGCCGGCGTGTTCGCTATGGGAGCCCACGTTGTAGGTGATGGAGATCCCATAAGTTGGAGCGGAATGATCCACCGACATGACGACGCGAAGGCCGTTATCCAGCTTGTATTGTTCGATCGGAATCCGGAGAGGCTTCGGCTCGGTTTGAGCCTGCAGCGTGAGAAAGGCGGTGAGAAGTCCGGCAAGAGCGGCGATGCGCATATGTAAGACTATTTTACCCTCACCTTTTGGACGTGCCAGAACGCCAATTGTTAATCTAATTCTGTTATGCAATTTTCCGGACTGCAGCCGCCGCGAAGATTTTTGTTTGGTCCCGGGCCGACGATGGTGGAGCCGGGCGTGTATGAAGCCCTCGGGAAACCGCTGGTCGGCCATTTGGACCCTTATTTTATTGGTGTATTGGATCAGGTACGGGAGATGCTGCGGCGAGTCTTCGGCACGCGGAACCCGCTCACCTGGGCCATTTCGGGCACCGGATCGTCAGGCATGGAGACTGCCATCGCCAATTTCGTGGAACCGGGTTCCAAGTTCGCGGTGCTCGGCTGCGGATTTTTCGGAAGCCGGATGGCGGAGATGGGCCGGCGGCAAGGCGCGCGCGTGGTGACGCTCGAAAAGGCGTGGGGCGAGGTCTTCGGTTACGACGAAGTGGTGGAGTTTCTGCAACGCGAGAAGCCAGGAGTGGTCGCGTTCGTGCACGCCGAGACTTCGACCGGCGCATTGCAGGACCCTCGGCCCATTGTCAAAGCCGCGCGCGAGGTGGACGCGTTGACCATCGCCGATTGCGTTACGTCGCTGGGCGCGGCGCCGGTGGCGGTGGATGAAATGGGCATCGATATCGCTTACAGTTGCTCGCAGAAGGGTTTGAGTTGTCCACCGGGTCTGGCGCCATTCACGGCATCGCCGCGCGCGGTGGAGCGATTGAACGCGCGGCAAGCTCCGGTGCCGGAGTGGTATCTCGATCTGCGGCTGCTCGGCGAATATTTCGACGGGCACAAGTACCATCACACGGCGTCGGCGACGCTGTTCTACGCGCTGCATGAGTCGCTGCGATTGATTCATGAAGAAGGCCTGGAGAATCGATTCGCGCGTCACCAGCGGGCGCATCACGCGTTGGTGCGGGGATTCGAAGAATTGGGGTTGAAGATGCACGTGCCGGAGGGCTACCGCATTCCGCACCTGAATACGCCGCGCGTGCCGGATGGCGTGGACGACGCGAAAGTGCGCAAGCATTTGCTCGAGCAGAGCGGGATCGAAATCGCGGGCGGCTTCGGTCCGCTGGCCGGCAAGATCTTCCGGATTGGGCTGATGGGGCCGATGGCGAACCCCGGGTGCGTCGAAATGTTTCTCGGGCACTTCGGCGAAGCGCTGAAGGCGGCGTAACGTCATGCGAGTTGCCGTAACATTCGGGAACGAGACCCGGCTTGGTCCTTACCTGGTTGCGCTCGAAGAGGTCGGGATCGAAGCCGTTCGGAACCCGGCGTCGCTCGATTCGCTGGATGGACTGTTGCTCACCGGCGGCAGCGACATCAACCCGGCGCGCTATGGGAAGGACAACGCGGGGAGCGAGCAAGTGGATGATGCGCGCGATGCGCTGGAGATGCGGCTGCTTCAGGACGCTTTGGCCGAAGACCTGCCGGTGTTCGCGATTTGTCGCGGGCTGCAAATGTGCAACGTGGTTTGCGGCGGCACCTTGATCCAGCATTTGCCTTCATCGGACGTACATAAGCAGCGCGCCCCGCGGAATGCGGAGCCGGGGAAACATCCTTCGGCGCACAGGGTTTGGGTGGCCCCAAGCACCCGGCTGGCTAAGATTGTCGGCGGTGGCGGATACGATGTGAACTCGAGGCACCATCAAGCTGTCGAGAGCGTCGGCGAAGGACTTATCGTGTCAGCGATCTCAGCGGACGGGGTCATCGAAGGGCTTGAGAAGTCCGGGGCGGCATTTGTAGTGGCGGTTCAATGGCATCCGGAGGATCGCATTCTTGTGAGCGCGGAGGATCGCAAGCTGTTCGAAGATTTTGCAGCCGCCGTGGCTAAACGTGCTAAACGCGCCTAGAAACATTAAAACCTGCTCTTAGTTGGCCGATAGGAGAAAAGCTCATGGCATCCACTCTCTTTCGACGAATTCTCCTGCCGGCGGTTCTAATGTCGGCGCCGATGCTCGGGCAGCAGCTGGATCGCCTTCGGCCGCCAATCGATTCCAGCCGCCTGGTGACCATGCCAGGGATCGTATCGTCGAGAATTCGTGGAGCGCGGGACCTGGGGCGGCTGGGTCCGTCGGAGAAGATCAGTTTCATCACGCTGGGTTTGCGTCGGACGGCGGCCGAGCAAGCGGCGTTGAATCGGCTGTTGGACGATCTGCAGAATCCAGCTTCGCCCGATTATCATCATTGGCTGACGCCTGAGGAATTCGGCCAGCGATTCGGCGCCAGCGCCAACGATATCGCCCAGGTGACGGCGTGGCTGAAGTCGCAAGGGATGACGGTGGAAGACACGGCGCGCGGCCGAAACTGGATTATGTTCAGCGGAACGGCCGGGCAAATAGAGCAGGCGTTTCATACCGAGCTGCACCGTTATGACGTGAATGGGGAGCGCCACTTTGCGATTGCTTCCGACCCTTCGGTTCCGGCGGCTCTTGCGCCGCTGGTGTTGGGCTTTCGCGGGCTGGACGATTTTCGCCTCCAGCCGGCGGGCGGGCATCCGAAATTCAATCCTCCGAACGGCTATCCGACGCCGCACGTGCTGGTGCCAGGCGACATCGCGGCGATCTATGATCTGGATCCGCTGTATGCGGCAGGCCTGGATGGGAGCGGGCAGACGGTAGCTGTGGTGGGCGCGAGCGAGGTTTACAAGGCCGATTTGCAAGAGTTCCGCTCAACGACGGGCCTGGCGGCGCTTCAGGTGCAATCGGTGGTTTACGGAACCGCACCAGGGATCACCGGGGCCCAGGCCGAAGCCGATATCGACTTGGAATGGGTGGGAGCGGTGGCGCCCAATGCGACCATCATTTTCGTTCAAGCCGAGGACCCGTTCGTCGCCGCCCAGTATGCCATCGATCAAAATTACGCGCCGGTGCTGAGCGTCAGCTTTAGCTCCTGCGAGGCCAACGCTTCCGGGTTCGCGCCGGAAATCACCGAGGCGTTGGCGCAGCAGGCCAATGCGCAAGGAATCACGTGGCTGGTGGCGTCGGGCGATCAGGCCTCGGCTGCGTGCGACAAAACGGGAGCAACCATGCCTTCGGTGGCCACGCAAGGCTTGTCGGTCAATTACCCGGCGACTCTTCCGGAGGTCACCGCCGTGGGCGGCACGATGTTCAACGAGGGCGGCGGCAATTACTGGGCGTCCCAGAACAATTCGGACGGGACCTCGGCATTGTCCTATATCCCCGAAGTTGCCTGGAATGAAACCTCGGTGGACGGATCGATCGCCGGAAGCACCGGTGGGCAGAGCGTACTGTTCTCGAAGCCAGCCTGGCAAACCGGCCCCGGCGTGCCGAACGACGGCGCTCGAGACGTGCCCGATGTGGCGCTGGACGCCGCGGCACAGCATGATCCATATCTGATCTTCACTGGCGGCGGGATGCCCGGTTTTGAAGGGGGAACATCGGTGGCGACGCCGATCTTCGCGGGTATCGTGGTGTTGTTGAACCAGTATCTGGTCGCGAACGGAATTCAATCCCAACCCGGACTGGGAAATATCAATCCGACGCTGTACCGTCTGGCGCAATCGGCGCCGCAGGCGTTCCACGACATCACCCAGGGCAATAACATTGTGCAGTGCTCCGGCGGATTCGGCTGCAATGGCGGGTACATGGGTTTCTCGGCCGGCCCGGGCTACGATCTGGTCACCGGTTTGGGTTCGGTGGATGCGGCGAATCTGATCAATCAATGGAGCGCATCCGGCGGCACCACCGCGAGCGGCGTCGCCGTTACAGTGACGGCGAATCCATCCAGCCTGACCATCGCGGGCAGCACCACGCTCACGGCCACCGTTACGGCCAGCGGCTCTGCCACGCCCAGCGGATCGGTATCTTTTGTATCAAGCTCAACGAGCGTAACAGGCACGACGACGCTCGGGTCAGCCACACTGGCCGCCGGCGGCAACTCCGCCACCGCGAGCCTCCAGGTGTATGGCAGCCAATTGACCGTGGGCTCCGACACCATCACTGCGGTTTACGCGGGCGATTCGAGCCTCAATAGCGGTTCTGGATCGGTCATTCTGACTGTTACCCAGCCGGTGGCAGCCGCGGCTATCGTTCCCTTGTTTACGCCCAATCCGGTGTATGAGCAGAAAACCGATTCCGACGGATTTAGCTGGTTTTTCAACGTGACGTTGACCGACGCCTCGGACGTAGGGGCCACGCTCACTGGCTTCACGTTCGGCGGAACGGACTACTCGTCCTCGATTTCGTCCTTCTTTGGAAGCTCCCAGCTGGCGCCCGACGGAGCGCTCGCGGCTGCTCTGCGCGCCAAGATTAACAGCGTTCCTTCCACTGTCGTGCTGGGGTTCAGCGGAATAGACGCCAACGGGAACGACTGGTCGACGCAGATATCGGTGCCTTTCTACGGCAGGCAAACTACGGCGTCGCTCGCGCTATCGAGTACGCCAAGCATTGTGGAGCAGGATCCAACCGTGGACTCCGATTGCCAGTATCTCCAGCAGCTCAATATTCAGGAACAGAACGGTTACGGCGTAGTGTTTACAAAGTTCACCGGCGCGGGACAAGATCTGACCCAAGACATTCAGGAGTTTTTCGGCTCGCTGCGCCTGCCGCCCTTCGGAGCCCTGACGGCCGGGATTTGCTGGACCGGAATCACGCCGCCCGAGACCATCGAGTACGAAATCGATGCTGTCGACAGCAACGGCAACAAGGTAGTGGCCACCGGTTCGGCGCTTTTCCGGGGGCCCGCCAGCGCTCCGGGTACACTGGCTCTTTCGGTCGACTCGATAAACCTAAGCGCGGCGAATTCGTCTCAGTCCTCCACGGCGACTGTAAATGTCAGCGTGCCGGAGGGACAGGGGTGGAGTCTCGCAATGCTTCCGGCTAATCAATACACCAGTTGGCTGGAGGTGTGGCCGCTCTCGGGCACGGGGCCTGGTCAAGTGACCATCATCGCGGCCGGCGCTGGCTTGTCGAATGGCGCGTACTTCGCGGATCTGGCGTTTCAGTCCACCGACACGCTGCCGCAGTACTTGGATCTTCCGATTCTTTTCACCATTGGAGGATCGGCGAATCTTTCCATTCGGGCCGTAGGCAACGGGGCGTCGTTTCAGAACGACGCGGCCGCGCCGGGCATGGTGCTCTCGGTATTTGGAACGAACTTAGCGCCGTCCACCCAACAAGCCTCCGCGATTCCTCTCCCGCTCTCGCTCGGGGGCGTGTCGGCCACCATCGACGGCGTGGCCGCTCCTTTGTACTTTGTCTCTTCGCAACAATGGAACATCCAAGTGCCTTATGAAACGCCGGCTGGGCCCGCGCTGCTGGCCGTCAACAACAACGGGCAAGTGACTACCTTCGGGTTCGATGTTTCGTTCTCGGCGCCAGGCATCTTCACCGATGCGCATAGCAATATGGTTCCCTATCCGAGCGGCAAACGCGGCCAGACTTTGACGATGTTCGTGACCGGAGAGGGCGACGTCGCGCCCGCAGTGGCAACCGGGGCCTCGCCAAAGCCCGGGACCGCCGCTACCAGCTTGCCAGCGCCGGTGCTGCCGGCGACGCTTACGATCGGCGGTGTTCCCGCGACCATCGATTTCATCGGAGTCCCGTCTGGTTTGGCGGGAGTAACACAAATAAACTTTACGGTTCCCGCCAATGCACCGCTGGGAGTGCAGCCCGTAGAGCTGACGGTGGGAACCGCGGTGAGCCCGGCAGCCAACTTTACGGTGAACCAGTAGTCGTCATTTCCGGCGGTGTAATCTCCTAGCCGTGTAATCTGTTGACATGCTGGATAGAATTGCCGATGGCCGCACCGACCTGGTTTTCGATTATGTCGCGGCCGGAAATCCCGCGACCGCGATAGTGAATCGGCTGCCTCTGATCCGTCACTGCGCGTACTATGGCGACGTGACCGCCATGAAGTTCCTGCTGGCACAGGGCGAATCGCTAGCCGCGCTCGGGGAAAACCTTGGCCTGAGCGGCGCGTGCTTTCACGGCCATTGGCGACTGCTTCGATACCTCATCGAGCAGGGCGCGGATGTCAATCGTGCCTCTGTCGACACGGGCGAAACGCCGCTGCTCGCGGTTCTATGCAAGACGAATCGGATAAGGTACACGCCGCTGGTGCGAATCCTTTTAGCGGCTGGCGCCGATCCGAATTGCGCGACGTTGCCTGGGGAAGAAACCGGCAGCTTCATGCGAGACTGCCGCACGAAAGGGGAAACGCCGCTGCATCGCGCGGCTGCGTTTGGGAACGAAGAAGACATCCGCCTGTTGCTTGACGCCGGCGCGCGTATCGACGCGAAGGATGCGAACGGGGATACGCCTCTCGGCTGGGCGAGTTGGTACCTTCGCCCCGGCGCGGTTCTCCATTTGCTTTGCTACGGGGATTTCCACATTGATCCAGAGCGGCAAAAACATACGACTTGCGAGCCGGCGAACGGATCGATGGAGAGCGCCTTGAATGGCGAGCCGCACCTGTAACCAGCGCGGCAATTCGGAGCGGGCATAAAAACATAAAGCTCCTTCCCACGTTGCCGCGGGAGGGAGCTTTTGTTGACAGAGTGCGTCGGGCAGATGAAACTTAACGGGTCATCCGCGTTTCGGGTAGCTCCTGTTCGTGGTACTTCCGGTCCTCGTGGAGCATGCTGGGATTCTGACCCTGCTTCTTCGGCCCTTGCCGCTGTCGGGTCTTTTGCCTGTGATTCTTCTGACTCTGCTTACTTTTCGTGTTCATACGTGGAACACTCCTTTCTCTTACTGGATAGCACATCTGGCGGAAGGCCGTGGCCGGACCTCTCTTTGCTCAGCGTGCCGATCGGCCCAGCACCTCCGGATTCACCACGTTGATCGGGTGGCCGGAATAATATGCGGTGATTTGATCGAAAATGTCGGAAAATTGAATTTCGTACTCTTCCCGCGTGACGTACCCGATGTGCGGCGTGCATACGACGTTGTCGATCCCGAGAAGCCCGTAGTGCGGGTCTAGGACTGGCTCCGATTCATAGACGTCCACCGCGGCCATCCCCGGACGTCCCGATTGCAAAGCATGAACCAACGCGCCAGGTTCGATCAGCGGAGCGCGACCAGTGTTTACGATCAAAGCGGTCGGTTTCATACGGGCCAGATCGCTCGCGGTCACGATTCCGCGCGTCGCATCGTGGAGGCGCAAGTGCAGCGAAATGACATCGCATTCTGCAAAAAACGCCGCCTTGTCAGGGGCCGTCGCGTAGCCGTCCGACCGCGCTCGCGCCCGCGAGACTTCGCCCGACCATACCAGCACCTTCATTCCGAAGGCCGCGCCGTATCCCGCCACGACACTGCCGATCCGCCCATAGCCGAAGATTCCCAGTGTTTTCTCGCGGAGAGTGCTGCCGACGCCAATTTGCCATTTTCCTTGCTTCAGCGCGGCCATCTGTTGCGGGATTTGGCGCATGGCGGAAAGAATCAGGCCCCAAGTCAATTCCGCGGTTGCATAGGACGGCGTGCCCGTGTGCATGTCCGACGACACGATCACGCCACGGCGCGTGCAAGCATCGATGTCGATATGCGGGTAGACGCTGCGCTGGCTGATCAATTTCAGTTTGGGGAGGCGCTCCAGCAGCGGCGCGCGAATTTTGGTCCGCTCGCGTATGAGCACCAGCACTTCGGTATCCCTCAACCGCTCGGACAACAGATCCAAATCCTCAGTGTGGTCGTTCCAGATTTCAACCTCATGGCCACTGAGCTTTTGAAAACAGGCGAGCCCGCGCAGAGTGTCATGGTAATCGTCCAGGATCGAAATCTTCATGGCTAAGTCTCAGCGTATCCACTGAGTGCGCATCTATGGCGCCAGTGTCGCGGGACGGACATCGCGCAACACCGCCGCCCAATTCGCAAATCCGCGGTCTTGTCCGTAGAGATCCTCTTCCACCGAAAATGCCGCATCGATGGGACCATTTACCGCGAAATCGGCGGCGCGCTCGGCGAAATTCCAGGCTTTCGGGAAAAGGCTGCGGCCGCCTTGCCGTAAATGAACGCGCAAGTGTCTTTCCTTCATCACTACCGGCGCGCTCGCGAGTTGAGCGCCCAGAATCGCGAGAAGCGGCACGGGATTTCCGAATCCGAACGGGGCCATCGCTAGCAGCTCTTCGACGGCTGGGCCGCTGGTCAGATCGCGCAAAGTCACTGCCGCATCTATCGCGAGCTGCGGCTGAAAATCCGCGGGCGTGAGCCGGGTGGCGGCGTATGCGTTCAAACGGCGACGAAACTCGGGAACGGATTCGGCGAGCAGACTTACACCGGCGGCCTGACGATGTCCGCCGAAACGGGTAAAAAGATCAGGCATGGATTCCAGCGCGTCCAGCAAATGGAACGGCGCGATGCTGCGGCCCGAGCCTTGCGCTTGCCCGTCTTCTTCACTCAGCACGAACACGGGGCGGCAGAAACGTTCCACTAAGCGGCTGGCCACGATGCCCACCACGCCGCGATGCCAGTTGAGTCCGGAGAAAACCAGCACCGATTGATCGCTCGGGACCGGCGCGCTGGCGCATTCCTCCAGCACCAGGCGCACGATCTCGGCCTCGGTGTCGCGGCGCTCCTGGTTAAGCGTGTGGAGCTCGGACGCGAGCTGGCGCGCCTCGCCGGGGTCCTCGGTCAGGAACATGCGAATCGCGTTCCGGGCGTCGTCCATGCGGCCGGCGGCGTTAATGCGCGGAGCGATTTGGAAGGCCACCTGGCGCGCGCTGGGAGCGCGGCCGTTCAACAGTCCCGCCAGCTCCAGAATGGCCCGCAAGCCGGGGTTCTTGGCTTGATTCAAACCATCCAGCCCATGCTTGACGATGACGCGATTCTCGCCCACCAGCGGTACAACGTCCGCCACCGTCGCAATGGCCACCAGCTTCAAAAACGACTTCATCACGCGCTCGAGCTTTTCGGCCCGCCAGCCGAGCGTCGCGAGCAGCGCGTGGACTAGCTTGAATGCAACTCCGGCGCCACACAGATTCTTGTCGGGATATCCGCAGTCGCGCCGATTCGGATTCAATACCGCCAGCGCGGGCGGAAGCTCGGCATCCGGCAGGTGGTGATCGGTAACGATGACGTCGATGCCCCGGTCGCGCGCCTCGCGCACCACTTCGCCGGCTCGAATGCCGGTATCGACGCTGACGATCAGCGCGATGCCCATCGCCGCGGCACGCTCAATAATGTCGGCGCGCATGCCGTAACCGTCCTTCAAGCGGTGCGGAACGTGAAAGCTGGCTTCACCGCCCGCCATCTCGATGGCTTTTTTCAAGATGACCACCGACACCGTTCCGTCGACGTCGTAATCGCCGTAAATCAGTATCTTCTGTTTCGCCTGGATGGCGGCCTGGATGCGCGCAACGGCGTCGCGCATTCCAGTGAGCAAGTTTGGATCGTGCAAATGTCCGAGATCCGGAGTGAGGAAACGGCGGGCGGTAGCGGAGTCCGCGAATCCGCGGTTGAGCAATACGGTGGCGGTGATCGGCTGGACGTCGAGTTCAGTCGCCAAGCATCGGATGCTCTCGACGTCGGTCTCCGGGATTATCCAGCGCGATGGCAAGACGTTAGTTTCTCGAGAAATAGCCGCCGATGGGCGAATCGTCATCGCCCGCGTCAGGGTCGGGGGCCAGGAGCTGGATCTCATCCTGAATCTCGGAGAATTCGTCGAACCATTCGGTGCGAAGGTCAAACAGATACACGCGGCCCTCATGGTCGAAGGAGAGCTCGATCGCGCAAATGGAACCTTCGTAGGCGCGCAGATCGTGCAGCCGTTCTTCGAAATGGCGCGAGTCTTGAGGGGGCAATTCGCAGTCGTGCAGCTTCTCGATGGCGTCATCGATCTGCTCGGAAAAAAACTCGCGCTGATGAAAGACGATGAGCTTGGCGCCGGCCGCGCGCGCCGATTGAACGAATAGCCGATAGTCCGGATACTGATCGCAATCCCAGTAGACCGCCGGCGCGGATTCCAGCGGCCGGGAGTAGCCGTAAAACACGGCCAGTCCCGCTTCTTCGAGATAGAGTTCAATTTCGGGCTTCAAAACATCCAGGTTCGGTTTCATCGATGCAGGGTACGTTATCAAACCCTTCACGGTATCACAAGGGCTGGCGGAAGAACTCGTAACGCGAGGCGAGGCTTTCCTAACTCATGAAGTTTCAGTAGAATTGTCCTACAGCTCTTTGTTGATCTTCGCGGGCGCTTCACTTCGGCGGAGTGTACCCGCAGCCTCAACTGAGCATTGGTTGGGATGAACAGACTCGAGTCCGAGCAGGTACGCGAAGGAATACGTTGCCCCGTCTTCATTGTAGGATCGCCGCGTAGCGGAACTACGCTGCTTCGGGTTACCCTTAACCGGCATTCGCGTCTCGCGGTGTGCGGCGAGACAGATTATTTCAGGCGTCTGCATGGCCGACGCCAGGCCTTCGGGGATCCCGGAAAAGTTCAAAATCGCGCTCGCATCGTCGACGCATATTTGGGGATCGAGCCGGTTCGCAGGTTGGGCATGGATATCGGCGTATTGCGCGAAAGGCTAATGAGTGAGGGGGTGAGTTGGAGAGATCTGTTCGCGGCATTGCTCCAAGCCTATGCGGATTTCCAAGGGAAGCCGTTTGCAGGTGAAAAAACTCCAAAGCACGCTTTGCACATCGATACGCTCTGCGAGTGGTTTCCAAACTGCACCATCATCCATTTGGTCCGCGATCCTCGCGCTGCCGTATGTTCCTTAACGAAAGTGCCGTGGGCGAGCCGAAGCGTACTCATGGGAGCGCGGACCTGGCGATTGTTCAATGTAGCCGCCAGCGCTGCGTCAAGCCGAGACAACTATATTAGGGTCAAGTACGAAGAACTCGTGGCCCGGCCGGAGGAGCAGCTTAGCCGTCTTTGCAACCGTATTGGTCTCGAGTACGAGGCTGCCATGTTGCGGGCAAATCCGGCTGAGTTTGATCCGCGACGCCCGGTGCATCGGGCCTGGGAACCAATAACCGAGTCGCGGGCCGCTTTATGGCAAACGGAACTCACCGCATGGCAGGTGGCGGCCATTGAAGCGGCCGTCGCTGATGAAATGGATGAGTTCGGTTACGAGAGGCGGACGAGCGGCGCGACTAATCCGAGTATGCTCCGAGCCAGGCTGGAAGCTCTTACGGAAATGGGTTTTCAGAAACTCTTTCGTTTCCCCTGCGCCTTTTATCGCTTCTTCCAGCCAACGAATCTGGCCGATGAGCAGAAGTGGATAGCCAGGGCTTCGGTAATGTATGGACGCGTGCGATTGCCTCGTGCAGCGGGCGCTCCATGACGGAGGTAAAGCGTTTTCCAGGACAACCCGTTCTGATCCTAGGGTTGTCGCGCTGCGGAACATCGTATTTGGCCAGTTTTCTGCGCGCCAACGGCGTGGATCTGGGAGCGAATCTCGGCCAGAGCGGCTACGTAAACCCGCGAGGATTTTTCGAGGAACGAACTTTTGTCAACTTTCATAGGAGGCTGCTAGCGAAGAACGACCCTCGCGGCGCCGACATTCCAATCCTTGCAGGCTCGATTGCCCAGCGCCTAAGCGACGCCGAAGAGGCGGAAGGCGCGCAGATTCTAAAATCGCTCGCGCGACCTGGAGTGTGGGGGTGGAAGGACCCTCGCACGCTTCTGTTCATCGACTTCTGGCTGAGACTGTTGCCCGACGCGAAGCTGATTATTCCGATCCGGCACCCGCTCGAAAACTATTGCTCTTACCTGAAGCGCATTCGTGAGGCGGCGGTGCTGAAACCGTCCGTGTTCTTTTCGGCCTATGCCCGCCAATCCGAGCGTCTGCTGGAAGTGGCCAAACGCTGTGCGCCGCATGTGTATGTGCTCGATGCGCCTGCCGCGTACCGGCAGCCAGAGCTGCTGAGGAAAGAGCTCACGGCTTTTCTCGGTCTCGACGACAGAGTTCCGCCGTCTTGTCCCGCTTTTCATGAGAAGGAATTCACACGTATCCCTCTCTCCAAGCGGGCTTGCGACGTCTTCATGAAGAATTTCCCCGAGGCTTGCACGGCGTTTCTGGAATTGAACGAAATGGCGACGATTCGGTTCCAGCCAGTCGACGGGTCATCCCGTTTAGACCCCATGTGGAGCGCACTAGGCGCCGCTTTCTCGATGTTCGGTCATGCCTCGCGATAAATCCGCCATCTTGACCTATCATTCACTGGACACCACTGGTTCTGCGATCTCGATCCATCCGGCGTTATTTCGCATGCAGATGGACAGCTTGGCCCGAAGCCGGACTCCGGTGACCCCGCTCTTGGAAGTGCAGCGCCATCCAGGCTCCGTGGCGCTGACTTTTGACGATGGCTACCTGAATTTTTTTGAGCACGCGCTGCCGGTTCTACTGGAGCATCGGTTTCCGGCGACTGTATTTGTGGTCACCGGATACTGCGGTCTCCACAACGAGTGGCGCTCGAGCCAGCGGCGGCCGGTACGCCTGGCTCTGATGGGATGGGAGCAACTGCGCGAGGCGGCTCGCTTGGGAATCCAGCTTGGCGCGCATACGGTTCACCATCCTAACCTGCCGGCGCTCTCCGAAGGCGAAGTAGAGCGGGAACTGCGAGATTGCCGGGCGAGCTTGGAGGACCAGACGGGCCAGGCAGTGCAGACCTTTGCTTATCCCTACGGCGCCTGGAACCCGCCGGCTCGCATTGCCGTAAGTCGCGAATTTCGCCTGGGCTGCGGAACCGCGCTTGGATTCGTCGACTCTCGATCCGATTCTTTCGTGTTGCCTCGCATCGACGTTATGTTTCGACGCCAGCCGTGGTGGTTTCCGCGCCTGATGAGCCCGCCCAGCCAGGTCTATCTTGCAGCGCAAAGATGGAGAAGTAAGGCGTCTGAACTGGAAAGAATTCAAGGAAGGGAAGGAGCCAAGTGAGATCGAGGCGGCTAAGGTTAGCGGCATATCAGGCGCTTGGCAAGCCCGAGGGACCTCTCGGGATTTGGCTTGCCGGCCATCGCCACTATGTAGGCGGCTTATGGGACGATATCGGGAACCTTCAGTTTGAGTTTCTCAAGAGTAGAGGGTTGAAGCCGCATCATGTCCTTCTGGATATCGCGTGTGGTTCTTTGCGG
This sequence comes from Bryobacteraceae bacterium, assembly GCA_052148835.1. Classification (GTDB taxonomy): domain Bacteria; phylum Acidobacteriota; class Terriglobia; order Bryobacterales; family Bryobacteraceae; genus Palsa-89. Next base: position 39,429 of record JBKQHJ010000044.1, read on the forward strand.
GCCGGCTCACATTTCATACCATATCTGAACTGCGGGAACTACTTAGGTCTCGACAAAGAGAGACGATTGATAAAACTGGGGCTAGAACGAGAAGTACAGCGCAAGTTAGTTAATGAAAAGGCGCCTCAATTTGTGGTTTCGGATTCGTTTGAATTTGCGAAATTCGGCAAAAGGCCCGACTACGCGTTAGCCCAGTCATTATTTACACATTTGAATGCGAAGGACATCCGCCAATGTCTGATAAACCTCAGGGAATGCGTAAATCCGGGATCGCGTTTCTATTCGACATACGCGATAGTATCCCATCCGCCCCCCCAAGGGTCTGAAAGGACGTCGCACGCTCATCGCATATTCCGCTATACCCGCCAAATGGCGGAGGATTTCGGAACCTCATGCGGATGGGCTGCTAATTACATCGGCGAATGGTCGCATCCACGCAGGCAGAAGATGGTTGAATACGTTGCGTTGTGAGCTCCGGCAGCAAGGATCGATAAAGGGCCTCCGTTTGACAAGCTACTTTATCCCAGCCGCGCTCTTTTTCAAACCAATCGCGCGCTCGCGCTCCCATATTGGCTAAGCGCTCGGGGTTCCGAAAGCCACGGCAGATCGCATCGGCCAAAGCTTCTTCCGCGCGAGGAGGCACCAGAAATCCAGTCTCACCGTCCTTGACAATTTCGGGCAAAGCACCGGCGGAGGTCGCGATCACTGGACGGGCGTAGCGGTACGCCAAAGGAACTACCCCGCTGGTGGAGATACGAACGTAAGGCAGCACCACCGCATCGGCGGCACAGAAGAAATACTGCGCTTCCGATCGGGGAACGTAGCCTAGCCGAAGCTCCACCGAGTGGCGGATCCCGAGAGTGTCGATCAGACGATGCAAAGGACGCATGGGCACCATGGCTTCACCGGCAATTAACAAGCGTGCATGCGGAAATTCCGCGATGACGCGGGGCCAGGCGCGCAGGAGGTATTCCAGTCCTTTGTAAGGCTTGATCATGCCAAAGAAGAGTAGGAGCGGACCGGCGAACTCCAATCCAAGAGTCCTGCGAGCGACGTTTGGATCGAGGTCCGGCGAGAACGGGAAGGTCGAAGCTCCTTCCGGTATGGTGACGATTTGCCGAAGAACGTCGCCACTGTCGTCGTGCAGTTTCTGCGACAGCGCCTCTGAGTGGACGATCACTGCGTCCACCCGGCGGTAGATCCGCCGGAACAGCCGCCGCCGGAAAGGCCGGTCCAATTCGGTCTCAACGTCGTGAGCGGTATAGACGACGCGCCAACCTTTAGACCGGAGCTTTCGGATAAGTAGATCATCCAACATCGGGATCAAAGCCCATTGAACATGGAAAATGCCGGGCGACTGAGGTTTCAGGGCCCGCCACGTGCGCCACAGACCGGCTGGATAACTGAGAGCTCTTAGCGTGCGGCGGATTTTGGCATGACGGCGAAGGAGACCGCTGGCCGCGCCTCCCGTTATTTTGAAAAAGTGATTCTCCGCACAAATGGAGTCCAAGTGGCTCGGCTGTTCAAACAAAGGCGAGGAGGTGATGAGGTCCACTTGCAAACCGAGCGCGGCGAGTGCCTGGCTGAGGTTCTCGACATAGTGTGGCGTGAAATTGCCCGGATCGAACATTTTCACGTGCATGCGAGCGCCTCGCGGTAAAGGCCAGCCAAGGCGGAGGCGTGCGCCTCCTCGGAGTAGCGTTGGCAAACCAGTTTTCTGCCGGCGGCGGCAAGGCGCTGAGCAAGATCGGGATCCTTGAGCAGGCGCAGCACGGCGGCGCCTAAAGCTTCTGGATCGCCGGCTGGAGACAGCACACCGGTTTGTCCATCAATCACCATTTCCGGCGTGCCGCCTACGGCCGTGGCCACCACCGGACGTTCCAGTGCCAGCGCTTCGAGCACAACGCGCGCAAAGGATTCGTAATGGGATGCGCAGACCACCACGTCGCTCACCGACATCGCGTACCATGGATCGTCGCGATAGCCCATAAACGAAACGGCGTGCGTCAAACCCAGCCGAGATGCCGCGGCTTCTAACTCGCCGCGCAGTTCCCCATCGCCGACAATCCAGAATCGCGCGTCCGGCCGCTCGTTGAGCACCTTTCGCGCGCTCTCCAAAAAGATGCGATGTCCCTTGACGGCTTGGAGCCTTCCCACGATCGAAATCACCGGGCCACCGGCTTCCAGAGGCCAGTACGATTTCGGCTGTGGCCGGGGTTCGGAAACCACCTCGATCGAATGATGAACCACCTGCGAGCGGCGACGCAACGCCGGCCACCATCTTAACTCCCGGAGCGCCCCCTGAGAAGGCACGGTCAAGCGATCGAAGCGGTGCAGCACAAGCGAGTCCAAAGCTTGGAAGATACCCATTTGGATACCCGGTTCGGTGTGCCGCAGAGTGGCAATCAAGGCCAACTGCGAATCGGGGATTCGAAAGGCGGCCAGCGCGCCAACCAGGTCAGTCTTGTATTCATGGCAGTGGAGAATCGAGAACCGCTCGTCTTTCAGTTTGCGGCGCAACCATCGGATCGCGCCCGGCAGCCCGCGCAGATGGCCGTCCAACTGAGTGATGGGAGTTTTCTGAGCGCGCGCCGCTGCCACTAGCGGGTGTTCGACGGGATCGCCCTCATTGGGGCGGTACATGATCGCGATCTCGCAGCCAAACCCCTCTTTTGGCAGCGATCGGCAGAGGCTGAGGATACCCTTCTCCGGCCCCCAGATGTTAGTGCTCTGCCGGAAATGTAGAACTTTAAGAGGATGCGATTTCAAAGGGTCACGCTGATGTTTCATGGTACCTAACAGATCCCCTCTGGCCCGAGTAAGAAAACACATTCGGTGACCGCTGACCGGAACAAAGCGAAACCGGGACCGGCCCCGGCGGCGTCGAAAGCTTGAGTGGAGGTCTCCTGGTAGGGGAACATGAAGGCCGTGGGAGAAGCGCAAGGCAAGATCAGCGGGCGGATCATCATCGACCAGCTCATTCGCAATATGGAACTGGGGCAGTTCGAGCTGGGCTACAGCATTCTCACGCCCTGCATTTTCAGCCTCTACTTGCATCCGGACGACTACGCGCGGCTTACCGGGGTTTTCGACTTGATCCGCGAAGACGCCAGGAAAGGGCTGGCGGCGCGGCTGGCCGAACTGAACGCCAAGCCGTTGGGGGGGATGACGCTGGCGTTGGGCGCGTGGCGTGGCGCCAAGGACCGCAAGCCGTACAAAATCGCGTGCAGGGATTTCAGCTTTGAATTTTTTCCCGATTCCGAGGGCGTTGTGCCGTTGGGCGACGTCGAGATTCACTCGGAGTTGAACGAGACGCCGCAGCCGGGCTATCACGGGATCAAGACCACCCTGCTCGATCGCGAGCCGGGAGTGGGTGCAAACACTGGGAGAACCGGTGGCACACGGCCCGGCATTGGGCCGGACACGCGGCGGCTGGACGAGCCGGCGGAGGAAGCGGCGGGCGATCGCGTTTACGCCGAGATCCGCTATGAAGACGACTCCGGTGCGCAGCTCTTTCTGATGACCCAGGACGAGATCAGCATCGGCCGCGGGGGCGATGGCGCGCAGGTCAGCCTGGCGCTCTATACCAACGACGAAGTCTCGCGCGAACATCTGCGCGTACGCCGCGACGCCGCGCACAAGCGCTTTCTGATCGTCGACAACAGCATGAACGGGACTTGGCTCAACGGCAAGCGTCTGGCGCGCGGTGTGGAGCAGACGCTGCCGCCGAAGTCGCAGATCAGCGTGGCGGAAGTGATCACGCTACAGTTTGAGGCGCGATCATGATTCGCATCCCCTATATCGCCCACATTCCGTTCGTGCTTCTGTTTCTGGGATTCACGATCGCTTTCGTAGTGACGAGGCGGCGCTAACCATGGCTAAGATTCTCGAATGGCGATCGGCGACTGCGAGCGACCCAGGGCGCATGCGTCTCGAGAATCAGGATCGAGCCTATGCCGATGACGAGCTTGGCATTTTCCTGGTAGTGGACGGATTGGGCGGTCACGCGGCGGGCGGGAAGGCCGCCGATACGGCGGTAGAAGTGATTCGCGCCGAAATGAAAAGGCCAGGCGGCGACGCACGGGAAAGAATCCGCGGGGCCATCACGCGCGCGAACAATTGTATCTTCGAGGCAGCCGCCGAGAACGAAACCTGGCGCGGCATGGCCTGCGTCCTGACCTTGGCGATGATCTCGGGCGACAAGGTGATCGTCGGCCACGTCGGCGATTCTCGCCTTTACCTAACCTGGAACGGAGCCATTCGAAAACTCACGCAGGACCACTCGCCAGTGGGCGAGCGCGAAGATGCGGGCGAGCTGACCGAAGCCGAGGCCATGGCGCATCCCAGACGCCACGAGGTGTTTCGAGACGTCGGATCGCGACGCCGGGAGCCGGATGAAGAAGATTTCATCGAGGTCAAGGAGTTTTTATTTAAGCCGGATGCCGCGATCGTTTTGTGCAGCGACGGCTTGAGCGATCTGCTGACTTCCGCCGAAATCCTGGAAGTGATCGAGCGCTACAACGGCGATCCGGCGCAAGTGGCGGGTGAGCTTTTGGAGGCGGCCAACGTCGCGGGCGGCAGCGATAACATCACCGCTATCTTCGTGGCAGGCAGTGAATTCCTGGGCGTTCGGTCGCCGGCGGCCGCGCAGGCTCGCGCGCGGAATGCGATCACCAAGGCGCGCGAGGGATCGGAGCAGGTCGCTCCGTCTAAGGTCGACGGGCTGCTGACGACGCGAGTGGCGTTCCTGGTTTACGGCTTCCTCCTGGGCGTGGTGCTGTCGCTCGGGGGAGTGGCATTAGTCCTGCGTTGGCCGAAACCGTAAGCCGGGCGCTGCGTCAATGTTTACGATCGCATACGATCTTTTGTGCTCCGGACTCGCCAATTTGGCGCCTACGAGGTGATCCGCAAGCTTGCGCGCGGCATGACCGACGTGTATCTGGCCTTCGATACCAGCGCCAACCGCCACGCGGTATTAAAAATTGTTGAGGAATCGGCGGACGCGCTGACGCAATTGGTCATCGAAGCCGAGCGGCGCGGCGCGGATTTGCAGAGGCAACTGCACGCTGCCGACGCGCGCATCATCGAGATCTACGAGTCTGGGCACCTGGACGGATTCTTCTTCGTCTCGATGCAATACATCGAGGGCCGGACGGTGGCCGAGATTCTGAAGCAGGACGGGCTCCTCGAACCGGCGCGCGCGGCGCGATTCGCGGCCGAGATCCTGAGCCAGCTCGACAAGCTGCATTCGTTTCAGGCCTGGATCGACGGACAGCGGCGATCGGTGGTGCATGGCGATATCAAGCCGTCGAACATTCAGATCGGCACCAACGACGAAGTGCGGCTGCTGGATTTCGGCATCGCCAAGGCACTGACGTTCACGCATAGCCGCACGCATTTAGGGTTGGGCAGTCCGAGCTATTGCTCGCCGGAACGGCTGAGCCGCGGGCAAGTGGACCGGCACGCGGATCTCTGGGCGGTGGGCGTCACCTTGTATGAGATGGTGGCGGGCGTGCCGCCTTATCAGGCGCAGGATACGCGGAAACTGGAGGCGCTGATCCAATCGCGCAGGCCGCCGCGAGCGCTGCCCCAGAGCTGCCCGGATGCCATGACCGCGATCCTGCACAAGTCCTTGGCGGGCGATCTGCACCAGCGCTACGTCTCGGCGTCGGCCTTTGAAAGCGATGTCACGCGGTTCTTGCAAGGCCAGCAAACTGTCGCGGAAGTGGAACAGCGCGTCTCGTGGAAGAGCAATCCGACGGTGGAGAAACCGCGCTTGCCTCACATACCCCAGCGCGTCGCCAGCATGGCCGAGACGGTGCGGCGCAGCGTGGTGAAACTGAAGCCGGCGCGTGCCCAGCAACTGGTGTCTGCCATGAGCATCGTGGTGGCGCTGTGCTGGGGGTTGTTGGCCGGATTGGTGGTGTGCGTCCCTCTCGGCTACTACTATCGATTTTGGCGCGAGAGCGGCGTGTTGCGCGGCCGTCTGGATTTCACGCGCGCGAGCGTCAGCGAAATCAACCGGGATTGGGACTTGCTGCAACGCGTCCAAAGGCAAAATGCGTTTTTGGGGCAGATGTCGCCGGCCAGCCAGTTGGGCGCGAATGTGCGCGCGGCACTTCTTGAAGCGGGCGATCAAGTGATCGAGGGCTATCGGAACAACTCGGATCCTCGCCTTGAGGATTTTGACTGGTCGAAGGCCGAGGTATGCTTCACCCATTTGAGCGAAATGGATCGCGGTGATCGGAGTGCGCAGGGCAAGCTGGCGCTGTGCCATGGCTATGAGAATCTGGAGCGCGCTGAACACGCGGCGCAAGCGGATTTCGAAAGTGCGGCGTCGCTCATACCGCGTTCACCGGATCCGCATTTGGGGCTCGCAAGGATCGATGTCTATGCGCTGAAGAACATCGGCAAGGCGATGGCGGAACTTCGTGCGGCCCAGCGGCTGGGTTTTGAGCTTGGTCCGCGCGAAACGGAAGAGGAAGCGGACGGGTATCGGTTTCGCGCCACCGCGGAGTTGAACCAGGCGCGAAACAACGAGATCAGCAAGACCGAGGAAGAGCGATATCTGCGTTTGGCCCAGCGCGATTTCGAGCGTGCGCGCGAATTGTACGAGCCCATTGAAGGGTTTTCGAATGTAAGCGTCGCATTGCGGCAGGTGGATGACGACGATCGCGCGCGCCAGGGCATGGCCGATGCGCTCGTGAAGACCGCGAAGCCAAAGTCTAAGTCCAGGTCCAAGTCCAGGTCGAGCCAGCGTCCTCGCTATGCCACCCGGAGGACGCATTGGCAGTAACCAAGAGTTGGGAATCTAAAGTCATCTCGGCATCGGCCGCAAAAGGCGCGACAGCGCCTGGAAGAATTGCCTGGCGGGAGTTTGTGTGGCTGGCCTTGTCGTCGTTAATGGTCGCCGCTGGTCTCCTGATGGTCTACTCGGCGAAGACGCAAAACTTTCCCGAGTTGTCGGCGGCGCTAGCGCACGGCGAGCTGATCGATCTGAATCACGTAAACAAGCCGGAGCAGTTACTTCCGTTCCTGCAAGTTTTCCAAGACGAATCACAACGCGAACAAGCCGCCGGCAAAATGTTCGATTACATTTCAACTCACCGGCCTCTTCCCAATGTCGGTGCTCTAGCGCGATTGCGTTCCGCGCCTCGAGTGCCCCTATTGCCGCTCGCGAAACTGAAGCCTGCGTTCGTGGTCCGCACGCCCGCCGAATTTCAAACGCAGTTCCTGATCTGGATTGCGCTCTACCTGGCCGCTTTCCACGTCGTATTTCTCGTCTGGCGTTGGAGCGGGTTGCGTGGCGACTTCGCGATCTTGCCCGCCATTCATCTGCTCACCGGCATCGGCTTGATTCTGGCCGTGAGCCTCCGCGATCCGTTGCGCGACACGCTCGAGTTCAGTAAATTCGCCTGGGGCGTCGCACTGGGCTGCCTGGTCTTGCTGGCACCGTCGCTGCGCGCCTTCAACTATCAGCGCTTCTCGGATTGGTGCTACACGCCGCTGTTTGGCGCACTCGGGCTGTTTGTCTTACTCCTGCGATTCGGATCGGGCCCTGGCGGCAACGACGCCAAGGTAAATCTTGGCCCGTTCCAACCAGTGGAAGCGATCAAAATCCTGTTGGTGTTTTTCCTGGCTGGCTATTTTACCCGCAATTGGGAACGACTGCGCGATTTGCGTGAGAAAAGGCTATTGCCGCGCTGGATTGGAGTGCCGCGCCTTTCGCATGTTCTGCCGGTGATGTTCGCGGTCGCCCTCGCGCTGGGCTTTTTCTTTTTGTTGAAGGATCTCGGCCCGGCGCTGGTCACCGGATTTCTGTTTCTCGCGATGTTTGCCGTAGCGCGCGGACGAGCCGGATTGGCCGTACTCGGAATCGTGCTGTTAGTCGGCGGCGTGGCTATCGGTTATCACTTGGGCAAGCCGACCACCGTGGTCGACCGCATCAATATGTGGCTTTCGCCATGGGACAACGATGTTCACGGCGGCAATCAACTGGCGCATTCGCTATGGGCCTTCTCAACCGGCGGCGCATTGGGATCGGGGCCGGGCTGGGGCGATCCGGAAATGATCCCTGCCGGACATACGGATCTGGTGCTGCCGGCGGTCGGCGAAGAATGGGGATTCTGCGGCGTCGCAACCGTGGTTTTGTTGCTCGGATTTCTGGTGTGGCGCGGAATGCGAATCGGATTGAGAGCCGCGAGTGAGTACGGGATGTTTCTCGCACTGGGTTTATCGGCGCTCATTGCGTTTGAAATGCTGCTGATTTCGGGCGGGGTACTCGGCGCGATTCCGTTGTCGGGAGTGGTCTCGCCGTTTTTGAGCTTCGGCAATACGGCGATGCTGGCGAATTTCTTGATTTTCGGAATTCTCATCGCGGTATCGAATACAAGGGACGGAGCCGCAACCGCGAGGGAGCGGATCGGCGAGCCGTTTCGAAAGCCGGTCATCCGCCTGGAATGGGTGCTGGGTGCAGCAGCCGCCACGCTTCTCGGGTTTGCCGCGTACTATCAAGTTGCGCACGATCAGGATTTCCTCGCGCGCGAAGCCAAGGTCTTCGAAGACGACGGCGTGAAGCGTCCGCAACGTAACCCGCGGCTCAATTCGCTGGCTCGCGAGATCCGGCGCGGGAACATTTTCGATCGAAATGGCATATTGCTCGCTACCAGCGACTGGAGCGAACTGGAGCGGCGCCGCGATCAGTATTCGAAGCTCGGGATTTCGATCGATACCGCCTGCTCGAGGCTCGACAACCGGCATTATCCGTTCGGCAGCCTGACTGCGCATCTTCTTGGTGATTTACGAACAGGGGACAATTTCCACGCGACGAATGCTTCGCTGATCGAACATGATTCGAATGTCAAGCTGCAGGGCTTCGCCGATTATCGTGAGCTCGCGCCGTTGATTCGTTATCGCCATCAGCCGGGAAATCCTGCCATCGCGAAGCTGATGGCGCGCGATCGCCACGTGACGGCGTCCATCGACATTCGTTTGCAGATGCGCGCGGAGAAGGCGCTGGAAAACGGCCTGGCGAAGGCGCACAAGGACAAAGGCGCGGTGGTGGTGATGGATCCAAACTCGGGCGATGTGCTCGCGCTGGTGAGCGCGCCGGCGCCCGTGTCGCGCACGATCACGCCCGCCACGCCGGACGACCTTTTCGACCGCGCCCGCTACGGCCAATACCCCCCCGGCTCAACCTTCAAGCTGGTAACCGCGATGGCCGCGCTGCGCCTGGATCCGGCGCTCGAAAGCCAAAGCTTCAGTTGCCGCCGCCTGCCGGACGGCCGCGTCGGTGCGATCATTCCAGGATGGCGCAAACCGATACGCGACGACGTGGGCGATTCGGCCCACGGGACGCTCACCATGCATCAGGCCATCAGCGTCTCGTGCAATGCGTATTTCGCTCAACTCGGAGTGTTTTCGGTGGGCGCGCAACAGTTGAGCGAAACGGCCAAGCTGCTCGATATCCCGGCGGGAAGCGTTGCCGATATACAAGCCGCGTTACCGTTCGCGGCATATGGGCAAGGACCGGTATTGGTCACACCATTCAAGATGGCGCGCGTGGCCGCGACGATTGCCGCCAACGGTTCCATGCCGGAAGGGCGTTGGGTAATCGATGGCAGCAACTCGAGGACGGCACCGCCGAAACAGATTCTCGCACCAGATCTCGCGGCGTTTATGGCCGGTGCGATGCGATCCGTGGTGGTGGAGGGAACCGCACGGCGCCCAATGAAGGGGGAGCAAGTGAGCGTAGCTGGAAAAACCGGAACGGCGCAATTGGACGAAGGCATGCCGCACTCCTGGTTTGCCGGATTCGCGCCTTACCTTCCTTTAAACGCGCAAAGCGCTGGGGGTGACCGAAAGAAAAGCATCGCGTTCGCTGTTGTCGTCGAGCATGGCGGTTACGGCGGAACAACCGCGGCGCCGATTGCGCGCCAGATCGTGGATGCGGCGGCGGAACTGGGGTTGCTGAAATGAAGCTTTCCGAGATCATCGAGCGCCTCGGACGAACAGTGTTTGAAGCGCCCTTCGCCGCCACCGCGCAGGCGATCGGCGATTCTCCCGAAGTGGCCGAGATTCGCATCGCCGTGCTGGATGAGGTAAAGAAGAAGATCCAGCGCGCGGGAGGGCAGGCGCTTTTCCCGTACAATTTGGTGCGCATTCGCATTCGTGCCGCCGCCGATGAAGGCGCTGTTTTTGAACGCGACTTCTTCCGGCGATTTTTCGACGAAGAGCTGCGTAAGAGTCTTTCCAAGGAAGCTTGCCGCTTTCCAGACGATCTGCGCGTGGAGATTCGAGCCAGCAATGAGGAAGGGAAGTGGCTGCGTATCGAAACGCTGGCTGAAGAAATTGCGCCGCCCTTGGAAGAAGCGCCACGCGCGCGCCGCTTGGCAAAGCTAGTGGTCTCGGCCGGCGCCGCCAACAAATCCGAGATTCCGCTCCAAAAGACGCGCATCAATATTGGCCGGCTCGCTGAAGTCTACAAAGCGGAAGGGCTCTCGCGCCGCAACGATCTGGCGTTTGCCGAAGAAAATCCCATCAATCGCACGGTGTCGCGCGAGCACGCGCATATCGTTCACGACAAAAAGACCGGCGAGTATCGCTTATTCAACGATCGCTGGTACAAGCGCGGCAACAAAGCCGAGAACAATTGCGGGCTATGGATCGTGCGCGACGGCATGGGGCAAGAGGTGCATCGCGATGCCAGGGGCACGCGCCTTGAGCCGGGGGACGAGATCCACTTGGGCAAGGCGGTGGTGAAATTCCAGATCAAATAATCAAACCAGATCTAGTTAAACGAGGTCCAGCGCCTGCTCGAAATCCGCCATCAAATCGCGCCAATCCTCGATGCCGATCGAAATCCGCACCAGCCCGTCGGTGACGCCCGCGGCCGCAAACTCCTCTTCGGTGAATCCGGAATGCGTGGTGGTTTTGGGATGGCACACCAGCGTTTCCACGCCGCCGAGCGATACGGCATTGCGCGCGATGCGCAGGTTGCGCAAGAACTCGAACGCGGCCTTCTTGCCGCCACGCAAATCGATGGACAACATGCCGCCGGGGAAATCGCATTGATGTTGTGCGATCGCGATCTGCTCGGGATCGCTGAATAGGGTCGGATATAAAACGCGGACAATCTTGGGGTGCTTGGCCAGGCGGATCGCGATGCGCTCGGCGTTCTTGCTCGAACGGTTCATGCGGAGCGTCACGGTGGGCAATCGCCCTTCCAGCATCCAGCATTCGTCGGGCTGCAGAATATTGCCGAACAGATTGCGCTTGGAATGCATCTTGCGGATGAGTTCGGGATCGCGAGCGATGGCCGCGCCCGCAATCAGATCGCTCAAGCCCGAGAGGTATTTGGTGGCCGAATAAAGGCACAAGTCAGCGCCATGCACTAGCGGATGTTGGAACGTCGGGCCGAGCAGCGTGTTGTCCACCATCACCAGCGGTTTCGGGTCCAGGTGCGCCACGCCATCGGCGGCGTGCTGGATATCGGTCATCACAATGGTTGGGTTGGCCGGACTCTCAATCAGTACCACCGCCAGGTCCTTGGTCGTGCGGATGGCTTCGTCCATCTCGCCGGTGTGTCCGGCTTGAACGGGAATGCCGCCGATACCAAGCGTGCTGAGGAAGTCCTCAATCAAATGCTGCGTCCCGCCATAAATCGGAACCGTGTAGATTATGTTCTGGCCGGGCCGCACGAAGGCGAACAGCGCGGTCATGATGGCGGCCATCCCGGAGTTGAAAACCAATGCCGCGTGCGCGCCTGTTTCGAGCGGCACCAGACGGTCTTCTAAAATCTGTGCATTGGGTTGATTGAAGCGCGAATAAATCAGCGCGGGCTGTTCGCCGGGCTCCGGTTTCGCACGGCCGGCCACCAGGTCGAAGGCGCGCTCGGCGGCTTCCGGGCTAGGGAACACGTAGGTGGAACTGCGGAACACCGCGGGCCGCGCCGATCCAACCGAAAGGCTGGGATCGAAACCGAGTGTGAGGACTTGAGTAGGCGGGCGGAGGTCCTGTTGATCACTCATAAAAGAGCCTCGGCCATGAAGTGCCTCCGATTTCAGTGTAGACGATTGGCGATTCGCGTAGCCTGGTAGCTGGCCTGCATTGGTTGGAACTGCGTGCCGTGAGAGATTTGAATGGATGCCTGAGAAAAGCGGCCCGCGCGCCAAAGCCCTTCTCACGGTGATCTGGTTTGCTTTTACGGTGCGAACGATTTCTTACTGCACCGCGTTTCCCCTGTGGGAGGGCTTCGATGAGTACGCGCACGTGGCTGTGGTTCAGCACGTCTTCTACTTCCGCGATATGCCCGACTTTCGCACGGCGAACACTTCGCGTGAAATTGCAGAATCGCGGAAGCTAGTCCCGGCGCCCTGGCTACTCCACGGCGATTCCAAAGCGCTCTTGAGTTATGAGGAGTACTGGCAGCTGCCTTCCCGGGAACGGTTGGCGATGCAGGCGCGCTTACGGGAACTTCCGCCATCCTGGTCAACCGAGCCCGCTGAACCCAAGTTGCCGCTTTATGAAGCGCAGCAACCACCGCTCTATTATTGGCTGCTTTTGCCTGTCTACTGGTGCGTGAAATCGCTCGGCCTGGCAACCAGGGTTTGGGTACTACGATGCATCACCGCACTGCTCGCCTCTACCGCCATTCCGATTGCATTTTTCACCGCGCGCAGATTCTTCTCGGAGCATTTCTCAGATGAACGAGCCGCTCTGGGCGTGGCTGTCGTTGTTGCTTCGCTGCCTCAGCTCGCGATCGATGCTTTTCGTGTGAGCAACGAAGGCCTGGCCATCGCGCTTGGCAACTTAACAGTGCTTCTTGTGATCGGATTGTGGGATTCGCGCCCGAATCCCCTCAGGGGCCTCGGTGTCGGCGTAATCCTCGGCGCGGCACTGCTCACTAAGGCCTACTTCCTGGCATTGCTCCCCTGGGCCGCATTCGTGCTGGTTCGCGCCATTTTACACGACAGACAAGAACGCCGGGCAGCGTGGGTTCAGCTTGTCTCAGCCGTTGCGGGATGCCTCGCGATTGCTGGTTGGTATTATTGGCGAACCTGGATCCTAACTGGAACCCTCACCGGTGAACAGAACGACGTAGGTGCTCAGGCTTCGCATCTATCATGGTTCAACGCGCTTAGCACGGCGCCGTGGGCGCGGATTGGCGATTTCCTAGCGATATCTCATATTTGGCTGGGGAATTGGAGCTTCCTTGTCGTCCGCACCTGGATGTATCGATCCATTGAGATCGTCTTTTTGTTGGGGTTTCTGGGGCTCGTGCTGCAGGTTGCCCGCCCGCGCATTTCGTTGCCGAACCCGAAAGCCATCTTGCTTCTCGCCATGCCTTACGCTCTCCTCCTGCTGGGACTGTGCTTTCACGCGGTCCAGAGCTTTCGCAGTGCAAGCAACCCCGGAACAATGGGGCATTATCTCTTTGCTCTCGTCGTACCCGAAGTGATTCTTCTCCTCGTCGGCCTTTTTCGTTGGTTGCCCGATCGTTGGCGGCTGATCGCGGTGCCTGTTTTGGCGATGGTGTTCAATGCTCTCGATCAATTCGGCTCAGCCTTCCTGCTGTTGCCTTATTACGCGGGAACCATTGGGCACGACACGCGGGGCCACCTTCCCGCCCTCGGACTTTCGCAACTGCGCCAGGGTGGTTTCGCTCGCATCTTCGAAGGGCTGCTGGCCAATAAACCCGCGTTCTTAACCTCGTCCGAACTGATGTTGATGACGGCGCTCTGTTTTGCGGCGGCGGTTGCGTTGGTTTGGATTGCTTGCTTAATCGCAATGCCAGCGCTTTCGACCAGCGCCAGGGAATCCGGCTCGGCATGATCCTGGCCGGCTTTGATTTAGGATGACGTGCGCGAAAACAGCGACAGCAAACCGGATAGCGAGCTGTTTTTCTTCACCGGCTCCGCGGCGCCCTCCAGCCGCTCCACCAGTCCCAGAATGCTCTTGCCGAAGCTGGTGGTCTGTCCGAGCGGCTTGCCCTCCATCAACGACTTCTGGATGGCTTCGTAATCGCTGGGCATGATGTGAAAGATGTCGGTATGGAGCGCCGTGCCGATGACATCCTTGCTGAGCCCGGTGTGCCGGTCGTAGCGATTGACAATAAGCCGCAGCTTATAACGAGGGATATTGTTGGAGTCCAGATAACCCATGGCGCGTTGCACCGCCTGCAAAGAGGTGAGCTCGTTGGTGGTAACCAGCAGAATCTCGTCGGCCAGTTGCGCCTGGCTGAGGTTCCAGTCTCCGTACACGCCCCCCGTGTCGAGCACCACTAAATCGTAAGTGCCGCGCGCGTATTCGATGATGCTGCTGGCGTCCTTCAGTTCGCTCATTCCTTCCGTCATCACTTCGGGCGAAAGCAGCACGTCCACGCCATGCCGGGTGGTGACCACGGCTTTCCACAGATCGGCGTCGATATCGTGCGAGCGCGCCAACACGTCCAAAAAACTGAAGTTGGATTTGATCTTCAGCAGGAACGATAGCGTTCCGGCCAGCGGATCCAGGTCCGCCAGGAGAATCCGTTTGTCGCCGCGCTTCATCTTATACGCCAGATTGCTCGCGATGGTGCTGGCGCCGCAGCCGCCTTTGGCGGGCATGATGCAATACACTTTGCCGATGCTGGCGGCGTGAGCAGGCTGCAGCCGCGCGATCTTGTGCAATGCCGCTTCCACTTGTTCGGCGGTGAAAGGCGGGATCAGGAAGTCGCTGGCGCCCTGGCGCAACGAGCGAAGCACCAGTTCTGGATCGTTGTTCGCCAAAACCACGATAATCGGCAGCTTGGCGTTGATGCGCAACAAATCGTGAATCAAAGCCAATCCCGCTTCGCGCGGTTCGGAGATCTCCAGCAGGCAAAGATTCGGCGCCTCCGCGGCGAGCACCTCAGCCAGTTGGTGCCGCATCGGGTAGGCGTTCAGATCGTGACCGGAAAAGGTGGGTAAATGCTTGCGAAGGAGCGGCGCTAAGTCTCGGATTATCTTCTGATTAGGGCAAATGAACAGCGCCTTCCAAGTACCGCTGAATTTCGGGGCATCAGGCTGGGGCATGGGCGCACTGCGGACTTTCCATCAGGAGGTCCTAACTCATTAAATCGGCTAGTGTCGATGATAACATGAGAGCCTTCACTCACCCGATCAACTAAACATTCGATCGCGCTCGTCGATAAGGCTTAGTTTGATTCATGAATCAGACTGAGCCCGCATGAGAAAGGCGTTTCGGCGTTAAGAGACCAACATGAACCCAGAACACTTGCACCCAGAACACTTGCACCCAGAACACTTGAACGAAGACCACTCAAAGAAAACTGTCGTCGTGTGCGACACTCAACCCATAACGGCGGAAGGACTAAGAACCTTGCTCGCCGCCTCCGGGGACATCGAGTTCCTGGCGTCATTGAACAATCTGGAAGCAGCCGCACAAGTGTTGACCGCGCGGCCGCCGGATATCGTGATTGTCGACAAGGGATTCGGCATGCGAATCGTGCTGGATTGGATTCACGATTTGAAACTGGCGGATGCCGCTCCCGCCGTCGTCGTCTGGGGCGTTTCGATGACCGAAGCCGAGGCCCTGCGTCTGCTCCAGTCGGGCGCCAAGGGCATTGTGCGCAAAACGTCGGATTTGGAGAGCATCCTCAGCTGCCTGCGCACCGTGGCCTCGGGACGGAGCTGGATGGAGGACTCCGTGTTCCGCGATTCGGCGCGCCAGGAGCGCTATCCGCGCTCGGAGCTTACCCCGCGCGAGCACCAAGTGCTCGAAATGGTCGAACAAGGGTTTAAGAACAAAGAGATCGCGCTCGAATTGGGCATCCGTCCGGGAACCGTGAAGATCCACCTGAAGCATATCTTCGAAAAGACCGGCGTGCGCGGCCGTTACGGTCTGGCCATCAGCGGCTTAAAAGATCGCGGATTGGTCTCCATGGTGAGTTAGACTACAACTCTTCTAGCTCCAAACAGAACCCAGCTTCCACGTTCTAGTACCGTACCAGTACCAGCGATGACAATGATAAGATAAACGCTCGGACTGTAAAATCCGGCACGTAAGATCGGGCACAGTGGAATCTGGCCCGTACAATCGGGCTCGTACAATCCGGCCCGTACAATCCGGCAATGATCGGCGAGACTCTCCGGCATTATCGCATCGAAGCCAAGCTGGGCGCTGGCGGGATGGGCGTTGTCTACCGCGCGCTGGACACCCACCTGGACCGTTCCGTCGCCGTGAAAGTGCTGCCTTCGACGGCCGTGGCCAATGCCGACCGCCGCGCGCGCTTCTCCCAAGAAGCAAAATCCGCTTCCGCCCTCAGCAATCGCCACATCATCACGATTTTCGACATCGACACCGGCCAAGTGGATGGCCAGCCGGTGGATTTCATCGCGATGGAATACGTCGCCGGCAAAACCTTGGACCGGTTGATCGGCCGCAAGGGTCTCCGGCTAAGCGACGCGCTGCGCTATGCCATCCAGATCGCCGATGGGCTTGCGGCCGCGCACAGCGCCGGGATCGTGCACCGCGATTTGAAGCCCGCCAATGTTATCGTCAACGAAAACGGCGAGGTAAAGATTCTCGACTTCGGCCTGGCGAAGCTGACCGAGATCGAGGAGCCGGACGTGTTCGCGGTTACCCAGAGCGTCCACATCGATGCCGCGCTGCGCACCGAAGCCGGAACCATTATTGGCACCGTCGCCTACATGTCGCCGGAACAGGCCGATGGACACCCCGTCGACGCACGATCGGATATCTTCGCCTTCGGAGCCGTCCTGTATGAGATGGTCACGGGCCGGCGCGCTTTCTCTGGAAACTCGAAACTCTCGACTCTGGCGTCAGTACTGCATTCCGAGCCCGTACCGCTAAGCCAGATCGGGGCCGCCATTCCTCGCGACGTCGAGCGCATCATCAGCCGCTGTTTGCGCAAGGATGCACAGCGCCGCTGGCAGAGCATGGCCGACATCAAGGTCGCCCTGGAAGATGTGCTGGATGAGGTGGAATCGGGCAAGCTCGGAATGCCCGGCGCGACTCCGCCCGGCGCGACTGCGGTGGTTGAGCCGTGGCGAAAAATTCGAATTTTGCTCTGGCCTGCCCTGATCGCCGTCGCTTTGGCCGGCGGCGTCTACAGCGGTTGGCGATTTCTCAAGCCCGTCCAGCCGTCGTTTGAGCGGCTGACTTACCGGCGCGGCGAGATTCCCTCGGCGAAGTTTTCGCCCGACGGCCAGACCGTGGTGTTTAGCGCTCAGTGGGCCAGCGAGCCGGCCAATGTCTTTTCCATGCGACCTGGAAGCCGCGAGTACCGGCCGCTCGATTTGCCGGAAGGACGAATTCTGGCCATTAGCGCGACGGGCGAAATGGCGATTCTGCTCGGATCCGCCGCCAATGGGACTGCGGGGACGCTGGCGCGCGTGCCGTTGTCGGGCGGAGCGCCGCGCGAGATCCTCGAAAACGTCAATGACGCCGATTGGTCGCCGGATGGTTCCACGCTCGCGGTATCGCGCACTGTGGGCGGCAAGAATAGGATCGAATATCCGATCGGAACGGTGCGCTACGAAAATGACGGGCCCTCGCCCCAGTTGCTGCGCATTTCACCCAAAGGCGATTGGATCGCGTTCTTCGAACACGACAACGACTCGGGCGACTATACCGTTACCGTTCTCGACATGCACGGCCAGAAGCGAGCGTTATCGCGCGGCTGGCTGGCTTTGGGCGGCCTGGCATGGGCTCCCCAGGGCGACGAAATCTGGTTCGGCGCGGCGAAAGCGGGTGGCGAACCGGCCTTGCGCGCCGTCACGCTCAAAGGAAAAGAGCGAACCGTGATCGAGACCCCCGCTTCGATGTCGGTGGACGATATCGCGCGCGACAAAAAGGTACTGGTCACGGTGGTCGACACGCGTCTGGGAATTTCGGCACTATCCCCCGGCGCCAAACAAGAAGGCGATCTTTCGTGGTTCGATGCCAGCCGGGTTTTCGATATTTCCCCGGATGGCAAAACGATCCTGTTCGTGGAATTATCCTACGGCCAGGCGCGCAATCCCGCCATCTATCTGCGCAAGACGGATGGCTCGCCGGCGGTGCGGCTGGGCGATGGCAACAATCCCGCATTGTCGCCGGACGGAAAATTCGTGGCGTGCATTTTGAACGACGGCCCCAAGACCGAGCTGAGCCTGCTGCCCACGGGTCCTGGAGAAGCGCGCGTTTTCAGTGCGCCCGGCATGCATTACGAACGCGTGGAATGGTTTCCGGATGGACAGAAATTGCTGTTCACAGGCCATGAGCCGAGCCGGCCCATGCGCACCTATTCGCAGGATATCCGGGGTGGCGCGCCCGTCCCGCTGACTCCCGAAGGAGTGGCCGCCACGCACGCTTCACCGGACGGAAAGTATCTAACCGAAGTGGCCGGAACCAAATTGAATCTGGTTCCGATGGCGGGCGCCGCACCCAAGCCGGCCATCGAAGTACAAGCCGGGGACGCTGTGGTTCGCTGGAGCGCGGATGGCCGCTACTTGTTCTTGCGGCAGAGCGAGGGGCCAACGGCGGTGAAAATCGACCGGCTGGATTTGGCGAGCGGCCGCGAAGAGCCGTGGAAGGAACTGAAGCCGGCCGATCCTGTTGGCGTGCAAATTGGAGAAGTGGTCATGACTCCGGATGGCAACGCGTATGCCTACTCCTTCCTGCGCGACATTTGCACCTTGTATTTGGCGAGCGGATTGAAATAGTCCGACTCCCTGACGGTCGCGGCTCTGTAATCACCGATTAACGGTGAGCGATCACCAGCAACGACCGCGCGCGTTTGACCACGCACTCGACGGCCCGCTTCAAATTTTCCGGGTCCAGCGCGGCGAAGCTTTCGTCCAGCACCACCAACTCGGCGTCTTGCAGCAGCGCGCGAGCGATGTACAACCGGCTGCGTTCGCCGTGCGAAAGCTGCCAACCCGTTTCGCCCACCATTTGGAGCATGCCCGCCGGCATTCGATCCAGCAAATCGGAAAGGCCGAGCTCGCGGCAAATGGCGTGCGCTTCTTCGAAATCGGCGGGAGTTAAAATCGCCGGATGGCCCAGGAACAAATTGAACGCGAATGTTTCAGCCAGTACATGATTCTCGTGGAACTGCGGCGCGGCGGCCAGCCGTCTTCGCCATTCGGCGGCGCCGAGCGTGGGACGGTCGAAACCGTGGATGAGGATGCGTCCCGAGTTCGGTTCCCTCACGCCCGTGAGCAAGGAAACGAGCGTCGATTTTCCGCCCCCCGACGGGCCTTCGAGCACCAGCCGGTCGCCCAGCGCGATTTTGAGGCTGGCCGCGCGCAATACCGGGTCGGTGCGATCGCTGTAGCGGAACAAAATGTCCCGGGCATCCACAACCAGCGGCGACTCCTGCCTCACAATTACGTTAAGTGATCCGGGCAATTCCTGGCGCGTCGCAGCGCGGAACAGAATGGACGTCCGCTGCCAGGCCACTGCCGCGCCCGCCAATTGCCATACCCCTGACGCAAGCCGCCGCCACGCGCGATACGCGAGCAACGTGCCGCCCACCGCGATGGCAACCCGAGCAGGCGTTGCATCCCCTCGCACGAACGCAGGCATCAAACCGAGCAAGCCCAATACCAACCAGCCGCGTGGAACGAGCGCGATCAGCCGTGCGGTGGATCGATCCATGGCGCGCGAGCTTTTCAGATACTGTTCGAGCGCTTCGTCCTCGCCGTCGTGCCAGCGGTCGGAGGCCAGTTGCGCCAGCCGCGTGCGATGCCCAGCCATGCTCTCGACTAAATCGTGCGTCATTGCGAGACGAACGTCGGTCCAATCTCTATTGCGCTGGAAATAGCTCCAGGCCATCGCACTCGCAGCCAGAAGCCAAATGAAGAGCAGCGCAGATTGCAGCAGTCCACCGGCGCCGGCTGCCAGTACGAAGATCGCGGCGATTATCTCGATGAGCGCGACTAACGCAAGAAATCCACCGCTCAGCGCCAGCGCTTCCACGGCCTCCGATTCGAGCACGCGGCCGAGAAGTTGCCCGGCGCCTTGATGCCGGAGGCTGTCGGGATCCAAGCGCAATGAGCCGAAGAAAAGGCGCTGTTTCAAGAGCGCTCCCGCGCCGATTGCGACCCAGCCTTGTAATCGCGTGATGAGGACGCGCAATGGGACCAGCGTCAGCAGTAGCAGCGCCCAGGGGATCATCCATCCGCGATCCGTCCCGCCGCGAAAAACATTCGATCCGACCACGTACCACGCGAGAATCAAGAGCAAATACTGGACCGCGTGCGCGCTTGCGAGCGCCGCTAGCCGGCCAGGAATCCGCGCTTGGCGCAGTTGCTCCCAGAAGTCTGCTCCCGGCGGCAGCCGCAACAGCCAGATGCCTCGGATGCGATGCGAGCTGAGGCGGTCCCGTAGAATGGCGTCGCGAGCGCGTGCTTGTTTTGGCTCCGGTATTTTGGCTCGGTCGAGCGTCTCTTGAATCTCGCGGAGAAGGGGTGCTTCAAAGCTCGCGCAAAGGGCAGTGCGGATCGCCGCTGGATCGACGCGAACTTTCTTAAGATCGGGAGTCAGCAGCGTGGAGTCCGCTAGAATTGCGAGGAAAGCTGGGCCGGCGTCGGTGGGGACGTGCAGCAGTGCCGGACCCATGTGCTGGAGATCGTGTTCGAATTCGGAGTAAGTCGTTTCGGTGGGCTGCGTTTCCCATCGCGCAATCGACGCTGCGGTCTCGATCCACGGGCCAATCGAATCGATGTCGGATGCTCTTGGCGGTTGGCTGTTGGCCGCGACAGGCACATGCGTAAGACGGCTCAGGGCTTCGTCGAGCCGGGAGGGAGGCCAGAGGAGAGAATCAGATAAGTTGGCCATTTTCTAGACGCAGGTGACGCCACTCGGGGCCGTTCCAGAATTCTTCGCGGATCGCGCGCTCGGCTTCGAGCATGGCGTAGAAGCGCGATTCGGGATGGCTCGCTAGCTCGCGCGGGTCTCCGTCTTCGACAATTTGCCCGCTTTCGAGCACCAGCACGCGGTCGAACGTCATCGCCTCCCTGATGTCGTGCGTGATCGCAAGCAGCGTGGCGTCACGCCAGATCTCTCGCGAGCGGGCCAGCAATTTGTGACGCTGCTCCAAATCGAGGCCGCGAAACGGTTCGTCAAGAATCGCCAGACGTACTCCGGGACGAAGCAGTGCACGGCCCAGGCGCACTCGTTGGCCTTCGCCGCCTGAAACCAATCCGCCGGCTTCTCCGAGCGGAGTCTGGAGGCCATCCGGGAGCCGCTCGATCACGCGGGCGAGTTCCGCCGCTTCGATCGCGCTCTCGATCGGCACGCTGGCGCCGTCCGTCAAACCGTAGCGCAGATTTTCGGCCAGCGTCCGGTTCCAGAGTTGCACCGCTGGGTCCACCCACGCAATGTGAAGACGCAGTTGATCGAGACGCGAATCGTCTAGCCCCACTCCATCGACGAAAACGCTACCGGATGCGGCGCGATGCCACCCGAGCAGAAGTCCAACCAGACTCGATTTTCCAGCTCCTGACGCACCGACTATCGCAACGTGCGAGCCCGCTTCGATCGACAGATCAATATCGCGCAGCACTCTATGTCCCGCCGCGACCACGCTGACTTTATCGAGGAAGATTGCCACGGCCTCCTGGTGCTGATCGCGAGTGACGAAAGTTGGTGCTGGCTGTTCCAGTGCCCCTAAGGGCTCCAGCAATCGCAGCGTGATGTTGCGATACGACGGATACTGCCATGCAATGATCGCCACTTCCTGGCCGAGCGCCGGCAGATTGAGCGCCCAATAAACCAGAAGCAACGCCGTGCCGGCTTCCGCGCCACGCGCGAGATGGGACGCCAGCAGCCAGATGGCGAGGCCGAAGCCCGCCAAAAACTGCAAGGTTTCGAGCGACAGGACGGCCCTTTGCAAATTCAATCCCGCTCGCGCCCATTCCGTCAGCAGCGATTCATGCTCGCGACGCACCGCCGGTTGGCCGCCGTGCGTGTGGATAGCGATCAATCCGAGCAGCGCATCCAAATAGAAATGCGTGAGCGCGCCCGCGTGTGTCCGCAAACGCAAATCGCGCTCCATCAGCAAAGGCTGCGATGCGAGCGGAATCGCGAGGGCGGCGAAAGCTGCCAGCAGTGCGACGGGGGCCGCGGCCGGATCGATCCATAGGATCGCCGCCGTGGTGAACACGATTTCGAAGCTGTAGCGCAAAAGCTGGCCGCCCAGTTCGGGCAGCCGGCGGATCAGGTGAATGCTGTGGCTGCGCTCGGCCATGTCCGATTTGAGCCGGCTTTGGAAGTAGCGATCGCCGAGGCGCGGAATCTTTTCCAGGAATGCCAGGCGAAGATGAATCTCAAGACGCCGGCCCAGCCGCAGCAAGCTGGACGTGACCGGAATTTCGAGCAGCAGCAGGACGGCCGCGAACGCCACGGTAACAGCAAAAAGGCTACGGCCAGATCCGATTAATCCGCGAAACAGGATTGCTTCCAGGATCACGGCGGCGCTCGACAATGCCAGCGCAATGGCGATCGCGATCGGAGTGAACACGCCATCGGCTCGTAACAATCGCAGCAACTCGACGCCAGGGTGCGCCGAGGGCTGATCGAGGACAGCGGTTAACTCCGGCCCTAGCTCCGCGCTCGTTTGCACGCGACCAAGAGCCCGAACCAGGACCGCGCCTCGCAACATCAGGCCATCGCCATCCGACCGCACCGACCAATAATGATCCGGTATTTGGTCGGGGCTCTTCCTCAATTCGTGCAGGAGCTGGGCGCTCTGCGGACCGCGATCGATCGCGCCTGCTTCCACCAATGCAGTCACCATTCGCACGGCCGCATCGAACACCGCGAGCGACCGCCAACTCGAATCGTCCGAGGGGTCCGGATCGCTCTCATCGAAGCTGGCCTTCAGCGCCCCTAATCGGCTGTAAAGCGGTTCCAAAAAATCCTTCGACCCCGCATACTCGCGCCAATCCTCAGCCGCGACTCTCTGCTTGTGAACATAAAGATCGGACAGAAACCGCTCGGCGCTCACCCACCGACGCCCGACCGCCGGGTCCATCAGTTCCACGAACCGGCCGAACTTGCGCCAAACGATGACGAAGTGCGTGACGCCATTGGGCAGCACCACGACGGCGATGGCCGGCAGCGCGCGCGCCTCATCGATCAGCACGTGATCTCGGGGCACCATGATCTGTTCGGCTTCGAGCCCGAGCTGATTCGCGACCTCTTCGATGGTGTCGATGGACGTGCCATCCACACCCGTCTGGCAGGCCTCGCGCAGGCGGCCGTAATTGACGGGAATACCGAAACCTTCGAGCAGCGACTTGAGCGCCGCCGGCCCGCAGTCCATGTTGGAGGTCTGAACGACCTCGGGGACGAGGAGGCGCGTGCGCTTCGTCATCGCTTGCCGCGCGTCAAGGTTTGAAGTGCAACGGCCGCGGGAGATACGCGCGCGATTTCGATGTCGGCGGAGAGCGCTGTTGGCGATTGGCTATTGGCCGGCAAGGCAAGATCGATGTGGTCGGAGGAAATCGATTGAACCCGCGACGAAAGTGCGCTGCCCTCGACGTGGACGACCGCTGGTTGCCCTATCGAGATGCGGCCCATGGCATCCGCGGAAAAATAGGCGATCGCGCGGCCGGATTCGATCCGTACATTGGTCGTGGATTCGTACCGCGGGACACGAGCCGCGAACATCCACCAAGCCCACGCCGCGAACAAGACCGCCGCCATTAACAGCCCCAGCTTCGAGGCGCGAAAATCGTCGGCGTCGAGCGCCCGGAGGGTCCGTGAGAACGCGATTCCCTGATTCATTCAAAACGAGTGTACATCGCCAAGCCCCAGTCCCCAATTATGCGCGAGCGCATACGAGCGCCCTACTCCGCGGCCGCCTGCTTCAACAGCGGCTTCATATTCAAATTGCGGATCAGACGGTGCAGATAGTTGGGATGCAGGCCGAGTAACTTCGCGGCTTCGGTATAGCTGCCTTGCGCCTGCTCGAAGGCGTTCAGGATGAGCTGCTTTTTGGACTCGCGCAGCGAATCGTGAAAAGCAGTCATGATCGCTCCGGCCGAGTCCGATTCAGCCTTTTCGAGCACCGCTTCGGGCAGGTCCTCGGGAAGAATCATGTCGGACGAGCCCAGCACCACGGCGCGCTCGATCGCGTTTTCGAGCTCGCGCACGTTGCCGGGCCAATCGTAGTTGCTAAGACAAGTGCGCGCCTGCGGTGCGACGCCCAGCACCGGCCGTTTGGATCGTTGTGAAAACTTAGCGGCAAAATAACTGGCCAGCAGCGGGATGTCCTCGCGGCGTTCGCGCAAAGCGGGCATGCGCAGCGAGACCACGTTGAGGCGATAAAAAAGATCCTCGCGGAAGCGGCCCTTCTTGACCTCTTCCTCCAGATCGCGATTGGTGGCAGTGATGAGCCGCACGTCCAGCTTGATGACGCGCGTGCCGCCCACCCGTTCGAATTCGCGTTCCTGTAAAACGCGCAGCAGCTTGGCCTGCAGCAGCGGCGCCAGCTCGCCGATTTCGTCCAGGAAAACCGTGCCTCCCTCGGCGATTTCGAGCTTGCCCTTTTTCTGCGCGATGGCCCCGGTGAAGGCGCCCTTTTCGTGGCCAAACAGCTCGCTTTCGAGCAGGTTTTCGGCCAGGGCGGCGCAGTTGATGGCAACGCAAGGCTTACTCGCCCGTCCACTGGTCCGATGGATGGCGCGCGCCACCAGTTCCTTGCCGGTCCCGCTCTCGCCGTAGATCAGCACAGTGATGTCGCGCGGAGCCACGCGCGCGATGAATTGATAGACGTCGCGCATCCGCGGGCTGTCGCCCACCATGTTGTGCTCCATGCTGATTTCGTCTTGCAAGCGGCGATTTTCCTGCTCCAGCGATTCCATGCGGCGCGCGTTATCCAGCGCCGCCGCCGCGATGCTGCCGATCGCGGTCAGCAGTTGCAAGTGATCCTCGTCGAAGCGCGCGTCCGGATTGGATGCGTCCAGGTAGATGACTCCCATGATCCGGTCGAAAACTTCGAGTGGCACGGCCAGTACACTGCGGATTCGCCGCTCCACGATGCTGGCGGTGTCGGAGAAGGTTTGGTCCGCGGGGACGTCGTTGGAAAGAATTGCCACGCCGTCGGAAAGCACCTGTGAAACGATGGTTCGGCTGACTTGCACGGCCTGATTGGGCCCGGCATGCCGATCCCATCCGAACACTGAAGTCCATTCCTCGGCGCCGTGTTCGCACAGCAGGATCGCGGCGCGGTCGGCCGGAGCCACCTCGAAGATCGACTCGAGCACCTGCTTCTCGAGCGCTTCCAGGCCTCGCATCGAGTTCACCGCTTTGCTGATGCGAAGCAAGGCGTTCAGATCGCCCACCACCCGACTGGTGGCCGTGGCGTTTTCCATGGGGATTTTTTCCAGACCCCGCAGGTAACGCGCGTCCTGCTTGCGCAAGATGATCGTGGAGCCGGCGCCGCCATCGGATTTATCGAACTCCACCGACGTGGAGATGTTCTTCGCCTGTTCCGCTTCTGGCAGTACGAACACGAACAGCGAGCTTCCGATCTTGATCTCGTCGCCGGAGGCGAGCGTGCGCTCGGTTACAGGCACGCCATTGACGAAGGTACTGTTACGGCTATTCAAATCTTGGATCTTAAATTGCCCTGCATTGTGGGTGATCACGCAGTGTCTGCGTGACACTGCTGCGTCCAGCAGTGAGATGTCGTTGGAAGGTTCCCGCCCCAGGCAGACTTCGTCTTGCGACAGCGGGATGCTGCTTCCTTTGAGTGGGCCGGCCACCGCCTCGAGTTCAGCCGGAGTTTCGGGCATCTTCTCGCGTAAGTATAACGGATTGCGGTGGCGCTGGTCTGTGAAGGTGGGCGCTAAGTGGTCGGGCTCGCGCTGAAGGCGGTATAACGGTCGCCTGCGGTCGTTCGGTCACTTTAAGGTGAATACCCTATCTGTGTGGATAGGGTGACTATCCGAGGGGATAGCACAAAGATCCGAGAACCTTACGGCGTCAGGCTGCCCTTCGGATCGGTTTAGATGTCTCTCAAGCTGTCTCTTCAATAACTTAGCCTTACTTAGTACAATCGGTGTCAGGGTCGTGGTACTGATGGCAGCCGAGTTGCACTCCTAAGGGGCGTAAGTAAGTAAAAAAGCAGATTTCGAAATCAAGCTAAAAAGAAGGAGGCAACACCAATGAGGACCAAGACGAAAGTAAGAGCTGGCAGCATGGCCTGGGGCACCTAGGCAGAGCTTTTGAAACTGGAAAATGCGCCGCGGTTGGACCACACCAGCCGCGGTTTTCCATTTATGGCCCACCCGGTTCCACAGCCGCTCGTTTAACGGGGTACAATGCAGGGTTCAGGAAATGAGCGCGCTTTCGCAAGACTTGCGGTACGCCCTGCGTACGTTCTCAAATAGCCGTGGTTCGACCACCGTCGCCATCGTTGTTCTGAGTCTGGGAATCGGAGCCAATGCCGCCATTTTCAGCGTTACGAACGCCGTTCTGCTGCGTACGCTCCCTTACAAAGATCCCGAACACCTGGTCTTCGTCTGGGAGAACCAGCGGTCCAAAGGCCTGCGCCAACAGTCGCTGTCGGCGGCGGATCTCAAAGATTTTGTCTCCCGGAATCAAGTCTTGGATCAGATGGGAGCGATTCGCTCTCAATCCTCGGTGCTCTCACTGGGCGAAACGCCCGAACGAGTGGAAACTGCTTCTGTTTCGCCCGTTATTTTCGACCTCCTCGAAATGACGCCTGCGCTGGGACGATCCTTTGCTTCCGACGAGGACCAGCCGGGCAAGAACCATGTCGCCATCCTCAGCGCCGGGCTTTGGCAGCGCCGTTTTGGCCGCGATCCGAACGTTCTCGGAAAGACTTTGGTGCTGGACGGCGGCTCATTCACTATTGTCGGGATCGCCCGTTCCGACTTTCGGGTGCCAGCCAGCCAATCTGAGCTTTGGATTCCCTACACTCCCACGCCGAGCGAGTTCCTACCCGACGCCCGCGACCGTCGCATCCCGAACATGCTGGTGATTGGGCATCTTCGCCCAGGCATCTCGCTCGACCAGGCCGAGACTGGAATGCGAAGGATCGCGGACGACTTGGCGCGCGAATATCCGGACAGCAATGCGGGCTATAGCGTGGATCTTGCGCCCCTTCGAGAGCAGTTGGTCGGCGATATCCGTCCCACGCTCTGGATGCTGATGGCGGCGGTGGTAGCGGTCTTGCTGATCGCCTGCGTTAACGTCGCTCATTTGCTGCTGGCTCGTGCCGGCGCGCGCGAGAAAGAGATCGCCATCAGAACGGCATTAGGCGCCAATCCTTCCCGGCTGGTACGCCAGCTTCTGACCGAGAGCGTCGCCCTGGCCATGATTGCCGGTGTTTTCGGACTGCTGCTCGCTTACTGGGGCACCTGGATCCTTGGGAAACTGGCGCTTACCGGCCTGCGGCTAGCCGAGGAAATCACCATCGATTGGCGGGTTCTCGTTTTCACACTGGGAATTTCGATCGTTACCGGAATTGTATTTGGGTTGGCGCCGGCTTTATCCAGCGCGCGATCCAATCTGAATCTGGTATTGCGAAGCGGCGGACGCGGTGGAACGGGAGGGCGAAGTCGAAGCCGGGTTCGGGACGTGCTGATGGTGTGCGAAGTGGCATCCAGCGCCGCGCTTCTGATTGGAGCCGGATTGTTGATTCGCAGCCTGGTCCGATTGCAGGAAGTGAATCCGGGCTTTCGCGCCGATCGCGTGCTTACGATGCAGCTCTCGCTGCCCCCGGTCAGCTACCCTGGCCTGAAGGCCGGTCTGTTCTACGAGCAGCTTCTGAATCGCGTCGTTCGGCTGCCGGGGGTCGAAGAGGCCGGCTTTTGCCGGTTCCTACCACTCAGCGGTAACGATGCCAGCCTGAATTTTCAGATCGAGGGCCAGCCACGTATGAGTGAATCCGTCGATCAGCCGCGCGCCAAGTTTCGGACCGCCAGCGGCGGATACTTTGCGGCGCTCGGCATCCCTCTGCTGCGCGGCCGCCTTTTTGACGATCGTGATAATCAGCGGACTCCCAGAGTGGTGGTGATCAACGAAACGGCGGCGCGGCGCTACTGGCCGGGCGAGAATCCGATCGGCAAGCGCATCCTGTCGGGCCTTGATGGGGCCGAATGGTCTACCATTATCGGCGTCGTAGGTGACGTTAAGCACTTGGGGTTGGATGTCGACACCAGTCCAGAAACTTACTACCACTATTTGCAGATCCCACCGGACACCATGAACCTCGCCGAGGGCACCATGGGGCTGGCGATTCGGACCACCTTGGACCCGGATTCGATCGCCTCCGCGGTCCGGGGAGAACTGCGGCTTCTGGATCCCGGCCAGCCGGTTTTCAACGTCGAGACTATGCGGCAACGGTTGTCCAGTTCGACCTCGCAGCCACGATTTCGGACCTTTCTAATCAGTGCTTTCGCCGGGTTGGCTCTCGTGCTGGCCGCGCTCGGACTCTATGGCGTGGTGGCTTATTCGGTCTCCCAGCGGATGACCGAGCTAAGCATTCGAGTGGCCCTGGGAGCGCAACCGGGAGGTATCTTACAATTGGTCCTTTTCCGGGCCCTAGGGCTGGCGGGAATTGGCCTGGCGATCGGCATTGCGGTCAGCCTGGCTGCTAGCCGCGTCATATCGAGGTTTCTGTTTGGCATCCACGCCACCGATCCCGTGACCCTGGGATTGGTCTGCCTTATCGTCTTGTCGGTGGCACTGACGGCCAGTTTAGTGCCCGCCTTGAGGGCCGCTAGAGTGGATCCGGCATTAGCCTTACGAGCCGAGTAGCGGGTCCCCGCAACCCTTTCATCTCGATAAAGTTCCGCTTCCGCTCTGCCGATAAGCACCTTATGAAGGTCGCGGCTCGCAGCCCACGTTGTGGTGGTGTCAGTCGCCTGTGTGCCGGCAGAAGTCGCTAAGGCGAAGCTTTAAGGAAACTGGAAGTGGAACAGACACAGCCTCAGCCGCAAATGCCTCCCGCAGCCAGGGTCTTTATCGCCCTGGTGGGGCTTGCCGGTGTGGCGGGAATGATCCTTACCTTCCAGGGCACGGCTTTCCAACTGCAACCCCGATTCCTGGTTTATCTTCTCCTGGCCTTAGCCACGTCGCGCATGAAGGTGGTTTTTCCCGGCGTGCAAGGCACCATCTCGCTGAATTTCGTCCTCATCATGCTCGGTTTGGTGGAGCTTTCGGCGCCACAAACCATGTTTTTGGCCATAGCCGGGATCGCCGCGCAAACGTTCTGGCACGTAAAAGGGAAAGGATCCCTCAAACTCCTACACCTTCTCTTCAATACAACCAGCATCGCCTTGGCGGTGGTGGTCGCAACTTGGATGTATCGCAAGCCTTGGTTTGCCAATGTTCCACACGGCGAATTCCTGCAGCTCATG
The DNA here is from genome assembly GCA_052148835.1 of Bryobacteraceae bacterium. Classification (GTDB taxonomy): domain Bacteria; phylum Acidobacteriota; class Terriglobia; order Bryobacterales; family Bryobacteraceae; genus Palsa-89. The sequence goes on from JBKQHJ010000044.1 coordinate 68,813, forward strand.
CTGGCCGGCGTGGGCTATTTCGTCGTGAATCTGGTTACGCTCGCGACCGTGATCGCGCTCACGGAAGCGCAAAACCTTCAGAGCGTGATTCGCAGCTTCTGCGACTGGACTTTCTGTTATTACCTGGTAGGGGTTTCGCTCGCTGAAATCGTTCACATCGCCACGCAGAAATTAGGTTGGGCCTTTACGGTGGCGTTGCTGCCGCCGCTTTATCTGACATACCGCTCTATCCGCCTGTACTTCGGCAAAATGGAACAAGAGAAGGCCCACGCCGAAAGCATGGCTGCGCTGCATCTGCGCACCATCGAAGCGCTGGCCACCGCCATCGAAGCCAAGGACGAATGCACGGGCGACCATTTGCGGCGCGTTCAGGTGTATTCGCTCGAACTGGCTAAACACTTGGGCCTGGCGCCCGACGAGGTGAACGCGCTACAGGCCGCCTCCATTCTGCACGACATCGGCAAACTGGCGGTGCCCGACTACATCATCTCGAAGCCCGGCAAGCTGACTCCCGATGAATTCGAAAAGATGAAGGTCCACACCGTGGTGGGCGCCGAAATCCTGGAGCAGGTCGCGTTTCCTTATCCGGTGGCTCCCATCGTGCGCTCGCACCACGAAAAATGGGACGGCAGCGGTTATCCCGATGGGCTGAAGGCCGAAGACATCCCGATTGGGGCGCGCATTTTGTCCGCGGTGGATTGTCTGGACGCGCTCGCCAGCGACCGCCAATATCGCCGCGCGCTGCCTCTCGATGAAGCGATGAACTATGTGGCGGGGCTCTCGGCAAAGAGCTTCGATCCTCAAGTGGTCGAGATTCTAAAGGCCAACTATCGCGAGTTTGAACGACTGGCCCAAAGCACGCCGCTGCGCAACCACAAGCTGAGCAAGGATCTGATCGTTAGCCGCGGTGACGCACCGGATGCCGGATACGAGAAAAGCTCGGCTCGAACCTCGCAGGGCACGTCGGATCGCGGGGACGCTCCAGCGGACTCGATTGCCTCGGCGCGTCAGGAAATGCGGGTGATCGTGGATCTGACGCTGGACCTCAGCAAGACGCTGCGCATGGAAGACATTCTCTCCATCCTGGCCGCCCGGTTGAAGCAGCTGGTCCCCTACGATTGCCTGGCGATCTATGTTCGAGAACGATCCATCCTGAAAGCGCAGTACACCAGCGGGCTGACCAGCCAGATCTTCGCGTCGCTTGAGATACCGGTCGGCCACGGCCTTTCCGGCTGGGTGGTGGAGAACGGGAAAGCGATCATCAACGGCAATCCGGCCGTGGAACCTGGCTACGCGGAGGCTTCCGGACAATTGGGTGCGCTGAATTCAGCGCTATCGATTCCGCTGGGCGACGGTGTGGGAGTGGATCAGATGAGCGGCGCGCTCACCTTATACCGCACGGAGAAAGACGCCTACAACGCGGACCATCTCCGGATTCTGTTAGCCATCAAAGGCGATATCGCCAGAGCCGTGGACGGGGCTATCCGGTTCCAAAAGACGCAGCAAGGAACCGGCGTCGACGAACTCACGGGTTTACCGACCAAGTCCGCGCTGCTCGCATACCTGCAGGACGCATTCACCGCGCAACGCAAGCCGGTGACGGTCTTGCTGGGCGATATCGATGAATTCCGCCGCGTGAACGAGCTGTTCGGGCGCTCCACCGGAGACGAGCTCCTGAAGCTGACCGCCAACGTTTTGCGCAGCAACTCGCGCAGCGTGGACTACGTAGCGCGGGCCGGCGCCGACGAGTTCGTCCTTTTGCTCGCGGCGGCGCGTCCCGATGAACTGATCGGCAAGACCGAAGCGCTGGACCGCCTGGTTGCGAGCGCCTGCCGCGGTTTATGCGGAGAAGAAAGTTCCGGGCTGGCCTTCGGCGTGGCGTGCTTCCCGGAGAACGGCGCCGATGCCGAAAGCCTAATGACCTTCGCCGAACAAGCCCTGGCTCGCGCCAAAGAAGCACGGCGCGGCAGCCGCAACGTCTTGCTCCACCTCGAGCACTCCATACGCCGGCCGGCGTAGAAGGATTAGTGCCCGCTTGCGGCCGCCGTCTATTCTTAATGGCCAGCGGCCGCCGTCCAGGCTTTCACTTCCACTCCGCCGTGGATCATGCCTTGAATCATGCCGCTAAAAAACACATAAGGATGCACGGGCTCTAGCGCGCTAGCTTCATCCAGTCGTTTGCGGAGCTCAGCGGGAATCGTGAATTCGAGCGATCCGAGGTTGTCGTTGAGCTGCGCCAGACTGCTCGCGCCCAGGATGGTGGATGTGATGCCCGGCTGCGTGACCACCCATTGGAGCGACACCTGCGCCGGCGATTTTCCGAGCTGCTTCGCAACGTCGAGCAGCACTCCCAGCACGCGCCAGTTGCTGTCGGTGAATTTGTTGAACGGGCTGCCTTTGGTGAGGCGGCCATCGCCGGTTCCGGTGTGCCCCTCGCGTTTGTATTTGCCGGTCAGGAAGCCGCCGCCAAGCGGGCTCCAGGGACAAATCGCGATGCCGAGTTCTTGCGCGGCCGGGATGTGCTCGCGTTCGATATTGCGCTCGATGAGCGAGTATTCCAGTTGCAGCGCCGCGACGCCTTCCTTGCCTTGCTGCTCGGCCAGGGTGTGAGCGCGCGCCACATACCAGGCGGGAGTGTCGGAGAAGCCGTAGTGGCGAATCTTCCCGGCGCGGATCAGATCCGTCAAGGTGTTGACCACCTCCTCCACCGGCGTTACGGTATCCCAGGCGTGCAGCCAATAAAGATCGATGAAATCGGTATTCAGCCGGCCGAGCGACGCATCGATGGCGCGATAGATGTTCTTGCGTCCGTTGCCGCCCGAGTTGGGATTGCCCGGCGAACCGTTAAAAGTGAATTTGGTGGCAAGAACAATCTGGTCGCGCAGTTTGCGCTCGCCGATGAACTTGCCGCACATCTGCTCGCTCTGGCCGCTTTGGTAGCCGTCGGCGGTGTCGATGAAGTTGCCTCCGGTGTCCACATAGCGGTCGAAGAGGGAGCGCGAAGTGGCTTCATCGGCGCCCCAGCCCCACTGAGTTCCAAACGTCATCGCGCCCAGGCACAACGGGCTGACGCGCAATCCGGTACGTCCCAATGTAATGTAACTTTTCAGGTCCATGCTGTGATGATACCGTCAGCGGGTTTTGTCCAGCAGCTTTTGCGTGTTCACTAGCAGCGCATACTGGGTTTCAGCGAGCTTGTCGATTTTTTCGTGCAGGAAAGCGATCTTGGTTTCGGTGTTGATGCTGGATTCAAATTCGATGTCGGAACGGATGCGATCGCGCGCGCGCTGGCGGTTCTGGCTGGTGAGCACGAACAGAGTCAGAAAAATGGCTTCGAGCGACACGATCACCGAGAGGAATTCGAACGGATAGGGATCGAAAGCTTTCATGTTTCGGATCAAGCTCAGATTGATGGCAATCCAGCCGCCCAGGAACGCCGCGTGTAAGGCCAGCGATCCGATGCTTCCGGTGAAGGACGGGACGGCATCGGCCAAACGCGTGAGAAGCGTGCCTTGCTCGGCCGCGACGTCGTTGGCGTTGCGCGTCACCGTGCGGCGGATCATCTCATCGCTGCGGCGCAGACGGCGGGCGGCGACGCTCAACAGGTTCAGCGCCGCGGGCGTGCACTGGCGGACGTAGTCTTCAAAATGTTCCCGGTCGAGCCGCAGCAACTCGACCTCGCCGAGAGCCACTACCCAGGCGGTGCGCGGACCGCCGTCCAGCAACGCGACTTCACCAAAAAGATCGCCTGGCTGCGAAGTTTCGAGCACGATCTTCTCGCCCTGGTCGTTCTTAACGTATATTTCTACTTCGCCCGATCGAACGATATACATCGCATGGCCAGGATCGCCATAATTGAATACGCTCTGCCCGGCTGAATAGCGGAGAAGCTCGATTTTTTCGGCCAAGGCCGTTTTTTCGGCTGCATTTAGCTCGCGCAAGTGCTCGATTTCATTGAGGATCGACGCGTCAATGGACATAGTTGTCTCAGGCTAGCACTGCTCGGCTGGTCCGTTAGTTTGTTCCGGAAATACTCCGGCGAATGTGTCGAGTAGACGAAGCGCCGCCGAAGCATGTATTTTTGAGAAAGTGAATTGATCGAGAAGTGCATGGATCAAGAAATTGAAATGGACCTGGCCTCGGGCGGCCGCGTCAAACTGACGCTTCCGCAGCCCGGCGACTTTGCCAGCTTCTATGTTTTCTCGATGGCATTTTCCGGGATCGGTCAATTCTGGCAGCTTTTGGATCGGCTTATGGCAGCGGTGGGGCGCCCGCTGTGCGACTTCCAGGCTCTGCGCCGGCGGGCGTCCAATGGGAATGCGACCGATAGACTCGCCAACTCCGCCGAGAAACAATTGTTGCTGCGGCGCGGCTATGGATTCGGTGTTTTTTTTGACGTTCCTAAAGGGCTGCAGGATGTCTTTGCCTCCACGAGTGCGAAGTTGCTGTTTCTGCGCGATCCCCGCGACATGATCGTTGCGCGGTATCGCCATCTGTGGCAGCGCCATCTGCAGCAACAGTCCGGTGTGGCGGCGGATTGCCAAGCAGGCCGGGAAGCTCTGGATAGCGCGGCATGCGCGCCACCGGCGTTTGCCGAGTTTCTTCGATCGCCGGATGTCGAAGACGCAATGCAGTGCTACCGGCGTTTCACCGAACTGCGCGAGAGGGACCCCAACGTGAGGTTATTCCGTTACGAGAACGCCCTTTCGGATTGGCTGGCAATCGCCATGGACGTCAGGGCAGCGCTTCAGTTGCCGATCTCGCCGCTGGCGGCTGCCGCGATTGCCGCCGACGTTCCGCCGGTCGACGCTCGCCTGCCGGTTCAGAATCTTCCGCCGGGCCGCGCTACGACCGCCCATGGCATGTACTCGCAAGAGATCGCTGAGTTTGAAGGTCGGATAGCCGACGTGTTGGCGGCTCTGGGTTACGCGCCTAGAAGCGGTCCCAATTACCAGCTGACCAGTACGCCGGTGGCCAGCCACACCGAGGGCGCGAAAAAGACGCTAATTGCGCCTGAGCTGAGCGAGATTTTAGCACCGGATCCGGCACTGCAGCTACGCCTGAAGCCGAATGCGTCGGAGCAGATCCAAGTGCTAGGGCGGAAGTTAATCATGGACGTTGATGCGACAGGTTGCCGTCCCGTCATCGGCCAGCCGGCCGCGGGCGCGAAGACCCTGGCAGCCTATGGTTGCTCGTGGACCTACGGTTTCGGGGTTGCGGCGGAGGAGACTTTCTGTTCGCTGCTGCAGGGGATGTTCCCTGCTTGGCGCGTGGAGAACCATGGTGGCGTCGCCGGCTATGGCACGGCGCAAAATCTAATCCAGCTGGAGCGCGACCTGCTCTTGAACAAACCAGAATTCGTAACATTCTGCTGGCTGGACGATCATCTTCGCCGCAACGGCGCCAGTGCCGTCTGGGCGCAGTTTGCGAGCAATAGGTTCAGTCCCGCCACCAGCAGGCCACCGGGATGGCTTGCGCCCCGCGCCGGACTCGATGCAATCGGCGGTTTACGAACGCGATCGGTGCGGATGCCGCGGTATGATCTCCTGGGAATAGATCTTTCCGACTTCGCCCCAGATCCGTATTATCTTGATTTGGTCTGCCTTCGCTTGCTCGAGCGCGCCAACGCGATTGTTCGAGCGTACGGTGGACATTTTTTCATCACCACGTTATGGGGACAGCCATCCGCAGTGCTGGCGGCCCGGTTGGCGGAAAATGGCATACCGGTTGTGAACGCGAGCGTCTCGGGCACCGAGTACACTTGCCTGCCGGACGACGGCCATCCTAACGCAGTCGCCCACCGGATTTACGCGGAACGAATTCGCGACTATGTTCAGCAATACACGGCAGGGCAGACCGCGGGCAATCCAGTAGTCATGTTCCGAAGTTTAGTTATCCCAATAACCATTTTGTCAGCCGCTGGCGGCAAATCCAGAATATCCTGCAATATAAGATATCATTACGTAGGAAATGCTCCCGACGCGATCGCCAGATCCGGACAGGAGTTCCAGATATTTGACGGCCGCCCAACGGGTTTAATGGAACTTACAGACGCCTATTATGTGCCCGGCGCGATGTGTTTATACGATAAATACGGTGACAGAATACTGGAGAGTTGTACACGAAGGGGCAAGGACCTGGTCGAGTTCGTCAATGCCGGCCCGGAGACCATCTCTTTGCCGTCTGATTTCGTTACCGTCGACGAGCCGCTGGTATACCTATCAAAGCTTTACAACCATTGGGGAGACTTCCTCACGGAGGGCACGAGCCGCCTGTGGGCATTTTTCGAATACCCGGAACTCACCAAGATATCTGGCTTCTATCTCTCGACGACTCCAGTTCATCGCAACATAACGGACTTCATCCGGTTACTTGGTCTTCCTATTCGTCCAGGCGAGTACCCCCTGAACGGACCTGTCAGATTCCGAAAAGTCTTTGTGCCGGCGGCTTCTTTTTCCAATCGGGCCGAAGCCTACTCGGTTCATCGCAAGGCTTTCCTGGCGGTGAGCGATTTGTATCTGCGCGAAAATGGTTCTCAATTATCGGATCAGCCGGTGTTTTTGTCTCGATCTAAACTCCGAGGCAGACGTGACATTCAAAATCAGGTGGAGCTGGAAAGCGCTCTCGCGGAAAAGGGTTTTTTGATCGTTCATCCGGAGCAACTGAGTGTCGCCGAGCAGATCGAACTTTTCAATCGGTATCGTAATTTCTCCGGATGTTGGGGGAGCGCCTTTCACACCGCTGTTTTGTCTCGCTCGCCTGGCGGCTTGACCACGCATTTGATTGGCCATGTACGGCCGAGCGTTAATTTCCTGATGTTTGACGCAATGTTGGGAAATAAGGCGAACTATGTTGCGTCCATGGTTCCTATTCCAGGGCAAGAGCAGGTTTGGCCTGGTCTCCACTTAGCCATTGATGTGGAGCAGACGCTTAGATATTTCGAGGCTGTAGTTTAGTCGGGAACTAAAGTTTCATTCGTATCGCAACGCCACCATTGGATCGACCCGTGACGCGCGCCGAGCGGGAATATAGGTAGCCAAGAGAGCCACCAAAACGAGCAGCAGCGAAACCGCTGCCAGGGTCCACGGATCGGTCGCTTTCACGCCATAAAGCAAGCTGCTCAGCAATCCCGTTAGAGAGACTGCAATCACCAGGCCAGCCGCGAGGCCGGCAAACGTCAGCGCCATTCCCTCGCGGATCACCAGCGTGAGCAGTTCGCTTCTTTTCGCTCCGAGCGCCATGCGGACGCCGAACTCTTGTGTGCGCTGCGCAATCAACTGGGAGAGTTACCGTCGACCATTGAGCGAAGCCGGGCTCGATTCCATCGCCAAACGCGGCGCCTACTTGCCAGTTATATGCGTTACGTCTTTCTCGTTTTCGGCGCAGAAGGCTTCGAGCAGATCGCTATCTGGAATCAGGCGCTGCTTCAGCACGACGGTAAAGGGCTTGGTATAAGTTTCGGGGTCGTCAATCGTTAAACGCACTTCCAGATGGCCGAAGTCGAGGCGGTGAAATCGTTCCGTCAAGTGCAGCGCTTCGCCATGCGTGTGGCCACGCGCATCCAACCACCCGCGGTCGTTGAAACCGGCCGAGTCAACTACCAGCGAATCGCCGTCCCATTTTCCAACCGAGTAGCCTAGCCACGACGGTTGAGGATCGTCAGGTAATTTTCGGCCGTCGGTGAACACCTGGCGGTAAGTTGTATCTCGCTCGTAAAGCATGAGCGTCAGTGAGGGCGTTTGGACAATCTTGTAAGGTGCCGGCGACATTTCTACCATCGGCATGCCTTCCGGAAGACAGTGCGGGAGCGGAGATTCCTGGCTGAAGTTCTGCGCGCGTTTCCGGAATTGTTCCGCGGCGGCGGGTCGGAGAGGCACATCCTCGGGTTTGAAATCGGAAAATATATTGATGAAGTACTGCGAGAGAGGTTCTTCACCCGCGCCGTTTGTAGCCTCTGGGATCAAGCGTTGCAGGAGTTCGGGAGGGGCGGCGTCGGTCTGCCAGAGCCCCGAAAGGTTGGGTTTTTCATCGGCCGCCCGCGGCGTCGGAGCGGAAAGATTCGGCTTGCCGTCCGAATTGCGTGGAATTCCTGGAGTGGGATGGTTTAACCACTGGGCGCGCGCCAACGAAGGAGCCGCTGCCAGAGGAATCAGGAGCGCGACCGCAGGAAGCGACAGTCTGCCTGGCATTGGATCTAGCATAGCTGAGTAGGGGCTAAGTGAAAAGGCTACTGGTATTAGGGACGGGCATCGGCCTGCGTTAACCGACCCCCTATACCCCAGGGGGAATAGCGTATTCGTACGGGAGCGTGTATGCTTCGAAACGAGACGTTTGGGTCATGTTGAGATCGTCGATATCCATGTGACAATCGCTGTGTCTTCTAGAATTAGCGAGGTGTTTGTCGTGAAAATGATCGGTTTTCTGCTGATTTGTGCGGAGTTCGCCGCAGCCAGTCCGATCTATACCGTGGCCAGCCTGGGTGGACTCGTGGCCGGCCCATCTACAGGATACGCGATCAATAGCTCAGGTACAGTGGCCGGGTCGGCCCAGAATGCCTCGGGCAATCAACAGGCATTTGTCTCCACACCGAGCGGTTTACAAGGTCTGCCTTCCGGGAGTTCGACGTCCTACGCGTATGGGATCAACAACTCAGGAACCGTGGTAGGGACTACGTACAGCAACGGACAGGCCTACGGAACCATTTGGAGCGGATCCAGCACCACCCAGCTCGGCGCCGGCTCCTACGCGATCGCGATCAATAATTCCGGCGAAGTGGCGGGCGGAAATGGCGAAGCGTTTGTCGCTCGAAACGGCCAGGTGCAAGACCTGACGACGCAGCCGGGCTTCGATTGGAGCGCGGCCTACGGAATCAACGACGCTGGCACCGTGGTGGGCGACGGCCAATTGACCAACGGAACATTTCAGGCGATCGTTTGGAGCCCGGATGGCGGCATAAGCCTGCTGGGCACTTTTGGCGGACCCAACAGCCAGGCCACGGGCATTAACGACAACGGCGAAGTGGTGGGATTCGCGAGCCTGCCGAGCGGGTATGAGAACGCGTTCTCCGTGGTGGATGCCGTGATGACCGACCTGGGGACGCTGGGCGAAAGCAGTTTCGCCTATGGCGTCAACAACAACGGCGAGGTAGTAGGTTATAGCTACCTGGCGGACGGCGACCAGCACGCGTTTCTCTATAATGACGGCACGATGCTGGATTTGAACTCACTGATTCCGAGTAATTCAGGTTGGGACTTGCTGGCGGCTTACGGGATCAACGACGTGGGCCAAATCACCGGGGTCGGCCTTTATGACGGGCAACTGACCGCGTTCTTGCTCACTGATCCGGCAGGAATCACACCGACGCCCGAGCCCAGCGAGATGCTGGTGCTTGTGATGGCGCTGGCTGGAATGGCGCTACTTCACGGGCGAGGTCCGGTTCGCGCGTTGGGCTCGGAAGCCGCTACCGGAAGCCGCGGCGGGCGGGCCTGTCCTTGGCGCCGAAACAGCCGCAGCACGGACCATATTGGTTTAGCTGCGAGTTGGGAAGAAGCCGGTGCGGGGACGATACCCCACACGGCCGAGATCACAGACCGTCCTTGAAACATCATTTGTACACCTGAACTGAGATCGTCGTGACTTAGCTACAAGTTTAGACCAAATTGGTTTAAACCTGGTTACCGGAATTCGTCAATTTCGTCCACAATCGAAGTAGCTGGCTATGCGTCCTAGGAAAGTGACCAGACAAGTAGGGCGGAAGATTCGGGAATCGCGGATGTTCGCTCGCGCGATGCAGTCGGCTTCCCATCCCATCCTGGCCCAGATCGTGCCGATCCGCCGATGCAATCTGGACTGTGGCTATTGCAACGAATACGATAAGACGTCCGATCCGGTGCCGCTCGAAACCATGCTCCGCCGGATCGACCGGCTGGCCGATCTCGGGACCACCATCATCACCCTCAGCGGGGGCGAGCCCACGCTGCACCCCGACCTGGACGCTATCATCGCTCGGATTCGCAAGCGCGGAGCCATCGCGACCCTAATCACCAATGGCCTGATTTTGACGCCGGAGCGGATCGAAAAGCTCAACCGCGCGGGCTTGGATTACCTGCAGATCAGCATCGACAATGCGCGGCCGGACGAAATATCCAAGAAAAGCCTGCAGGTGCTGGACCGGAAGCTGGCCTGGCTGGCCGAGCATGCCGAATTCGGGATCACCATCAATTCGGTGCTGGGCGCGGGCATCCGGAATCCAGAAGATGCTTTGGCGGTTTCGCGCCGGGCGCGTTCGCTCGGGTTCACCAGTACGGTTGGCATTTTGCACGATCATTCAGGCCAACTGAAGCCGCTGGGCCAGCCTCATCAGGAAGTCTACGAGCAGTTTCTGGAGCACAAGAACTCGCTTTTCTCGTTCGCGCATTTCGACAGCTTCCAGCAGAACATCGGGCGTGGGCTACCCAACGCCTGGCATTGCCGCGCCGGCGGGCGGTTCCTGTACATCTGTGAAGACGGGCTGGTGCATTACTGTTCCCAGCAAAGGGGCAAGCCGGCGATTCCGCTCGAAGAGTACACCATCGAAGACTTGCGCCGGGAAGCCGCGCGTCCCAAGGGCTGTGCGCCGTTTTGCACTATCTCCTGCGTGCATCAAACCGCGATGCTGGACGATTTCCGCGAGAAGCCGCGTGAGACGCTGGCCGGGATCCTGGAGCGGCGCCGCGAAGCGGATCCGAACTTTCGCGCGCCGGCAGCGGTGCGAGTGCTCTCCTGGATGTTCCTGGACCAGCGCAGACGCGGATTCTTCGGGAAGTTGCTGCTGAGCGTGCTGGGCATCAAGTCCGGCTAGTGGGTTCGAAAGATACCGGAGGATCAATCGTCACTGCGAGCGAACTGATTCCCCCGCAGACGACGGTAACCGAGATAGAACCCGATAGCGGTGAGCCCGGCCAGCATGAGCCAAATAGACGATGGCGCGGGAGTGGCGGGCGGCGACGGCAAGATTTCAAAGGTCGCCGTAAAGCCGGCGTCGAAGCCCCCAAGTCCCTCGTCGATCGAAGTCGGAGCGTTCACTGGTTGTGGGTACAGATCCAAACCTCCCGCGTAGGGGTGGCCGGAGCCATCGAATATGCTGACCTGCGTCGGAAGAACCGCGTAATACTTCGTATTCGCCTGCAGCACAAGCCCGCTGAATAGGTAAACGCCCGTACCGGTATTCGCGCCAACTCCCAAGCTCCCTTGTCCGCTGTTGTTCACTTGCGCGATGGTGGGTTGGAAACTATAGATATAAAGCGAACCCGGAGCCGTTGTCGGATTTTGGAAAGCGAGGCTGAATCGCACGAGTTCCACGTTGCCACTGGTGGCGGCTACCCCCGTTCCGAGGTTGCCTTGGATAGTAGGCGTGAAGCTCTGTCCCTGAATAAAGTAAACCGTCGTGGGGGTGTTGTTCCCGATGGTGTAGGTAGGTGGAATTGCTTTGACAGGGCACACGCCAGAGATAAAAAGGACTGCCGTGAGCGCCAAGCTCTTTTTTCGCATCGTCACTTTGTTCGTTGTGGACTGACTATCAGTTTGATAAGGCTTTTGATTTTAGCACAGCTTCCGTTTGACTAGCCATTGAAAACACATGCAGTTTAGCCGGGCGCCTGCCCGAACCCGTAGCGGGCGGCAGTGGTTGTCCTTCGGATTCGCCTTAGTACCTGGGAAGTGTATTGATATCGCGGCGGCCATCATCTAATCGTTGTGACACCAACACGGCTTGCCATGGCCGGTGCGGTGCTGCTCGGGACCATCCCTCTGTGGGGCCAGCCCGTGGCGCGGCCGGCAGACCCCCCGCTGCTCACTTTCGATGAGATTAAGCAGCTTTATCAAGACGACGATCTGCCCACGCCACTGCGTGACAAGCTGCGGAGGCTGCTCACCACGCCCTTCGTGCGGAACAACGCTTCGGACGCCGGAATGATGCCGCTGAAACCGAGCGATCCGCAGACCGGCAAGATGCTGCGCGTCGCTCAATGGAACATCGAACGTGGACTGGAGTTCGATGCCGTTCGTTTCGCTTTCACGGATCCCAAGAAGTTCAACGCCCTGATGGAAGACAAGGGCTCCAAGGCGGACGACGATGAGCGCGCGAAAATTCGCGAGCAGATTGCGATTCTCGAACAAGCCGATCTGGTGGTGCTGAACGAAGTGGATTGGGGCGTGAATCGAACGCTGTTTCGGAACGTGGCGGATGAACTGGCGAACGCCTTAAACATGAACTACGCATACGGAGTGGAGTTCGTCGAGGTGGATCCCATCACGATGGGGTTGGATCAACAGGTGATTGTGCACGAGGTGGCAGACGCGTATGCCGACCCGCAGGACGACCGGGAGGCGATGATCGCTCACGTCAAGGAAATCATGAAGCCGGATCCCCAACGCTACCGCGGGATGCATGGCACGGCCATCTTGAGCCGGTACCGGCTGGAGAACGTAAAGCTGATGCCATTCCTGATCCAAGGTCACGACTGGTACAAAGACGAGAAGAAGCGCTCGGTAGCTACTAAGGCGGAAGGTAAAGTCAGTGCCGCCCTGTTCAAGGAACAACTGGTTCGGCAAGTGCGGCGCGGCGGCCGAATGATGCTGATGGCCGACATCGCCGATCCCGATCTCCCGATGGGCCGCGTCACTGTGGTGGCAACGCACCTGGAAGACGTCGCGAGTCCCGAAATGCGCCGCAAGCAGCTGCAGGAGATTCTGGACAAGATCGACCAGATCGATCACCCGGTGATCATCGCCGGTGACATGAACACCTCCACCCACACCGGCGTGCCGATCAGCGTCACGCGCGCCTTGAAGGAGCATTTCGGCAGCGGAAAATGGTGGGCGGAGGAAGGCGCCACCAGCGCGATCAAATACGCAACGCCGTTCGGATGGGCCTACGATCTCTCGCTGGGGCTGGTTGGATTCACTCGCAAAGTGGACGATCCGACGGAGACCAGCATTCCGTTGCTCGGAGACAATCCGGAAGCCAAGTTCTTTTCGACCATCGAGAAGTTCCGTTTTGACGATGGCAATGCGTTCGACTTCCGGGGCGACGCCGAGCACTCAGCGAACGGCCGCGGCGGACGGCTGGCGAATTCCAATGAACGATCGGTCAAAGGTTTCGAGGCCACCGAGGAATTGAGCCGGCGTTTCGGGCCGGTGGGCCAGTACAAACTGGATTGGATCTTCGTGAAGCCGGCGCATCTGGAGAAGCCCGACTCCAAGGACTACTCGGCATTCAGTTGCTTCCACGGACGGACACTGCATGCGCTCAACCACGCGATACCGGATCGGATTTCAGACCACAATCCGATCACGGTAGATTTGCCGCTGGCGGATCCGCCGGATAACCGCTCCCTCACGGTCGCGGCTCGGTAGTTAGTTACCGCTCCCTCACGGTCGCGGCTCGGTAGTTAGTTACCGCTCCCTCACGGTCGCGGCTCGGTAGTTAGTTACCGCTCCCTCACGGTCGCGGCTCGGTAGCGGTCGCGGCGCGGTAAAACCTACGGATGCCTTTTGCTGAGCCGATTCTCAATCGCATACCGCCGGCGGCGCTGGAGATGATGCCGCTTGGTCCGGACGTTGGCGCGAGCCGCGGACGTGCCGCCGGTGATGGGAAGCAGGGCCTCGACACTTTCCGAGTCCACGCCGCTGAAGACATCGAGCTCCGTGTCGCCGTTCACCAAGCCCGAGGGTATGGTGAAGTCGATCTGATAAAGTCCGGCGAATCCGGGAGCCAGGCCTGAGAACGTAACTGTGGCGGGTTGCGCGTTGCCGGCGGAATCAAACAGGGCAATACTTGGCACCGAGTTGGTGTCGGCCAGCGGGCTGCTGGGAGCGGCCGCGCCGTCGGCGGGCTGATTGCTCGTGGTACCCATGCCTGCCAGATACACAGCTTCGGTCTCCCCAACCGGCGCCGGATTTGCCTCTGAGATGATCGAACCATCGGGACGTAGGGCAGCCGCGTAGCCGATGCCGTTCTCCGGGTTGTTGGTGAAAACGCCAACCGAGGTTTCTCCGATAAATTGAGTAACCACGTTGGAATTCGCTCCATTGTTGATCACCTGAATCTGCGCCACCGACCCGGGCGTTACTTCGTAGGGGACGACTACGTCGATTTCGTTCGGACTCACGAAGTAAATGGGGGCTGCCGTACCGCCGATCATTACCTGAACACCGCTGACATTGGTGGAGAAAGGCACGCTGGTACTCACCGTGGTGGGAGCGAGGCCGGAGCCGTATAGCGTGAGAAATTCGCCGGGAGAGACGAACGTTGTGAAGGGGGCGTTACTGGCTGCGTTCTGGAAGCCTATTGGACTTATATATACACCGGGTCCGCTCGGTGAAGGCGCCTGGAACGCGACGTTGATTCCCAGTTCAGGACCCGGGCCGTAGCCGACGCGAATGGTCCCGTCCTGGCTGGCCCAGTAACTATAGTAGCTGTCCGAGGCGCTGCCATCTCCATTCACGGTGTAAAAGTCGTAGTAAGTGTAGTCGGACGATCCACCGTAAAAGGCCAGCGAGTTATCCCGCTCGTCGGCGATGATGTTGTTCCCCTGAGAGCTGCCGGCGCTGGCTGGAAGAATATTGGTGGCGCCGAAGTAGCTGTCCAAGCCGTTGTTGTTCGAGGATTCGTCGATATTGATCCCGGCCTGATAGTACAGAGCCGCGACGTTCGACGGGTTGCTGGTGGCGTTCTGGACTCCGACGAATATGTCGAAACCATTATAGTTGCCACCGAAGAAGAACTTGCCGTCCGGAGTGGTAAATAGCTGCTCGGTGCCGCTGACTAAGTTATTCGTGTTGGAAGGTCCGAGGTTGATTTGCCCAACGCCGTTGCTGAACGAATAAGTTACTCCGCTGATGCTTCCGGTGGTGGTGGTGGTGTCGGAACCGAGATATTCTGTCAGGTTCACGGTCCCCGCGTTTCCGCCCCCGTCGGCGCTGAAGCTCAGGAGACCGTCTCCGGGATAGGTGGGATCGAAGTAAGCGACTTGGTAGGAGCCGGACAGAGTGCTGACGGTGGGAGAGCCCGCCGGTGCGGCGATAAAGAGATCATTGTACTGGTTGGTGTTCTCCGTGCTGCTACCGATAAACACTCCGTTAGGCGATACCAGCCCGATAATTAAGTCGTTGGGAAAATCGGGCGTGTTGACGGCGGTGAGAAAGCCTTCGCCGCTGGCGGCAATGGAATAGGTGCCGGATCCACTGAAGGGCTGTGGCGTGATGGAACCGTTGGCCTGGTCGAGCAGAGTCGCGGTACTGAGCGTATAGTTACCCTTGCCATCGAACGTGATGGTCCCGGTGAGGCTCATCGAATCGTTGGAATTCTCGAGGTAGATGACCTGGCGGAAATAGTACGCGCCGCTCAGCATCCCGTCGCCGCTGGAATCAAAGGATTGAGCGGAAAGTTGCCCGGCGCACGCGCCCAGAAAAAGCACAGCAAGAAGAGTGGTTTTTGTTTTCATGAATCCCGTAGCGCCCAAACTCGACGCCTCTTGAACCGTTGACGCGCGAAACAGCAACTTGGTTAACGCGGCGGTTACCTTAAAAGTTCTTAGTCCTACTCCTCATCGATTACAACACGAAATAGCGCGCTCAGACGCTGAAGATTGCACAAAACTTTGTATTCCACGCCGGGTGCAAGCCCATTGGCTTACGACTGTGGAGCACGCGCGAGAATCTCTTCCACGATTTTTCCAACTTCGAGAAGCTCATCTAAGTCCGAGGACTTCTGCAGGTACAGATTGGCTCCCAGTTCCATCGCTGCCGCGCGATCGGCCGGTGAGGCCGAAGATGTCAACATGATTACGGGCACTCCCTCGAGCCACGGTTGGCGGCGCACATAGCGCAGCACGGCATCGCCGTTATACTTAGGAAGGTTTACGTCCAATACGATCAAGTGGGGACGCCAGGTGGGAATGCTGGATGCCTCCTCCCCCAACAGAGACATCGCTTTTTGACCATCCACGGCGACCACCAGATTGCAAGGCAACTCGCGGGTGTTCAAAGCTTCGCGGAACAGCAGAACGTCCCCGGGATTGTCTTCCGCCAGCAGGATGTCGAACACGGCCCTAGTTAACCTAATAGCACAGATAAATTTTGGAAGCACATAGCAAAGCTAAAATTGTTGTAACCAGATCGGCACCGAGGAGTCTCAAGAAAAGATCGGCAGATCCAGGTGCATATCGTAAGGAAGATTACTTTCGCCAGGAGCCAGAGACATGAAGCGTGTAACTGCTGAAAACGGCGGCAAAGTGCGTGTTAGCGGCTTGAAAGGTGGCCATGCCAGCGGAAACAAGCCTAACGGCAGCCGAGCCAACGGCCAAAAGGCGACTGGGGGTAAGGCCGTCGCCGCCTCCAATAGCGCCAAGGCCCGCCGCGACGCCAACAAGCTGCTGAGCACCTTAATCGCCTTCAAACGCGGAGATTTTACGGTTCGCATGCCGGTGGATCAGACAGACCTGGAAGGCAAGATCGCCGACGCGTTGAATGACGTTCTCGAGATCAACCAGAAGATGGTTAGCGAGTTCGAACGCATCAGCCGCGCGGTCGGCAAGGACGGAAAGATCACCCAGCGCGCGTCCATTGGTTCGGTAACGGGGGCGTGGGCCGATTGCGTGGAGAGCGTGAACAGCCTGATTGGCGATCTGGTGCAGCCCTCCACCGAAGTGGCGCGCGTGATCGGCGCGGTGGCGAAAGGGGATCTGTCGCAGAACATGTCGCTCGAAGTGGACGGGCGCCCTCTGCGCGGCGAGTTTTTGCATACCGCGCGCGTGGTGAACACCATGGTGCAGCAGTTGAATTCGTTCGCCAGCGAAGTTACTCGCGTGGCGCGCGAAGTGGGAACCGAGGGCAAGCTGGGCGGTCAGGCAGTAGTGCCGGCGGTGGCGGGAACGTGGCGCGATTTGACGGAAAGCGTCAACTCGATGGCCAGCAACCTGACCAACCAGGTCCGCAACATCGCGGGCGTCACCACGGCCGTGGCCAAGGGCGATTTGACGACGCGCATCACCGTGGACGCGCGCGGCGAAATTCTGCAATTGAAGAACACCATCAACACCATGGTGGATCAGCTCTCCTCATTCGCAGCCGAAGTGACGCGCGTGGCGCGCGAAGTGGGAACCGAAGGCCGATTAGGCGGACAAGCCGATGTGCGCGGCGTGGCGGGAACGTGGAAAGATTTGACCGATTCGGTCAACTCCATGGCGAGCAACCTGACCAATCAGGTGCGCAACATCGCCGAAGTGACCACCGCCGTGGCGAAGGGCGACCTGTCGACGCGCATTACTGTCGACGCGCGCGGCGAAATCTTGCAGTTGAAGAACACCATCAACACAATGGTGGACCAGCTTTCTTCGTTTGCCGCCGAAGTGACGCGCGTGGCGCGCGAAGTGGGTACCGAAGGCAAGCTGGGCGGGCAGGCCGATGTGCCGGGCGTCGGCGGAACGTGGAAGGATTTGACGGACTCCGTCAATTCTATGGCCGGCAATTTAACGGCTCAGGTTCGTAATATCGCCGAAGTGACCACGGCTGTGGCCAAGGGCGATCTGTCGCGCAAGATCACGGTGCAGGTGCGCGGCGAGATTCTGGAACTGAAGAACACCATCAACACCATGGTGGACCAGTTGAGCTCGTTCGCTAGCGAAGTGACGCGCGTGGCGCGCGAGGTGGGTACCGAAGGGCGGCTGGGCGGCCAAGCGGTAGTGGAAGGAATCGCGGGAACCTGGCGGGATTTGACCGAGAGCGTGAACTCCATGGCTGGCAATCTGACCAACCAGGTCCGCAACATCGCGGGCGTGACGACGGCCGTGGCGCGCGGCGATTTGTCGACCAAGATCACCGTGGACGCGCGCGGCGAGATTCTGGAACTGAAGAACACCATCAATACCATGGTGGATCAGTTGAATTCGTTCGCATCGGAAGTGACGCGCGTGGCGCGCGAAGTGGGAACCGAAGGCAAGCTGGGCGGTCAAGCCGAGGTGGAGGGGATCGCGGGCACGTGGAAGGATCTTACCGAAAGCGTGAACTCGATGGCGGGCAACCTGACCAATCAGGTGCGCAACATCGCGGGAGTAACTACGGCCGTCGCGAAAGGCGACCTCTCGACCAAGATCACGGTGGATGCCCGCGGAGAAATTTTGGAGCTGAAGAACACCATCAACACCATGGTGGAGCAGTTGAGCTCGTTCGCTAGCGAAGTGACGCGCGTGGCGCGCGAGGTGGGTACCGAAGGGCGGCTGGGCGGCCAAGCGGAAGTGGAAGGAATCGCGGGAACCTGGCG
>JBKQHJ010000045.1:0-122587 GCA_052148835.1 Bryobacteraceae bacterium
CGTTAGGCAGCCGCGTAACCGCGATCACCAGGGCCAGAACCAGCGCGCCGAGGATTACGCCCATCTGCTGCACGTCCGCCCAGGTCACGGCCTTGATTCCGCCGGTCGTGGTGTACAGGATCACCAGTCCGCCCATGACGAAAATGGTGACTCGGAACGGCCATCCTAGAACGACTGAAAGAACGATGGCCGGAGCGGAGAGCGCGACACCGGCCGCGAGCCCGCGCTGGATCAAGAATATGCCCGTGACCAGCGCGCGCGTTTTCGCGTCGAAACGCTTTTCAAGATACTCGTACGCGGTGTAGACCTTGGCGCGCGCGAAGATGGGCACCGCGGTGGCGCACAGGATCACCATCGCCAGCGGCAATCCAAAGTAGAATTGCACGAAGCGCATGCCGTCGGTGTAGCTTTGGCCGGTGGTGGAGATGAAAGTGATGGCGCTGGCTTGCGTGGCCATGATGGAAAGGCCCATTGCGTACCAGGGCATCGATTTGCCCGCCAGAAGGTACTTGTTCATGGTGCTGCTGCCGCGCCCGCGGTAGAGCCCGTAGCTGACGATGAAGGCCAGCCAGGTAAACATGACGGCCCAATCGAGTGGCCTCATAACGTTTTCATGAAGCAAAGACTCTCATGAAGCGAAGACTCTGGTGAAGACGTAGAACGCGAGGATCAGGAGCGCGAGATAACAGAGGACCAAAACGTAGATGCGGCGCCAGGAGCCGAGCAGGGGCGGTGGTTCGTCTTCGACAAGGTGCGGCGCTTTGTGCGGCGGGCCGCTCACTGTATCTTCCCGGCGCTCAAGAAATTCGCGAAGATGCGAAACGCGCCCGGGACACCGGCCGGCAACTCGCGAAACCAGGAGAACGCCGTGAACACATAGGCGCCCTTTCCGTAAGGCGTGTAGAGCGTGACGCCGGTCTGCGGCTTTTCCATGGGGTCGTGCGTTTCAAACAGCGCCAGGTAATGGTTATCCCATTTGGATGCGAAGTAGAGGCCGCGCTCTTGAATCCAGCCGTCGAAATCGCGCTCGGTAATTTCGTTGGGCTTATGCAGCAGCGGGCTCTCGGGATGCAGGAACTCCACGGGGACTTCTTCCACCGTGACGCGCTCGCGGCCCGTGGTAATCGGATAAGGACCGATATTCGCCAAAATATTCGTATCGCCGCCAAAAGGGTTGCCGCCTTCGGCGACGTTGTATTGCACCACTAATGTCCCACCGTTCTTCACGTAATCGAGCAGGCGGCCTTCGTTGGCGCGCAGGTCCGCCCGAACGTTGTAGGCGCGCACGCCGGTGACGATGGCATCGAAGCGGTTGAGATTGCCGCTCGCAAGATCGTCGGAACTAAGCAGACTCACTTGGGCGCCCAACTGTTGCAGGGCTTGCGGGACTTCGTCGCCCGCGCCCATGACATAGCCGATGGTTTGGGCCAGCAAACGCACGTCGGCGCGCACCAGTTTCGCGGTAGCGGGAGGAAACAAAACTTGCGGAGGGATGTGCGGGTAATTGATGGTCTCCATCGACGTGGTGACGGTTTGACCGTCCGACTTCGCACTGGCGGCCAGCGCTCCTTGCGCGTTATCAGAAGGAGGGGTGAGTTGGAATGAAATTTCGCCCTGCTCGCCGGCGGCCATCAACTCAAAATCGCCGGATTGCGAGGAGATGCGCCAGCCTGGCGGCGTTTGGATATGAACCTCGCCAATCGCCTTGGCGACGTTAGCCTTGATCTGAAGCTCCACGGCTTTGGGCGATCCGTTCGGGAACAAAATTGCGGATTGGGACCACTGCAATGCGACCGGCGGCTCAACCACCACGGGGCGAGTCAACTCGCCTTGAGCGCGCTCAATGTAGCGATAGGCTACCGGGCGAACGACTTCGACATCCTGCGACTCAATCAGCAAATGAAAATGCGCTTCGAATAGCGGAAGATTTTCCGGCAAACCGACGTCGAGCTGATTGGGGATGGTGTACGTGTCACCTTGTTTAGGTTCGACCAGCCAGTAGGGCTGCGTGGGAGGTTGATGCTCGGGGATGGTGGTGGTGAGAGCGTAGGCTTGCGGTTCGTTGAACGGAAGAACGGCGCCGAATTTGTCCTTGGTGGTGGCGGGGGAGATGCCTTTGATGTCCACCGACTTTATCTGCACAGCAAGATGATCGCGGCTAAGCGCGGTGGCATCGAACTTGAGAGATCCGCCGGGCGTGACGGCGTACTTGTCGGTGCCCGCGTCCAGCCAGAGGCCGGAACAAAGCACGATGGCTTCGCTCAGCTCGCGCTGTTTGAGAGCGGCGAGCGGATCGTGCAGTGTCGCCATCTGCTTTTCCACTTTGAGAAGCAGCGGGACTGTCTTGTCGGGATTTTCCGGATCGAATGTCCGGGCCGCTTGGGTCACAATCTGGCCGACCGTCGCGCCACCGGGGATGCGGTTCCAAGTGATGTCGATGCCGTCGAAAATGTCGCGCGTGGCCACCGGGCCAGACTGCGTGATCAGATAATCCTTGGCCGACCCCTTGCGCTCGGCCGCGCCCATGCCCTGGCTGCGATGCATGCTGCGCGACATGCCGGCAATTTCGGCATAGGAGTGGCCCAGGATGGGATCGTAATCACCCGGATCGACCACGATGCGGTTGGGCATCTTTTCCACTTCCTCGCGCTGCTCCTTGGTGAACGCGCCGGGATTCCACATCAGGCGCTTGGCTTGCCAAGGCTCCACCCATTGCAACTGTTCCGGGAATCGTTTCGGATCGGCGGCGGCGGTGAACGCTTCCCTGCCCAGAATCGCGGAGGCCTGATGCTGGCCGTGGCCGTCGCGCGGAGTACCGCTGAAGCGGAGGATGATGACGTCGGGACGGAAGCGGCGGACCACCCAGACCACGTCGCTGAGGATTTTGTCGCGGCCCCACTTCTCGAAACATTCCTGAGGTGTTTTGGTGAAGCCGAAATCGATGGCGCGGGTGAAGAACTGTTCAGCGCCGTCGATGCGACGGGCGGCAAGCAGCTCCTGGGTGCGAATGATGCCGAGTTCATCGCCCTGCTCGGCGCCGATCAAATTTTGACCGCCTTCGCCGCGTGTCAGCGAGAGATAACCGGTGCGAACTTTGCGGCCACGCGCCAGGTAGGCAAGTAACGCGGTGTTTTCGTCGTCAGGATGCGCGGCGATCATGAGCACGCTGCCGACCACGTTGAGCCGGTCGAGCGCCAGGCGCGCTTGGGCCGATCCCGACAGCTCGCGCTGGGCGAATGCGGGCGTAAGACACGCGGTGCACAGAACAGCTAGGATGGGCGTGCGCAAGAAGTCCAAACAAATATGATACGCGATTGGCATTTGGCTATTGGCTGTTGGCTGTTGGCTCTTGGCTCTTGGCTCTTGGCTCTTGGCTATTGGCTATTGGCGGTTGGCTAAAGGCCAAAAGCTAATTGCTAAGGGCGGTTCGATACAATCCGTAGGTTGAACCATCGACGGATCACTCTCGCGTGCGTGTACCTGTCGCTGCTCGCTGTCGCAGTGCTGTTTTTCCACAAGCCGCTGTTCAGCGCTCAGTACAGCTTTCCGTGGGATTTTCGCGCGGTCCAGCTTCCGTTGATCGCATTTCTGCGCGATGAGCTGAGCCAGAATCGCTTCGCGCTTTGGAATCCGTACAACTATGGCGGATATCCGGTCTTCGCGAACATCCAGGCGTGTTTTTTTCATCCGCTGGTGCTGGCGAGCGCATGGATCAGCAGCGCGGGATCGTGGTTCAGCCTGCCGATGCTGCTCGAATGGGCGGTGGTGTTGCAGGTGTGGATCGGGGGCGTCGCGGCATACCGTTTGTTTCGAGCGATCGGACTCGGGTCGGCGCCCGCGTGGACCGGCGCGGTGATGTTTGAAACCGGGAGTTACTTTGCATCGCGAGCCGAGCATATCGATTCGATGATGGCGGCGGCCTGGATGCCGCTGGCGTGGCTGGCGGTGTGGCATCTGCGCGACAAATTGCGCGTGGATTGGCTGGCGGCGCTCGCGGCGGCGCTGGGTCTCGCGATCTGGGGCGGATTTCCGCAGGCGACGGTAGCGGTCTTCGGATCCACAGTGGTGTTCGCGGCGTTGCTCGCAGCACTGCGAATGGCCCGCGGCACCGTGATTGCGTGGACCGGGTGCGGGTGTGCGCTCGGGATTTTGCTCGCAGCCGTCCCGTTTATTCCAACTACGCAGCTCACCGAATGGAGCGTGGCAAAATATCGCGCGGATTATCTCGGCACCGGAGGCGGCCTGTATTGGCAGAGCCTGGTGTCGCTGGTGGCCCCCGATCATTACAACATTTTCGATATGAGCCGTTTCAAAGGCCCATGGGATCCGACGTTCCTGTATTTGTACAGCAGCATCGGCGGCTTGTTGCTGGCGATGTTTGCGTTGGTGTCTTTACTTACTCCACGGCGGAATCGGACCACGGCTTTGTTTGCGTTGATGCTGCTGTTCGGAATGTTTTGGATGCTCGGCGATAAAACGCCGGTATGGCGAACGTTATTTCCGTTATTGCCGGATCCAGTGCGCATTGGCATTCATCCCGAGTACACGTACTCGATTTTCAGCTTGTGCATGGCGGCATTGGCGGCCATCGGGCTGGACTATTTGAGGATCCCCAACTTCGCTCGTTGGGCGCTCGGAGTGGTAATCGCCGCGGATCTTTTCCTGGTGGGCTCGGGGCGACCAATGAATGTTGCACGGGTCGAATTCAATGCTCGGATGGCGGACGAACTGCGCTCTTATCTCAACCGGAGCACTCCGCCGTGGCGCTTCGATACCGTGGACGCGAGCATGGAGTGGACCACCAGCGCTCCCATTTTGCAAATAGCGTCGGCGGCCGGAATCAGCCCCATGGCTCCGGAGAATGCGATCCAGCTTCGCCTGTTTCTGCACGACGGGTATCGCTGGGGCTGGAATTATCCGCTGGAGAAACTGGACTCGCCGATCGTCGATCTGCTCAACGTGCGCTATGTGCTGGCGGCGGGCGAAGGTGTCGCGCGGATGGCCGCGCTCTCGAAGTTTCGCCATGTGGACAGCGTCCCAGGCGGTGAACTTTTCGAAAACACCTCGGTATTGCCGCGCTTTTTTCTGGTCCATCAGGCGCGAGCCGCGAGCTCACTTGCGGAAGCACGGAAAGCGATGGGCGAAATCGATTTGCGTCGCACCGCGATCGTCGATGACACGATGGAGCTTGCGTCGAATGGCGACTCCGACGACGAGGTCAGAACACTGAGTTACTCGCCAAACGCCATGGAAATTTCCACGAGCACCCCGCGCGGCGGCCTACTCGTACTGTCGGAAACTTACTATCCAGGTTGGAAGGCGTGGCTGGACGATCGGCCCACGCGCATCTACCCGACTGACATTGCGCTGCGGGGTGTTATCGTTCCGGCGGGCGCGCATCGCGTTCGGATGGAGTTCCGCCCGGCGATCCTTCCCATCTCATGGGGCATCTCGCTCGCGACCGCGATTTTATTGGCATTTTCCGCATTTCTCTACCGACGGAGGGCTAGCCACGTTACAATTGAATTGAATGGGAAATAGCCCCTCAACACCCCATGTTCGCGTGCTTGTGGCGGACGACGAAGAAAATCAACGCGCCGGTTTATCCAAGATGATCCAATCCTGGGGATTTACGGTGGATACAGCTTTTGATGGCCAGGATGCCTTCGATAAGCTGGCACAAACGCCGACCCATGTTTTGGTGACCGATCTGATGATGCCGCGCATGGACGGCTTCGAACTCCTGAAACGCCTGGGCGCACAGAATACGCTGCCGCCGACGATTGTGCTGACGGCCTTCGGAAATATTGAGACCGCCGTTCAGACCATGCACGATCTGGGCGCTTTCTGGTTCCTCGAAAAACCCATCCAGCCGAGCGCGCTGAAAGTTTTGCTGGAGCGAGCGGCCACGCAGAGCAGGCTGGCGGAAGAAGCGGAGCGGCTGCAGCGGCAGCTTTCGTACCAAGGCGTGCTGGTGGACCTGGTGGGAACATGTCCGGCCATGCAGCAGGTTTTTTCGCTGATCCGGCAAGTGGCGCCTTCCAGAGCCGCGGTCTGGGTTACCGGCGAGAGCGGAACCGGCAAGGAACTGGTGGCACGGGCCGTTCATCATTTGAGTCCCCGGCGCGACGGGCCGTTTGTAGCTATCAATT
Source organism: Bryobacteraceae bacterium (assembly GCA_052148835.1). Classification (GTDB taxonomy): domain Bacteria; phylum Acidobacteriota; class Terriglobia; order Bryobacterales; family Bryobacteraceae; genus Palsa-89. Next base: position 6,153 of record JBKQHJ010000045.1, read on the forward strand.
GCGCGGCGTTGCCTGAAACGCTGATGGAAAGCGAACTGTTCGGCCATGAGAAGGGCGCGTTCACTGGAGCCGTCGAGCGCCGGGCGGGATGTTTTGAGCTGGCGCAGCACGGCACGCTGTTGCTGGATGAACTGGCCGAGATGCCGGTGGGGACGCAAGCCAAGCTACTGCGCGTGCTGGAGGATTCCTGTGTGCGGCGGCTGGGAGGAAAGAGCGAGATCGCGGTGGATGTGCGGGTGATCGCCTCCACCAACAAAGTGCTGGAAGAGGCGTTACGCAAAGGGGAACTGCGCGAGGATTTATATTACCGGCTCAATGTATTCCAAATCCCGCTGCCTCCGTTGCGCCAACGCGAGGGCGATCTTCCGCTGCTGACCGAGACACTGATCGAGATGCTCAATCACAAGCACGACACCCGGGTGGTGGATGTGAATGCCGAGGTCAAAGAACTGCTCCGGCGATACTCCTGGCCGGGCAATGTTCGCGAGCTGCGGAACGTGCTGGAGCGGGCCGTGATTTTAGCCGGGGAAGGCACCATCACCAAGCATCATCTGCCGCGCGACTTTGGCGTGCCGGCGGGGACGCGTCCGGTGCAGCAGGAAATGGAACCGGATGCCGTGCGGCTGCCGGTGGGCACCACGGTGGGCGAGGCCGAGAAGGCGCTCATTCAAGTGACGCTGAAGCACACCCGCAATAACAAGACGCGAGCCGCCGAGATCCTGGGCATCAGCCTGAAGACCCTATTCAACAAACTCAAGGAGTACGGCGCCGCTGAGATGGAGGCCGGAACGGATTCGTAAATGTCCTTGAAGGCACGGCTGCGCGGCGCAATCGTGGCGTTGGTCACTGCCGTCGTGGTCGTAATGTCGCTGCTGTACTTGTCGGATTTCACCAAAGCCACATTCAACGGGGCTGCTGAGCGCGCCGACCTGGTGGCCGATCAATTCCGCGTTTACCTCGAAAATCATCTCACGCTGGAGACGGCGGCGCACGGAATTCACCCCGCGTCGGCCGAACAGTGGGAGGATACGTGGACCGAAATCGTCCGCCGCGATCCCGACATCACTGAAATGTTGAAGTCCACGCTGGCGAAAGCGGACCTGGCGCTGGCGATTCTCATCACCGACGATCATGGGGATGTTTTGGCGGGAACTCCGCTTACACGGAGCAGTGATTTCGGCGCGCCTTTTGCCGGCGCCGAGGATATCCACCTGGTCCAACAGCGCTGGTGGGCGAAGAATCTCTGGGATCTGATGAGGCGGCGCGAAGACTACGTGTCGACGCGGCCGGTCGGCCTCGCAGGCAGCAAGCACGTGCTGTTTAACATCAAGGTGGTTATCCGGTCGGTTCTACTGAGGCATTCCGTCGAACCCGCGCTGAAGAACCTGGTGCTAGCCTTTGCGTTGTCCTTATGCGTTGCGATTTTCCTGGGTTTGGTGTTGCCGAATCTAGTTCTGGATCCATTGCAGCGAGTAAGCCAGAGCATCGATCTCATCCGCACCGGCCAGTTCGGCGCCGGCGCCCAGATAGACCGGCGCGAATCCCGTGAGTTCGCCGACGTCCACTCCAAATTGAGCCTGCTGGACGAGCAGTACCGGGGCGCGAAGCAGAATGCCGACGAGTTAAGGATCAACATCGAACAACTGCTGCGGCGCTTGGAAGAAGGCGTCTTGCTTTTCGACGGCACGGGCCGGTTGCTGATGGCGAGCGAACCCGCCGAGAGAATGCTTGGAACGACGCGCGAGCAGATGGCGGAACGAGGCACGATGTCCGAACTGTTCGGCTCCTCCATTCTCGGAGAGATCGTCGTCCGGGCGTTTGCGAGTGCAACGCCGGTGGAAGACCAGCCGGTGGCGATCCCGCGCCCGGGCGCCACTCCCTTGCGGCTAGTGGTGAGCGTCCAACTGCTGAAAAGCGGACCGGGCGAGGAAAACATGGGGACTCTGGTGACGTTGCGCGACGTCGAAAGCCGGCGGCAGTTGGAGCAACAGCTCGATTTCTCCTCGCGTCTTGCAGCCATCAGCCGCCTCACCGGAGGCGTGGCGCACGAGATCAAGAACCCGCTAAACGCCATGGCCCTGCACCTGGAAGTGCTCAGAGGCAAGCTGGACGTCGAGCAGCCGGAGATTGAAGTGATCGGCCGCGAGATCAAGCGCCTGGACACCGTGGTGAAGACCTTCCTGAATTTCAACCGCCCGGTGGATCTCAACTATGAGCCTATCGATTTCAGCGACCTCGTCAAAGAAGTGCTGGCACTGGTTTCGGTGCAAGCAAACGCGAAGAACGTCGCACTGAAGACGGTTTTAGAAGACAAGCTCTGGATCAACGGCGATCCGGATTTGCTGAAGCAGGCCATTCTGAACGTGATTAACAACGGAATGGAAGCCATGACCGCCGGCGGAACGCTGACCACCAAAACCGTGAGCGATGGCGGCCAATGCCAGCTCACGGTCACCGATGCCGGGCCTGGCATCGCACGCGAGATCCAGAATCGCGTTTTCCAGCTTTACTTCACCACTAAAGAAGCCGGCTCCGGGATCGGACTGGCCACCACGTTCCGAGTGGTTCAACTGCACAATGGTACAATCGACTTTACCAGCGAACCTGGAAAGGGCACCACGTTCCGGCTACGCTTTCCAAGAATGGTCGATTACCAGGGCGAAGCATCCACTTCGGCCACCACCGGTTTCTAGCCCGGCTAGTTGAGTGATCCCATGCCACGTTTTCCGCCCTTGCAGGCGATCTTCCTGTTGTCGTTTCTGCTGTGGGAATCCGCATGCCAAAAGCGGCAAGTGACGGTGCCCGTCCCGGCGCCCCCGGCTACCAGCCAGCCAGCATCGCCAGCCCTAACGCCGGCGGCCGCCACTTCCGGGACTTCAAACTCAGGAGCTACCACACCAGCGCAGGAGCCCAGCCCGTATCAGGTGAACAAACCACCGCAGGCTGCGAAGAAGCCGGCTCGTTCCACCCCATCCCCAGCACCGGCCGCAGCGTCGACGGCATCACCATCGCCCGCCCCCGCTGCGCCCGCACCCGCTTCGCCTGCGCCGAAATTGGGTGACATCCTTACGCCGGATGAGCAAAAGCAGTACACCGCGTCCATCGATCAGAGCCTTACCCATGCCCGAGCCAGTCTGAATTCCATTGCAGGACGGCAGTTGAATCAGGATCAGCAGGCGCAAGTGGAGCAGATCCGGAACTTCATGCAGCAGGCGCAGAAGACGCGCGCCACGGACTTAGCTGGGGCCAAGAGTTTGGCCGAAAGGGCGGAAGTTTTGGCCAGGGACCTGGCGGCGAGCTTTCATTAGTCGCGGCGCCCTACGATAATAAACGCTCGATCTCGCTAATATCTCTCTTTTAAATCCTCCGCCCTCGGCGACAGATCTGAAGAAACGAAAAGCGCGGCCGAACATGCCAGGAATTGGCTGTCCAGCCGCGCTGATTTGCTCGCGGGTAAAGTTGACGAAAGGACGTTACTGCGCGGAGGCGACCGCCGGCACCGTGTTCGAAGCTTGCGCTTGACCCGTCACATCGAGCTGGTAGATCTTCACATCCACCCGGCGATTTTCTTTGCGGTCCTCGCGGGTCTTGTTGTTGGCATCCGGAAAGTCGCTTCCGACGCCGAGTTGGCGGATGGAACGCAGAGGAATGTTGTGTTCTACCGCCAGGTAGTGCACCACGGCATCGGCACGCTTCTGACTCAACTCACGGTTGTAGGCCACATTCCCAGTCTTGTCGGCAAATCCTTCTACCTCAACGACATAAGCCTTCAGGCTGGAGAGCTTTTGGATCGCATCGTCTAGCTTCGCTTCCTCATCCTTGCTCAGACGGCTCTGCCCGAACTTGAAATAGATGGGCGCCGTGCTGATGAGCTTGTAGTTGTCCAGATTCTGGATGGTGGTATCCAGTTTGTTCCCAGTCTGCTGAGCGAGAGTGTTTGCGGCTTGAGCCTGTTGAGCGGCTGCAGCGGCTGCCGTATTGGCTTGCGCGGCACTGGCGGCGGCTTCCGCAGCCTTCTTACCAGCGTCAGTGGCCTTCTCATCGGCTGTCGCCACCTGCCGGTCAAGATCTCCGATGGACTGGTCGGTCTTCGCCTTATAGTCGTCCGTCGACTTCTGCAGAGCGCCAACCTGAGCTTGTGTCTGGTTGACTTGATTCTGCACGGGTGCAATGGCTTCCCGGACGTGCTTCTTTGTGGCGCATCCTACACTCGCCATCGACAAGATCGTAAAGGCCCCCAAAACTGCAGGTGTATAACGAAGTGACATATCCTTGCTCCTTCTGGGGCTTACTTTAGCACGTCTCCCGCCAAAAGCAAACTAATAGTACTGGAATACTAATAGAACCACTTGCAAGTGCCGATATTGCCTACAGCGGGCCGTTTCCGGTAAGATTTTCCGGGCTATCTCCCGTTTTGACATGATTGACACGCGATCTTGACTTCGCGTTCGTGCGATTTTGGGGCGGCGTGCGCTAAATTGGTTCCACGGTGCAAACCTACGATCTTATAGTACTCGGCTCCGGACCGGCAGGCCAACGCGCAGCCATCCAAGGCTCCAAGATGGGCAAACGGGTGGCTCTGGTGGAGCGTCGTGAAGTGGTGGGGGGGGTGTGTGTCAATACAGGCACAATTCCCAGCAAGACCTTTCGAGAGGCTGTGCTTCACCTATCCGGCTATTACTACCAGAACATTTACGGCGTGAACTATCGCGTCAAGGACAAGATCACGATGGCGGACCTGGCATTCCGAGTCCAGCACGTGATCAAGACCGAAGTGGACGTGATCCAGGCCCAGTTGTCGCGCAACAATGTCGAACTGATCCCTGGGATCGCGTCGTTTGTCGATCCGCACACGCTGCGAGTGACCAACTCGCGCCAGGAACAGACCTTCAGCTCCGAACACATTGTTATCGCAACGGGCACGAAGCCGGCGTTCTCTCCGAAAGTGCCGATCAACGGTCGCAACATCATCGATAGCGATCAAGTGTTGGAAATGCCCGAGATTCCAAAGTCGATGATCGTGGTCGGCGGGGGTGTGATCGGCGTCGAATACACGTGCATGTTCGCGGCCCTGGGGGTCAGGGTGATCCTGGTGGAAAAGCGGCCGCGCCTGCTGGAGTTTGCCGACGCGGAAATGGTGGAGGCGCTGTCCTACAACCTGCGCGACCATCGCGTCACCCTGCGGCTAAATGAAGAAGTGGACAGCGTGGAGGAGACGCCCGAGGGCGGGGTGGTGGCCAAGCTGGAAAGCCAGAAGAAGATTTCGGGCGACGCCTTGCTGTTCGCGGTCGGGCGGCAAGGCAATATCGACGAACTGAATCTGGCGGCGGCAGGCGTGGAGTTTGATACGCGAGGCCGCATCAAGGTAGATTGCGAATATCGGACCGCGCAGCCGCACATCTTCGCCGTCGGGGACGTGATCGGATTTCCGAGCCTGGCATCGGTCTCGATGGAGCAAGGGCGCATCGCCGCGGCTGGGGCTTTCGGCCACAAGCTAATCTCGAACCCGGCCAGTTACCCCTACGGCATTTACACCATCCCGGAAATTTCGTTCATCGGAAAGACCGAAGAGCAGCTCACCGACGAAGACGTGCCTTACGAAGTGGGCGTGGCGTATTATCGCGAGATCGCGCGCGGCCAGATCCGGGGCGACACCACCGGGCGTTTGAAGATATGCTTTCATCGTGAGACCAAGCAAGTGCTGGGCGTGCACGTCATCGGAGAAGGCGCTTCGGAGTTGCTTCACATCGGCCAGGCAGTTATGATTCTTGGCGGCACGGTGGAATATTTTGTCGACACGGTTTTCAATTACCCGACATTGGCCGAGTGCTACAAAGCCGCGGCGTTCAACGGGCTAAACAAGCTGGCGAAGTGGTAGGGACACGATAGAACATGGCTCGCACAATAGGCATCACCACCGCCGAGGACATCGCTACCGGGCTGGTGGAAGGGAACGAGCTGGCCGGCAAATTGCGGATCTATGAGCAAGGCCCGGATGACGAGCCGCTGCTGAGCCTGCCTCCCGAGGGAATTGCGCAGCGCTTCGCGGAGGAGATCCGGGCGGTAGCGGGCGGGCAAACCGTGGATGCGATCGGTGTTGGACTGCCGGGCATCATCAACTGCGGTTTTATCGAGGAGTCGCCCAATCTGCGCCAGCTCAAAGGCGCCCACATGCAGGATCTGGTTCGGGAGGCCTTGCAGAACATAGGAATCAACGCACCAGTCTACGTCTACAACGACGCCGACGTTCTGGCCGCTGGCCTGGCCGCAACGCATGGGAACCTGGACAAGTTCATTCGAGTGTGGACGCTCGGCAATGGCGTCGGCTTCGGTGTATATCCACGGCGCGAAGGAGTTTGGGAAGGCGGCCACGTGGTGGTCTCGCTCGATCCGCGCGAGCGCTATTGCGGCTGCGGCGGCGTCGGCCATTTGGAGGGCATCATGGGCCAGCGCGCCATGCGCCTGCGCTTCCTGGATATGGAACCGGACGAGGTGTTCGAGAACGCGCGGAAGCGGGACCAGCGTTGCGTCGAGTTCGTCAAGCTATGGCATCGCGCGCTAGCCGCGGCGACGGCGAATTCCATTCACCTGGCCGGCCCGGGCAAATTCTTCATTTCCGGATTCAACGCCCGGCACCTGGACATCAATCTGCTTCATCAGTACGTTCACGAGATGGTGAAAATGAGCCCGCTGCAGAGCTACGTATTTGAGGTGGTGCCCGATAGCGACATCAATGGCGTGATCGGCGCGGCGGTGAGCGCGAGACAGAACGCGGCGCAGTAGTTCGCAGGAATCACATATCAATTGTGGGACGATGCTCGCCGGTTTAGATGAGGGCATGCTGCTGTTCGGCATGAACTGTACGGAGAACAAGAACGGACGCGGAGAAGTCGGCCTGTATATGACTGGCCTTATGCTGCTCACGCAGGTTAACGTACGCTGGCAGCAGCGACGCCTCAGGATGAACGACGAGATCCTTGTTAGGATTGTCGAGACAGACAAGGCCGACAAATACAAGATCCTTCAAGAAGCTCCGCATGACCCACGAAAATATGAGAGGGCGTACGTTCGGCGAATGGCGAAGGAGTTCGGCTGGACGATACAAGCCAAGAAACAGAGCAGAAAGACTGCCGTAACACGACGTCGTCGCAAAGCTTAATAACCACGGTACGCTACACTTTAACTTTCCACGCTCTAACGTTCAATGACCCAGAAAATCTCTCCTGCCTCCAGCGTGAGTGGCGCCATCACGCTACCGGGTGACAAATCCATCTCACACCGCTATGCGATGCTGGCGTCGATTGCCGAAGGCGCGACGAAAATTTCGAATTATTCGACCGGCGCCGATTGCCAGTCCACGCTAGGGTGTATGCGAGCCCTGGGAGTGGGGATTGAGACGAACGACGGCGTGGTTTGCGTTCACGGGCGCGGCTTGGACGGTTTGCGCGAACCTGGCGCCGCATTGGACGCGGGCAACTCCGGCTCCACCATTCGTATGCTCTCGGGAATTCTCGCGGGGCAGCCCTTTGTAACCGAGATCGGCGGCGACGAATCTCTATCGAGACGGCCGATGCAGCGCATTATGACGCCGCTGGCGCAAATGGGAGCGCGCATCGACGCGCGCGAAAATAAGTTTCCGCCGCTGACAATCCACGGCAGCAAGCTCCATCCCATCGAGTACACGCTGCCGGTGCCGAGCGCCCAAGTGAAGAGCTGCGTGCTTCTGGCCGGGCTTTATGCCGACGGGCGCACCACCGTTCATGAGCCGGTGCGCACGCGCGATCACACCGAGCTCGCGTTGCGCGAATTCGGCGCCGACGTAGAAGTGGATCGCCTTTCCATCACGGTGGCAGGCCGGCCGCACCTGGAAGGCCGCGAGTTGCGCGTTCCGGGCGATCTATCGTCGGCCGCATTTTTTATGGTGGCCGCGCTGATCGTTCCCGAATCCAGCTTGACGATTCACGGCGTTGGATTGAATCCCACGCGTTCCGCGCTGCTGGATTTCCTCGCGGAGATGGGCGCGCAAATCAAGATCCTGGACGTCAGTTCCACTGGGGGCGAATTAATCGGCGACGTGCTGATCCGCAAATCGCGCGTTCAAGGGGGCGTCCTCGAAAAAGCTCGAACCGCCGCGCTGATCGACGAGATTCCCGTGCTGGCGGTATTGGGCGCGGCAAGCGAAGAAGGACTGATCGTGCGCGACGCGTCGGAGTTGCGCATCAAGGAGACCGATCGCATCGCCACCATCGCGGAAAACTTCAAGCGCATGGGCCTACGGATCGAGATTCACGAGGACGGCTTCGAGGTTCCCGGAAAGCAGCAATTTCACGCCGCCGAAGTGGATTCGTTTGGCGATCACCGGATCGCGATGGCCTTCTCAATCGCGGCACTCGCCGCCGATGGACCATGCACCATTCTGGGCGCCGAATCGGCCTCCGTGTCTTTTCCCGAATTTTTCGCTACACTACAGCGAGTCGCCGAGTAAATCCGAATGGCTGTTGCCGACCTAACTCTGGAAGGTTTGGTTCACGATCTGAACAACGTTTTTCAGACCATCGCGGAAAGCGCGGAACTGCTCGAAGATGATCCCAAGTGGGAGAAGCTGGCCCACACGCTGCAACGTAGCGCGGGCCGCGGGCATCGGATCGCGCACAGCATTCTGGAACAAAATCGTTCGGCCACCGAACTCGCTCCCATCATCGAAAACGCCTCGCAGTTCTGCCAGGACTATCTGGAGTACGCCAACGGACCGAAAATCGATTTCTGTTCGGAGATCGATCCCGATTTTCGCTTGAAGGGCGATCCGGCCGGATGGGAGCGCGTCTTCGTGAACCTCTTCCTGAATTCAGCGCAGGCCGGCGCGAAGAAAATTCGCATTTGCGCGCACGGCAATCAAATTGTGGTGAGCGACGACGGTCCCGGGATCTCGCTCGATCTGCTGCCCAGAATTTTTCAGCCGCGCGTTTCCACCAAGTCGATCATCTCCGGACTCGGGCTCTACGTCGTGCAGTCGATCGTGGAGCAAAACGGAGGGTCCGTTACGGCCGAAAACGGCTTAGGCGGCGGCGCGATCTTCACGCTAGCTCTATAGCCGGCATTCCGCCCGCTCACGCGCCAGGTTCATTAGCGCGCGACTTGGTCTCGTCTATCCGGTACGCCTCGTCGAGAATCTCGACCACGTGCGCCACGCGCTGGCCCTGGCCGAATTTTTTTACTCCGGCCCTGAGTTGCAACATGCATCCGGGATTCGACGCTGCGATCACGGGCGCGCCGGTGGAGTTCACGCTGTCCATCTTTTTCTTGAGCAGCGACATCGCCATCCCGGTGTGAACCACGTTGTAGATTCCCGCGCTGCCGCAGCACAGGTCCGAGAGCGGCATCTCGCGAAGCTCCAACCCCGGAATGGACGCCAGCAGTTTCCTGGGCGCGGAGCGAATCTTCTGGCCGTGCGCCAGATGGCAGGAGTCCTGATAGGTGACCGTGAGTGGAACCACTCGCATGGGCGGATTCAGATCGATGGAGGCGAGAAACTCGTTGATGTCTTTCACTAAACCTGAAAAACGGCGCGCCTTCTCGGCGTACTCCGCGTCGTGTTCCAACAGCTCCCCATATTCCTTCAGCGTTGATCCGCAGCCGCCGGCGTTGGTGATGATCGCGTCGAATCCACCTTCCAGTAGCGCATCGATATTGCTCCGTGCCAGCTTGCGAGCCTCGTCCCGAATTCCCGCATGCACATGCAGGGCGCCGCAACAACCTTGGCCGGCTGGGATGGACACTTCGCATCCATTCTTCTGCAATACGCGCACGGTGGCTTCGTTCAGGCGCGCGAAACTGATGTTCGCGATGCAGCCGCCTAGAACCGCCACGCGATAGCGCCGCTCGCCTTCAGCCGGCAGCGTCTTGCCGTAATAGGCGAAGAAAAACGGCGTTTCGATTTCCGGAGCCAACGATTCCACTTCGCGAAGGCGCGCGGGAAGAAAGCCGGGCATGCCGGCCAGCCGCTTCAAACCACTCGCCTGATACAAATGCATCAAGGCTCCGGCGATTTCCAGGCTGAGCCTGGACGGGAGCAGCTTGCGGAAAACGATCCAGCGGAGGATTCGTTCGCGCCACGGCCGCCGGATCTTGTTCTCGATTTCGGCGCGCGCGGCTTCCACCAACCGTCCGTACTCAACGCCCGAGGGGCACGCCGTCTCGCAGCCACGGCACGCCAGGCACAGATCGATATGCTCGATGTACGACGGGCTGATGGGAGCGCCACCGGAGACCTGCACCATTTGATAAATACGTCCGCGCGGCGAATCCATTTCCACTCGCAGCTCGCGATAGGTGGGGCAGGCGTTTAAACAAAGTCCGCAATGCACACATCGGTCGAGATCGGATTGCCGCGGTTTATCGAATGCGATGGAGGGCGATGACATCAGATGCGGCCGTACAATCTGCCGTGGTTCAAAAGGCGTTGCGGGTCGAACATTTCCTTGATCTTCTTCATCATCGCAAAATCGTTTCCGGGTTGCGGCCACATTTCGGAACGCTCGCGAAACTCCTGTGGTGCAAACTCGACGACGCTAGTGCCGACGGGCGGGATCGGAACGGCATCGTTTAGATCGGAGACCTGCTCGAAGTAGCCATAGCAGACGCCCGAGCCCGCACGTGCCATCGCTTGCGGCGGTAAAGCCTCCAGCACGCGGCCGACATCGGAAAGCACGCACGAAACGCGCAGCACCGCGCCATTGGGGTGGTTTCGGAGAAACTGCGGCGTCGATTCGCGAATATCGCGCCAGAGCGCTCGCTCATCCGTTCCTTCCAGCGCTCGCATGGCATGCAGTTCGCGCGAGTAACGATCGAGAACCGCGGGGCTGCCCCCGGCTTGGATCGCGAGCCGATAACCTTCTGGCGATTTCAAAATATCGATGGCGGCCGGTTGCAGCCTGCTTTTCAGCACTTCGTCTCGCGCCGCCATTAGCTCCGCGATCTGGTCGAACTCGCGCACGAACGTCCGCGTGCCCACGGGCATCGGATAGACACGAAAATTCAGAGTGGCGATCGCGGCCAAAGTCCCGAACGATCCGATCATGAGCTTGCCCATGTCGAGACCGGCGACGTTCTTGACCACCATTCCACCGGTCCGAACAAGCTTGCCTTCGAGCGTCGCGAAGGTCATGCCGATCACCATATCGCGCGCGCTGCCATAAAGCCTGCGGCGGGGCCCACTGGTATTGGCCGCCACGATGCCGCCCATCGTAGCTCTCGCGGAAAGCGAGGAACGCTCGGAGAACGGTGGATCGAGCGGGATCATCTGCCCATGCTCGGCCAATAGGCGGCTCAACTCGCAATACGTGATGCCAGCCCCGACGCTGACGGTAAGGTCACGCGGTTCGTATTCTAGAACTGAGTTCAACCCGGCAGTGGAAATGGTTACATCGGACGGCGCGATGATGCCAGCCATTCGACTCTTGGTGCAATGTCCAAGCAGCGTGATTTTCTGGCTTCGCGAAGCCGCTTCAGCCATGCACTGAGCCAGTTCCTCTGGAGTGGCAGGAACAATAGTCATGAATTAGCTATCGTATCAGTCGTGGTTCATGCCGGTTGAAAATCCGATTGGCTTCGGCGCTAGCGACTTTCTTGAGCTCGCGTTAGCAGCATTCTTGCTCGTGCTGGTGCTAGTGTCGCGTCCCTGGATTGAGCGGTTCGCGCGCAAACTCGCACCGCGCACCGGCTGGTGCATGTTGCTGGTGGCGTTCCTCCCGGTGGCGCTGCGCCTGGCGATGCTGCCGCACCATCCGGCGCCCTCTGCGAGTGTTTACGACGAATTTGGGCATATGTTAGTGGCAGACACGCTGCTCCACTTTCGCCTGGCGAATCCGCCGCATCCGCTGCACCAGTTCTTTGAAACATTTTTCGTGATACAGACTCCGTCGTACGCATCCATCTATCCGATCGGTGAAGGCTTGACGCTCGCCATCGGACGGGCGATTTTCGGCAATGCATGGGCCGGCGTTCTTCTGTCCACCGCCGCGATGTGCGCGCTTTGCTACTGGATGTTGCGTGGATGGACAACCCCGGAGTGGGCGCTGCTGGGCGGACTGCTGGCGGCGATAGAGTTCGGACCTCTGAACGCGTGGATGAATAGCTACTGGGGCGGGTCGGTCGCCGGGATCGCCGGTTGTCTGGTGTTTGGAGCCTTGCCAAGGCTGCGCCGCTCGGGTCACGCCGGCGCCATTAGTTTCACGGGCGCGCTCCTGGGATTGGGGATTGGCCTGCACTGGCTGGTTCGACCGTATGAGACGATTTTCCTGATCGTAAGCGCCCTCCTATTCTTGCTACCAAGCTGGCGAGCGCTGGCGCGTCCCGCGGCGGTGGCGATGATCGCCGCGCTTCCAGCGATCGGAATTTCACTGCTCCAAAACAAGCAGGTGACCGGGAGTTGGACCTCTCTTCCCTACACTCTAAGCCGCTATCAGTACGGCGTTCCCGCCGCATTCACCTGGCAAGCCAATCCGCGGCCACACCAAGACCTCACACGCGAACAGCAAATGCAATACAAGATGCAAACGTCATTTCGTGCCAGCGGTGTGGAAACGATCCGGACCTACTTGCAGCGTCTGGAATACCGCATCCGTTTCTACCGTTTCTTCTTTCTTCCGCCGTTATACGTCGCGCTGCCTTTTTTCCTGGCGAAATTGCGCGAGCCCCGATTTTTATGGGTGGCGCTGACGCTCTTGCTCTTCGCGCTCGGCGTCAATTTCTATCCGTTTTTCGAACCGCACTATCTGGGCGTACTGACGTGCCTTTTCGTTCTGGTCAGCGTTGTGGGACTCCAGCGGCTTAGGCCGGATGCGGCCCGTTTGGTGGTGTTCCTGTGCGTGGCCCATTTCATCTTTTTCTACGCGCGAAGCTTCATCGAACCCGCGAAGCCAGACCAGCGCGTCGGGGTCAGCCAGCAACTCGCGCACGCACCGGGCAAACAACTGGTGTTCGTGCGTTATTGGCCGCAACATATCTTCCAGAACGAATGGGTTTACAACCAAGCTGACATCGACCACGCGGGTGTGGTGTGGGCCCGCGATCTCGGTTCCGCCGAAGACGAAAAACTTCTGCGCTACTATCCGGATCGCACTGCCTGGCTGCTAGAGCCGGACGCGATACCGCCCAAGGTTTCCCGCTACCAGGCCGATAATCCGCCGCCTCCGGCCAAGTTGCCAACGGCCAAACCGCCAACTGCCAAATCGTCGCCACTACGCTTCGAGCAGGTGCATTAGCGATGCGATTCGTCGGCTTCAGCGCAAGCGATCTCGTCGAATTGTTCATAACGGCCGTGTTGGTGGCGCTCGCGTGGCGGCCGTGGATTGAGCCTTACGCCCGGCGGCTTGCGAAGCACGCTGTCTGGTCGATGGCGCTTCTCGCGCTGCTGCCCATCGTGCTCCGGTTGGCGCTGCTTCCGCAATATCCAATTCCAACGCCAAATGTTTCGGACGATTTCAGCTACGTCCTGATTGCCGATACTCTTCGGCATTTCCGTCTCGCGAATCCAGTGCACCCGCTGCACCAGTTCTTCGAAACGTTCTTCGTGCTCGAGGAGCCGGCGTACGCGTCGATTTTTCCGCTCGGCCAAGGTCTCGTTCTTGCTCTTGGCTGGACTATCTTCGGCCATCCTTGGGCCGGCGTGGCGCTGAGCATCGGCGCGTTGTGCGCGTTGTGTTACTGGATGCTGCTCGCGTGGACCACGCCCGAGTGGGCGCTGGTGGGCGGCTTGCTTGCGGTGATCGAATTCGGACCGCTCAGTCAATGGATGAACAGTTATTGGGGTGGCGCGTGCGCAGCCTGTGCGGGATGCCTGGTATTCGGCGCGTTGCCGAGGCTGCGGGATGAAGGTCGCGCGCACTACGGCGCGCTCCTGGGGTTGGGGGTTGGCATGTCGTGGCTTTGCCGTCCGTATGAGGCCCTTTTTCTGATTCTCAGTGTTGCCCTATTCCTACTGCCAAACTGGCGGTCGATGGCAAAGCCAGCGCTATGGTGTGGGATCGCGCTGCTTCCCGCGGTCGGGATCTCGCTGTTGCAGAACAAGGCGGTCACCCGAAGCTGGACGATGCTGCCCTATCAGCTGAGCCAGTATCAATACGGTGTTCCGACCACGTTCACCTTTCAGCAGCTCCCTACACCGCATCGCTCACTGACGCGGGAACAACAACTGGATTACGAGCAGCAATCGCAGGTACATGAAATCGCCGGCAATTTCTGGCGGCGATGGGTGAGCCGGCTTCGTTTCTATCGATTCTTTTTCTTAGCGCCTCTGTACCTCGCGATCCCCGTGTTTCTGGTGCGTGCGCGAGAGCGCCGATTCAGATGGGTCTTGCTCACCATCTTGCTGTTTAGCTTGGGAACGAACTTTTATCCGTACTTTTATTCCCACTACATTGCGGCCTTGACTTGTTTATTCGTCTTGGTGAGTGTGATTGGACTGGAGCAGCTCAGTAAATGGAGCGACCTGGCTGCTCGAATTCTGCTGTCTCTCTGCGCGGCCCATTTCCTCTTCTGGTACGGACTGCACGCTTCCCGCGACACCGATTTAGACAGCGCGATGTCGGAATTCGAAACCTGGGATGCGATCAATCATGGCGATCCGCAGGGCCGCATTGCGATCCGGCGCCAACTGGACGCTGCACCCGGCCAGCAGTTGGTTTTCGTACGCTACTGGCCACAGCATCGATTCGAGGAGTGGGTACACAATGCGGCCGATATCGATCGCGCCCGCATGGTTTGGGCTCGCGACCTTGGCACGGAGGAAAATCAAAAGCTGTTGCGTTATTATCCGAACCGCGCGGCCTGGCTGCTCGAACCCGACGCACGTCCACCTCGGTTGCAGCCTTATCCTCGCTGAAAACCGCCAGCCGGGCTGAAAACTACCAGCCGGTTTGGGCCATCCGATCCAGAATAATCGCGCTGTATTCGTTCATTCGTTCGGGCTTTCGCTTGAGCGGCGCGGGAATAATGGCGGCCAATCGAGCGGCTTGCTCGCGCGTCACTTCCGCGGCGTGCGTGTGATAGTAATGCTCCGTCGCAGCCTCGGCCCCGTAAATGCCGGGGCCCCATTCGATCACGTTCAAGTACAGCTCCAAGATCCGGTCCTTGGTTAGGAACGCCTCCATAAGAGGCACCAGGGAAAACTCGGCGCCTTTACGAACCAGGGATCGCTCGGTCGTCAAAAACAGATTCTTGACCAATTGTTGCGTTATTGTGGATCCGCCGCGCCCCAAGCGGCCGCGCCGCATATCGTCTTCCAGAACCTTTTGCATTTCCACCCAATCGAATCCATGATGTTGCCGGAACCGGCCATCCTCCGCCGCGACCACGGCATGTTGCAGATTCAGCGAAATATCCGACAGCGGAACGAATTCGTAGCGTTTCAGGTAATGGCGATGCGCGCGCCACGCTTCCACCCGGCGCTCGATCTGAACCATGCTGGTCCACGGATCGATCCAGCGCAGCAGCGCGATCCCTACGCCGCACAAAGCGTAGAGGCAAAGCAAAGCCAGCACGGCGCCAATCGCGATCTTGCGTACCAGCTTCATTCCCTACCAATCTCGCACGTTGTTATCATCGAACTTCCCACATGAGCTACGTCTCCCATCTCGAATGCAGCGTCTGCGGCCAGCGGCGCGAGGCCGGCAAAATCCACAACTTGTGTGAGTGCGGCGGGCCGCTGCTGGTGCGCTACGATCTGGTGAAAGCCAAAGCCGGATGGAAGCGCGAGTCGCTGCGAGATGCACCTCCATCCATGTGGCGCTATGCTCCGCTGCTGCCGGTTCGCGATCCCGCGCAGGTCGTCTCGCTCGGCGAGGGCCTGACGCCGTTGCTCAACGTAGATCGGCTGGGCGAAAAGCTCGGCGCCAAAAACCTTTGGGTCAAAGACGAAGGCATCAACCCCACCGGCTCGTTCAAGGCGCGCGGCCTTTCTTGCGCCATGTCCATGTGCGTGGAGCTTGGCCTGCCCAAGGTCGCGATCGCGTCCGCAGGCAACGCCGGGAGCGCGCTGGCGGCTTATGCGGCCGCGGCCGGAATCGAAGCGTACATCTTCATGCCGCGCGATGTTCCGCAATCCAACTACACGGAGTGCCGCGCCTATGGAGCGCACGTCACATTGGTGGACGGTCTGATCAGCGACTGCGCTCGGCTGATTTCCGAGCGCAAGGACTCCGAGGGCTGGTTCGATATCAGCACGCTGAAGGAGCCGTATCGCATCGAAGGCAAGAAGACCATGGGCTACGAGGTTGCCGAGCAGTTCGAATGGACCTTGCCTGACGCCATCTTTTACCCGACCGGCGGCGGCGTGGGTTTGATCGGAATGTGGAAAGCTTTCGATGAGTTGGAAGCGCTGGGATGGATCCCGGCGAAGCGTCCGAAAATGATCGCCGCGCAAGCGGCCGGTTGCCAGCCGGTGGTGCGGGCGTTCGAGCAGGGGGATGCCAAAAGTACATTCTGGGACAACGCTCATACCGTGGCTGCCGGTTTGCGAGTTCCAAAACCATTGGGTGACGCGCTTTCGCTCGCCGCCATTCGCGCCAGCGGAGGCACTGCGGTGGCCGTGAGCGACGAAGAGCTTATGGATGCGAGCATCGAGCTGGCAGCTTCTACCGGCATTTTCCCGGCGCCCGAGGGAGGCGCCTGCGTGGCCGCTCTCAAGAAGCTCCTGACGAACGGTTTTCTTAAACCGGACGAGAGTATTGTGATTTACAACACTGGAACCGGATTGAAATATTTGGAAGTATTTTCCACGCGTTTTCCGCGGACTTCACGCTCCGAGCAGGACAAACTCGGCGGCCTGATCACGCCACGTTAGCTCACTGTTAGCGTCTTTTTCGGCTCATTTACTTTTGACACTGCCGCTTGACTTTTGGGACACTATAGGGGTGTTTTGGGAGTCAGCCCTTCCTCCCGGCTTCGGCCCTGCTGGTGTTTGCGAGTCCGTGGTCGCGAACCTGCCTCTTCAGATGCCTCTCTAAGAAATGACGTCAAGGAGCCTTGTCAATGAAACTATTTGTGGGGAACCTCCCCTATGCGGCTACTGAAGCCGACTTAACGGATTTCTTTTCGCAAGCGGGTGTTGCGGTGGACAGCGTGAACGTGATGCGTGATCGTTTCACCGGCGAGGCTCGCGGATTCGGGTTCGTTGAAATCAACGACGACACGGCTGCCAATCGTGCCATCGAAGCCTGCAATGGACGCGACCTGATGGGCCGAGCGCTGGTGGTCAACGAAGCCCGTCCCATGGTTCCGCGCGAAGGCGGCGGTGGTGGACGTGGTCCTGGAGGAGGCGGTGGACGCGAACGCCGTGGTGGACGCCCAGGCCGGTAACACCGGAATCATCCATTCAGCAGTTTTGCGATAGCGTCCGCATCGTTCGGCACCACTACCGGACGGTTGCCTAGTCTTGCGTCGATGGTCCGGCCATCGGGATCTTTCAGTTCGCCGGTGTGATAGCGATAGATGTAATCCGGGTCCTTCAGAACATTCCCCGTCAGAACCGCCACCACGTCTTCGTCCGCGCGAATGGCTCCCGCGGCGGTGAGCTTTCGTATTCCCGCGAGAGTTGAGGCCGAAGCCGGTTCGCAGCCGATGCCGCATTGTCCAATTATGGCCTTGGCATCGGCGATTTCCTGCTCGCTCACTTTCTCCACGGTGCCGTTGGTTACAGTGATTTCGTGCAGCGCTTTGGGCCAGGAAACGGGATCGCCAATCCGGATCGCGGTGGCGAGCGTCTTGGGCTCGGCAACAGGATGGAATTCGCCTTTCGTCTTCATAAGCTCGTAGAACGGAGCGGCGCCTTCGGCTTGAATCACCGCTAGTCTCGGCATCTTGTGGATGAAACCGAACTGGCACAATTCGCGCAGCGCCTTCCCGAATGCCGACGTGTTGCCGAGATTGCCGCCGGGCAGCACGATCCAATCGGGCGGGTTCCAATCGCGCTGATCGAGCATTTCGAAGATGATCGACTTCTGGCCTTCGATGCGAAACGGGTTGATGGAGTTGAGCAGGTAAATGCCAAGCCGGTCGGCGAGCGTGCGCACCAGGGCGAGAATCTGATCGAAGTTGGCCTCCACTTGAAACGTGCGCGCGCCATACTCCAGGGCCTGCGCCAGCTTGCCATACGAAATATTGCCGTGCGGGATGAAGACGATGGAATCCAGCCCCGCCGCGCTGGCATAAGCGGCCATGGACGCGGAGGTGTTGCCGGTTGAGACGCATGCTACACGCTGGCGATCCAGGCGAATGGCCTGCGTGACGCCGCACGTCATGCCGTTGTCCTTAAACGAACCGGTCGGATTGAAGCCCTGGTGCTTGAACGTCAGGCGATCGAGCCCACCGTATTGCGCCGCGCGCGGAGCGTCGAGTAAGGGCGTGTTGCCCTCGCGCAAAGAAACCACCTGATGATGATGGCCATCGAAGGGCAGCAGCTCGCGGTAGCGCCAGACGCCGCTCTGTTCGAGCAAATCGTTCGACATGCGCCGATGGCGCCAGAGCTTTTTCCACGCGGGCGCTTCGATGCGCTGTTCGGGAAAAACTACTTCGAGCAGCCCGCCGCAATCGGGGCAATTGTAGATGGCTTCGTCAATCGGAAAGCGCGCGCGGCATTGCCGCTCGAAGCACGCCAACTCAGCTAGCATGATTAAAGTATCCCCGATATGGTGTCGGTTTGTCTTGAGAATGGCAAGGTTTTGGTGCGCCAGCAGGCGCGCCCGCGCAGACGGGAAGGATTCGCTCTGATCCGCCTGCTCTACGGCGGAATTTGCAACACCGATCTCGAGTTGCAGCGCGGATATTACGGCTTTCGCGGAACGCCGGGCCACGAGTTTGTGGGTGAGGTGGTGGAAGCCGACGATCCGCGTTGGATCGGTGAACGCGTAGTGGGCGAGATCAATTTGGCGTGCGGAAAATGCGCGTGGTGCGCGCGTGGACTGGGGCGCCATTGTCCTACTCGCACGGTGCTCGGGATCGTCAAACAGCCGGGAGCGTTTCGCGAGTTTCTGACTCTGCCCGAACGAAATCTGCGTCGAGTGCCGCGCGAGATTTCATCCGAGGAAGCGGTTTTCATCGAACCGCTGGCCGCGGCCTGCGAAATATTGGACCAGGTGCGCATCCCTCGCGGCGCGCCGGTGGCGGTGCTCGGCGACGGAAAACTCGGACTGCTGGCGAGCCAGGTTTTGCAGGCCCACGGCGCACAGGTGCATCAATACGGCCACCACAAGGAGAAGCTGCGGATCGCCGAGCGATCGGGCGTGAGCACCGAAATCGCGAAGAAACTACCGGTGGCCAAGTACGAGTTCGTGGTCGAAGCCACTGGATCGAGCGAAGGTTTGCGGGATGCCGTGCGAATGACGCAGCCGCGCGGAACCGTAATCATGAAATCGACGGTGCATGGTTTGGTTTCGATGGATACGGCGCCTGTTATCGTCAACGAGATCACGCTGGTTGGCTCGCGCTGTGGACGCTTCGAGCCCGCGCTGCGACTGCTCAAGAGCCGCAAGGTGCGCGTGGATGCGATGATATCGGAGGTGCTTCCCTTGAACAGCGCGCCACAAGCGTTTCGTAAAGCGGCGACGCCAGGAGTTCTCAAGGTACTGCTTCATGATTAGATTTCGAATCGCATGCGGTTTCTTGGCCGCTGTTGTTACGGTAGCCGCGCAGACGCCGGAGTACGGCTACCAGGTGATCCACACGTATCCGCACGACCCCAATGCTTTCACGGAAGGCTTGGAGTATCGCGCGGGATTTTTGTATGAGAGCACCGGGCTAGAGGGACGCTCGTGGCTGCGCAGGGAGAAGCTCGAAACCGGGCAGGTTGTGCAACAGATCGACCTGGATCCGCGTTATTTCGGTGAGGGAATCACGATTTTGAACCAGCAGATCGTGCAGCTCACTTACAGAACGGAGATTGGATTCGTCTACGACCAATCCACCTTTCGAGTGAAGAGAACTTTCAACTATTCAGGCGAAGGCTGGTCGCTCACCAACGATGGCCAGAACATTTACATGGACGATGGCTCGACGCAGATTCGCATTTGGGATCCAGTAACGTTGCAGGAAAAGCGCCGCATCACGGTTCACGATCATGGCCAGCCGGTCACAAATGTAAACGAACTGGAATGGGTGCGCGGTGAGCTTTACGCCAACATCTGGCAAAAGGACGTCATCGCCCGCATTTCGCCAGTGGATGGCCGTGTGCTGGGATGGATTGATCTCAGAGGAATCTTGAGCCCCGCCGATCGCAGCGGATCGGAAGATGTTTTGAACGGAATCGCCTATGACTCATTAGGCGATCGCCTGTTCGTCACCGGAAAGCTTTGGCCCAAGCTGTTCGAGATCAAAGTGGTGCCGAAAGTTCACCGGAAGAACCGGTGAACCCGGTCTTTTAGTTTCGCGTACCACGAAAGCTTCGCCGCTGGCTGCTCGGACACGGGCCCATTCGAAGCTACCTTCGGTGCGTCCGTTTTTGACGCCGGATCGTAAACTTCCCGGTTTACCATGTGGATTCGATAGCTGTCGAAGGAATACGTTTTACGATACAGATGCCCGTCGACGCCTTCAACCACTACGGAAAAACTCGGCGTCGAGCCGGCATTGGTGACGTTGACCGGATAGTGTCCCACAACATTTCGCTCGATATAAGCCGTCTCGTAGCGATGATGCCGCAAGCTCCAGACAAACACGCGGAAGCTGTCGAACTCGTACGGCTCGCCGCCTTTGGTGATGGTGGTCCAGAGCCAATTGTTCTTCACCGAGTCGTCGTCATGCACCTGCCCTAGAGGAAAATACGACGTAATTCGATGGCCTTCGGCGTATTGCGCCACCTCGTCGGGAATCGCCATGGCGAGCGGCCGCGTCAGCACCCAACCCACCTTGCCGTCTTGTGTGCGCACCAGATTCCAGTCGTCCATCGGGATTTGAGGCGGGGGAGCTTCCGGCGCGGGTGTCGGGGCAGGTTGGGAAACGTCGGGCTCTAATTTCGGAACCGAAAGCGCCACCCAATTCCCGGGCGGCTTCGGAGCGGCTGGACGAGGCGGCGGTGCGATCCTGGTGGAGGTAGCCTTCTTGGGTTTTTTGCGATGCGCAGCGGGTTTCGCCGGCATTGGTGTCGAAACATCCTCGTGCTGAACGCGCGGCGTCAGTTTGTGGCCAATCACGTCAACCTTGCCGTTCTCTGGAATCTGTCCGAAGCTCGGCGAAGTTCGATTGGGCTCGGTGTGCAGGTTTAGCGACTCGAATACGGTGGCCTGTCCTTGCGACTGAGCGCGCGTAGCATTCTCCGCCATCTCACGAAGCGCGGCCATTTGTTGAGGAGTGAGAAGCTGCCGCATATCGGTCCAGCCCTCGGCGCCCTGTTCGGTACGAACCCTTACCAGCCGATGCCTGTACTCGACGATGGAGAGTTTGTCGCCGTGCTTGACCGTGGCCGAGACAGCCGACTTCAGCGCCAGTTCCCGCCGCAAGTTGAGCGTGCTAGGACCGACGTACGCGTCGCCGAGCGAAGCAAGCGGGCGCGGCTTATCGGCACAGGAGACGAGGAAGGCGACGAAGCAAAAGCAAAGGAGAGCGCGAGTCAAGGTCACGAGCGCTACTGCTAGTGTATCAGTAATGCCCGAAGAAGCTGGCCGTCTGGACATCGAATTTTATTGCCCGCGCTGTCATAAGGCCGTAACCGATCCGCTGGTTTGCGGCGATTGCTCGGCTATCATCTGCCGGATCTGCGGCGCGCCGTTGGAAAAGATTGATGAGCTAGGGATCGGCTAAGGGACCCAGGTCCGCAGGAACTTCACCGGATCCGCAGGCGCGATCTCGAACGGCTGGCCGCCCGGTGGAACCAGCCAAGCCTGGCCTTCGCGGAACTGCTGGCCAGCGATGGTCCCCATGCCGCTCACGATAATCAGAATGTGAAAACGCTGAGGCTCGGGTTTGTACAACAGGCTGGACGTGGTGCGCGCGAGCTCGGTATGGAAATACTCGCAGTCAATGGGAAGCATCACGGATTTCGGTGAGCTCGCTTCGGTGGAAGAAACTTCGACCGCTTTGTCCAGATGCAGTTCGCGTGGACGGCCGTAATCGTAGAGCCGATACGTGACGTCGGAATGTTGCTGGACTTCGCACAGCGCGAGGCCGCCTCCGATGGCGTGCACCGTGCCGGCGGGGATGAAGAAGGCATCGCCGGCTTGCACCTCGATCCAGTTCAGCAATCGTTCGATCTCGCCGTTTAGCGATGCCTCTCGCAAGCGCTGGCGGCTGATGGATTCACGGAAGCCGATGGCCAAGCGGGCGCCCGGGTCGGCGCGCATGACATACCACATCTCGGTTTTCCCGCGAGAGTTTTCGTGCGCGCGAGCAAAATCGTCGTTAGGATGAACCTGCACGGAGAGACGCTCGGAGGTGAAGACGAACTTCACCAGCAACGGAAGATCGGCTTCGAACCACACTTCACCGATTTTCGTGCCCGCGGTCGGATACCAGGGCGCGAGGTCTGGCGTGCCCCACACCTTCTCGAGGAACCGAGTGGGGAGACGGATGGGTTGATTATCGGGCACCCTTATCGCCCGGAAATAAAGTGGTCGATGCGGTCGAGTCCGCGTTCCAGTTCCTTCATCGAGGTGGCGTAGGAAATGCGGACGTGTTCAGTGGTTCCGAAGGCCTCGCCCGGCACCACCGCCACGTGCTCGTCAGCCAGCAGGCGCTCTGAAAACTGAAGCGCCGTCGTAATGCCGTTGCGGAAGCCAACAGAGATATTCGGGTAGGCGTAAAACGCTCCACGCGGCTCTGCGATCTTGACGCCTGGAATGGCCCGCAAGCGCTTCACCACGAAGTCGCGCCGCCGGCGATACTCGGCCAGCATGATCGGAATGGAATCCTGCGGTCCGCGCATCGCTTCGATGGCCGCTTTTTGAGCGATGGACGTCGGGTTGGACGTCGTGTGGCTTTGCAACTTCAGCATGGCGTCGATCAGCTGCTTGCGCGCCAGCGCGAACCCGATGCGCCAGCCGGTCATAGAGTAAGTCTTCGAAAGTGATCCGGCGATCACTACGTTCTCTTTCGCGCCGGGCATGGCTGCAATCGAAAAAGGCTCACTGTCGTAGAGAAAACGGCAGTAGCATTCGTCGGTCATCAACTCCACGCCGCGCTTCGCCGCCAGGTGATAGATCTTCTCGAATTCGTCCCGGCTCAGGACGCCGCCACTCGGGTTGCAAGGCGAGTTGATGATGATCAGCTTGGTCTTGTCGGTGATTTTACGCGCGATGTCGTCGGCGGTAAAAGTGAAACCGGACGCTTCGTCGGTCTCTACAAACACGCACTTGCCGCCGGCGTAATTCACGACGTCTTTATAGGTGACCCAATACGGTACCGGGATGATCACTTCGTCGCCGCCCTCGATGAGCACCTGCATCAAGTTGAAGATGGCGTGCTTGCCGCCCACCGTGACCAGGCACTCGGAGGGCGCATAGTTGGTGCCGTAATCGTCATGATGGCGCGCGCAAATCGCCTGCTTCAGCTCGACGGTTCCGCCGGTGGGCGTGTACTTGGTGAAATTGGCATCGATGGCGGCGATGCCCGCTTTCTTGATGTTGTCGGGCGTCGGAAAATCGGGCTCTCCGGCGCTGAAGTCGACCACGTCCACGCCTTCGCGGCGAAGCCGGTCGGCATCGGCAGCCACTTTCATCGTCGAGGATTCGCTGATGAGCGAGATGCGCTCTGTTAGATCCAATGTTGCAGTCATGAAAGAGTTAGTTTTCTCCAGTGTCTTCGAGGAGTCTTCTCTTTAGTCTACCCTCGATCGAGGGCGGCACGAGACCGGCGATGTTCCCTCCCAGCCGGATCACTTCTTTCACCAGTCGTGAACTGATGAAGGAGTGCGCTTCGCCGGCCATGAGAAACACCGTCTCGATTTCAGGGCGCAGCCTGCGATTCATCAGCGCCATCTGGAGTTCG
This sequence comes from Bryobacteraceae bacterium, assembly GCA_052148835.1. Lineage (GTDB taxonomy): Bacteria > Acidobacteriota > Terriglobia > Bryobacterales > Bryobacteraceae > Palsa-89. The sequence continues at coordinate 30,123 of JBKQHJ010000045.1, forward strand.
TATTCGTAATCCGACACGGCGCGAATGCCGCGCAGGATGACGCTGGCGCCACACTCGGCGGCGTAATCCACCAGCAGTCCGCCAAAGGAGCCGACCTCGACGTTGGGAAGATCGCGCGAGACTTCGCGTAACATTTCGATTCGCTCTTCCAGACTAAACAGCGGCCGCTTTTCGTCGTTACGCAGAATGGCGACAATCAGCCGATCGAACAAAGCTGAGCCGCGCTGGATCAAATCCAGGTGACCGTTCGTGATGGGGTCGAAGGAACCGGGGTAGAGGGCTACCACCGTAGCGGGTTTGGGTCTCAAGGGGGCAGTGTATCAAGTTTGGCGTTGGGGATTGGAGGGTGCGACAGGTGTTACAAAGGGTGCATGACGCAAACCATCCCGGTGACTCCTGAACCGGCCCATCTTTTCGCGCCGCTTCAAATTCGTGAAGTGCATTTCCGGAATCGCATTGGCGTCTCGCCGATGTGCGAGTATTCAAGCCAGGCAGGCTTCGCGAACGATTGGCACCTGGTGCACCTGGGCAGCCGCGCGGTTGGCGGAGCGGCGCTGGTGATGACCGAGGCGTCCGCGGTGACAGACTCGGGTCGCATCAGTCCCCAGGATTTGGGCATCTGGCTCGACGATCACATCCCCATGCTCGCCCGCATCTTTCGCTTCATTGAAGACCAGGGCGCGGTGCCTGGGATGCAATTGGCGCATGCGGGGAGGAAGGCGAGCACCGCGGCGCCTTGGGAAGGCGGCGGCGTGGTGGGTCCAGAGAAGTGGGGATGGAAACGGATTTTTGCCCCGAGTGCGATTCCATTCTCGCCTTCGTCGATCACGCCCGACCCACTGGATGAGCATGGCATCGCGGGCATCGTGCAGGCATTTGCCGACGCGGCTAAGAGAGCGCGCGAAACAGGCGCTAAAGTGATCGAGATCCACGCTGCGCACGGCTATTTGCTGCATGAGTTTCTCTCGCCATTGAGCAACACGCGCACCGATTGCTATGGCGGGTCTTTTGAGAATCGGACGCGCTTCCTGTGCGAGGTGGTACACGCCGTCCGGCAAACATGGCCGGCTGGTTTGCCGCTATTCGTCCGCATTTCGGCGACCGATTGGGTGGAAGGCGGATGGATGATCGAGGACTCCGTTTGCCTGGCGAAGCAGCTTCAGCCGCTGGGGGTGGATCTGATCGATTGTTCCTCCGGCGGCGCGGTGCCCAATATTTCGATTCCCCTGGGTCCTGGCTACCAGGTTCCGTTTGCCGAACAAATTCGCAAAGAAGCCGGCATCGCGACCGCCGCGGTCGGGATGATCACCGAGCCCGAGCAAGCCGATCAAATCGTTCGAACGGGCCAAGCCGATATGGTGTTTCTGGCGCGCGAGCTGTTGCGCGATCCTTATTGGCCGCTGCGCGCGGCGGATCAGTTACGGCAGAACGGACCATGGCCGAAACAGTACTTGCGGGCCAAGCGGACCTGACGAACTACGATTCAATGCCCATTTGCGACAAGCGATAGCGCAGCGCGTTACGCGTAAGCCCGAGCAGACGCGCGGCCTGGCTCTTGTTGCCATTGGCGCGATGCAGCGCCTCGCGGATAATCGATTGCTCGTAGCTGTCGAGCGTCATGCCGTCGGGAAGAAATCCGTCCGCCGAACCGATGCGGTGCTTCGGCGCCATGTCGATCCGGATGTCGGCGGCTTCCAAGACATCGCCCGACGCGAGCACCAGGCTGCGCTCGATGGTATTTTCGAGTTCGCGCACGTTGCCGGGCCAGTGGTATTCCATCAGCCGCTCGATTGCGGCATCGGAAATCGATTCTACGCGGCTGCCTGAGTCCTTGGCGAGCTTTCGAACGAAATGCTTCGCGAGATACGGAATATCTTCCTTGCGCTCGCGCAGAGGCGGGATATTCAGCGGCAAAACATTGAGGCGGTAATACAAATCTTCGCGAAACGCGCCCTGCTCCAGCGCCGCGCGCAAGTCCACGTTAGTCGCGGCGATCACGCGCACATCCACATGCCGGACCTTGTTGCTGCCCAGCCGCTCGAACTCGCGATCCTGCAAAATGCGCAGCAGCTTCACCTGGATAGCCGCGGGTACGTCGCCGATCTCGTCCATGAACACGGTGCCCGTGTCGGCCTGTTCAAATTTGCCCGGCTTGCTCAGATTGGCGCCGGTGAATGCGCCCTTTTCGTAGCCGAACAGTTCGCTCTCCATCAGATTTTCCGGCAACGCCGAGCAGTTGATCTTGACGAACGGCTTATTCTGGCGCGGCGAATGGTGATGGATGGCGCGAGCGATCATATCCTTGCCGACGCCGCTTTCCCCGCACAGCAGGACCGTGGCGCGCGTGGGCGCAACGCGCTCGATGGTGGCGAAAATTTCGCGCATGGCCGCGCTGCGTCCGATGATGTTGTCGAATTCGTAGCGCTGGCTCAGCTCCGCGCGTAACTCGCGATTTTCGTCGCGCAGCGTGCGCACCTCCAGCGCTTTATTGACGACGGTCATCAGGTGATCGAGTGAGAATGGCTTGGGCAGAAAGTCCACCGCGCCCGCTTTCATTGCTTCGACGGCGGTTTCGATGCTGCCGAACGCGGTCATGACAATCACCGGCGTGCGCGAGTCCTCGCTGCGCAGCTTCTGCAGCAAGTCCAAGCCGCTGATGCCTGGCAGACGCAGATCCGTGATGATGACGTCGGCGCGATCGGCGAGCTTCAATGCATCTTCGGCCGAGCCGGCCTGCTCCACTTCATAGCCCGCACTCTTCAATTGCAGCTCCACCACGCGGCGGAGCTTCTCTTCGTCTTCGACAACTAGGATCGTGGCTTTCATTGACTATTTTCCCGAATTGGAAGGAACACGCGAAATACGCTGCCTGAGCCCGGCTCGCTTTCCACCGCGATTCGGCCGCCGTGCTCGTCGATGATCTTGGACACGATCGCCAAGCCGAGTCCGACGCCCGACGATTTGGTGGTGAAAAATGGATTGAAGATGCTTTCGCGATCCTTGGGAGCAATGCCGGTGCCCCGGTCGATCACGTCCACCTCTATTGTGTCTCCCTCTTCCGTTTCACTGGCCTGGCGCGTTTTCACCGTGACACTGCCTTGCGGTGGACTGGCTTGCGCGGCGTTCAATATCAGATTGTAGAGCACGCGTTCGATGAGCTGGCGGTCGACTAGAAACGGCGGGATGTCGGGCGAGTAATTTTTGTAGATGCTTACTTCCAAAGGCGGCGTATGCTTTTCCACTTGGGCCACGGCTTCGTCGATCACCTCGGTGATGTCGGTCTTTTCGAGCCGCAGCACGAGCGGGCGAGCGAAATCGAGGAAGCGGGTCACCAATGCGTTGGTGCGATCTACTTCGGTGGAGATAAAACCGGCCAGCTCGTGCGCAACGGCGCCGTTGGCGTCCACGCTCTTCAGAAGCACCTCAGCCGAGCCTTTGATGGTGCTCAAGGGATTGCGGATCTCGTGCGCGAGTCCGGCGGAAAGCTGGCCCAGCGCAGCCAGGCGCTCGGTGCGCCGCACCTGTGCTTCGGCTTCTCGTAGCTGCTTGTTGGCTTCGGCCAGTTGTTCGGCCGCACGCTCGGCCCGCCGCGTGGCCCGTCGATTCGCTTCCAGCAACTCGTAGGTCAGGAAGCCGGCGATTGGAAAGGTGAATTCCCGCATGATAATTTCGGGCCATTGATCGTGCGGTATGAATTGCTCGGGTCGCAGGCGGAGAAGCAGAGAGAGGTACGCGCCGCCGGCCACCACGGTGGCTGCCACTAATCCGATCAATCCTAAGGATGTGGCCGCCGACATGACCGGCAGCAGCATCAGCCAATAGTAAGGGCTGGCGATGCCATCGGTCCATCCCATCAGGATGTACCATAGGCCCAGTTTTATCAGGAATGACAGGATGCTGCCGGCGCGCGAGCCAAAAAAGGGAATTTTCGGATCGAGGATCTGCATCAGCCCGAGCCCGATCAGAACGGTGGTCGCTTCCGGCGCTAAATCCGGGCCGTAAACCGCCAGGCCCGCAAATAATGCGACCCAGACGATATCCTGCGGCCGGACGATTTGCCAGAAGCGCGCGCGCTGCTCCACGCTGTCATCTTATCGCCTGCGCTGGAGATAGTAATGGGTCAGTGACCGCGCTGAGACGAGAAGGATCGTCCCCCGCGAATGGCTGCAGTCGCGAGAATCCTAGTCAAGTAAACGGCCGCGCGGCCGATAAGGAATGGGCAAGAGGCATGGAGCCTCGCGATCGTCGGCGAAAGTGATCATCTCAGCCGCGCGATCTTTAGCTTTACGAAAGGACGGCAGCATGCCTATCCACACTCGGTGGTTTCTTAGGAGCGCAAAGGGTGCGGGGCGCACCACCAAGCCAGCAAGGAACCGTTTCGCGCCGCACTCCGTTTTGCGCGAGTTCCGCAAAAGATCACTTCTGGTTTGTCTCGGGGTGGCCGCTCTGCTATTCGTAGAGCCGCTTCGCACGCAAACCTTAGCTCCCCCGACGAAGCCTGTGCCTCCGAACGTCTTGTTCATCATTCTCGACGACGTGGGTAAAGACGTATTGACTTCCTTCAACCCGGCCTCGCCCACTTCGGCACTGACGCCGAATATCAACGCCGTCATCGCCGCCGGCGTGAAGTTTACGAACTTCTACACCATGCCGGAGTGTTCGCCCAGCAGAGCAGCCTTTTTTACAGGACGTTTCGCGTTCCGAACCGGCGTCAACGCCGCCATTCTCTCCGATGATCTGCCGTCGGCGCAGGTTTCGCCTTTCGAAATGACCACGCCGCGGGTGATGTCCCAGGCCGGCTACAAGAGCGCTTTGATTGGGAAGTATCACCTCGGTGGACCGGAGAATAATCCGGATGGGAATGACGCTCCGGTGGCTCTGGGGTGGGACTACTTCAACGGGAATCTAAGGGGAGCGCCTCCGAGCATCGATGTGACGTTGGGTGGGCAGTACACCAAGGACACGACCAAATACGCGTCCGGATTCCCGGTCGGCACTCAGCGAGGCGTCAGCTGGTTCCAGTCCATTAATGGCCGCGTCCAGTGCGACAACAACCAGGGATCCGGTTACACCGGACAGCAGGCCGTTACGCTGGGGGGCATCCCTGCCCTTGACGCCAATGGCAATTTTGCGGCGACTTGCAGTGATGCCCAAGGCTCCGGGCCGAATTTCACCATACCGAATGGCTACTACGTCTGGCCGTTGGTTATCGCTGACGCAACCGGGCTCCAGTCGACGCTGGCACGCCAATACATGACCACGGCTCAAACGAACGCGGCCATTGAATGGATACAGGCGCAGGGGAAAGACGCATCCCACCCTTGGATGGCCACGGTGGCCTACAACGCGATCCACACGCCCTATCAGGAGCCGCCCGTGAACTATTATCCTCCGGGCTTCGTCTGGCCGTCCAACGTTCCCGAGAATGCTCAGGCCCCGGCCGCTCTACCGGTCCTGAGCGACTTGATGCTGACGGCGATGGACACTGAGATCGGGCGCTTGCTGGTCGGTACCGGTCTTGCCGTTCGGAATGAGCTGGGGCAGCTGGTCTATCAGCCGAATGCCAACAACACGATGATCGTCATTGTGGGGGATAACGGCACCTACCTCCCGAGCGTGGAAGCCCCTTATGATCCGAGCAGGTCGAAAGGTACGCCGTACGAGACCGGCGTCTTGACGCCCTTGATCGTTTCCGGCCCACTGGTCACCGCTCCGGGCCGCAGCGTCAACCAAATGGTGAACTCGGTGGACCTCTTCCAACTTTTCGGAGAAATCGCCGGCCTGGATGTGCATGCGATTGTTCCGTCCTCGCATATGCTCGATTCCATGTCCGTGCTGCCGTACCTCACGAACCCGAATCAGACGGGCATACGCCAATACAACTTCACCGAACTCGGCCCGGGCCTCAAAGCGTCATCGGTCCAACTGTGGCCTTGCGTGGTGTCCTTCGGGTCCGTAAGTCTCGCTTCCGACGACCTCTTCACCTCTCAGAGCGAGTGCGTGGACGCGGGCGGCACATGGTTCGGGCCCACCACGGCTCAGCCCACTCCCCAATACCCAACCAGCTGCGCGATCCAAGCGGCCGGGCTCTACAACAACTTATCGATTCTGCCGCCCTGGGTCTGGGCGCTCCGCAACACTCGGTACAAGTTGGTGCAAATAGACCGACCCTCGTGCGATAGCAGCCTGGGTGAGTACGAGTTTTATGACCTAGCGCCCAATCCACCCTCGAACCCGCTCGGACTCGACCTCGCCACCACCAATTTACTGACCAACGGCCAGCCCACGAACCTGCTGCCGGACCAGGCCGCGAACTTCTGGGAGCTAAGGTTCGAGTTGCAGGCGGAGCTCGGTTCCGAGCCGGTCTGCTACGGAGACGGCAATCTTGACAAGCTGGTCAACATCGATGACGCGCTCGGCGTTTTACGCTACTGGGGGCAACCGAGCGTCTTCAACTTCGAAGAAAATGGCGTCACTGGCAGTCAGGATCTGCAATGGGTCTGGCACAATTTCGGGAATAATTGCCTCGAAGACGGCCCGGGGAGTATGCCCAATTAACTCTTTAAGCCATCGTGTGGTCGGAGTCGTCGTGCTGGCCACGGTGACTCTGGTCGGAGGGGCGGTCTTGGTCCAGCATCGCGCGGAGCCCATGGCGATGGCCGCGGCATCCCCTGTATTAGCTAGCGCCACCTTCCAACCGACGATCTCCAACACCACTACCCCTTTTGGCCGCGCGCCGGAGGGCATGGTGTGGGTTCCCGCCGGTGAGTTTTCCATGGGCGCTGCCGAACCCCACGGCCTGGACGGAAACCACGTAGGAATGCACGCGACGGACGATTCCCGGCCGGTTCACCGCGTCTATGTGGATGGCTTCTGGATGGACCAGAGCGAGGTGACGAACGAGCAGTTCGAGAAGTTTGTGAATGCGACAGGCTACCTGACTGTGGCTGAGCGCACACCACGTGCTGAGGATTTTCCCGGTGCGCTGCCCGAATACCTGGTGCCTGGCTCGCTGGTCTTTTCACCGCCCGATCAAGCCGTGCCGCTCGATAATGAGTTGCAATGGTGGTCCTACGTAAAGGGCGCGAACTGGCGCCATCCGCTCGGCCCCACCAGCAACCTCAAGGGCCGGGCACACTATCCGGTGGTCCAGGTGGCCTATGAAGATGCGGCGGCCTACGCCCAGTGGGCCGGCAAGCGGCTGCCGACCGAGGCCGAATGGGAGTTTGCCGCACGCGGGGGCACGGCGGGAAATCTCTACGCCTGGGGCAATGAATTTCGGCCCAACGGCCAATTTATGGCCAATACCTACCAGGGGCATTTCCCGAATCACGATACGGGCGAGGATAAGTTCATCGGGATTGCGCCGGTAGCGCAGTTCCCCGCGAATGGCTACGGCCTGTTTGACGTTACCGGGAACGTGTGGGAATGGACCAGCGACTGGTATCGGCCCGACTACTACCTGCAATTGGCCGCGGCCGGCGGTGTCGCTCGCAACCCGCGGGGACCGGATGCGTCTTACGATCCCAGTGAACCGGCGGCCAGGAAGCGCGTCCAGCGGGGTGGGTCGTTCCTGTGCACGGATCAGTACTGCTCGCGCTACATGGTTGGCACGCGCGGCAAAGGCGAGGTCAGCAGCGGCGCGAATCACTTGGGGTTTCGTTGCGTGGAGCTCGCACGGCGATGGGCGCGCTGATAGGTTTGTGCGGACTGTGACACAATGGTTTTGCACCTGGTTTCATGCAAAATCCAACATCCACACCTGAGGCTTTAACTGCGTCCGCAGACGCCCAGGACACCCCGCCGATCGACAATTCGTTCGCCGATATTCTCTCTGAATTCGAGCAGACGCACCACGGTCAACGAAACAGTCAAACGTTCGATGGCACGGTGGTTTCCATCTCGCCCGAATCCGTATTCGTCGACATCGGACGCAAGGTGGATGGCGTGCTGCCGGTGGAACAGTTTCGCGACGCCTCAGGCGAACTGACCATTCGCGTGGGCGACAAGATGTTGGTGAGCATTACGGGACGGGATGAGGAAGGCTCCTACACGCTTTCCACCATCAAAGTGGAACGCCCCAAGGATTGGAGCGCGCTGGAGCGGGCGTTTGCTGAAAAACTTGCGATCGCGGGCGTAGTCACCGAGGTGGTGAAGGGCGGGTTGCGCGTGGATGTCGGGTTGCCGGCCTTTCTGCCCGCGTCGCGCACGGGAACCAAGGATCAGGCCGAGCTGGAAAAGCTGGTCGGCCAGGAGATCCAGTGCCGCATCATCAAGCTGGACACCGCTAGTGAAGACGTGGTGGTGGATCGCCGCGCGATCCTGGAAGAGGAAGAAGCGCGGGCGCGCGAGCAGAGATTCGGCGAGTTGCGGGAAGGCGCGGTGCTGCGCGGAACGGTTCGCAGTGTCACCGATTTCGGCGCGTTTGTCGATCTGGGCGGCGTGGATGGGCTGCTGCACGTTACCGACATGGCCTGGCAGCGCGTTGCGAAACCGTCCGATGTGGTGACCGCGGGCGATTCCATCGAGGTCAAGGTTCTCAAGATCAATCCGGAAGGCAAACGCATTTCCCTGGGCTTGAAGCAGCTTACGCCCGATCCGTGGACCCTGGCCGCCGAGCGGTTTCATACCGGCGATCGGGTGCAAGGCAAGGTTTCGCGTCTGGCCGATTTCGGCGCATTCGTGGAGCTGATGCCGGGCGTCGACGGGCTGATCCATATCTCGGAAATGTCGTGGGCGAAGAAAGTAAAGAAGCCGAGCGATCTTTTGAAAACCGGCGAAATGGTGGAAGCCGTGGTGCTGGGAGTGAACGCGGCCGATCGCCGGATTTCATTGGGACTGAAGCAGGCGCTGGGCGATCCGTGGGAAGACGCGCTGAAGAAATACCCGGTGGGCGCCGTCGCGGAAGGACCCGTGACCAGTCTCACCAACTTCGGCTGTTTCATCGATCTCGGCGGCGGCATCGATGGGATGATCCATATCTCGGACATCACGCGGGAGAAACGTTTGAATCATCCACGCGAGGCTCTGTCCACCGGACAGACCGTGCGGGCCGTGGTGCTGGAAGTGGACCGCGAGCGCCGGCGCATCAAGTTGGGCATCAAGCAGTTGGAGCCCACCTCGGCGGACGAATATATCGCCGAGCATCAGGTGGGCGAGTCCGTTACCGGGCGGATTGTGGAGACTTCCCAAGGGCGCGCCAAGATCGAGTTGGGCGATGGCGTTTTCGCCGATTGCCATTTCCGCGAGGAAGCGAGCAGTGCACCGAACACTCCGGAGCCCACCGCCGGGAAGGCTGACCTCACATCGCTAACTGCAATGCTATCAGCCAAATGGAAGCAAGGCCCAGCTGCCGCGTCCGCGCCGAACGAAGCGGCCCGGGCGGGACAGATCCGGACTTTCCGCATCTTGAAACTCGACCAGCCAAACAAGAAAATAGAAGTGGAATTAGCCGGCTGAGCGGGCGCGTTTGGGCGCCGTGACGTTTTCCTTTTTCCTCCGTCTATCAGAGTGTTGCAGCAGGCTTTCAAGGAGTTCGCGCAAAACGGAGCGCGGCGCGAGGAGTCTCCTAGAAAGGATGGCGGTGCGCGCCGCACCCTTTGCGCTACCGTGGTCCAGGCGGCCGTCAGAATGGACGAACCCGAGCTGATTCGGGCGGCTCAACAAGGCGATCAGCGCGCCTTTGAGCAATTGGTGCGTCTGTACGACCAGAACGTGCTGCGGCTGGCCACCAATCTGCTGCGGTCGCCCGAGGACGCCAACGATATCTACCAGGAAGCGTTCCTGCGGGTGTACAAGAACCTGCACACGTTTCGTTTCGACTGTAGCTTCCACACCTGGCTGTACAGGATCGTGAGCAACTTGTGTTTGGACGCGCTGCGCAAGCGGCGAGTGCGGCGCGAGGAAAGCCCGGTGGTGGAGACCAACGATGGGTATCTCGACCGCATGGATAGCGTGGAGGAACCGCGGGCCGATAGCGATCCCGAGCGAAGCTTAAAGAGCAAGCAGGTGCGCGAGAAGATTCAAGAAGTGTTGGGCGGCTTGACGCCGCGAGAGCGGGCTGTTTTTGAGATGCGGCATTACCAGGGCATGCGGCTGAGAACGATTGGCGAAATGATGGGTACATCGGAGGAGGCCGCGAAGAATTGCCTGTTTCGGGCGACGCAGAAGATGCGCGCGGCTTTGGGAGATTTTGTATGACATGCGAAGAAGCAAGAAAGAATCTGGCTTTTTTTCTGTACGGCGAATTGTCGTTCGATGAAGAGGAGCTGGTGGAGCTCCACATCGACGAATGCCCCGCTTGCCGCGCGGAGCTGGCTCGCGAGAAAAGGCTGTTCGCGGCCATGGACAGCGTTGAGATCGTACCCAGCCCCAATGCGCTCGAGGATGCGCGGGCCGAGCTGCATCGGCGTTTGGCGTACAATTCGGCGGGTGCGAAGGCGGTCCATGGTTCCCGAGTCTGGGACCGGATTCGCGAAGGATTTACCATTCACTTTCATTTCGCGCCGGGGATCGCGCAGATAGCTGGCGCGGCGGCCATGCTGGTGCTGGGGTTCTTGACGGCGCGCGTGGCGCCCAATTCATTTCTCGGGAATTTTCACTCGGCGAGCGTGGGGGAGTTTAGCCCGACCTCGCGCGTTCGATACGTGGAGCCGGTGTCTCCGGGGCGAGTGCAGATCGTGCTGGATGAAACGCGGCAGCGAGTGCTGTCGGGCAGCGTGGATGACGAAGCCATTCAGCGCTTGCTGTTGACCGCCGCCAAGGATCCCTCGGATGCCGGCTTGCGCGTGGAATCGGTCGATTTGCTGAAGAACAATTCGCAATCCGCCGAGATCCGGAAGGCGCTGGTGTATTCGCTCGAGCACGATCCTAATGCCGGTGTGCGGTTGAAGGCGCTGGATGGGTTGAAGCAGTTCGCGGCGGATCCGGACACCCGGCAGGCTTTGACGAAAGTGCTCTTGAAAGACGACAACCCGGGCGTACGCACGCAGGTGATCGATCTTCTGGTCCAGCAGCGGCACACCGATGCGATGGTAGGCGTTCTGCAGGAGTTGATGGAAAAAGAAGACAACACCGGCATTCGATTGCGTTGCCAGAAGATTTTGCAGGAGATGAACGCGTCGGCGGAAATGTACTAGAGCATGAAGCAGCTGTTGTCACTTTTGTTCCTCAGCGCGGCTATCGCGGCGGCGCAGAATGAATCCGCCATCACACGCGATGGCGCTTATTGGGTGCGAACGATCCGGGGATCCATCGATATTGCATCGAGTGATCGGCTGCGTGTGGAAACCACCGGCAACATGACCCTCCGCGGCGCGGCTGGGCAACAGAGCAGCTACACGCTGACGGTGCGTGTGAGAGCCGCGGACGCGCGTGAAGCCGAAACGCTGCTCGATCGAGTTAACGTGAAGACCGGAACCGAGGGCGGTTGGGCCTATCTTATGGTCGCGCCGCCCCGGCTGGTTTCTTCGGGAGAGCTAACTGTCACCGGGCCGCGAGCGCTACGGCAAGTCTGGGCGCAAACGCACGGAGGAAATGTGCAAGCCTCCGATTGGGATGGGGATTTCGAAGCGCGCTCGGCCGGCGGGCGGATCGCCGTGGATCGGATTCGAGGCCGCGGCGAACTGCGGACCGCCGGGGGCGATATCGAAGTCGGCGCGGTGAACGGGCCGCTGCGATGCTCCTCGGGCGGTGGTGTAATTCGAGTGCAGAATGCGGGGGCGGAAGCTTGGCTTGAGACTGCGGGTGGCGAGATTTTCGTTCATCAGGCTGACGGCCCGGTGCAGGCTTCCACCGGAGGCGGAAACATTCGCATCGAACGCGCCGGAAGCACAGTGGTGGCGCGCACAGCCGGAGGGTTGATCCAGGTACAGCAGGCCGATGGCCCTGTGACAGCGGAAAGTTCCGGCGGAGCTATTCAAGTGAACTCGGCCAACGGTGTGCGCTGCGAGTCGGCGGGCGGTGCAATCCGGCTGCGGAACGTTGCTGGCGCGGTGCATGCGCTCGCGAATTCGGGCAATATTCTGGCGGAACTGGGTCCCGGCCGCGATGCTTCCAGCAAAGCGATGGAAGATTCCATTTTGAGCACCAACGCGGGTGACATTACGGTTTTCATTCCGTCCAATCTTCGGTTGACAGTGCAGGCCATCAACGAGACGGGCGGCGGTTCGGGGCGGATCAATTCCGATTTCCCGGATATACATCCGCGAATGGGCGGGTTTGCGGGAGCGGGTCCGCTAGTGGCCGAGGGCGCGCTGAACGGGGGCGGCCCCATGCTGCGCGTGAACGTGGTGGGCGGCACTATTTATCTTCGTCGAGCGAAGTAATTTTCAAAGGGTGATGTCATGAAAAAGCTTTTCAGTCTTACGGTGGTTTTCTCGGCGGCGGCCTTCGCGCAGGATTTCTTTCAGGCTCCGCCGCAGCCGCCCGCCCCGCCGCAAGCGCGGGAATTCAACAGTGTTCCGTTTGTGGGCGGCACCTATCTGGGGGTGAATCTCGCCGAGATCGATGCCAACCGCGCCAAGGAGCTAAAGCTCAAAGAGGACTACGGCGTGGAGATCACGCGGGTGGAAGAGAACAGTCCGGCCGAAAAAGCGGGACTCAAGGCGGGCGACGTAGTGCAGGAGTACAACGGCCAGCGCGTGGAAGGCATGGAGCAATTCGGCAGAATGGTGCGGGAGACGCCGCCGGGGCGCGAAGTGAAGCTCACCATCAGCCGCAATGGCGCCACCCAGACGCTCGCGGCGGTGCTGGGTAGCCGCAGATCTCGCTTCTCGGTGAATTTTCCTCCCGGCTTCGAGATGCCGGCGTTTCATATGCCGGACATTCCAACCATCTACCCGGCCATGCGTAGCGCCATGCTGGGCGTGGAGGCGGAGGCGCTCGGGGACCAGTTGGCCGGATATTTTGGCGTGAAGGAAGGGGTGCTGGTGCGCTCGGTGTTAGACAACACGCCGGCCCAAAAGGCTGGGATGAAGGCGGGCGACGTCATTACCAAGGTGGATGGAATGACGGTGACGGCGCCGAGCGAGCTATCGAGCGCCGTAAGGAGCGCGAGCTCGAAGAAAAGCTATGCAGTCGATTTGCTGCGGGACCACAAGCCAATGACGGTGACAGTCACCGTGGAAGACCGCTCGGAGCGGTCCATTCCGCGAGGCCGCATCGTGACCAACTCCAATTGAGGCTGGCTTCTTCGCAAATTGCCGCCAAGCTCATCCGGCACCAGGCTGAGCGGCTGTTCCCACCACAGCGGTTCCGATTGCGCTGGATCGACCGCGCGACTGATTTGGCGGCCCCATTCTTGGGCATCGGGTTAAGCGCCTCGTTCCAGCGGCCAGCGATTTTCGAGGTAGGAGCGCAATCGCAGGATAGCCTGCGACTTCAGCTGAGAGATTCGCGATTCATGCAGATTGACTACTTTGGCGATCTCGCGCAAGGTGAGTTCTTCATGATAGTAGAGGCTGATGACAATCCGCTCGGTTCGCGGCATTTTTTCGATTGCTTCCGCCAACAGGCGTTGCAACTCCGAACGCTCCAGCAGGCGCGAGGGCCAGTCTTCCTCGTCGTCGGAGATGTACTTCAACAGATTGCGGCTGTCGTCTTCGGCCGAGGCTTCCAGACTCCCCAGATTCACTCCTCGGATATCTACTAGCCACTCGTGATATTCCTCGAGGGACAGCTTTAGCTCCTGGGCTATTTCGTCTTCGGTTGGCGAACGATGCAGACGCTGTTCGGCGGCCGCGATGGCCGCGTCGATCTGTTTGGAGCGCCTGCGTTGCTGGCGCGGCGCCCAGTCCAGGCCCCGCAAACTGTCCAGGATCGCGCCCCGAATCTTGTATTCGGCGTAGGTCTTCAGTTTCACGTTGTGGCGCGGGTCGAATCGGTCGATGGCGGCGATCAGGCCGATGGTGCCGGTGGAGATCAGGTCATCCAGGTTCACGCTCTCGGGCAAGCGTTCGTGAATACGGCGGGCGATCAGGCGGACTTGCGGCAGATGCTTGAGAATCAAACGTTCCCGCTCTTCGGAGGCGTTGTCGCGCACCTCGTACTTCTTGATGGCGCGAATGGGAGCCGTGACTGTGCTTTGTGTTCTCATGCGGGTGTCCTCATGCCGCTACCACCCCAAATTTGTGCGACCAACGCCACCACTCGCGAACGCACGCCTGTTACGCCGAGCTCAGCCTCGACGGTGATCAGCTTGGCCACTTCAGAACGCAAGGCGGCTGGTGTGACGCGAGAAGCGAGCCTCCCGACAATGTCATGGGGCTTGACCTGGGAAACGTCTTGCGACAGTTTATCTGCTGGCAGGGATGCCGCCAAGAAGCCGTCTTTCTTTAGTTCGTGAGCGTGGCTGGTTTCCGTGGCTTCGACGCACACCAGCACCTCATAAAGGCCCATGTGCCGAGCCCCCGCTCCGGTGCGCTTGGAATTCACGAGCATCGCATCCGGCCCCAGTTCCTGGCCCGCCAAGCGGATGGTTTCCTCGATGGTGTTACCGAAAAACGATTTTAGTTTCATTGCCCCGTTGCTGCTTTCGAGTTTTTCCTAAGTGACCGAGCTTCTTAAGCCACGCGCGCTTTTCTAAGTCACGGTGCTTTTCTTACGCTGCCGTCCAGAGAGAAACGATCCGATTCTCTGGAGTAGCCCGAAAGATCGCCCGAGGGCTCGGGCATTGGCTTTACTACCTGACGGCGAACAGCCTGCCACACGTACTCCGTGAGAAGGACGGTGTTCTTCGTAATCGGCGCAGCTTCACCCAGCGCCTCAAGAACACTCACCGCATCGCGGATCGAAACACGTTCTCGCAACAGGTTCTGAAAAACTTTCCGCACTGTCGCCAGAGAAGCAATTTTGGCACCAAATGTTCTACTGCTTTGGAATTGTCTTCGTTCACCGATCGAGGACCTTCTTGGTTTCCTGACGCGAGAACAGTTCATGCACGTAGCGCCGCGCTATTTCGCCGAAGTGAGTTCAACACTTATGGTGTCTACCACCGTATAGCCAGCGCGACGCGCTTCATCGGCCCGATCCGGCGAGATCCACACTGCCGGGATTCCAAACGCCGGCTCGCGCGTGGGAAATGCAGGGCCAACTCGCAGCCATGGGCCAATTCGCAGCGTGCTCGCGCACCGGCGCGGCGACGGGCGCCTTCACTTTCTTCGGCAGCGGCAGTTTCTTGCCGCGACCAGAGCACCAGAAACCCAGCGGCCAAGAACAAAGCTTGTGGATTTCCGAAACCTGTTTCTGGAGGCCCAATCCTAAATTGGTTTCCGAACTGGCGCGGGTGACGATCAAACCTCCCGAAATGGAAATCATTAGCCCGGAGGGGTCCGTTGGCGCGGGAGTATGCTCCCATCCTTCGGGAATCGCTAAGATGGTGATCGCGGGAATTACGAATCATGCGAATCGATGATCTGAATCGCGCTAATGCCACCGAGGACGCCGAACAGGCCGGGCAAACCGGCCAACAGCGGCCCCCAGAGAAAAGTCCACTCGATCCAGAGGCTGTCGGCGGCCCGGACCAAGCGGAAGTATCTCGTTTAGCGCAATCACTGGCCGCGCCCGATGCGGGCCGGATAGAACAACTTCGACTGGAAGTACAGTCGGGGAACTACGATGTTTCGGCCGAGACTCTAGCCAATGCGCTCATCGAAGCGCATTTAAAAGACTGACCCTAGGATTGACGCCGCCGGCTAGATTTGAGGGAAATGGAAGCGCGACGAGCGCTCGGAGCAGCTATGCCAGATTCAGAACCTTGAGGGTGGTCCCTTTATCGGCCTCGATCTTCTTTTGCAGTAGCATGATGGCATAGATCAGCTGCTCGGGGCGTGGAGGACACCCCGGGACGTATACATCGACGGGGATTACCTGATTCACCGGGATGAGTGCGTAGTTGCTAAATACTCCAGTTGAAGTCGCGCAGGCGCCCATGGAGATCACCCACTTAGGTTCGGGCATCTGTTCGTAGAGCCGCCGGATTACCGGAGCCATCTTGTTCGAAACACGCCCGGCGATGATCATCAGATCCGACTGGCGCGGCGAGCCCCGCATGACCTCCGCGCCGAAGCGTGAAATGTCGAAACGCGACCCGATCATCGACATCATCTCGATGGCGCAACAAGCCAGACCGAACGACATCGGCCAGATGGAATTCTTCCGGCCCCAATTGATGGCTTTGCCGATTGTGGTGGTGATAATGCCTTCCGGAACGCTGGCGGCGTCCTCATTATCGATGCGCGCGAAGAGCTCGCTCGGAAGGCTCGGTTGAAACTTGGGCTCACGATCCACCATCCTATTATCACATGCTGGACGAAAAGGACGGCGCCGCTCAGGACCCCGCGTCTGACGCCGCGTCTCACCGCAATCCACCCGATGCGATGGAGATCGAGCAGGCGGCCCGCGCTTGGGGCATCGAAACCGATTACTGGGATATCTGGGGCAAGCAGCATCATGCGTCGCCGGAACTGGAGTCGGCGATTCTGGGCTCGCTCGGCGTAGACCTGCATTCCAAGGAGTCGCTCCAGGAAGCAATCGAACGCCGGCAGCATCGCCAGTGGCGCTCGCCTCTCGCGCCGACCATCTTTCTCACCGCCGGACTGCCGCACGAGATTCCGGTTTCACTGCCAGCTAATCAAGCCGATTCCAGGGCAACTGTTCGAATCCGACTGGAGCAGGGCGGCGAAACTGAGCTGGACGTTGCGCTTGAGCCGGCGGTAGGGGGTAAACGGATTCTGTTGAAGGAAGATCTTCCGCTGGGCTACCACGAACTGACGCTGACGATGGCCGGCGAGAGTTTCGGACCTGCGCGCCTGATTGTGTGCCCGAGCCGTGCATTTGAACCGCCCTGGCTGCAGGAGGGCCGCGCCGCCGGAATTGCCATCAGCCTGTATGGACTGCGGTCCCAGAGGAACTGGGGATGCGGCGACACCACCGATCTAAAAGCTCTGACGGACTGGGTTGTCGAACGCACCGGAACCAGCTTCATCGCGCTCAACCCGCTGCACGCGATTCCAAATCGCCAGCCCTATAACACCAGCCCCTATCTTCCGAACTCCATCTTTTATCGCAATCCAATTTATCTGGATATCGAAGCCATCCCGGACTTCGCCTCTTGCTCGCGGGCGGTAGCGTTGTTCCGGTCGCCACGCGTGCAGAAGGAAACCGCTGCGTTGCGCGAGGCCGAGCTGGTGGAGTACGAGCGTGTGTACTCGTTAAAACTTCGTTTCCTGAAGCTGCTGTTTCAGACTTTTCTCGAAGAATGGCGCGATGGCACGCCGCGCGCGGCCGATCTGAAGCGCTACATCGAACGCGAGGGGGATCTGCTCCATCGCTTCGCCGTGCACTCCGCGCTCGACCGGGCGATTCATAAGGAGTGCCGCGACGTGTGGAATTGGAGGGGCTGGCCGCGGGAATACCAGGACCCTGAATCCACGGCCACGCGTGAATTCGCGCGCAAACACTGGCGCAGTGTTCTGTACCACAAGTACGTCCAGTGGCAGCTCGATCTGCAGCTCGCCTCCGCGCAGCAACACGCCATCGAACGCGGCCTGAGCATTGGACTCTATCACGACCTGGCGCTGGCCACCGACCGTTTCGGCTCCGACCTTTGGGCGCATCCCGACTTTTTCGTTTCCGGCTGCCGCGTGGGCGCGCCGCCCGACGGCTTCTCTCCCAAGGGCCAGGACTGGGGCTTTCCGCCGCCGAACTCGGATCGCCACGTGGACGACGGCTACCGCCTGTTCGCCGAGTCCATCCGAAAGAACTGCCGGCACGGCGGAGCGCTCCGTATCGATCATGTCATGCGGTTCTTCCGCCTGTACTGGATTCCCGATGGCAGGGAAGCCACCGAAGGGACCTATGTGCGCGATCGTTTCGAGTCCCTGCTCTCGATTCTCGCGCTGGAGAGCGTGAGGAATCGGGTGATCGTGATCGGCGAAGACTTGGGCACGGTACCCGACGAGGCTCGCGAGGTATTGCATCGATTCGGAATCTTGAGCTATCGGTTGCTCTATTTCGAACAAAGCGACGGCCGGTTCCGCGCGCCCGAAGAGTATCCGCGCGACGCTCTGGTATCGGCGACCACGCACGATCTACCGACGCTGGCCGGGTTTTGGACCGGCAAAGACATTGACGCGCGCCGCGAAGCCGGCCTGCTGCCCGACGAAGCCGCCTACGAGAACATGCGCGCCGACCGGGCGCGGGAAAAGCAGAAGCTGCTGGATGTGCTCCACCTTCTCAAGTTACTGCCGGAGTGGTTCCCGCGCGATCAAGCGCTGGTTCCCGAACTCAGCGGCGAGTTGCACTACGCCGTGGTTGGTTTTCTTGCTTCCACCCCTTCCAAGCTCATGGTGCTGAATCAGGAAGATTTGCTAAAGCAGGCCGAGCAGCAAAACCTGCCGGGAAGCACCGCCGAGTATCCCAATTGGCGCAGAAAGATGAAGTGCACTGTCGAGGAGTTATGGACGTCCGGCGAGATTCGAGATTTCGCGTTGATGTTTCGTTCGTGGCTGGAGCGCAGCGGTCGGCTGAATCAGGCGAAGTAGTCTTTCACTTTATCGAGCAAACCTTTTTCGTGCGGCTCATTTTCTTCCGGAAGCAGCTCGCGAAGCTGTTCGAAGAGTTTGCGCTGCTCGCGGGTGAGTTTGCCTGGAACCTTCACATCCACTTGCACGAACAGATCGCCCCGGCCGCTCCCTTGCAGGCGCGGAACTCCTAAATTCTTTAGGCGAATGCGCGACCCGGTCTGAATGCCCTCGGGGACCTTGACCTGCTCCAAGCCATCGAACGTCAGCAAGTTGATCTGGGTTCCCAGCACGGCCTGCGCCACGTTGACGGGAACGGTGCACAGCAGGTCGTCTCCCGCGCGCTCGAAAATCGGATGTTCCTTCACCTTGATTACGACGTACAGGTCGCCCGCGGGACCGCCATTAAATCCGGACTGCCCTTCATTCGCCAACTTTAGATGCGTACCCGAATCCACGCCCGCCGGAATGGTGACCTTCAACTTCCGCTCGGTCCGAACCTGGCGCTCACCGCGGCACTGGGTGCAGGGCCGCCGCACGATTTGGCCCCGCCCGCCGCATTGCGAACAGGTGCGGCGAATCTGCAAGAAGCTCTGCTGATAAACTACTTCGCCCCGGCCGTGGCACATGGGGCAAGAGACCAAGCCATCCACTTTCTCGGCGCCGCTGCCCTGGCAACGCGAGCACAGATCCATGCGCGGCACCTGAATCTCCACGCTCAATCCGCGGATGGCGTCTTCGAGCGACATTTCGAGGTCATAGCGAAGATCTTCGCCGCGTTGCGCGCGATTGCGCCCGCCGGCTCGCCTGCCACCGCCGAAGACATCGCCAAAGCCGAACAAATCGCCCAAAATATCGCCGAAATCGGTGAAGCTGGCGGGATCGAAGCCTGTGGCACCCATGCCCTGCAGTCCTTGATGGCCGTACCGGTCATACGCGGCGCGTTTCTGCGGATCGCTCAGTACGCTGTAAGCCTCGGCGGCTTCCTTGAACTTCTCCTCGGCATCCTGATCGTTCGGATTCCGGTCCGGGTGGTACTTGAGCGCCAATTTCCGGTAAGCGCTCTTCAGCCCCGCGTCGTCACAGTCGCGGCTCACGCTCAAAATTTCGTAGTAATCGCGCTTGGTGGCATTCATCTCTTGATTACCGCATTCATCTGTTGGTTACCGCGTTCATTTCTTGGTTACAGCCACCTTCACCATGGCGGGCCGCAGCAGGCGTCCGCGAAAGTAGTACCCGGGCTGATACTCGTCGAGAATGGTTTGCTCGTCCACATCACCGGACTCCACCATGTCGACGGCCTGGTGGAGATGAGGATCGAATTTCTGTCCCTTCGAGGTAATCGTCTCTAATCCCAACTTCTTTAACGCGTCCGCAAGATGTTGATAAATCATTTCCATACCGCGCGCGTACACCTTGTCGGCGGTGTGGGTCTTGAGCGCCCGCTCGAAATCGTCCAGAATCGGGAGAATAGCCCGCACGCTGTCGGAATGGGCGAATTCCAGCACTTCCGACTTCTCGCGCTCGGCCCGTTTGCGAAAATTGTCGAACTCCGCCTGGCGTCGGCGCAGCAACTCCACCAATTCCCCGTTTTCCTTGAGCAGACGCTCCCGTTCGGCGTCCACCAGGGGACTGGCCGTTGTGCCGTTGGCCGGCGGATCCGCCGCTCCGTCTCCCGCCCTGGCAGCTACACTCTCGGCGGTGTCGACAGTTGGTTCCTTCATATCCATACTTCTAGTTTATAGTCTCAGTTATCGTTGTGCCGCGCGTACGGCGGTGAAAGCTAAACCGGAAGACTTCCGAACGCTTGTCCCATATGATACACGGCGGACATGGCTTTTCCGTAGTTCATGCGCATGGGGCCGAGCACGGCGATCTTCGCCGAGAGCCCGCCTGCCAGCGAAATAGAAACTCCGATGAGCGACAACTCCCGCATGCTGGGATGCACATCGGCGAGGCCAACGTGAACGGCCACCTCGCCCGCGGGTTGCTCCAGGAAACGGTCCAGCAGCTGCAATATTCGCTTCTTTTCCTCGAGCGTATGAAACAGCTCGCGCAGCTTTTCGCGCGTCAGGTGCAGATCCAGCCCAACCAGGTTGCTGGCGCCTTCCCAGTGAATCTCGGGCGACGTCTCGATATCCAGCAGGCCCTTGGCATACAGCTCATTCAGGCGTTTCAAAATTGCATCGTACGCCGCGCTCTGCTGTTCTAAACGCCGCTCCAGTTCCGCGTGGATTTCAGAAAGTATCCAGCCGCTGAAATTGCGGTTGATGTAGTTGCGGATGGATGCCAGCTCGTCCTGCGAAAAATTCTCCTCGACAGCCACTACGCGATTGCGCACCATGCGGTCGCGAGTGACGACGATCATCAGGACCCGCTGATCGGCGAGCGCGATCAGCTCGATTTGGTGCAGCGTCTGGCTGGAAGCTGGGATGGCGGCCGTGATGCCCACGCCGCGCGTCATTTCCGTCAGCATGTGAGACGACCGTTCCACGCGCGCTTCCATGGTGGCGAGCTGGCTGAGCTCGGCCCGAACGCGTTGTAACTCGGTGACAAGTACGCGCCCACGCGCGAGCGATTGCACGTAGCTTCGAAAAGCCTTTTCCGTCGGGATACGGCCCGCGGAAGTATGGGGCTGGGAGAGATAGCCGTGCTCGTAAAGATCGGCCATCACATTGCGAATGGTGGCAGGGCTCAGGTTGTCGCCGCGCTGCTTCGCAATGGTACGCGAGGCTACAGGTTCGCCGGTCTGGATATAAGACTCGACGATGGAGTGGAGCACGTCCTGTTCGCGATGAGTCATTTTGTGAACTGCTGGCACCAAATTGTGAACTACTGCCACCGACCCGTACTGATTTGATTGTAAAAGGCTTTCGCCTTGTGGTCAAGCACTTGCTGCGCTTGCACGCAGCGCGGCGATGCGGGGCGCTCGGCTTTTGGGGCTGTCGAGACTAAAAGATCGAGCGTCGCCGAGTTGATCCCGCACAAAATTCTCGGTGCGCGTGACTGCGTCGAAAAGCGCTTTGTCTTTCTTAACGAATGACGTCCAAGCAATTGATTCTGTTGACGGATCGTATTCCCAGAGGCCGACCAGGCGGCCGCGATCGACGATGGCGTGGCTGGGTAGCAGATCCCTCACGTTGCCCAGGGACTTCGCGGCAACGATCTCTTTGGGATCCAGGGTGTCTTTGAAATCGCCCAGCAGGAACAGGGAATCGATGCTGCCTAGCAGTGAGTAACGGGGTGCTTTGGGCGGTTGGAAGCGCTCGAACTTGGGACGGTCAGGGGGGAGGAGATAGTGAAGGACCCCCGGCGCAATTTCCACGGAATCCAAATGGAGGGGCTCGATAGCGAGTTTGGCTGCCTTCAGGCCGAGCCCCGAGAAGGTTTGAAAGCCGGCCAGCGACGCCGGTCCGATCCAGGCGAAATAGCGGCGCGCGAGTTCAGTGTGAACCAGCTCGGGAGAAAGTTTGAAGCCGCGCAGCGGATTGGGACGCCATAGCGCGTATTGATAGCGCTGCTGATCGAAGCGGCCGTTGGTTGGAACTCTGCGGATGTCGCCGGAAGCCTGGAGCCTTTCCAGTGCGACCGGAAGCGTGGTGGTGAGTCCCTTCTTCTTGCCTTCTTCGCCGAGATTGCGGACGGTTTTGCCGCAGGCTTCGCGCAATCCGTCGGGGTCGAGCGGGCCCTTCTCGAGTGCTCCGGTCACCGCGTCGCAGAGCTTGTCGATTTCTTTTTCGGTCACCCCGAGCTTAATGGCGGTCTTGATCTCGCCCTGGAAACTTTGGCCAGCCGCGAGGCCGAGAGCGAAATCGGAAGCCGGAAGCACACCGGAAGCACATAGGTGCAACCACGAGCGCTCTGAAGTTCGTAGATCTTGAGTTTGGCCGCGTCGGCGTCGGCCTGCTCGCGAGTGATTCCGGCGCTCGAAAACAGAGACAAATACGGCGACACGCCGCCTACCGAGCGAGCCCATCCAGCGCGCTCGAAAACTTCAGCCGAGGACTTGCCTTCTAGCGATCCGTCCAGGCCCTGACGGTGCGCGTACCAAGCGCGAAGCTTTGACCCGTCAACCATGATTCCTCCTACCAGCGTTGCTCGGTAGCCGGAGAGCAGTTGGACAAATATCGATTCTCGCCTTCCATGCGATCGAAGACCGATTGGACCGCGACGCGTCCCGGTCCCCACAAGCGCAGCCAATAATATCGATTGCTCCAGCTCTGCATCCCGAAACCCAAGCCTAAACTGAAGCCGGCGCGCGGATGCTCGAAGTGCAATTGCATCTCGACCGAGGGATCTTTGAAGATCAGCGCGGTGGGCTTCACCAGAATTGTCTGCCCCGGCGCGAGTTCGCGAACGAATACGTTGCCCGCGGCGTGCAGGAGCAGCAGGCCGGGAGATTGCGGCGCCGAGAAGCGATCCATGAACATGCCTACCGGGTAGTGGGTTTCCTTGTCGTCGCCGGATTGCGTGGTGTACCAAACGTTGGTGGAGAACCAATCGTAGGCCACGTTGCTGGTGGCGAGCATGAACAGATGCTCGCGCACGTCCACCTCTTCGCCCGGCTGCAAGGGGAGTGCGATCATTTCGCCGGGTGCGTCGCGCGAGAAAGCGATGTGCCCGGGACCTTGAGCCTGCATCATGATCAGTGGGAGTCCGGCAAACATGCGCTTCCATCCGGAGGCGAGCGACATGGTGGTCATGTTCACCTGCGGATCTTTCCATAGCAGAACGTGATGCGTGAAGTAGATGCTATCCGCGGGCGCGAGATTCACGTCAGCGACCGGCACGTACAGGCCTTCGATCTGGCAGAACGAATTGCCGAACTGGAGCTTGGCCATGTCCTTGCGGCCGGGCAGCTCGCCCCAGCCGGATTCACTTCGGAACTGCGGCGCCCGAACGCTGGCGCCACAACGCGGACAGCTGACTACGGCGGGCGAAATTTCCGCGCTACACCAGGGGCACGTGGTTGGAGTACTGGCGGTCGCGGGTAGTGGGTCGATCGGGCTAGGCGGCGGTTGGACCGGCTGGGAACGCTGAATAGGCGCGGTGGGCTCATCTAGTGGCGGTCGAACCGCCTGCCGCTCGATCGCGCTGCCGCACGAGGTGCAGAAATTGGCTGTGTCTTGGACGGAGGACCCGCAATTGGTGCAGAACATGGCTATTCGGTGTGGTGGTGCACGTACATGGACTGGATACCGATGCGCCCAGGTCCGGTCATACGCGCCAGGCTCATATTCGTACCACCAAAAAGCCCGGTGCCCAGACGCTGGAACTCGATGTCCATGCCGACCGTCGAGTCCTTGTAAAGAAACGCGCCCGGTTCCACCATGATGCTTTCGCCGGTCTTGAGCCGGCGCTCGAACACGTTGCCATATCCGTGCAACAGAACCAAGCCGGGGCTGCTAGTGGTGACGAAGCGATCCATGAACATGCCCTGTCCGCCGAACAGGATATTGGTGAGGCCTTTCACTCGCACGAAGGAATAATCGATCTGGTGCGAGCCCAGGACAAAGGCATGCTCACGAACATCCAGCTCCATGCCGGGATGCAAAGGGAGCACCACCAATTCGCCGGTGGCGTCGCGCGAAAAGGCGATGCGACCAGGCCCGGTGGCCACACTGATGATGAACGGCATACCGGCGAAGGCACGTTTGAGTCCGCCGGGCAATTGGAGTACGCTGACCGGCACGTTGTCGTCCTTCCACAGCATGATGTGGTGCTCGAAAAAGACAGAATCGTTGGCGCCCAGATGGATCTCGGCGACGGGAACGATTTCACCTTCCACCTGGCAGGTCGAGGAGCTGAACTGAAACTCGGTCATGTCGCGAAGGCGCGGGGCTTCTCGCCAGCCGGACTCGCTCACCAGGTTGCGAACGTCGAGCGGCGCTCCGCACGCGCGGCAGGTGAGGGCGGTCTTTTCGTTCATGCCCTGGCACCACTGGCACTGGATGCGTTCAAGCGGCTCGGCAGGGTGAGTCGCGTCACTCATCGAAGACACCTCCGCGGGCCAAGTCAGCCCGAAGTTGTCATGGTACCAACTGAGGGGTGCCGCGGGCGGAGAGATAATGCTCGAAATCGCGGAGACCGTCGGGCGACCCGATTTCGTAGAAACGCTGGTGGACTTCAAAACCGGCTAAGCGCCCCGTGAGGCTGAGTTGGTGGAAGAGAACGGACAGATCGGCGGGTGTTCAGCCGCGAAGAGATCGCGGCGAAAACAGGATAGGCCGTAGTCGATATATTGCATGCCGGGAAGCGATGTTTTGTCATACAGCGCCACGCGTCCGGCCTGATACATCACGTTGCTGCGATCCCAACGTCCCTCGTTGCGAAGCACCGTCATGAGCGCGGGCTGGTTGCTTGCTTGAAACGCACGCCAAACGGGCGCGAACTCGACGGGCAAGAAGGAGTCGCCGTAAATGACGAAGAAACTTTCATCGAGGACGCCTTCGTCGCGTGCCAGGCGTAGCGCTCCGGCCGTACCGCGTAGTTGCTCGCCCTCGTCGACGTAACGAACCGAAGCAATCGGAGGCGCCTGTTCGGACCAATAGCGGCGGATCCTGTCGCCCTGGTGGCCGATCGAGTACACCACTTCATCGATGCCTTGCGCGGCGAGCCAGTGCAGTTGGTGCCAGGCAAACGGGTGTCCACCGGCCGGCAGCAGCGTCTTCGGACAAGTCTCGGTGAGCGGGCGCATCCGCGTTCCCAGGCCTCCGGCGAGAATGACGCACTGCATCAGAGCCACCCGCCGGAAACCGGCTCCCTAACGGTCGCGGCTCGGTCAGTCGTCATCTATTAATCCCGCGATAGGAGCTTCGACCCTTCGTGGTCGAATTTGAAGCGAAACTCCTGCAGCCCTTCGTTCACCATCGCGCGGCGCAGCCGATCCCGGTCGTCAGCATAAAACAGCAGAAAGCCGCCGCCTCCCGCGCCCACCAGCTTGCCGCCGACCGCTCCGTTCTTGCGGCCGATTTCGTACCAGCGATTGATGCCTTCATTGCTCATGCTGGGCGACCGCTCTTTCTTGTGCATCCAGTGCTCATGCATCAGTTCGCCGAAGCGGCGCACATTGCCCTGTTCGAGAGCGAGTTTGATGCACTGCCCGAGCTGTTTGGTGAAATGCAGATTCTCGAGCATAGTGTTATCGCCGAGATCGGAGCGGACCTTCTGATCGTCGAGCACGGCCGAGGCATTGCGCGAATAACCGGTGAAGAACATCATGAGACGGTCTTCGAGATTGTAGAGCGTGCCGTTGCTGATGTTGAGCGGCGTGACGTTGACTTGCCCGTCTTCGGCGAACTCGAAGCAGGCCAGGCCGCCGAAAGCCGCGATGTACTGATCCTGTTTGCCGACCGGTTCCTGCAAAATTTCGATCTCGATCTTGCAAGCCTCTTCGGCAACGATCGCCGGATCGACATACTTGCGCTGGAACGCGTGGATCGCGCGCAGCAGCCCGACGGTGAAAGCTCCCGAGGATCCGAGACCGGTGCCGGCGGGAACGTCCGCCATGCTGACCACTTCGATGGGCGGCGGAACTTGGTGCATCCGCAGCGCCTCCCGGATCAAGGGATGCCGAATGTCGTCGAGCGCGATGGCGTGTTCGAGCGCCGAGTACTTCAGAAAATATCCACCGTTGAAGGTTTCATTGATGCCGACGTAAATATGTTTATTGATCGCGGCTGAAATGACAAAGCCGCCGAAGCGTCGATAATAGGACGGCAGATCGGTGCCGCCGCCGCCAATGGAGATTCTGAGGGGTGTGCGCGTGATGATCATCCGGCAACTTCAATCGGATGATCGGCAATCCGGCGGCTAATCTATAGAAAGAAGATGCGTTTTCCACGATCCAGCGGCATCCTGCTGCACCCCACTTCGTTGCCCGGACGGTATGGCATTGGCGATCTGGGCGCCGAAGCACGGCACTTTATCGATTTTCTGGCCAGCGCCGGACAGACGCTTTGGCAGGTGCTGCCGCTGGGTCCGACGGGCTACGGCGACTCACCTTATCAATGCTTTTCGGCGTGGGCCGGCAATCCGCTGCTGATCAGCCTGGAGCGTTTGGTCGAACAGGGCTGGATGCATGCGTCCAGGCTCGCTACGGCGCCCCAATTTCCAGAAGATCGGGTGGAATTTGAGCGGCTCATCCCCTGGAAGACTGCACTTCTGGAATCGGCGGTACAGCCTCACCCCCGATTCGAAGATTTTAGCGAGGCGAACCAAAATTGGCTCGACGACTTCGCATTGTTCGTGGCCCTCAAGCAGCGGCATCAGGGGGCGGCTTGGACCCAATGGGAACCGGGCGCGCGCGATCGCGATCGGAAAGCGTTGGCAACATGGCGCGATCAACTTGCATCGGCGATCGAGGCGCAAAAGTTTCTCCAGTTTGTCTTTTCCGAACAGTGGCGAGCGCTGCGCGAGTATGCGCGGGCACGCGGGGTGCGAATCATGGGCGACCTGCCGATTTATGTCGCGCATGACAGTGCCGACGTGTGGACCAATCGCCAGTTCTTTCAATTGGACGCTCAGGGCAATCCAACTGTGGTGTCGGGTGTGCCGCCGGATTATTTCAGCAAGACCGGGCAGCTTTGGGGAAATCCGATTTATCGCTGGGACGCGCTGGCGCAGGATGGTTATCGCTGGTGGCTGGATCGATTTCGCGCGGCATTTCAAATGGTGGATATGATCCGGCTGGATCATTTTCGCGGATTCGAGGCGTATTGGGAAGTACCGGCCGCGGAAACGACCGCAGTGAACGGGCGATGGGTGAAGGGTCCGGGAAGCGCGTTGTTCCACGCCGCCCAGCGTGAGTTGGGCGAGTTGCCGTTGGTGGCGGAGAACCTGGGAGTGATCACACCGGAAGTGGAGGCGATTCGGGAAGAGTTCGGATTCCCCGGCATGGCGATCCTGCAATTTGCGTTCGGAACCGATCCACAGGCGACGACGTTCCGCCCGCACAACTATCCGCGCGAAGTGGTGGCGTACACGGGGACGCACGATAACGATACGACAGTGGGATGGTGGACGAGCAAGGGCTCGGGGGAAAGCACGCGGTCGGAAGAAGATATTCGGCGCGAACGCGATTTGGCGATGCGGTATCTGAACACCGACGGCTCGGAAATCCAGTGGAGTTTCATTCGCGCCGTGGAGGCTTCGGTGGCCGATACGGTACTCATTCCGATGCAGGATGTACTGGGATTGGGGAATGAGGCGCGGATGAATCAGCCGGCGACGCTGGGAGGGAACTGGCGGTGGCGGTATCGAACGGGGGCGCTGAAGCCGGAGTTGGCGGAGCGGTTGCGGGAGATGGCGGAGCTGTATGATCGCTAGCGTAGTGCGGCGCTGGCGAGGATGGTCAGCTTTTCCCAGGTTGGGACGCGGATGCGCTTCGCGAGCACGTCGAAGTTGGAGCGCTCGATGCGCGTGAGTAAGCGGCGGTAAATCTCGATCAGCGCCCATAGCGACGGACGGCTGCGCGGATGGACCAGGCCGATCAAGGGACGCGACTCGTCGTAGTAAGCGCGCGCGCGTTGGGCTTCGAAGCTCATGAGACGCACGAAGCGCTCATCGTGCTTTGACAAATCGGCGCCGAACTTCCGGATGTCTTCCTCAGGAAGATAGACGCGGCCGTTATCGCGATCCTCGCGGACGTCGCGCAGAATATTCGTCAACTGAAATGCGATGCCGCACTTCTCGGCCAGCTTTAACGCATCGGGAGAATCGAAACCGAAGATGTGAATGATGGTGAGACCGACGACGCTGGCAACTTGATAGCAGTAGCGGTACAGCTCATCGAACGTTTGAAGCTGCTTGGGCTGCAAATCCGAACTGACGCCCGCGATCATTTCGTAGAAATATTCGCAGGGGATGCTATATCGCCGGACGGTATCGTGAAAAGCCGGCCACAGCGCGTTCTCGCCGTAGTGACCTTGGAGCGCAAGCTCCAGATCGTGACGCCAGCGCTCGATACCTTGGCGTGATGCGCCTTCTCCTTCGCTGATGTCGTCGCAGTAGCGCATGAAAGCGTAGAT
Organism: Bryobacteraceae bacterium; assembly: GCA_052148835.1. Lineage (GTDB taxonomy): Bacteria > Acidobacteriota > Terriglobia > Bryobacterales > Bryobacteraceae > Palsa-89. Next base: position 58,672 of record JBKQHJ010000045.1, read on the forward strand.
GGCGCACATGGCGTCGCGCTGCTCGCGAGAAAGCAGCAGAAAAGAATAGTAGAAATTGCGGGCGCGCGTACGAGCGATGCGCTGGCAGAAGGCATACGACGCCTTCAGACCTACAGAGCGCTCCACAGGCTCCCAACCAGCAACTGGACGCGCTCGAACTTGGAGATCGCCGGACGCCGGGCCAGCACGTTGTAGTTCTGCTGTTCGATTTTCTCCAGCACGCGCATGCCGCCGCGGCTAAAGAGCGCGAGATCGAACGCCAAACGCTTGTCGACGGTCTTCACCAATGGCAGGCCTTCGAGAAACAGCTTGCGAGCGACGTCAATCGCATCGCGCATGACATTTTGAAACGCGGGATTGAACGTGCCCGCCTGCAAATCCGCGACCGTGTAGCCGTGCCGAGCCATCACATCGAGCGGCAGGTAGACGCGGTCCTTTTCCAAATCCACTGTCACATCTTGCCAGAAATTGGCGAGTTGCAGCGCGGTGCAGGTGGCGTCGGACATGCGGTCGCGCTCGGCGTCGGCATATCCGCACAGGCGCAGCACCAGCCGGCCCACGGGGTTGGCCGAGCAGCGACAATAATCGAAGAGTTCATCCCAATTCGCGTAGCGCGTGACGCGCTGGTCCTGCTCGAATGCGCTGATCAGATCCGCAAAAAGCTGCTGGGGCAAATTGTATTTCCGCGCGGTGCCTTCCAGAGCGACGAAGACGGGATGCTGCACGCGCCCCGCATACATGGCCTCCAACTCTTCGCGCCACCACGCAAGCAGGCGCAGGCTCTCGGACGTATCGCCGATCTCGTCGCCTAGATCGTCGGCCCAGCGGCAGAAAGCGTAGACATTGTAGAAATCCTGGTGCAGACGCTTGGGCAGGAGAAAACTGACGACGTGGAAATTTTCGTAATGATGCGTGGCGAGCCAGCGCGTATATTGGTCGGCTTGCTCCTGAGTGTAACTGCTGCTCAGCGCCTCAGGCGAGCTGACATACTCTTTAGGCGCAAGCAGTGTCACTACGGTATGATCGCGGTCTTCATGTGACCGTTGTGGCTCATCAAGTGCCGCATCACTTCCAAGAGGTTGGAGAGCGGCTCGACGCGGTTGACGAAGTCGCGCGCGGTGATCACGCCCCGGCTGACAAAATCCAGCGCCCGCCGAATGTGCGCCGGTGTGTGATGGAAGCTGGCTTTACAGGTGATCTCGGAATAATGGAGCAGGTGCGTATCCAGTTGGATTTTACTGTCGTTAGGGCACCCGCCGAAGAAATTGACGACACCGCCGCGGCGCAATGACATGGCCGCGGTTTCCCAGACTTCCGGGATCCCGACGGCTTCGATCACGATGTCGGCGCCGTGACCGCCGGTGAGTTCGCGGACTTTGGCGACCGTCTCACCGGGCTCACCCGAAATGATCAACTCGTCGGCGCCCATGGCGGCAGCACGATCCAGTTGCGTCTTGCGGCGTCCCAGCGCCAGCACCCGCGCACCGTAGGCCTTGGCCAGGCGCACGAACATCAAGCCAATGGGTCCCAAGCCGATCACGGCGACATTGTCACCCGGACGGACCGAGGTCTCATCCAAACCACGCAGCACGCAAGCCAGCGGTTCCACTAAAGCAGCGTCCTGATAAGTGACGTGGGCTGGAATTTCGTACATGTTGCGTTCGACGATCCGGGCCGGAATTCGAATATATTCCGCGTAGGCGCCATTATTGAACAGCAGATCTTCGCACAAATTCTCGCTGCCGCGCTTGCAATAAAAGCACTCCAGACACGGGGCGGAATTCGCCGCCACCACGCGCTGGCCGACGCGAAAATTGTGAACATCCTTGCCGACGGCGACGATATCGCCTGCCAATTCGTGCCCAAACAACGCGGGCGGAACGATCATGCGGGCGTGGTAGCCCCGGCGAAACACCTTAACGTCGGTGCCACATGTTAACGCCGCTTGAACCCGTACTAGTACGTCGCCATCCCCGATGCTGGGCACGGACACGGACTCGATCTGCAAGTCCTCCTTGCCGTACAGCACGGCGGCTATCATTTGCGTCTGCACTAACACCACCTTTGAGGCTGCACTATAATTTTCAACGATTTAGGCTCCGGATGCAACGCCAGGTCGATACCGGCGCGGATCTCGTTCAGGGGGAACCGGTGCGAGATCAGGTCTTCCACAGGCAATGCGCCGCCGAAGACCAAATCCGAGGATTGCTTCTGTAGATCCACGGAAGCGCTATAGGATCCAAAAATATTTCGTTCGCCCACGCAGATGTCGGCGCCGGATAGCTCGACGCGCTCCTGGTGGGAGGTTTGAGCGAACAGCAAAATGCGGCTGCCAGGCCGCGAATAGCGGACCGCGTGCTCGACAATTCCGGGCGCGGAAGCGGCAACGATCACCGAATCCGCTCCACGGCCGCCGGTCATATCCAGGATGCGTTCTTCGAGGCCGGGATCGCGTGGATCGACGGCCGCCGAGGCGCCGAAACGAAGGGCGAGTTCGCGGCGATAGGGCATGGTATCGGTAGCCACCATGGTGGCGCCGGAGCGCTTTACCAGCATGGTGAACAGCAAACCAATCGGACCTTGGCCCAGGATGACGACGACGTCCTCGGCGCGCGGGTCCAATTGCACGACGCCCTTGAGGCAGGTGTTGACTGGCTCGACGAAGCAGGCACGGTCGTAGGAAACACCGTCGGGGATTTTTTCGACGCCGCGCCTGGCGATCCAGTCCATCACGCGAACATATTGCGAAAAGCCGCCGCCCGCGGGCTCATAACCGGCGGTGACTCCGACTTTCTTATAAGTGGGGCACTGCGCGTACAATTTGTGCCGGCAATAGAAGCATTCGCCGCAAGGAATGTGATGGAAGACAATGACGCGATCGCCGGGCGTGAATCCGCGCACACCCGCGCCGGTAGCGGCCACCACGCCCGCTGTCTCGTGCCCGAAAATGCGCGGGGGCGCCAGCAGATTGTATTCGATCTTTTTGAGATCGGTGTGGCAGATACCGCAGCTTTCCACACGGATGAGCAGTTCGCCCGGCCCGATGGCGGGCGTCGGCACCTGCTCCACGGACACCATGCTGTCGCCGGTGTAAACAGCGGCACTCATAATCGTGGGCGCGGCCACTAACTCAGAATCGAGCGTCGGCAAGAAAATCCCCCAGCGCCTGGGCGGCGCGCTTGGTTGTTGTATTTAATTTCATCAGTTCTGGAATCACCGTGGCGGGTTTCCGCAGGGCTGCGTACAGAATTTTTGCCCGGCTGAAACGGCCATCTTCGGTTCGAGTTGTATTAAAATCCAACGGAAAGTTTTCGCGATACGTATCCGTTACCACGCGCACGGCGTAAAACGGAACGTGGCACTGCTTCGCTCGGTCGGCGACGGCGCAGGCTTCCATTTCCACCGCGTCTGCGTTCTTCGCCGCCGCGGCCTTTTCGGCGGCTGTAGATAATACGCGATCAATAGACAGAAGCCTCCCGGTTTTGAAGGGCCGGGAGCACGATGGCGCAAGCGCCGGGGCAACGCCGTTCACCTCCGTCGCGACAAAAACATCGCAGGCGGCTAGCGAGGGGTGCAATCCTCCGCAAAATCCGATACTCACCAAAGCATCCATTTCTTCGTTCTGACCCACTACATCTACCGCGATCCCGGCGAGTTTCGGCCCAGGACCATTTGCCACCATCGCCACCGGCGCTCCGTTCAATCGCCCCAGCCGCGCGAAATCGACCGGCCAATCGGGTTTCGTAACTTCATCCACATGGACCAGCAATCCTTCCAGCTCCCGGCGTTCGGCAGCGACAAATACCAACAATTACACGTAACCGTTCGCACGGAACCATTCCACCGCACGCTTCAATGCGCCATCCACCGGCCGCGGATTGAATCCCAGCTCGCGCTTCGCCTTGTCGAGCGAAACGAACATTTTCTTACGCGCCATCTTCACCGCATCGATGGGCGCGCGCGGCTCCTGGCCCGTTAAATTCGCCCAGCCGGTACTCGCCAATCCGGCAGCGTAGGCCACCGCATACGGGATGCGCCAACGCGGAGCCGTACCGCCGCTGATGGCCGCCAGACGCGTCAGGATCTGCTGGAGCGTCAGGTTCTCGCATCCCAGGATGTAACGCTCGCCGCTCGCACCGCGTTCGCAGGCCAGCAGATGGCCCTCCGCGGTGTCCTCCACATCCACCAGGTTCAAGCCGGTATCGACGAAGGCCGGCAGGTCCCCCTTCAGATAGTCGACGACAATTTTGCCGGTCGGGGTGGGCTTGAAATCGTGATCGCCGATGGGCGCCGTCGGATTCACGATCACCACCGGCAGCCCGGCGCGCGCGAATTCCATGGCGATCTGCTCGGCCTGAAACTTCGACCGCTTATACGCGCCCGACATCTGCTCCAGACGAACTTCAGTATTCTCATCGCCCGGCCTGTCGCCTGTCATTCCTATGCAACCCACGGTGCTGGTGTAAACCACTCGCTCCACACCGGCGTCGCGCGCGGCCGTTAGCAGGTTTCGCGTGCCTTCCACATTGGAGCGATAAAGCTCGGATGGATCCTTAGCCCACAAGCGATAGTCGGCGGCCACGTGATACACCACGGCGCAACCCGCCACGGCGCGCTCCAAGGACTGAGGATCGCGCAAATCCCCCACCACTACTTCCCCGTTCAATTCCCGTACCCTGCTCGTATCTCTCACCAAAGCCCGCACTCTTTCCCCGCGTGCAAGCAATCGATTAGCTACGTGCCATCCCAGGAAACCGGTCGCCCCTGTTACTAGCGTCGGCCTCACACGATCAACGTTTCCCGCCGCCCGGATTCTTCGCACCGCTTGCTAACGCGCCACCCGTCCGGTATCGTTCTGGTCGATGTTCTCCAGTGCACGACTTCCGGTCGTCTCCGGGTGTGCTGCTGGCGCGCGGCTCGGCACATCAACTTTGTCCCGATCCGGACTTGATCTTGAGAAAAGTATTCAACGCGAGCAACGGGAACGAGTTCCGGTACAAGTGATAGCACAGGTAAAAAACCTCCGGAAATCCGGTTCCGGTGGCCAGCTCTTCGTCCCACGTTCCGTCGCTGTTTTGAGTGCGAATCAAGTACTCAATACCGTCCTGCAAGCTACTGCTGGTTGTGTCGCCGCCGGCGAGCAGCGCCAGCACAGCCCAAGCCGTCTGCGACGGGGTGCTGGCCGCCGCCACAAAACTCTTCTGCCGATAACTTTCGCAACTCTCGCCCCAACCGCCATCGAAATTCTGAATCGAGCGGACCCATTCAAGGCCGCGCTGGACATACGCTTCGCGATCGTTGACGCCGGCCGCGGCCAATCCCCGCAAGGCCAGGAACGTGCCGTACACATAATCGACGCCCCAGCGTCCGTACCAGCTTCCATCTTCTTCCTGCGTTCGAATCAGGTATTGCACGCCTTTTTCTATGGCGGGATGGGAGCGATTATAGCCGTAAGCGCAGAGCGCCTCGAGCACGCGCCCGGTAATGTCGGGGCAGGTGGGATCGAGCATCGCGTTGTGATCGGCGAAGGGAACGAAGCTGAGCGGACGCCAGTCGTTATCCACGTCGAACGCGGCCCAGCCTCCATCTTTCGACTGCATGTCGAATAGCCATTGGATAGCGCGGTGCTCGGAGGCTTGCTGTTCCTCCGGATGCGATGCCGAAGAGCGGTTGAGCGCCAGCAACACCATCGCGGTGTCGTCAATGTCGGGATAAAACTCGTTGGCGAATTCGAAATACCAGCCGGAAGGCTCGGTCTTGGGACGCTTAATAGACCAGTCGCCTTTACGGCGGACTTCCTTGGTGAGCAACCAATCGGCGGAGCGGCGCAGAGAGTCGTGAGGCGGCTCCACGGCCTCGCCCAAGGCGAACGCAGCGATGCCGGTGTCCCACACCACCGAGAAGCAGGGCTGGAAGAAGAAGCGCCGCTCGCCATTCGCGCCGTCGTCCACCATCAGGTTGTCGAACTGGCGCTGCGCTTCCACGCGCTCCGGAGTGTCCGGCCCATAGCCCAACAGATCCAGGGCCATAATGACGTACATCATGGGCGGATAAATCGCAGCTACCCCATCAGTGTGCCGGGTGTGATCGAGCATCCATTCGCCGGCCTTGCGGAGAGCGCGTTTGCGGATCGCCTGGGAGCCGTATTTCTCCCAAAGCTTGAATGCCTTGTCCAAGCGCAGAAAAACATTTCGCCAGGTGAAACTGGTCCGATCGCGGCGGAATTCCAGCTGTTGTCCATGGGCGACAAAGAGCTCTTGCAAATTGAATCCGTCCGGAACCGGGCGGCGCGGATTCATGGCATGCACGATGGAGAGCGGAATGACGATGGCGCGCGTCCAGGACGACATTTCGTAGATGAAATTGCCGGCCAGCACCATTTCGGGCGGGATGGAAGGCGCATGATCGCGCGGGAAAAGATCGAACAGGCTGAGGTTGATCTTGACGTAACTGTTGGCCGCGTGGATGCCACCCATGGCCAGGATGCGCTCGCGAGCACGGGTGAGCCGGAGATCGTTGTAATCGAGGCCCGCCAGCTTCAACGAGAAGTAGGCCTTTACCGTCGCGCTCAGATCCGCTGGACCCTGCGGATAGATGTTGAAGCCGCCATCGGGCAATTGCCGCGAGAGAATGGATTCCACGGCCTTGTCGATGAGGGCGCGCGTGGGTGGATTCCAGACGCCATTCATCGGCGGATGCAGCCAAAGCTGCAGCAGGATGTAATCGGATTCGAGCGTGGTATCGGCGGTGAGTTCCGCCCACCAGTAGCCCTGCTCAGCCTGGATGCGCGTGAGATACCCGGTGGCGCGGTGCGCGGCTTGCGCAGCCCCTTCCACCAAAGTGCCTGCGGATTGCAGCTTCGGGCTCATACGCGAGCAATGGTAGTCAGCTTCAGCGCCGATCGCTCCAAGTCCGCGGGTAGATGGAAGCGCACGTCTTCTTCCTTGAGCTCCATCTCTTCCATGTAGTCAAACCCGAACTGCGTTTCGAGCGATTGGATTAGTTCTTGCACCAGGTTTTCCGGCGCCGACGCGCCGGCAGTAACGGCTACCGTTTGGGCGCCATCCAGCCACGCCGGATTTACTTCGCTGCTATCGTCCACCAGATATGCGGGCACGCCCTCGTTTTGGCAAACTTCCACCAAACGGCGCGAATTCGAACTATTCTGAGATCCTACTACCAACAGAACGTCGGTCAAGGGCACTACTGCTTTGACGCCCAACTGGCGGTTTTCAGTTGCATAGCAAATATCCTGGGTCTTAGGACCCTTAATGGCCGGAAAGCGCTCTTTCAGCCGTGCCACGATATCTTTAGTCTCATCCAGACTGAGCGTGGTTTGGGTGAGGAACGAAATTCTGGAGGGGTCCTTCACTTGCAAACGGTCCACGTCCTCAACGGAGGAAACCAGTAGGGTGGATTGCGGCGCTTCACCCAAAGTTCCGATCACTTCGTCGTGGCCGGCATGGCCGATGAGCACGATGGTGTAATCCTGCCGCGCAAAACGCACTGCTTCCAGGTGCACCTTGGTGACCAGCGGGCAGGTGGCGTCGATCACTTGAAGATTGCGCTCTTTGGCTTCCTGCCGCACAGCCGGGGAAACACCGTGGGCGCTGAAAATGACGCGCGCACCCTCGGGGACTTCGCTCAGCTCTTCCACGAAAATCGCGCCAGCCTGCCTCAATTCGTCGACCACGTGGCGGTTGTGAACAATCTCTTTACGAACATAGACAGGCGCGCCATAAAGGTTGAGAACAATCTTGACCACGTCGATGGCACGCACCACCCCGGCGCAAAAACCACGCGGACGGAGAAGAATGATCTTTTTCATGGGGCTACCGAAACGAACCTCTCCCATGGGGCTCATTATACCAGCCAAAGGCCAAGTTACACACGTCGTTACGGTTTATTAATCCCCTCCCCGGAAAGCAAGCAAAGTAAGGCCCCTGATAGTTCTCGCCTGAACGCGCCTTGGGCGGCCAACGTCAGAGATTATTTGACTTCTTCATGAGATTTTTCGCACTCCTTGCTTTACCTTTACTTGCTGACACCGTTGCCAGCGCACAAACGATGATTTACCAGGTGACGGATGCCGCCAGCTACGCCCCGCGCGTGGCGCCTGGGGAACTAGCTTCTATCTTCGGAGCGAATCTGGCGGACTCCGCCGAGCAGGCCAGCGGATTTCCGCTGCCTAAAACGATGGCGGGAGCGACTGTCTACGTGAATAATGCGCCCGTGCCGCTGCTCTACGCGAGCAACAGCCAGATCAACTTTCAAGTGCCCAGCGGCCTGGCAGCCGGGACCGCCCAGATGTACGTCAGTCGCGATGGCGGTCAAAGCGCGATCTTCCAGTTCGTGGTGGTGAGCAACTCACCGGGAATTTTCCAGGATACGAGCAATCACGCGGTCGCTCAGAACGCGGTCGACAATTCCACGAACTCGGATAGCGATCCGGTGGCATCCGGCGCGGTGCTGGTGGTGTATTTAACGGGCCAGGGTGCCGTGAATAATGCCGTGCCCGATGGAACCGCGACGCCGAGCTCGCCGGTTGCGAGCGCCACCGCTACTGCGACGGCCACCATCGGCGGAGCCACCGCGACGGTGCAGTTTCTGGGATTGACGGCCGGATTTACGGGCCTGGCGCAGGCCAATATTCTAGTGCCGACGCTCGCCACGGCCGACTATCCGCTGGTGATCACCGTGGGCGGCTACGTGAGCGCTTCGGCGATGGTCTCGGTGTCCGGTTCGGGAACGGCGCCTCCCACCTTCCTCACGCTGACGGGCCAGGTGAATTTCGCGAACGGAGTGACGAGCAGCGTCGCTATATACGGAGACTTCACCTACCTGTGTGGGCCGCACCAAATCAACATCGTTAACACTACCGACGTGACTGCACCAGTTTATGTCGGCTTTTTCGGCAATACCGACCTGGCCGGTAACGGCGGAAAGTGCGCTGTAAACCTCAACACGTCGGAGCCGATCCTGGTGGACATCGTGGGGCCGGGCACCTCGCCGACTTTAGCCGTTTACAACATTGCGACTCCGGAAAATCCGGTAAAAGTGGCCCAGCTCACCACCTCGCCGTACACCTTTCTCACCGATATCAGCTTCCTAAGGACTACTGGATACTTCAGCACGAGCTGGTTTCAGACCAGCGGGAACGCAATTAGCGGGCAGTTTGGTAACTTCGTGGCCTTCGATTTCAGCAGCCTGTTCCCTGTGCTGGTTTCAGCGCTCGCGATCGGACCGGGATCGGGCGGAGATAACTTGATGCCGAATGCGCTCGCGCTAGTCCCCAGCAGCAATGGCAGCTACCCGAACACCGCGTACATCGCCAGCACGACAGCCACTGGATCCAGCACCAGTGGGATTGCAGCGTTGGACATCGTCAACATCAGCACTCCGTCAAGCATGCAAGGCGTTGCGCAGTTCACCGATGGGGCCGCAGCGATTTTTACGGGCTTCGGGTACGATCTGAACCTGTTGCTGGCCACCGGCAACACTACCAGCTTGCAGGATTCCACTTTCACCTTTACGGGCAACCTGACGCTTTCCACCATAAACATCGCCAATCTAGATGCTCCGGTTGGGATCAAGGATATGGTTACCGATATCGCGACCACCGGCACTTATGTTGTGCAGCCTCTGGAAACCTCGGCGCAGGCTTACGGATCGGATATATTCGCCATCGTCAACAATCCACCGTCCACCGATCCCGCCGGCCCGAGCAGCCTGATGATTGTCGATGCCAGCACGCCCAGTGCGCCGGTGCTTTATCCATTTATCACGCAGTTCGGAACCACCGATGTCGCCGCAGTGAATGGTTATCTCCTGGTCCCGAATGTGAACGGGTTGGCGATCTACACGATTCAGACGCCCTGAGGCATCTTGCAAGCCTGCATTTTCGATTCGATCAACTCGAGCAGTTGATCCTCTTTTTCGATGTGAACGCCGATCTTGAGCCAATACAGCTCAACGCCCGCGTGTTCCAGAACCGCCGGGGCGCTTTCGGGCAAGTTCATGGCATCCTTCTCGGTAGTCAGCAGAAGATTCGATCCATGCATTTTTGCCTGGGCCGCCAGGCAATCCACTTGCGCGCACGAGTAATGGTGATGGTCGCCGAATGCCCAGTGAAACACCGGCTGAATGTGAAGGCCCCGCAACGTTCCCCAAAAGCTGGCCGGGTTGGCGAGACCGCAGAACGCGGCAATCGGACTCTGGGGCGGGCCATGGAGTGAATGATGTGGCTGACGCGTGCGGTAGTCGACCCAATAGCGAGGTTCCAGACGTGCGCGAAAAATCGGCGCGTGGGGATGGAGCGCTCGCAACCGGCGGATGATGCCAAGATATTCGCGATCGGGCGCCGCGCGCATGATCACGAACACGCCGGCGCGCGAGAGGGCGCTGATCGGCTCGCGCAAATTCCCGAGGGGGAACACGGCGCCACCGCCAAAAGGATGCAAGGCGTCGATGAGGACGAGATCCAGATCGCGCCGCAGCCTGGTGTGCTGAAATCCGTCGTCCAGCAGGAAGATGTCCGGCCGGTATTTTTCCTCGAGCAAGCGGCCGGTAACAAAGCGGTCGGCGCCAATCCCAGCGTGCGCATAACCCGATTGCACGAAGATCTGGGCTTCGTCTCCGGTAAAGTTGACGGGCGCGGGCTCCCCTGCCTCCACCAGAATGGAGGTTTCGATGGAGCGGCGGCGATATCCGCGCGTCAGAATCGCGGGGTGATGGCCCCGTTCGCGCAAACGCTCGGCGAGATGATCCACCAGCGGGGTCTTCCCCGCCCCTCCCATGCTGATGCCGCCCACGCTCACCACCGGCGTTGCGAGGCTCCGCGCGTGTGCCATTTTGCGGCGCTGTTCCCGGGCGCTGACCGCGGCCCAAAGCTGGGCGAAAGGCCACAGCAAGAATCGCGCTGGGCTCAATCGGCTCCAGCTTGGAACCGCGAGGTCCTGCCAGCGTAGAATTTCGATGGCGGCTTTGTGGGTAGCCCCGCGTTTACTGGCAGCGAGCGCAGCCGCCCGCGCGCCAAAATCTTCGCGCGATACGGGATCGTCGAGCAGGCGTGCCACGGCGCCCGCCAGTTCGGCCGCTTTGCCGATTTCAAGAAAGGCTCTCCGCTCGCGAAATTCCGCTGCGATGGATGCGAAGTTTTCCAGGTGCGGTCCGGCCACGATGGCTTTTCGACATGCCGCCGGCTCCAGGACATTGTGCCCACCGCGGCGCGCCAGCGTGCCGCCCATGAAGACCACGTCGGCGAGGGGAAACACGCCGGCCAGTTCGCCGATAGAATCGAGCAGCAACACGCAGGGCAGAGACAAATCGGCGGGAATCCACTCTTGCGAACGGCGAACGTAGCGCGCGCCGGCTTGGCGCAGCTTCATCTCGGTTTCATCAAAGCGCTCCGGCCGACGCGGAACCAGAATCAGCAAAAGCCCGGGGTGAGTTTGCGCCAGCTGCTGGAAGGCCGCCAATACAGCATCTGCTTCGTCGATGTCGTCGCGATCGGCGCCTGGCATGGTGCTAGCCGCGATCCAGATCGACTTGGGTTGGAGCTTCGCGATCAACTCCGTGAAGATGCGCGGCGGCTCAGCTCCCGATGGCTCGGCATCGTATTTGAGGTTACCCGCGACGCGCACTGTAGGGGGAAGCGCGCCGAGTTCCAGATACCGCGCGGCATCTTGCTCGCTTTGAACCAGAATCGCGTCTGGGCGCCGGAGAGCATCTTGAAAGAAGAATTTCAAGCGCCGATAGCGCGGGAAGGCCCGATCGGAAATCCGCCCGTTCACCACCAAAAGACTGCAGCCCGCTCGTTTGGCCTCCCGGTAAAGCACCGGCCAAATCTCGGTTTCAAGAATTACCACCGCGCATGGACGAATCCGCGCCAGCACGCGACGCACGGCAAAAATATAGTCGATGGGCGCGTAGAAAACTCCGTCCACCAGCCCAGTCAATCGCTCGTCGGCGATGTCGCGGCCGGCCACTGTCGAGACAGAAACATACAGCGGAATGCTGGGAGCGCGGTCCCGAATTTCACGCAGCAATCCAGCGGCGGAGACGACTTCGCCCACCGAAACCGCGTGCAACCAAATCGCGCCCGGAGGCGTCGGGTGAAACAATGCCGGCTCGGCGCCAATACGTTCGGAGAACTGACGGGAATATCGTGGATCCCTGACGACACGGTAAACGAAATAAAATACAAGCAGCGGAAATGCGGCGGTGCGAGCCGCCCAGTAAAGGATTTGAATGAGAGCGCTCTTAATTTCCCTGGTCCTGTTCATGGCCGTGCTTTTTGCGGGCCTGCTTTTGGTGGGAGAAGCCGCGCGCGCCGGAGACAACAATAAGGATGCGGCGAAGTTTTCGCCCGGGCCGGCAGCGTCGTACGCCGCCAAACAAACCAACGACCACGTGACGGTGGCGGCGATGGCCTACGATACCGAAGAGCTGGCTCACACGGCATTCGGGAAATTGAACCCCAATCAGTATGGCGTTTTGCCCATTCTGGTCATTATCCAGAATGACACGGACCAGGCGCTCAAGCTAGATCACCTGATAGTGAACTACACCGGAATCGACGGGCGCAACATAGACCCGACGCCCGCCGACGAGGTGAAAACGCTGGGAGGCGCGGAAAGGCCGAACGTGCCCGTCGCCAGGCCCCTACCGATTCATCGAAACCACAAGAATCCGCTGGATGTGTGGGAAATCGACGGGCGATCGTTCGCGGCCAAGCTGCTGCCGCCGCACGAATCGGCCAATGGCTTTTTCTATTTTCAGACCACGCACCGGCCGGGTTCGAAATTTTACTTGACCGGCATCAAAGTGGCGGCGACGGGCCAGGACATTTTTTACTTCGACATTCCGCTCGAGAACCCGAAATAACCCCTATTTTGCGGGCGCGCTCTTATACGCGGGCGCGGCAGCGGGCTCGGCCGGCAGAACCTTCGCAGTTTTGATCTTGTCGATCATGGGGAAGTTCTTGACGAGATAGGCATCGCCCTCGGCTTCGAGTTTGTCCGGATCGGGGCCTCGTCCCTGCATTTGGGGAATCTCGCCATAGCCGCTGAAGAGCATGTCCACCACCTCCATGCCGGAAATGACCTCGCCGAACGGCGCGAAGCGCTGCGGATCGAGAAAAGCATTGTCCTTGAAATTGATGAACACCTGCGTGGAACGGCTGTTCGGAGCCGAGCTCATGGCGTAAGTGACGAAGCCACGCTTATTGCTGCCCATGACGGGATCGTCCGAAATGTTCGCGTTGTCCCACGCTTTGGTGACCTCGGGCTTGGGACTGATCCCGAATTGCACCATGAATCCCGGGTGCACGCGGTAAAACGCGACGCCATCATAGAAACCGGACTTCACCAGGTTGTAGAAACGATCCGCGCCGTGAGGCGACCAATCGCGATGCACTTCGATGATGAAATCGCCTTTCGTGGTGGTGAATTGCGCTTTGAACACCTCGGGAGCTTTGGCGCGCAAGGATGCCGGATTCAGCAGGGATGGCCGGGCTGCGCCGGTTTTGGAGGCCGTTCCCTTGGAGGCCGCGCTCTTGGAAGCAGGCGCCTGCGCAAGCAACGCCGAACACACCAGAATACTCGTCAATATGGATCTCATGTAGCTCGATTATACTGAAACTTGTTTGCGTGATGGGCACTCTGCGCTGGTTTTTCGTGGTTTCGATTCTGGCCGGATTGGCGCCCGCCGCTGATCTGAAGATCACGCTGCTTGCCACTACCGACCTGCACGGCAATCTTTTTCCTTACGACTACTACACCGCGCAGCCGGCCGCGCGCGGCTTGGCGAAAATTGCGACCCTGATTCGGGCTGCCCGCGCCGAAAATCCCAACAATCTGCTGATCGACTGCGGCGATACCATCCAGGGAACCCCGCTCGAAGCCGTGTACCAGGAGTACGTTGAGAACGGCCGGTTGCCAGGAAATCTAGCCTTCGACGGCCCGCCGCTGGAGCACGATCCGATGATGCTGGCGATGAACGCGATCGGCTACGACGCCATGGTGGTGGGCAATCACGAGTTCAATTTCGGGTTGAAGAATCTAGCGAAGGCACACTACCGGGACGCGCATTTCCCTTGGATCGCGGCGAACATTCTGGGCAGCGGCGAGACAGCTCCCTTCCCGCCCTATGTCGTAAAAACCGTGGCGGGCGTGAAGATTGCGGTCGTCGGCGTCACCACTCCGATGATTCCCGAATGGGAAGCCGCGGAGCACTATCGAGGGTATCGCTTCGAACCCGGCGTCGATGCGGTGCGTAGGGCAGTTGCCGACGCGCGCGACCGCCATCACCCCGACATCGTCATCGTGGCCGCTCATGCGGGCTTGGAGGGCGACCGGAAAGAAAATATGGTGCGTCAGATCGCGACCGAAGTCCCCGGGATCGACGCTATCGTTTTCGGACACACGCACCAGCAACTCGCCAGCCTGCAAATCGGCGAGGTACTGCTGATGCAGCCCAAGAACTGGGGCATCTCGCTTGGGGAAATGGATTTCGTCCTGCAGCCCAAAGAAACGTCGGGATGGAAAATTGTTTCGAAGTCGAGCCGATTGATTCCGGTCACCAACGAGACCCCGGCCGACCCCAAGATCCTCGAAATCGGACGGCCTTATCATGAACTCGCCGAGCGCTATCTGAGTACCGCGGTGGCCGAAGCCCCGGTATCGCTCGATTCGAAGCTGGCTCGCGTGGAAGACTCGGCGCTTATCGACGCCATCCAGCAAGTGCAGCTCTACTATTCGAAAGCCGACGTCTCGTTCGCCTCGTCGTTCAATTCGCGCGTCAGCGTGCCGAAGGGCCCCGTAACCATTCGACAGATCGCCGCCCTTTACGTTTACGAGAATCAGCTCTACGTGCTGGAGGGCAACGGCAAGATGGTACGCGATGCGCTAGAAAATTCGGCGCGCTATTACAACACTTGCAAAAGCGACTGCACGCACGGCCCGCTCATCAATTCGCATGTCATCGGCTACAACTACGACATGGCGGAGGGCGTGGATTACGAAATCGATTTAACGCAACCGGAGGGCCACCGCATCCGCAATCTCCGCTGGCAGGGCAAGGCTCTTGACGACGACCAGCCCTTGCGCATCGCGGTGAACAATTATCGCGCGGGCGGCAGTGCGGGTTACTCGATGTTTCGCGGCGCCAGGATAGTCTGGCGTTCCCCGGATGAAATTCGCGACTTAGTCGTCCAGTACTATAGCGAGCATAAAGCCTTGCCAGCACATCCCGACAATAACTGGCGTGTAGTACCGGAAGCGGCTCTCCGTACGCTGGAACGCGAAGCGCTGGGCGGTGCGCAAACCGTAACACAGCAGTAATTACGAATTAACATTTCGGTGGTGTTATGTTTGTGAATGCGGGACGCCCTAGCTACGCTCCTGGGACAAAAGCTGCCCGCCCCAGTGGAAGGCGCGATCGAAAAGCTGCTGCGGCTGGATCGTTTGGACCGCATATATGCCGACGTTCCCGGCGCCGATAACCGTCTGATCGCCGAGCATCCGCTCACGCTGCTGAATGTTCGCCCTCAAGTATCCGAGCGCGATCTGGCCCTGATCCCGAAAACCGGACCGGTAGTTACGGTGGCCAATCATCCCTTCGGACTGATTGAAGGCGCGATCCTGGCATCGATACTGCTTTCCGTCCGTCCGGACGTGAAGATCATGGCGAACCATTTGCTCTCCGCGATGCCGGAAGCGAGCCGATTGTGTATCTTCGTCGATCCGTTCGGGGGAGAAAGCGCGGCGCGCGCCAATCGGAAAGGTCTCAAGGATGCAATCGCCTGGTTGAAGCAAGGCGGATTGCTGTCCGTTTTTCCCGCCGGGGAAGTATCGCATCTCAATCTGAAAGAGCGCGCGATCATCGATCCGCAATGGAGCCACAGCGTAGCCCGCCTGATTCGCATCACCGACGCGACGGTACTGCCCATGTATTTTCTGGGAGCGAATAGCGCGTTATTTCAGTTACTCGGATTCTTGCATCCGCGCGTGCGCACGGCGCTGCTCCCGCACGAATTCTTCAATAAGCACAATCGGAACATTGAAGTGCGCATCGGCAGCCCGATATCGCCGGCCAAGCTGCGCGCGTATCAGGACGACGTCGCTCTGATCCGCTATTTGCGGCATCGAACGTATCTCCTACAGAATCGCGAAACGCCAAAACCCGCGCAGATCGCCCTGGCCCAGCCACCGGCGCAAGGCGTTTTGAGAGAACTTCTGGCCGGGGAAGTGGCCAAGCTCGCGCCCGAACGAACGCTGGTGGAGACCGAGGATTTCTCGGTGCTGCTCGCCAAAGCAGGCGAGATTCCAAATATTTTGCACGAAATCGGGCGGTTGCGTGAAGTCACCTTCCGGCAAGCGGGCGAAGGGACGGGCAAGCCGATCGATCTGGATCGCTTCGATGAGCACTACTGGCACCTGTTCGTCTGGAACCGCCGGGCCAGTGAAGTTGCAGGCGCCTATCGGCTAGGACCGTCGGATGACATTCTCGCTCGTTTCGGGCCTGCGGGTTTTTACACCAGCCAGCTCTTCCAATGGAAGCGGTCCTTCCTGGATCGCATCAGCCCGGCGCTCGAGTTAGGCCGGTCCTTCGTGCGCCCGGAATACCAGAAGACTTACGCGCCGCTGTTGCTGTTGTGGAAGGGAATCGGCCGGTTCCTGATGCGGAATCCGCAATACAAATTGCTGTTCGGCCCGGTGAGCATCAGCAACGGCTATACCGCGGCATCGCGTCAGTTGATGGTGAAGTTTCTGAGCGCCTACCGGCAATCGCCGGAACTAGCGCCGCTAGTGAGGGCCCGCAATCCGTTCCGCCAGCGGGCATCCAAGCCGTCCTCCAAGCTGGCGGATGAACTGATCGGCGCGACGGTGTGGGATGTGGAGGAGCTTTCCGCGCTCATCGCCGACGTGGAGATGGACCGCAAGGGCGTACCCGTGCTCTTGAAGCAATACCTCAAGCTGGGCGGCGAGTTGGTGGCCTTCCATGTCGACCGCCGTTTCGCCGATGCACTGGATGGCTTGATCGTCGTCGATCTGCGCAAAACCGATCCGCGCGTGCTGGAGCGATACATGGGTAAAGAGGGCGCGACGCGATTTCTGAATCGATAACTGGATCGCAGAGCTCCGAGAGCCCCCAACACGCTTACTGACGTGCTCGGCTCAGTAGCTTTCTAAACCAGGACGGTGAACGCGGTCTCGGTGCGCGTTACCGGACGGTAGAGGGTGTCGCGCTCCATGGGCTCGCGGCCGGCTTCGCGAATCAGCCGCAGCAGTTCGCTCCGGCGCAGGCTTTGGCTGGTGGTGGCGCCAGCTTCGTGATAGATCTTCTCTTCCACCACGGTGCCATCCAGATCGTCGGCGCCGAAGCGTTGCGCGATTTGCGCGATCTTGGGCGTCATCATGATCCAGTAGGCTTTGATGTGGCTGATGTTGTCGAGCATCAGCCTCGCGACCGAGATCATTTTCAAATCCAGGAAACCGGTGGTGGTAGGAATGTGCTCCAGCGCCGTATTCGCAGGATGGAACGCCAGCGGAATGAAAGTCTGGAAGCCTTCGGTCTCGTCCTGAAGCTCGCGCAGTTTGATCAAATGATCCACGCGATCCTGTTCGGTCTCGATGTGGCCGTACAGCATGGTGCAATTGGACTTCAATCCGAGCTGATGCGCGTGGCGCGCTACGTCCAACCATTGGTTGCCGTCGATCTTGTGGTCGCAAATGATGCGGCGGACGCGGTCGCTGAAGATTTCGGCGCCACCGCCCGGCAGCGAGTCCACGCCCGAGTCTTTGAGCTTGATGAGCGTCTCTCGAACTGAGAGCTTGCTGCGCTGGGCGAGATAGGCGACCTCCACCATGGTGAGCGCCTTCAGATGAACTTCGGGAAAGCGCTGCTTGAGACCGCGGAACATGTCGCAATACCAATCCAGCGTCAGTTCGGGATGCAGGCCACCGACGATGTGGAACTCGGTGACCGCTTCGCTCCAGCCCTCGCCCGCGCGATGCCACACTTCGTCGAGCGACCAGGTGTAGGCCTTGGGATCCTTGGCGCGCTTACCGAAGGCGCACAGCTTGCAACTCGCCACGCAAACATCGGTGGGATTGATGTGCCGGTTCACGTTGAACCAGGTGACGTTGCCGTGTTTGCGCTCGCGCACCAGGTTGGCCATGTAGCCGAGCGCGAGAATGTCCGAGCTTTGAAAGAGCGCGACGCCATCGGCGAAATTCAGGCGAACATCGGCCCGCACCTTCTCCAAAATTGGCAACAACCGCCGGTCTTCAATAGATACTTGCATGCGTTTTCAGGCCCGCAGGCGGAAGAAATAAATGTCGGCCGCCCAAAACAGAAAGAATAGCACGCTCACGTAGCCGTTCACGGTGAAGAACGCGGCGTCCACGCGCGACAGGTCGTCGGCGTGTACCAGGCGATGCTCGTAGAGCAGGAGCAAAACGATGGCGCCGATTCCCGCCCAGCTTAACGCACCGAGCCCAAAGGAGACCGAAAGTAGCACCAGGCACGCCACCATGACGATGTGAAACAGGCGCGCGATCCATAGAGCTCCCGCCATCCCGAAGCGCCTTGGCAGACTGAACAAACCTTCGCGCGAATCGAACTCATAGTCCTGACAAGAATAAATAATGTCGAAGCCGGCGGTCCAAAACGTGACGGCCGCCGTAAGCCACAAGATGCGCGGATCGAGCGAGCCGCGGACGGCGATCCAGGCCGCTGCCGGCGCGATACCCAGGGAAAATCCCAGGATCAAGTGCGAGAACGTGGTGAAGCGTTTGGTGAACGAGTAGAAGAAAACCACGGCCAGGGCCAGCGGCGCCAACTTGAAACAAAGCGGATTCAGCATGCGCGCGGCGAGCAGGAACACGAGGACGGAAACTAGCACGAATCCCCACGCAAAGCGGAGGCTCAACATTCCCGCCGGGAGGTGGCGCTGCCGCGTTCGAGGATTGCGGGCGTCGATATCGGCGTCCAGAATCCGGTTGAATGCCATGGCGGCCGAGCGCGCGCCCACCATCGCGATGGCGATCCACAGTAGCTTATAGCCGAAACCGCGGGCGTCAAAATGGCTCTCGCGAAACGCCAGCAAAGCTCCGGTGAGGGCGAAGGGCAACGCGAACACGGAGTGCTCGAACTTGATCATCTCGAGCGTCAGCCGCAATCGTTTCCAAAACGCCATCCCTGGATTCCTTGACTTCGTTACCATCTTAATTCATGCGGTCTCTTCTCCCCATTGTTCTGCTTGCGACTGTGCTGCTTCTGGCATGCGGCGGCGGACCGAAACCAACCACACTGGAGGACTTCCCGACGCGTCCCGTCACGTTTCCCGGGGGCCAGGTGATTCGGGTGGAGACGATGGTGGACAATATCGACCTGCTGCGGGGCCTGATGTTCCGCTCGTCCCTAGCGCCCGATCGGGGAATGCTGTTCGTGTATCCTCAGCCGGCCCGTTATCAGGCCGTCATGTACCAGGTCCAGTTTCCGCTCGACATCATTTGGCTGGATGGCAGTCGCACGATCGTCGAGATCGACGACAACGCGCCGCCCTGTAAGACGCAGGCGAGCAAATGCACGAAATATGGGGGCAAGCAGCTTTCCTCCTATGGGTTGCAGATCGCCGGAGGGATGGCCAAGAAGTACGGTTTGCAAGTTGGACAAACCATCCTGTGGTGAGGTGCCTGTTACCTTAGGTTGAGATGGATTCCGATCAATTGCGCGAGCTGCTGGAACAGGTGTCCTCCGGCGCGACGGATGTAAACTCGGCGCTCGACCGCATTCGCCATCTGCCGTTTGAGGATTTGGGATACGCCAAGCTGGATCATCACCGTGCATTGCGGCACGGCCTGACCGAAGTGATCTTTGGCAAGGGCAAGACGCCGGAGCAGATCGGGGCGATCGCGGCGCGTTTGCTCGACAAATCCCCGAACCTGCTGATAACCCGGGCCGACCGGCACGCGGCGGCGCTTCTGAGGGCCGACTTTCCCGATGCGGAGCACTTTCCGCTTTCCGGAACCGTGCGAATTTGGCGCGACCGCACCATCCGCGGCAAGGGAAAGCTGGCGGTGGTTTGCGCGGGCACCAGCGATATCCCCGTCGCCGAAGAAGCGCAGGTGACAGCCGAGGTGATGGGCAACCAGGTGGAGTCGATTTACGACATAGGCGTGGCGGGGATCCATCGCTTGATCGCGCAAAGTGAAAGGTTGATGGAGGCACGCGTCATCGTGGTGGCCGCAGGCATGGAGGGGGCGTTGCCCAGCGCCGTGGGCGGCATCGTTTCCGTCCCGGTAATCGCCGTTCCGACCAGCGTGGGTTACGGAGCGAGCTTCAATGGGCTGGCGGCCTTACTTGGCATGTTGAATAGTTGCGCCAGTAATGTAACTGTCGTAAACATCGATAACGGATTCGGCGCCGGATACGTGGCTAGTTTAATTAACCGTCTGTAACGCGGACTAACTGGGCTAATACCGCTTCCTTTGGTCGCGGCTCGGAATTACCTATGCGACGGCCACACTTACTCGCGCGCCGGATTCCTCAGCATAAACGTAGAATCCGAACATGGGCATGCTCTCTCGCTTGCTCCACCTGCTCATCTTCCAATGGACGCGCAGATACCTGACGTCGGGTCGCGATCCCAAATTCAGCAAAATGGAATAGAGACCGCAGTAGAATTTCGGGGGGAACTTGGCGAGCGGCTTGGACTCCCACTGTTCGCCGTCGGGAGAACCCAAGACGATTACCTCCAAGCTCTCCTGTTCAAGAATTCGGGTGATTCCGAGAGTAAGCACCAGCAGCTTACCTCGTTTGGAACCGAGGTCGATCTCCGGTCCAATGCCGTTCGCTCGGACGATGCTTTCAGGCAACAGAACGTTACGCAGCATAATTTCCTCCAGCCGGGGGACATGCCGGGGACTGCTTGTTGTGTGCTACCTGGCAGGTGTACCTACAGGGTAACTCTAGATTCTACGGAGGCGGTTGCCCGCCTCCTCTAGAGTCTCATACTTCTTGCAAAAACAAAAGCGAATTAATGATGAACCTGAGTTAGAAATCGGAGTTTCGGAATCCGAAAAAAAACTCGATCCCGGGACTGCCGCGACGCCGATGTTTTCTATCAAGTGACGAACGAAAGAAAGATCGTCCGCAAAACCGAATTCACGGATGTCGCTCATAATATAGTAAGCGCCATTCGGACGAAAACATCGGAACCCGGCGCCTTCTAAACGGTCCAATAGCAGATCTCTTCGCTTCTGATATTCCACGCTTAGCTTTTCATAGTATGAATCGGGTAGGTTCAAGGCCGTCACGCCCGCCTGCTGCAAGGGAGCCGCCGCGCCCACCGTCAAAAAGTCGTGGACCTTTCGAATGGAATCCGTCAGATCCGGCGCGGCCAGAACAAATCCTACTCGCCAGCCTGTGACGGAATAGGTCTTGCTCATGCTGTTCACCAACACGGTACGTTCTCGCATTCCCGGCAATGTCGCTATCGGCAGATGAGACGCTCCGTCGTAAACAATGTGTTCATAGATTTCGTCGGTAATTGCGAGCGCGTCGAATTCCTGACAAAGATTTGCGATCATCTCCAGCTCGGGGCGAGTAAACACCTTGCCGGTGGGGTTGTTCGGCGAGTTCAAAACGATCGCCTTGGTCTTTGAAGAGAACGCGCTTCGCAGCTCATCGGGATCAAAGGTCCAATCGGGAGGCGACAGCCGGACGAATTTGCGCGTCGCTTCGCATAATAGTGCATCCGGACCGTAATTTTCATAGTAAGGCTCGAAAATGATGATCTCGTCGCCTGGATTCGTCACGGCCAACAGCGCCGCGATCATTCCCTCGGTGGCGCCGCAGCATACTGTAATCTCTCGCTCCGGATCGTACTCCATGCCGTACCACTTTTGATACTTTGCGCGGATAGCATCCCGGAATGGTTTGGCGCCCCAGGTGATAGCGTACTGATTGAAGTCAGCTGCGATGGCATCCTGCGCCGCGCGTTTGATCTCGTCCGGCGCTCCAAAATCCGGAAAGCCTTGGGCCAAATTCACGGCGTCGTGCTCGATCGCCAGGCGCGTCATTTGGCGGATCACCGATTCGGTGAACTGCAAAGTCCGATTGCTTCGAAATCTTAGCCGAGGGCCACCGACATCCATTGCGTGCACCATCGTCTTCACCGAGGAATTCATTCAAGGATGCCCATTTTCTTCGCCACGCGACTCAAGATTTCTAATGCCCGATCCAGCATCTCGCGCGTGTGAGTAGCGGTTACAATCGTGCGGATGCGGGCCTTTCCCTCAGGCACGGTGGGAAAACCGATACCAGTGGCGAGTAGCCCATTATCAAACAGCGCCGCCGAAAACGCGTGAGCCGTTCGGGCTTCGCCGACAATGACCGGCGTGATGGGAGTTTCGCTGTCTCCAGTGTTGAACCCGGCATTTTTCAAGTTGGACTTGAAGTACCGCGTGTTGTCCCACAACTTTTCAATACGTTCCGGCTCGTTCTCCAGGATGTCGAACGCCGCCAGACACGCCGCAGCCACCGCCGGGGGGTGGGAGGTGGAGAATAGAAATGGCCGCGCGCGATGATAAAGAAAATCGATTAAATCGCGGCTTCCGCACACATAACCACCCAGCACGCCGATCGCCTTCGAGAGGGTACCCACCTGGACGTCCACGCGCCCATGCAATCCAAAATGATCGACGGTCCCGCGGCCATTTCGCCCCAGCACGCCCGAGGAATGCGCGTCGTCGATCATCATGATGGCGCCGTGGCGCTCGGCGAGTTCAACCAACGCCGGCAATGGGGCAATATCGCCATCCATCGAGAACACACCATCGGTGATCAGCAGTTTATGGCCGCTCGCGCCCTCCAAGTCCTGGAGAATTCCGGCTGCGCGCGCGGTGTCCTTGTGCGGAAAGACGTGAATCTTGGCCCGGGACAGCCGGCAGCCGTCGATGATGCTGGCATGGTTGAGCGCGTCGGAAATAATGTGATCCTCTGGCCCGAGAATCGCGGAAACGGTTCCCGCATTGGCGGCGAAACCGGACTGAAATACGACACAGGCTTCGGTGCGCTTGAAATCGGCAATCCGCTCCTCCAATTGCATGTGGATGCTCATGGTCCCGGAAATGGTTCGGACCGCGCCCGATCCAGCCCCGTACTTCTTCGCGGCTTCGACTTCCGCCTCGATCAATTTGGGATGGTCGGCGAGACCGAGGTAGTTGTTACTCGCCAGGTTAATCACCTCGTGGCCGTCGAAGCGAGATATCGGCTCGCAGGCCGATTCCAGCACTCGCAGGCGCTGGTAAGAGCCGGCCTTGCGCCAGGCGTCGAGCTGTTCAGAAAGGTAGGCAAGGGGGTTCGCGGTGGTCATTATCTTAATGCTAACGCGCGAATCGCTTGCTGACGCGCGCGGCTCAGTTGATCGATCCGTTGCTGAGCCGCGACCGTGAGGGAGTGGACTATGCCAGTTGTTTCTTGATCGGCAGCTCGCGGATCCGCTTGCCCGTCGCCGCGAAAATCGCATTGCAAATGGCGGGCGACATGGGTGGAACGCCGGGCTCGCCGACGCCCGCCGGCGGAGCGGAGCTGGGCACAATGTGAACGTGTGTCTCGACCGGCGCCTCGTTGATGCGCGCCACCGGGTAGTTGTTAAAGTTCGATTGCGAGACGCGGCCGTTGGCGGCCGTGATTTCGCCCATCAGCGCGATGCTGGTGCCGAACACCGAAGCGCCTTCCAGCTGCGCGCGAACGCGATCGGGGTGAATCACTTTGCCGGTGTCGAGCGCAACGTCGACGCGCGGAATCCGGATCTGTCCCTTGTCCACTTCCACCTCGACCACTGTCGCGACGTAGGTCAGGAAGCTGCGATGTACGGCGATTCCGAGCGCTCGCCCGTTGCCCGGCTTCTTCTTCGCCCACCCGGACTGCTCAGCCGCGATTTCGATCACCCGCCGCATCCGCGCGGTGTCAAGCATATATGGATCGGGACCCTTGCGTTCCGCCGGCGGTCGCAGGTCGATCTTGCGCGGCTTGCCCAAGACGTCGAGCAGGTACTCGACGCGATCCCGGCCCGCGGCCGCCGCCAGCTCATCGGTGAAGGACTGGACCGCGAAGGCGTGCGGGATGTTGGCAACCGATCGCATCCAGCCGATGCGAATGTGCGTGTCCGCCGGCCCGCACTCGGCGCGAAAGTTGGCAATCTCGAACGGCACGTCGTTCCATCCCATGTCCAGCTCGAAGGTGCCGTACTTGGCGTTTACATCATCCTGCGATCCGATCGGCGGAAAGACGCTGCGCTGCAACCACGCGATCGGCCGGCCCTTTTCGTCCGTGGCGGCCTTCATGTACATGGCCGCGACGGCGTGATAAAAATCGAACCGAATGTCGTCCTCGCGGCTCCAGACCACCTTCACGGGCTTGCCCAGTTGCTTGGAAAGAACGGCCGCTTCGGCGACGTAGTCCGGTTTTGATTTCCGCCCGAAGCCGCCACCCAGCAGCGTTACGTGACAAGTAACGTCGGCCGGCTTGATTCCGACAGCCTTCGCCACGGTGTCCTGTACCGCCTGTGGATTCTGCGTCGGCGCCCAAGTTTCCACTTTGCCGTTCTTGAACTCGGCCACCGCGACCAGCGGTTCCATGGCAGCGTGCGCCAGATGCGGCACGTAGTATTCGGCCTCATGAATCTTGGTGGCTTTCTTGAAAGCTGCGTCCACGTCGCCGTCATTGCGCGCCACTTTGCAGGCTTGCCGCGCCGTTTCTTGCAGCGTCTTCTTATAAGCGGCCGAATCCAGGCTGGCGTTCGGTCCGAGGTCCCAATCCACTTTGAGCTTTTTGCGGCCCTGCATCGCGGCCCAGGTATTGTCGGCGATCACGGCCACTCCACCCAGCGGTTGGAAACCGTACGGCTGTTTGAACGGCGGGATGGTCAGGGTCTTCGATACGCCGCGGACTTTGCGCGCCTCGGCGTCGTCATAGCTCTTGAGCTTGCCGCCGAACACCGGCGAACGCTCGACGGACGCATAGACCATGCCCGGCATGCGCGCATCCATTCCGAAGGTCGCTTTGCCTTCGAGAATCTCGTCCAGATCGGCGATCGGCACGTTCTTGCCGACGTAGCGGTACTCCGCGGAAGACTTGAATTTGAGTTGTTCCTTCTTCGGCGCCGGCTGCTTGGACGCCAGGGTCGCCAGTTCACCGAAGCTCAGCTTGCGATCGGATTTGGTGTGAACTATTTCGTGATTCTTGGCCTGGCATTCCGATGCCGGAACCCCCCACTTGGAAGCTGCCGCGCTCTCGATCATCATGCGCGCGGTGGCTCCAGCCTCCCGCATCGGATCGTAGAAGTCGCGGATGGACTCCGAGCCGTCCGTGTCCTGGCTGCCGTATTTCGCGTCGCCGATCGCCTGTTCGATCTTGACGCGCTTCCAGTCGGCTTCCAGTTCGTCGGCGACAATCATGGGCAATGAGGTGCGAATGCCGGTGCCCATTTCCGAGCGATGCGCGATGATGATCACGCGACCGTCCGGTTCCAGCCCGAGATAAACGCTGGGTTGCCAGGTGGCGTTACCGGTTGTCGCCGCGTCGGAGTGCATCGGCAGAACGCTCGCGCCGAGCACCAGAGCGCCCGCGGAAAAGACACCGCCCAGGAAATCGCGGCGGCTGACCACTGTGATCGATTCGTTCTTCATGCTTTCACCCCCGCCGCCATTTTCACCGCTTGCCGAATCCGCTGATACGTCCCGCAGCGACAGATGTTGCCTTGCATGGCTTGGTCGATATCGCGATCCGTCGGCTTTGGCTTTTCCGTCAGCAACGACGCTGCCTGCATAATCTGCCCGGCCTGGCAGTATCCGCATTGCGGCACGTTCACCGCTCGCCAGGCATTTTGCAATGGATGGTCGCCCGCGGCGCTGAGCCCTTCAATGGTGGTAATGCGCTTGCCCGCGACGTCGCTCATGTTGGTGACGCAGCTTCGTACTGCTTTGCCCTCCACGTGCACCGTACAGGCGCCGCACAGGCCCACGCCGCAGCCGAACTTCGCGCCGGTCAGTTCCAGAAGATCGCGCAGATACCACAAGACGGGCATCGCGGGATCGCCGTCGTATTGTTTCATCGATCCATTCACTGTGATTTGAATCATATTCGCTCCTTTTGGCCGCTTGCTTACGCGCGCGGTTCAGTTTGTGCGTGGATTGGATCCACCCAGCGCACGGGGCTCGGCTCTTCCACGGGTTCAATATCCAGGTTCACAACCACCGCTTCGTTGTCGCTGCGGACCAGTACGCACTCCAGGGTCTCATCTGTCGAAGCATTGATCTCTTGATGCGGAACGTAAGGCGGTACATAGATGAAATCGCCGGGACCGGCCTCGGCCACGTATTCCAAACGATCGCCCCAGCGCATGCGGGCGCGGCCGCGCACCACGTAAATGACGCTTTCGAGCGCACCGTGATGATGAGCACCCGTCTTGGCGTTGGCGCAGATGTTAACCGTTCCGGCCCAGATTTTCTGCGCGCCCACGCGTGCGTGGTTGATCGCCGCGGCGCGGTTCATGCCCGGCGTCTGCGCGGTGTTGGTGTCGAGCGAATCCTTGGGGATTACCTTCACCCCATGAGCCTTCCAGTCCACCTTCTGCTCGCTCATATTGATTCAGTTTAACCGACTTTGCACGATTCACGTAGGCCCATGCTAGGCTGGCAGGATGATCCGCGGGCTTGCTGCATCACTCTTCTTCTTGCTGGCTGGATTGTCGAACGGCGCGGCCCCCGATTTCCAGCTACAGAAGATCGGCAACGGAATTTGGGCCGCAATCGTCAACGACCAAGGCTTGGCCGGCGGCAATGCCGGGTTCGTGATTGGCGACGATGGCGTGCTGGTGATCGATACGTTTCAAGATCCCCGGCCCGCCAAGGCGCTGCTCGCCGAGATTCGAAAATTGACGCCTTTGCCAATCCGTTTCGTAGTAAACACGCATTATCACTTGGATCATGTCAATGGCAACGACGTTTTCGCCGCGGCCGGAGCCACCATCGTCGCACATCGAAATGTGCGGGCTTGGATGCGCAGTGAAAATATCAAGATGCTGGACCCGCCGGTGACGCCGGAGAAGAAAGCGCGTGTCGAGTCGCTCACGTTGCCGACGGTGGTCTACGACAGCCACATCGAACTTTACCTTGGTTCGCGCCGGATAAACGTTCGTTACTATCCGGGCCACACCGGCGGCGATTCAGTCATCTTCATACCAGATGCCCATGTTGTCTTTTGCGGCGACATGTTATGGAAGGATCACATTCCGAATCTGATCGATGCGTCCACCGGGGCGTGGATCGAGTCACTGGACGCCATGCAAAAAGATGCGATGCAGAAGGATTATGGCCCATCCACATGGGTTCCGGGCCACGGCGGCATCGCCAACGCTAACGACGTTCTCGTTTTTCGCAAGTATCTCGCCGACCTGCGGGCCGGAGTGCGCCGCGAACAAGCCGCCGGGAAGTCCGGCGACGCATTGGTGCAGGCGCTGCTTCCGGGTCTCAAGGTGAACTACGGCAAATTCGGCTTTTTCAGCGACTATGCGGCCGACGATATCAAACAAATCGCACAAGAATTGTCAGGGACCAAGCGGCTGCCGCCTAATCCCGAGCGATAGCCGCAAACTGCGGGGTTTGCGCCGGATCGAGAAAAATCGTCTGGTGCGCGATGCGAGCCAGCGACGCCCGATGGGTAATCAGAATCGCTGTGCGGCCTTCGGCGACCCGGACCAGCGTCTCCGCAATCGCGCGCTCATTGGCTTCATCCAATGCCGAGGTCGGTTCGTCCAGGATCAAGACCTTCGGGTCAGCCAGCAGCGCACGGGCCAGCGCGATGCGTTGCCGCTCGCCCGCCGAAAGCGTTTGGCCGCGTTCGGCGACGATGGTATCGTAGCCGTTGGGTAAAGCAAGAATCCGTTCGTGAATCGATGCGGCCTGTGCCGCGCTTACGATCTCATCGTCGGTGGCATCGGGCCGGGCGTAGGCAATGTTCTCACGAACCGTGGCGTTAAAAAGATAGGGCGCTTGATCCACCAGCATAACGGCATGACGCAGATCGGCCAGCGGAAGGTCGCGCAGATCGCGCCCGTCGATGCGAATCGCGCCTGCATCAGGATCGTAAAACCGGACGAGAAGATCGGCCAGGGTCGACTTGCCCGCGCCGCTCGGTCCAAGAATCGCACAAATAGTTCCGGGCGCCACTCGGAACGACACATCTTCCAGCACGGCTTCGCCGCCATATCCGAACGAAACGCCGTCGAACTCGATTTCTCCACGAACATTCGCCAAAGGCTTCCCGCCCGGCCGATCCGCGATCTCGGCTCGCGTATCGAACAGTTCCCACACCCGTGAAAGCGAAACGCCACCGGAGACTAAGTTGCTATACAAACTCATCAGGTTTTGCACTGGTGAAAGCAGGCGGAGATGATACGACATCACCGCGACCAGCGTTCCAATGGTCAGTTGCCGGTCGATCACCAGCTTGCCGCCATAGAGGAAAATCGCGGCCGTGGAAAGCGTCAGGATGGTCCCGGGAACGGCGCCGGACAAGAACGACACGAGTTGCATGCGCATCAGCGCGTCCAGGAAGCTCTGGTTCCGCGTGCGAAACCGTTCCACCTCTCGTGATTCAGCTCGCGCCGATACCACCAGACGAATCCCCAGCAGGGTTTCTAGAAGAAAACTTCCGATATCGGAACTGCGTTCGCGGACCGCTCGCACCCGCGTGGCCAAGCGATGCTGGTAGTGTTGCAACGCCCAGACGCCGGCCGGAACCGCCGCTACGCTTACGAGAAACAGCCTGGGACTGAGCGCGATCATGATGGCCGCGCTGCCAATCAGGAACACTACGTTCGAAAGTACGCTCAACAAACTGTCGGACGCGATCCGCTGCACCTCGGCGATATCATTATTAATGCGCGAGACCACGTCGCCCAGCTTGGTGCGCGCCCAAAACCGCGGCGAGAGCGTTTGCAGATGGCGATAAAGCGCCAGGCGCATGTCAAAAAGCACCGATGCTGAAACGCGAACGTAGTTATAGCTGGAAAAAATGTTCAGCACGAATCCGAGAACGGTGACGCCGAACATCAGCCCACTCACCACCAGCAGCATATGCAAATTGCGTTTTAGCAGCGCGTCGTCGATGAGAAGCTTCGATATATAAGGTTGCAGCAGGCCAAATCCCGTAGCGGCAACGCCAGCCAGGAGCACCAAAACCAGACGCGGCCAGTAAGGGACGATAAAGCGCAGCGCCCGGCGATAGCCATCCAGAGGAATGGCGCGGCCCGGCGTGCTTTGGTCTGGCATGAGTCACTTAGTTAATAGCACACGTCGAGCGCGCGCACGAGCGCGATGATCGCTCTCATAAAGAACTTTTCTATCCCCGCGCGAGAAGCAACGGTGTATGATATTCGAATAAGGTTATGAAAATCCTGCTTGCATCGATTCTGGTGTTCCCTCTGCTTGCACAGGCCCAGAAGCCGCAAGCTGCTCCTTCCGCCGAGCCGGTCAAGTCGGCGCCAGAACCGGGCATCCCAGTAACCAATCAGTTGGTTATTTCCAAGTGCGGCGGCTGCCACGCCAGAGACGAAAAGGGCAACATGCTGCGCATCTCCTGGGAGCGCGCAACGCCCGAAGGCTGGGAGGAAGCCATCAAGCGCATGGTGCGTTTGCGCGGCGTGAAGCTGACTCCGGACGAAGCCCGCGCGGTTCTAAAATATTTGGCTACCGATCACGGTCTGGCTCCCGAAGAGGCGAAGCCGATCATGTATTACGCCGAGCATCGGATCCAGGACGAGACCAACATTCCCAACGACAACGTCAAAGGCGCTTGCGCCAACTGCCACCCGATGGCGAGGCCCCTCTCGTGGCGCCGAACGGCCGAAGATTGGAGGTATCTCGCCAATCTGCACATCGCACTCTATCCGCAGGCCGACGAGGCATTCCGGCTGGGAATCAGCGCTGGCGGTTTCGACGAGGGCCAGCACCACTCGGATCCCGGCGCTCCCTTGCCGGTGGACATCGCGCTCGAATATTTGGCTAAGACCGCTCCGCTCAACACGCCCGAGTGGGCCGCGTGGCGCGCTCGCATGCGTGCGCCCAAGCTCGCCGGTAAGTGGATGGTGAGCGCTTATGTCCCGGGCCGCGGCAAATTTCTTGGAGAGATGGAAGTGGAGCCGGTTAGCGGAACCGACGACGAGTTTACGACGCGCGTGAAGCTGACGTCGGTGAAAGACGGCACAACGATTTCTCGCACCGGGCACAGCTTGGCGTATGCGGGCTATGCATGGCGTGGCCGATCAAAGGGCACGCTGGCCCCCAACGCCGCTCCCAACGACCTGGGAAGCGAGGCGCGCGAGGTGATGTGGGTTTCGCCCGATCAAAACACCGCGGAGGGCCGCTGGTTCTGGGGCGAATATCAGGAATTCGGTTTCGACGTGAAGATGCAGCGGGCTTCGCTCGATCCAACCTTGCTCGGAAACGATGTGATGATGCTCAAGACCGGTTCGCAGTCCACAGAGATCCGGTTGATCGGCGAAAGTCTGCCCGCACAGGTGACCGCTTCCGATTTGGACTTCGGGACGGGCGTCACCGTAAAGCGCATTGTCTCTCACACGCCGGCCGAAATCGTCGCGGAAGTGGACGTGGCCGCCGACGCGGTGCCCGGCAAGCGCGATATCGCCTTCCGCCGTTCGGTGCTGCAAAGCGCGATCGCGGTTTACGATCGCATCGACTATGTGAAGGTGACGCCGGATTCGGCTTTGGGCCATCTGGGTAGCGACGTGCATCCCAAGGGTTACCAGCAGTTCGAGGCCATCGCCTATCAGCGCGGCGCCGACGGCAAGCCGCACACCGCCGACGATGTCGAGCTCGGGCCCATCGACGTCAAATGGTCGGTGGAAGAGTTTTACTCCAGCTACGGCGACGACGACAAGGAGTTCGTTGGCTCTTTAAGCAGCACCGGCCTGTTCACTCCCGCTTCCGATGGCCCCAATCCACAGCGCAAATTCAGCCGAAATAATTACGGCGACGTTTGGGTGGTAGCGACCGCCAAGGACGAGAAAGATAAAGATGGGCGCCCGCTCACTGGCAAATCGTATTTGGTCGTGACGGTTCCAACCTATATAAAGTGGGATCAGCCCGAGGTCGGACAATGACGGCCACTGAGATTGGCACGCGAGTTTACCGCTTGGGCGAGTTCCACCGCTTCGATGCGGAGGGAGCGCACTTCCTTTATCTAGTCCCAGCCGGCGCGATCTTCGCTGTCGACAACGCGGTTGGAAAATTGATCGACTGTCTGACGCCCGGCGAATTACCGCATGAGCGTTTGATCGACGAACTGGCGGCCAGCGGCATTAGTATCGCCGATGCCGAAGAGTTGATCGCGGAGATGGTTTACTCCAATGTGATCCTCGGCCGCGATTCAGTTCCCGACCAGGCGCAACCGCTCCCCGATGTTTTTCCCATCCAGACGCTGGTGATGAACCTCACCAACCAGTGCAACCTGTCGTGCCAATACTGCTACGAGTTCGGCGCCGACAAACTGGCCACTCCGGAAGGCAAGCCGAAGTTCATGGACCTGGAAACGGCTAAGACTTCGGTGGATTTTCTTCTCGCGCAGTCGACTGGCCGGCGCTCCGTTCACATCACCTTCTTCGGCGGCGAAACGCTCATGAATTTTCCGCTGCTGAAGCAAGTGGTGGCGTACGCCAATGAACGGGCGGCGGAGCAAGGCCGTCACATCGATTTCAGCCTGACCACCAACGCCACGCTGCTGACGCCCGCGATCATAGAGTTCCTCTCGGAAAACCACGTCGGCGTCACGGTAAGCATGGACGGACCCAAGGACATGCACGACCATCTGCGCGTGTTCTCGAATGGCAAAGGCAGCTACGACATCATCGAGCCCAGGGTGCGCGCTCTGATCCAAAACCATCGCACCCGGCCAATCACTGCACGCGTCACGCTGACCGCGGGCGTCTCCGACGTTATCCGGATCTTCCGCCATTTGAAGCAGGACCTGGGATTCCACGAAGTCGGCTTTGCGCCCGTGACTACGTCGCCGAATCAACTCTATGCGATCGGCAATCAAGGCATGGACAGCGTCTTGGACCAGTTCCACGCGCTGGCGGACGAATATCTTGAGCACGCCTTGCGCGGCGAATCGCACGGGTTCTCCAACGTCAGCGACACGCTGGCCGAGCTGTGCCAGGGCGTGAATAAATCGCACCCCTGTGGCGCGGGCCTGGGCCTGCTGGGCGTTGGACCCTCCGGCGACATCGCGCCTTGCCATCGTTTTGTCGACTCCGATGCCCACGCTCTGGGACACATCTCCACAGGCATCGATCGCGAGAAACAAACCGAGTTTCTGCGCCGCGGAAATATCAATACCAAATACGATTGCCACACCTGTTGGGCGCGGCCCCTGTGCGCCGGCGGCTGCCATCACGAAGCATTCGTACGCTATGGCGACACCGGCCATCCCAATCTCCACTATTGCGATTGGATCCGGGACTGGACGGACACGTGCCTTAAAATCTATGGCGCCATCGCGGCCAAGAATCCTGGATTCTTGCAACAGTTTGCCGAAAGGAAAGCATCATGAAACACATGCGAGCGTTGAACAAGAAAGCGGGGCGTATTGACGAGTATGTAGCGTCCCGCACCGAAGACGTGGTCGCGATGCAGGACCGCCCTTCCAATCAGCCGCAGCGTCCGCACGTTCCGATGGGCTGCGCGCTGATGTTCACGCCTGGTTGGGAGGTGGATGCGGCCGGCGGCACGGCCGGGCTTTGCCAGCCCGTGGAGCGCGATATCTACGACTGCTTTGTCAGTTGCTACTGGCCCGCGCAGGTTCCCGATCATTTGAATAACGCACCGGACTGGACGGCCAAATGCGCCGCCGCCACCAAGGACTGGCGAAATCTCGACCTGGTGTTCCCATAATGCGATTCTTTTTCGGCTTCATTGTATGTGTTGTGTCCGCAAGCGCCGGCACGCTGTATTTGCCCGCCTACCCGGCTTCCGTCCTGGTCTTTGACGAAGGGAAGGCGCAAATCGTCGATCGCATTCCGCTCTCCACCGGCACGCCCATGTCGATTCGGCTGTCGCCGGATCACAAGAAAATTTACGTCACCACCATCGACCACAACGGCATCGAGGTGATCGACGTCGCCACGCGAAAAGTGATCAATCACTTTGTGCTGAATACGGCGACCAAACAGTATCGCTTCTTCCAGGGAACGCCGGATCCCGAGGGGAAGCTGTTTTACGCCGTCACCAAGGAGATCACCAAGTTTCCCGAACATTACGAAGTCGCCAAACCCAAGTACACCGTGGTGGATCTGGAGCAGCAGAAGATCGTCAAGACGGTGGATATTCCGAAGGAAGAGGAACCGCAAAACCAGGGCGACTACGGAGTGGGATGGCTTGAGATTTCGCCCGACGGCAAGTACCTGTACCAATTTGGCCAAAAGATCACCATTCTGCAGACGAGCGATTTCAAAGTCCTGGATCATATCGACCTGGCGCAGCCGGACGCTCCCGGGATGGAGAACGTGCATTTCGGTAGCGACCTCGACTTGATCAATTCGCCCGGCGAGCACACTGGCATGTTCGTTTGGTCCGACCCCATCGTTCACAACCACGTCTTTGGATTGGCTCGCATGGACCTAACCACCCGTCAGATTGACTTCAATCCGATAGGGCCTGCCCCGGCCGGCATGGCTGGTATCGAAGTGACGCCCGACAAGAAATGGGCCTATACCGTGGTCTCCACCGGAATTCACGGGACCAAGCGATGCGAGTTCTGGGCATTCGATCTGGAACATGGCGATCGAATCACGCAGCGAGCCGAGGTCCCCTGCCGCACGCGCTTCACGCTCGGCATTTCCACCGACGGCAAGAAGCTCTACATTTATGGCGCCGGCTTCGACATCGAAGTATACGATGCCGCGACCTTGAAGTACGAGAAGACGTGGGATCTGAACAACGACGTGACCTATGCCGGGATCGTCGTCATCCCATGAGGGCCGCGACGACCGGCCGAGCCGCGCGCGTGAGCGAGCGGTCTTAATACGAGGCGATGGCGTTGCAGCGTATTGCTGCGCTCACTTGCTGAACAAGGCGGGCTTTCGTGT
This sequence comes from Bryobacteraceae bacterium, assembly GCA_052148835.1. GTDB lineage: Bacteria > Acidobacteriota > Terriglobia > Bryobacterales > Bryobacteraceae > Palsa-89. The sequence goes on from JBKQHJ010000045.1 coordinate 92,849, forward strand.
CGACCTGCAATCCGTGGATCGCCCGCGACTGCCGGTGATTCTGCTCGGCGATCAAGCGCTCGCGCTCATTCGCGACATTTTCGACCAGCCTCTCTTGTTTGCCGATGCGCCGCGCATTCGGAAGCGCATCGTCGCTTGGGGACCCGAAGCAAAACCAATCTCGATCGAGCACTCCGCCGTTGTAGTGTCTGAACAAATCTTGCTCGATGCAATCCGTCCCTCAATAACGCCCTCAGGCACTCAGGATTCTCCGTGGACCATCTTCGCGGCACGGCCTCTTCCTGCCCCAACCGTCGAACATTGCTTCGGAACGCGCGTGGCCAGCGCGGTCCCCGTCACGCTCCAGGACGGCTCCGATCCCTCTGCCTGCTGGATCGAATCGCTCGAAAACGGATGGTTATTCCTGACGCCTGGCTGGCTGCTGGCGGTGGGAGCCGAAGCGGAAACATTGCTCGCCCGGAGCCGCGTGGTCGCATCGCAAATCGCCACATGTGGCCCCTCTCTTGGCACGTTCCCGGCTTACGCGCGAATCACATCACCGCTCGGAGCGTCCGGGTGGCTGGCCTGCGGAACAGCGGCGATGGCATTTGATCCAATCTGCGGCGATGGAACTGCCCACGCGATCCGGGAAGCCATCCTCGCTTCAGCTGTGATGCGCGCCTTGACCGACGGAGATCCCGCCAATAGTTCCATGGACGACTTGCTGGCGCATTACCAAGCGCGGCTAACAGCCGGATTCGAGCGGCATTTGACCCTGTGTCGCGAGTTCTATCGATCAGGCGGCAACGGGCCGCTCTGGCAGTCGGAGTTGGCCGCGATCGATCTTGGCATCGAATGGTGCCGCGCCGCACTGGCCAATCACACCACGTTCCGCTATCAGTTGCGTGGTTTGGAATTGGAAGCCGTGCGCTGAATCCCCTCGTCGCCCGCCGCGAGCAAAGCTGCCGTGGCGTACCCGGTGGCGGCGTCGCTCATGAACTTCTCCGGAATGGTGCCGCTGGCGTGTTTGTGGTTCATGGATTCAGCGGCCCAATATCCGCCGGAGTCCTGATGCGTCCTGAGCCATGCCAACGCTCGTGACAGCACTGGATCTGAGGCCTTTATCCCCGCCTGCTCCATCGTGAACGCGGCCAAGGCTGTCAGATAGCTGTTGGAACCAACCGATGCCGGCGCCGCGTCGTGCTTCGGCCACGGACCCATCGCCGCGAGCGCCCAGCCGCCGTCGGCTTCCTGTTTGCGCTGCAGTTCCGCGAGAATCGCCTGCTTATCGCTCGCCGGCAACAAGTCGCGCAGCTTCGAGGACGCCCACAGCACGAATAGCCGGTTGTGTAGTGATTGCGACTTCTGTCCCTCGCGCAGATAGGTTTTGAGCGCCGCGATGTTTTCTTGAACCTCGGGACGCGATTGGTAGTCCGCGGGAGCCAAGCCGGTGGCCAAGGCCGCCAGAGCCGCGCCATAAGCCACGGAGTCTTTTGTTTCCCAAGGATCGAGGTTGTAGTCGGACCACTGCCAAGCCCCTTGATCCGGCCCATCCTTCACCTGGATCGACCACATCCGTTCGAAAGCTTTCTCCCCTTCCGGGCTCAGCTTTCCACGTGGCGCATCTTCCATCGCAATCACTACCGCCGAAACCACCGAGACGGCTGCATACACTTGGTCGATAAGGCGGCCCTTCAGCCCGCCGAATAGCTCCTTGGCGTCCGTCCGGAAAACCGTTGCGCGCGTGCCTTCTACGAGCAAGTCCTCATACAGCGTGGGCCCGGACTTCTCGTCGAGCGATTGCCTGAGGGCCGGGCGCGAGACTAGATAGGGCAGGCCACTGTGGCAGGATACGCACACCACGCCCGACACTTGCGCGTTCGGCCACGCCGCCCATTCCTTCAGCCGCGAATCCATGTATTGCTCCGCCAGCCGCGGGTTCCAGTTCTGACAAAATGCGGGCGCGGCTGCCAGGATCAATAGGGCGGCGAAACGAATCGGCATGGGGTCTCTATAGCTCTGGAGTATAGCCCGAATTAGCTAACCCGTCCAGCGCTAACTTTGCACAAGTTGCACAAGGTTTGGCCTTGACACACTTTCATTGGTTCGTTATACTTTTTCCAAATTTCATCTAACCCACGTCGGTTTTTTGCTTTTATCAGGGGCACCGGCCGCAACGAGCGCCTCACTTTTTAGAAGCTGAAATCTTTGTTCAACTAGTTGCAACGTCAACGCATTGAGTAAGTGACTGGCTTTTCGCCGCGAGTCTTTTGAGATTCACAAGGAGCGAGGCGGTCACCGTGGCATAGCTTCAACGCTCCATGGCGAGCACTGGGATGTGATCGACATAAGGTCCATCGAAAACTTTGATGGCGTCCTCGTTCCTTTAGCACTTTTTGCTTTTATGACTTTTTAATGCCAGCCGACGGTGGGCGGGCTGATCGAAATTCCGAAGGAGAAATCTGATGTCTTCTGCATGTTCCCAAACAAATCCGGTTTTCTTGCTGCCCTCCCCGCGCGGGAGAAGCCGCCTTGCGTTTTGCCTGACCCTGGCGATCGCCTGCATCGCCTTGCTCGCTCCGGCGAGCTTTGCCCAGTCCACCTTCGGCACGGTACTCGGAACGGTGAGAGATCCGTCGGGTAGCGCGGTGCCTAAGGCGACGGTCGAACTTACCAACGTAGGAACGAACGCCACGCGCTCCACCGTCACCAATGACGCCGGCGGATACCAATTTGTCAACGTGGAACAGGGTACCTATCAAGTGAAAGTAACCGCGACCGGCTTCGAGACTGTCGAATTGACGGCTTTCGAGCTGGCTGCCCGCGAAACCAAACGCTTTGATCCGGACATGAAACTCGCTTCCCAAGCCACCGTCGTCACGGTGGAGGCCACGTCGGTCCTCCAAACTGAAACTTCCAGCGTTGCCGAGACCAAGGGAAGTTTGGAGCTAACGGATCTGCCTGTCGCAATCGGCAGTCGATCGAACGGTTCCACCAGCGCCTTTTCGACGTTGACCGCGCAGCCGGGCGTGCAGATTGACAACAACAACAACATCACAGTGGCGGGAGCCACCACTTCGCAGCTTTCCTTCAGCATCGATGGCATCAGCTCCGTGGGACCTGGATCGACGGCCGGCCCACTCACCGAAATGTTTCCTTCCTTCAATGCGATCGAAGAGATTCGAATCAGCGAGAATATGAATCCTGCTGAGTACGGCGGCGTGGCCGATGTGACCACGGTTTCCAAGTCCGGTACCAATACATTCCATGGCGGCGCGTTCGAAAACGTCCAGAATACCGACTTTAACGCCGCGGACACGTTCAGCCATGTTGCTCCGCTCATCAAGATGAACGATTACGGTATTTATCTGGGAGGTCCCGTGATGTTTCCGAAGATCTACAACGGACACGACAAGACCTTCTTCTTTGGCAGCTTTGAAAGGCTCACACTGCCAAAAGATGAAACCTTCCTTTTGAGTACGCCAACGCTAGCCATGCGAAATGGCGACCTGTCCCAGTATCTGCTTCCGCAGAACGGCGGGAGCGCCAATGCGTTGACGGGCTTCCCAGGAAATAAGATTCCAGCCAGCATGATCAACCCCTGGGCCACGGCGTTGCTCAATACTTTTTACCCGCTGCCGAACTATGGCGATCCAAACGCCGTCGCGAACAACTATCTCGGGACTTTCGCGATTCCGATTAACAGCGCTCAATTCGATGCGCGCATCGATCAGATTATTAGCCCCAAGCACTTGGTATTTGTCCGTTACACGTATAAAAACCGCCGTGTCACCTATGCGCCTGGCGTAAACCCCACCACTACAAACCAGATCCCCGGTACTCCATTGGTAGGGGAGACCTCTTTCCCGGAAGTCGACAATGCTCTGACAGCGGGCTACAACTGGATTATCTCTCCAAGCTTAGTGAACGAGATCCGCGCCGGGTTCACCAAAAGCCATACCAACGCGAGTTTCGCGCTCACCACTCAAGACGTCGCGAACGATCTGGGCTTAACCGGGCCGCCCAACGGATTCCCCGAAGCGCTTCCATCGGTCCAAACAACGCCGCAGGTTACGTTGGCCGGCTTCATGAATATTCCCGGTTCCGCGAACAATGACATTAACTCATCGCAAGGCACCATCCAGTTCTCGGATGCCCTTACCTATACCAAGCAAAAGCACACATTCAAGTTCGGCGGAGATTTTCGCCACCTGACTGCTCTTTTCACCAACGTGTTCTTGAACTACCGTCTGGGCGCTTATACTTTCACCGGCGCTACCTTGGATGCGGCCGGCAATCCCTGGCTTGGCAGTGGTGCCGCCGCCCCCATCGCGGCGCTGATGCTCGGCTATCCCGACAATACTACCGTTTCAACGGTCCTGAACCCGACCACAAATTCCTGGGCGAATCACTACGCGTTTTTTGCTCAAGACGACTTTAAGGTTTCGCCCACGCTCACGCTGAACTATGGCCTGCGCTACGAATATCATCCTGTGTTCCAGGACTACAACAACAACCTCGCGAACTTCGATCCGACTTATACTAGCGTCCAAAACGGCCAGACTGTCCATGGGGCTGTGATCGTTCCAGTGCAGCAGTCACTCAGCCTCGTCAACCCTGGTTTTGCTGAATCGATCGCGCCCACTCCGATCCTGACCGCGGCGCAAGCTGGGATTCCCGTAGGACTGCGCAATTCTCAGAAAACCGATTTTGCCCCGCGCATCGGATTCGCCTGGCGATTGGGAAACAAGATGGTCCTTCGCGGAGGATATGGACGATTCATCGAGGCGCCGCTCTCTCTCTCGGCGATCGATGGATGGTCGGTTGAAGCGAGTGACGTGGGGGGGTTTTCAAACTCAATCGGCAGTAACGGTCTACCCACGCTCAAAGCTCCTTATTCCTTCCCGTCCAACATCGCTCAGCCTGGGACCCAGTGGTTCGATTTGGCAACCGATATTCACTACAAGGATCCGGTTGTGCAGGAGTGGGACCTCACGCTGGAGCGCGATCTGGGTCGGGGATTTGGATTGCGTTTGGGCTACGACGGCAGTCACGGGTCTCACCTTCCCACCGACATAAACCTGAACCAAATTGCTCCCAACACCACCGGCTACAGCACTCTGGCATCCACTGCACCGTTCCCGCAACTCTACGCCATTTCTTACCAGACGAATTTGGGATTCTCCAACTATAATTCTGGGACCGTCTCGGTCAGAAAAACCGCCGGCAATCTTCAACTCGAAGCCAGCTACACCTTCACCCGGGACTTGGCCAACACGGCAGGCGCACCTACCAATAACAGCGCCCAGCCCAACGTGTCCGAATTCGGCAACACTTTGCTTAGCGATCCCGCACAACCTGGGCTCGACTACGGCAATGTCTCCTACGCGCGCCGCCAGCGTTTCTTGACGACATTTCTGTACATTCTGCCCTTTGGCAAAGGCAGGCGATTCCTGTCCAATAGCAACCGCCTGACGGACGCTCTGCTCGGCGGCTGGGAGCTAAGCGGCATCTGGCTCATGCAGAGCGGGCCATTTCTGACCACATCGGTATTCTCCGATCCATCGGGTACCGGCTACAATCTGTGCCCTTGTAACTACAACGGCGGCCGCGCGGACACCGTACCCGGCGTAAATCCCTACGCTGGCCAGTCGCTCGGCCAGTGGATCAACCCGGCTGCGTTTGTCGATCCCGGAAGCAACATCGGCCGATTCGGAGACGCCTCTCAAGGAGATATTGTGGGCCCCACCACGAAGGTGATCTCAGCTTCGCTGATCAAGCGTTTCCAAGTTACCGAGCAAGTCCGCATGGAGATTGGAGCGCAAATCGCCAACTTGACCAATCACCCCAACTATCAGCCTCCCACCAACTTGAACCCGGACGTTCCCGCATTCGGGGCGATCACGGCGATGCAATCCGCGGAGGCCGGTGGACCGAGACAGATCCAGCTTACCGGACGCATCACGTTCTAGTTTGCGCTTGGGCCAGTGCGCCGTTATGGGATCAGTGTGAGTGACCGATAATAGAGCCTAGTGAAACTTGCACTGGTCCTGCCATTAGCTCTTCTGTTAGCCGTGGCCGCTCGAGGCGCCACAGAACCGCTCATCGGAACATGGCGTCTCGATAGCCAGGAAGTTAACGGCCAGAAGAGCAATTCCGAGCCGCTCACGTTGAAGATCTCCCAATCCGGCGACAAGCTGGAGTTCGCCTTCTCGGTGCCCGTCAACAACGTCTACTTCGTCAGCATGAGCTACGCCGTCAAGCTGGATGGCAGCGAAGCGGACGTCAAGAACGCGAATGGCGAAAAGGTGGGCACGGTTCAAATGATGCCCGCCGGGCCCTCCCAATACAAGATCACGTTGAAAGGACCGAATCGGCCCGACAGCTCCGGAAAGCTTACCGTCTCGGCTGACGGAAAGACCTTGACCAGCGAGCAGGACACCGTGCAGGGCGGGCCTTCGGCCAGGTCCACTCATTCCAAGCAGCTCTTCTCGCGCTACTAGGCAGGATGCTACTGAGCCGCGACCATGAGGGAGCCGGTACTCCTTGAGTTTCCTCGAGCGCTATTTCCGCCGTCCCCAGCAACTTGCCTTGCGCCGGCTGAATTTCCAGGTACATCTTTGGGTTGGAATCATCCTGACGCTGTACATGGTCGTGATCGGAGCCACTGGATCGATTCTGGTCTTCCGCCCGGAATTGGAGCGGCTTTTCGGGCTGAGGCCTTGGCAGCGAATTCGGACTAACGCGCCGATCGCCGACATTGTCACCGTCGTCGAAAACTTGAAGGCCGCCTATCCGCGCAGTCACATTGTTTCGGTGGACGCGCCATCGGTGGACGAGGCCACTTTTGTCGCGGTTCTAGTCGGACCAACCGGGCGGATCAAAGTCGCGTGCGGTCCAGCCGAGGCCCGGGTTCTCGGGGAATTTCCGACCGAGCGCAACTGGCTCGACATCGTCCAGGAACTGCATATCAGCTTGCTCGATCGGCGCCGCGGTCAAGGCCGCATGATAAACGGAATCGGCGCCGCGTTCCTGCTGTTGTTGAATGTCACAGGCATGGTGATCTGGTGGCCGGGCATACGAAATTGGAAGCGCGCGCTGCAAGTGGACTTCGCGAGAAACTGGCGGCGGATCAACTTCGATCTGCATGTCGCCGTGGGCTTCTGGACCATCCTCATCGCGTCCTTCTGGGCCTTGAGCGGCATCTATTTCGGCTGGCCCCGTCAGATTTTCCTCTTCGTGAATTCGCTCTCTCCCGTCATCACCGCGCGGCCCCCGGCCATCGGCGTCACACCGGACACCACGGCTTCCGAGCCGGATTTGCGGGCGCTCGTGCAGCGCGCGTACACAATAGATCCCGGCGCCACGCTGGGCGGAATCGCTTTCCCCTACAGCCGGCGTGCGCCCCTGGCGATCCTCATGCGCCGGCGCAACACTCCCGGCTATGAATACGCGGACACCGTGTACTTCAATCCCTACAGCGGCGACTATATTTCCACTTGGCGCTACGGAGTGAACCGGAGTCTGGGTGACTGGATCATCTGGTCGCAGGTGCCTTTGCACTTTGGTACCTATTGGGGCTTGGGCGTCAAGATTGTTTGGGCTGCGGCAGGCCTGGCGATTCCGCTACTCGCGGTGACGGGAGCGCTAATGTACTGGAATCGGGTGTTGCGAAGAAGGTGGAAAAAATTGCGACGGTCCCAAGCAGCTTTTGCTGAGCCGCCCGCGTGAGCGGTTTCTCGCAACCTTGTTCATTTTTGCGCAATGTTTATGATAGGCTTATTGGGAACAAGAGTTATTGGAAACCACACCATGCCAAAATCGAAGGCGGCCAGCCGCGATATCGCGAGCACCATTCATCCTTATACCAACCTGAAGATCCATGAGACCGATGGTCCGCTGGTGATCACCGAAGGCGACGGCGTCTTCGTCCGCGACGAAAACGGCAAAAAATATCTCGAAGGGCTGGCTGGGCTGTGGAACGCCAGCCTGGGATTTTCCGAGCGACGCCTGGCCGAGGCCGCGTATCGCCAGATGTTAAAGCTGCCGTTCTACCACACGTTTGCTCACAAAGCCACGGATATTGGTATCGACCTGGCTGAAAAGCTCCTGAGTGTCGCGCCGGCTCCGATGTCCAAAGTGTTTTTCGTTAATTCGGGCTCGGAAGCCAACGACACGGTCGTCAAGCTGGTCTGGTATTACAACAACGCCATCGGCCGTCCAAAGAAAAAGAAAATCGTCAGCCGGATAAAGGCCTACCATGGCGTCACCGTCGCAAGCGCCAGCCTCACTGGATTGGCCAATAACCATCGCGATTTCGACCTTCCCATCGCCAACATCCTGCACGTTGAATGTCCGCACTTCTATCGCTTCGGACAGGCCGGCGAAACGGAAGAGGCATTTGCGAGCCGGATGGCCGAATCGTTGGAGCAGCGCATTCTAAACGAAGGCGCCGACACGGTAGCGGCGATGATTGTCGAGCCCATTATGGGCGCCGGCGGCGTACTGCTTCCTCCAGTGACATATTTTGAAAAAATCCAGGCAATTTTAAGAAAATATGACATCCTGTTGATCGCCGATGAGGTGATTTGCGGTTTCGGCCGCACCGGCGAGATGTGGGGCAGCACTCTGTACCAACTGAAACCGGACATGATCACCTGCGCCAAGGCGCTTTCCGCCGGTTATTTGCCCATCGGCGCGGTAATGATTACGGAAGCGATCTGCGACGTACTGGTGAAGCAGTCCGAAAAGATCGGCGTGTTCAGCCATGGCTTCACTTATACGGGGCACCCGGTAACCTCCGCCGTCGCGCTGGAGACGCTCAAAATCTACGAGCAGGACGACATCCTCTCTCACGTGCGCCGCGTGTCGCCGCGCATGCAAGCTGGATTGCGTCGGTTCGCGGATCATCCCCTGGTCGGCGAAGCCCGGGGCATCGGCCTGATCGGCGCTGTGGAATTGGTGGCCGACAAATCCAACAAGACCTCGTTCGATCCCGCCGCGGGCGTCGGTCCATTTCTGTATAAGCGCGCCCATCACCACGGCCTCATTCTGCGGGCTCTGGGCGACTCCATCGCATTCTGCCCGCCGCTCATTATTAGCGAAGCGGAAATCGATCTGATGCTCGAACGATTCGCGCTCGCACTCGACGATACCTTCGCGATGGTTCGGGAACGTGGTCTGATCGAGAGTACGCCGGTCCCCGTCTTCGCTAAGTAAGAGATTCTGAACCGCGCGCCAGCAGCACACCCGGAGACGACCGGGAGTCGTGCACTGGAGAACATCGACTCGAAGAATACCGGACGGGTGACGCGTGAGCAAGCGGATTCTTCCCTATCCCTCAGCGTGCACCGGCGGAGTTCGCCCGCTCCACGGTTTCGCCTGCTCCAATTGGCTAGCCAGCCGGATCAGCACATCTTCCCGCGCGTACGCTGCTCCCAACTGGACCCCGACAGGTAAGTTCTCTTCCGACCAGTGTAACGGCAAGCTGATCGCCGGTTGTCCCGACATGTTGAAAAACGCGGTGTACGGCCACCACAGCGCGGACGTTTTTATCCGAGCCGGATCCATTCCCAGCGCGCCCAGCTTCGGAGTCAGCGTTCCTGTAGTCGGCGTGACCAGCACATCGTAGCCCCGGCCGCGAGAAGAGCCCCACCAGCCGGCGAAAGCTCGCGTGAACGCATCCATATCTTCCAGCGCCAGAACATATTCCTGAGCGCTGACGCCGCGCGCGCGATCCAGCCAGTACAGCGTGTCGGGATCGAGATTGTCGGGTCCCGCCTTTTTTTCCAATTTGCGTTCGAAGTACTGCAAAGCCGCGAGCAGGCGAACGGGCCAGATGCGTTGGAAGATGGTTGCTGTCTTCGGATCGTCGAGAACCGCCGGGTGCGCCAGTTCCACGAAATGCCCCATGGACTCGAGCAGCTTCCCGGTCTCTTCCACGGCGCGCTGGCATTCAGCATGAAGCACTCCGTCGATCGTCGGCGGCAAACGATTCCACAGACCGATTCGGAGCTGGCCGGGATCCGCGCCAACTTCGCTAGCGTACGGCCGCACTGGAACCGGCGGCGGCATAGGATCGCCGGGTTGCGAACCAGAAGCGAAATCCATGCAGCCGGCCAAATCGCGAATGGTGCGCGTCTGGAATCCTTGCACGCTCACCGGACTAACCCATTCCGTGGATGGCCAGATGTTGACGCGGCCACGCGTCGGTTTCAATCCCACCAGTCCGCAAGCGGCGGCCGGCAGTCGTATCGAGCCGCCACCGTCGCTGCCATGAGCCACCGGAACCATTAGCGAGGCGACCGCCGCGCAGGACCCGCCACTCGACCCGCCCGCCGTTCTCGCCGTGTCCCAAGGATTCCGCGTCGGACCCCAAGCCAGCGGCTCGGTTGTCGCCACGGCGCCAAACTCCGGCGTGTTGGTTCGCCCAAGGTTGATGAACCCCGCGGCCTTGATCCGGCGAGCCAGCTCCGTTGTCACGCTCGCGATGTTGCCATTCTCTTTGAGAAACCGCGAGCCGCCGGAGTCCGGCTCCCCTGCCGTCGTGCACCCGAGGTCCTTGGTGAGGAACGGAACTCCTGTGAACGGACCTTGCGGCAATTCGGCCGACCGCGCCTCTTCGCGCGCTTTTTCGAAGCGCTCCCACACCACCGCGTTCAATTGCGGATTTAGGCTCTGAATGCGCTGGATCGCGGCATCCACCAGTTCCAGCGGCGAAGCTTCGCGCCGGCGGACCAAGTCGGCAAGTGCCGTCGCGTCCAGAATGGTCACGTTAAAAAGTGGGCGGCGTGTTGATCCAAAGGATGAGCGTTTCGCTCTTTCCAGGGTTGGACCAGCTATGCTGCGTTTTGCTGCTGAAATAAAAGCTGTCGCCCGCTCGCAGTTGGAATTGCTCACCCGCTAACGTGATGTCTAGCCGCCCGCGCACCAGATAAAGAAACTCCTCGCCTTCGTGCGAATAGGATTCGCCGCTGCCCGCGCCGGGCGCGACGCGAAACAAGTGCGGCTCCATCGTGATCTTTCCGGAAGCCAGCAGCTCCATCTCAACGCCGGGTCCGCCTTCCAGAGTCTTGCGATCGCGCGGCCTCACCAGCGGCCCGGTGCCATCGATCGGGCTGAAGAGATCCAGAATATTCAGTCCGAAATACTGCGCCAGCTTGCGCATGATGCTGATGGAAGCGCCGCTTTGCGAGCGCTCCAGGTTGCTCAGAAAACCAATGGATACACCCACCGAGTTCGCCACCGTGGCCAGCGACTCTCCGCGCTGCAAGCGCAGCTTGCGGAATCGCGGACCGATAGACGACTGTTCTTGCGCCGGTCCCGCCGCGCGATGGTTGAGCAGACCCTCCTGCTTCAGTTGATTCAGAATGGCCGGCGCATTCAACCCTTGCACCCGGCGCAAATAAATCGCACGCCTCAGAACTCGGAGATCGTCGTTGGTATAAAGACGATACTTGCTCTGGCTCCGCGCGGGTCTGGCTAACCCCAGCTTTTCCCACGACCGCACCATGGACGCGGAAACACCCAAGCGTTGTGCAACCGCGCCGACTTTTAGTGCTTCACCCATCTTCCTCGTGGGCCGCGTCGTTTTTCTCTCGCCGTCAGGTTTGTGGGACCGCGAATTCGTTGAAGCTTTGGACAAGGATGTCTCTACGGGGCCCTCGTTGGGCGGACTCATGTTTAGCTTTTTGAGTATAGCAGCCGAGGCCGGGCTTGCAATTCCCTTGCATATGCTTTTAGATTTATTGTAAGGTTCTTCCACTATGAACGAGCTCGGCTTGAACGATCTGGGCCCGAACGATCTAGGAATGTTTCGCCCCATCGCGCGCCGCGATTTCCTGAATGGCGTCGCTATCGGGATAACAGCCGGAATCTCGGCCCTCTCGAACGCCCAGGCGCAAAACGCTTTCGCTGAGAACGATCCTCCAGCGCGCACCGGACTTCGCGGCAATTACCCCGCTGCAATCGAAGACTTCGACGCCATCCGTTCCGGGAAGTATGCGCACGATCCCGTCTCCGACGCCGAGATACGCGAAGACTACGATCTTGTTATCGTCGGCGGCGGCATCTCCGGTCTTTCGGCAGCCTACTTCTATCGAGCCGCGCTCGGTGCTTCGCCGAAGATCCTGATCCTGGACAATCATGACGACTTCGGCGGGCACGCCAAGCGAAACGAGTTTCACTATCATGGCAAAACGTTCGTCGGCTTCGGCGGGACCATGGGGATCGAGACCCCGTATCCTTACAGCTATTGCGCCAAAGCGCTGATCCGCGACCTCGGCGTCGAGGTGGAGCGCAATCCCGCATTCCTCAACCACACCCTGGAGCAGAAGTTCGGGCTGGTAGCCGGCACGTTCTTCGATAAGGAACACTTCGGCGAGGATCGCTTGGTGAAGGGCAACCCGCGACTGCCGCAGTTTTTCGCCAATGCGCCGCTCTCCGATGCCGCGCGCAAGGATTTGATGCGCCTGCACGGCAAGAATCCCGACTATATGGCCGGCCTGAGCGCACCCGACAAGCGCGCCGCGCTGGCCAAGATGAGCTATCAGGATTATCTTCTGAACGTCGCGAAGATGAGTCCCGACGCTCTGCCGTTTTTCATCGGCGCCGGCGGCCGAAACAACAAGCGAGTGGACACCACACCGGCGCTCGAAGCGGCCGAGCACGGATTAGTGGGCTTCAACGGATTGGGCCTTGAGCTAGAGCAGGAGTTCAACGAGGGCTCTTACCTGTTTCATTTTCCCGATGGCAACGCGTCTATCGCGCGGCTGCTGGTAGGCAAGCTTATTCCAGGGGCGCTGCCCGAACGCCAGTCAATGGACACCATCGTGGCTGCCCAGCTCGCTTACGACAAGCTCGACGTTCCGAGTTCAAAGACGCGCATCCGATTGAGCAGCCCCGTCGTTCGAGTGGAACATGACCGCGTCGAACACAACGCCGCGCAGGACCGCTCGCAATGGGTTCGAATCGCGTATCGCGACAGCGGCAAGACCCGCGGCGTGCGAGCACGCTACTGCATCCTCGCCTGTTACAACGCGCTGATTCCCTCGCTGATGCCCGAGATCCCGGCGCATCAGAAAGAAGCGCTCGCCTACCCGGTCAAAGTGCCGCTGATCTACACCAACGTTTTGCTCAAGAAGTGGACCGCGTTTCAAAAGTTGGGCGTCTCGCGTATCAGCGCTCCCGGGATGTATTATCCCAACACGTTTCTGGATCCAGGTTCCACGGTCGGCGGCTATGAAGGCGTTACTACGCCCGAGGAACCGATTGTTTTTCATCTGACGGCGAACCCCAATAAACCGGGCCTTCCACGCAAAGAGCAAAATCGTCACGGACAGCAGGAGCTGCTCTCGACCAGCTTTGAGCAATTCGAACTGAAGATTCGCCAGCAACTCGCCCGTATGCTTTCACCCGGCGGATTCGATCCGGCCGAGGACATCGCGGCGATCACCGTAAACCGCTGGCCGTACGGATACGCTTACACCTACGATACGCTCGCCGATCCTGATGTTCCGCCGGAGCAGCGCCCGCACGTTATCGGACGCCAGCGCTTCGGCCGGGTCACGATCGCTAATTCCGACGCGGGCGCGGCTGCGTTCACTAATCAAGCCATCGACGAGGCGAATCGCGCGGTACAGGAGTTATTGCTGCTTCAAGGCCTCACGTAAATGCTGACCTCGCTGTGGCTGCTGGCCGCGATACTCGCGTTTCAACAGGATCAATCGCAGACCGCGCCCGTGCAGCCGCTGCCTTATAGCCACAAGACCCATCTTGCCATCGGCCTGAAATGCGCCGATTGCCATACCAATCCCGATCCGGGCGATCGAATGGAGTTTCCCGATACGGCCACCTGCATGGCCTGCCACGCGACCATCGCAAAGGACAAACCGGCGATTCAGAAGCTAGCAGAATTCGCGAAGTCCAAACAGCCAATCCCGTGGGCGCGCGTGTACGCCGTCTCCGCCGCCGTATACTGGAATCATCGTTCGCATCTCGACGCTCAAGTGAAGTGCGAGGCGTGCCACGGAGCCGTCGCGCAGATGGATGTCATGGCGAACGTCACCAACGTCACGACAATGGCAGGCTGCGTGGACTGCCACCAAGAGCGTAAGGCGGGTACCGGCTGCGCATTCTGTCACGAAGAAAAGTAGACGAACAACAATATGGCGACGCCCTCCACCACACCAGCACCTGTTTCTAATTCGCTAGTGCGCGCGCTCGGCGTCGCCGATTTGACCTGGCTCTATCTGGTTGCAGTAGTCAATCTGAACGTCGTGCCTGTGATCGCCGTGGCCGGCACTCGCGTGGTGTGGCTGTTGGTCGCTGCCATCTGGCTCTTCTTCTTGCCGCAGGGCATCGCCGTCATCGAACTTGCGGAGCATTTGCCCGGTGAAGGCGGCCTCTACCTTTGGACCAAGGACAGCTTCGGCGACTTCCACGGCTTCTTGTGCGGTTGGTGCTACTGGATGACGAATATGTTCTTTGTGCCGTCGTTGTTGTTCTACGTGGCGGGCGTCACCAGCTACATCGTGAGCGGCAGCACCGCTGCGAAATTGAACGATAGCCGCATCTTCTTTTTCCTAATTCCCGTGACTCTTCTTTGGATCACCATCTTCGCCAATGTTCGTGGCTTGGGCGTCGGCAAATGGGTCAACAATCTGGGTGGGATCGGCGCCTTGGTGATCGGCGGGGCGTTGATGATCATGGCCGCGGTCCTATTCGTCGGGCATCGCGGTCAATTGCATTTCGCCGACATCACGCCCGATAACTTCGGTGCTTTGCCGCTCGCGACGTTTGGTGTCATCACTCTGGCGCTGGTCGGAATGGAGCTCGGGCCCATCATGGGCGACGAGGTTCGCGATCCGCGACGCACCATACCGCGCAGTGTCGCCGTCGGTGGCACACTGTGCGCGCTGATGTACACGGGCTGCACACTCGCGCTGTTAACAGCCGTACCGCAATCGAAAATGGCCGTGGTGCAAGGGCTGCTCCAGGCGGTGGACGGAATGAGCTCGTCGTTCGGACTCGGCTGGATTCTGCTGCCGCTCGCGATACTGATGGCCGCCTCCATCGCAGGCTCGACGTCGGCGTGGGTGAGCGGCTCGGCTCGCATTCTTTTTGTTTGCGGGCTGGATCGCTATCTGCCCAAGGCGCTCGGCAAAGTCCATCCTCGCCATCATTCCCCGCACGTCGCGCTGATCATGTTCGGATTCCTGGCGAGCGCGATCATCGCCATGAGTTTCATCGGCGCATCCGTGCAGGAGGCTTATCTCACGCTGCTGGACCTGGCCGTTGCGCTGCAGATGATCTCGTACATTTATCTTTTTCTCGTGCTTGTGAAGCGCGCGTTTTCGAAATCCGTGGAGCCTCGATACTTTCGCCGGTCCCTCTTGCAACTGGCGTCCATCGCTGGCTTGAGTACGGCAACCGCGGGATTCGCGATGGCCTTTGTGCCGTCGCGTCAGATCTCGTCCATCGGATCATTTGAATTGAAAATGTTCCTGACGCTTGGATTTATCTTGGCTTTGGCCAGCGGCCTTTTTGTCTACTATTCGCGGTTGCGAGCGGACGCCAGCGGCTCGGGAATCGCGGCTCCATCAGCGCGCGGATCCGACGCCGCGTAATTCATCCCGGTTTTCGAATTGTGCAAAATCGCCTGGCCGCGGCCCATGGTTTCCACATATTCACGGCCAATCCGGATCTCGTGGCCACGTTCCGATAATTGCTGCAACGTCTGCTCCGGCACGCGCGATTCAATGTAAACGTCGCACCCCGGCGCATTGTTCTTGAAGAACCGCGGAGCTTCCAGCGCTTCCTGAAGCGTCATGCCATAGTCGACATAATTGGAAACGAACTGCGCATGCGCCATCGGTTGCACCGCGCCTCCCATGATGCCGAAGCCGATATGATCGTCGCCCTTCTCCATGAAAGCCGGAATGATGGTGTGGAACGGCCGCTTGCCTCCGGCGAGCACGTTAGGATGTTTAGGATCGAGCGTGAAGCTCGCGCCGCGGTTTTGCAGCGCGAAACCCATCCCTTCCACCGTGACGCGTGAGCCGAACGCCGAATAGAGGCTCTGAATCCAGCTGGCGATGTTGCCGTCCTTGTCCACCACCGTCAGGTAAGTCGTATTGCTCGCGATCGGATCGCCCGCTTTTACTTCGCAGTTCGCTCGATGGGAATCGATCTCAGCGGCCCGTTTGCGCGCGTATTCTTTCGAAAGAAGCTGCCCCACCGGCGTATCATGTGTGCGCGGATCGGCGACATTGGCATGAATGTCGGAATACGCCAGCTTCATCGCCTCGATGCGCTTGTGCAACTCCGGCGCGCTGAATGCGCCCAGCGGCGAGGGCGGCGCGGTCTCCATGATGTTGAGCATCTCGAGCGCGGCCATCCCTTGGCCATTGGGCGGCAGCTCGTAAACGCGCCAGCCCCGGTAGTCGATCGAGAGCGGTTCCACCCACTCAGGCGAATACGAAGCCAGATCCTGCGCCGTCATCGTGCCGCCGAGATGTTCGGACGTCTTCACCATCGCGGCCGCGATCTCGCCCTTATAGAAAGCGTCCGGCCCTTGTTCCGCGATCAAACGCAACGCGTGCGCCATCTCAGGATTCTTGAACAACTGGCCGACGTGCGGCGCTTTTCCGCCGGGCAGAAGCACGCGTTTCGATTCGGCATTTGCCTCCAGCCGTTTTACAATCGCGGGATCGGCCCAAACCTCACGCGCCCCTTCGTATACCGGAAATCCGTTCTCGGCAAACGCAATTGCATCTTGGAATAAATCCTTCCACCGAAGTTTTCCGAACCGCTGATGCATCCGATACCAGCCTTGCACCGCGCCGGGAACAGTGACGCTGTGGATGCCGTCCGACGGCATCGTCTTAATATCGTGCTGCGCGAGAAAGGCCGGAGATAATGCTTTCGGCGACGGCCCAGAAGCGTTCAAGCCCGTCAACTTGCCCGTCTTCGCGTCCCAGTACATGACGAAAAGATCGCCGCCCATGCCCGTCATCATTGGTTCAGTAACGCCCAGCACGGCGTTGCAGGCGATGGCCGCGTCCACCGCCGATCCGCCGCGAGCCAGGATTTGCGCTCCAGTCTGCGACGCCAACACCTGGCTGGTGGCTGCGATGCCTTGCTGGCTAATCACGATGGAACGGCCGTAATTGCGGCCGAGCACTTGCCCGTACGAGAGCGGCATGAGAAAAACCGAGAGTCCCAGAATACCGGATATGATTCTCACCGCGTGCACCTCGTCAGCAGCGTCTCGCGAATCTCCGCGCGTGAGCTGTGCTCGAGCGCTTGCGCAACCAAGCCAGTCATGTTGGCGACGGCGAAGCTGATCCCGTGCAAATTGCGGTCCAGAGGAACGCCTGGAATCGGCCGCGGGTAAGGCGATGCGTGGAACATTCCGTCATGATAGCGAAACGCGTCGCGAGGGCAATCGGGATCGGCAGCCACCCCAATGACGCCGGGCAAACTTCCGGGCAGCGCACCCGCCGCGCTCACCACTATTAAGTCGTCACCGATGGCGCGGATGAATGGATCGCGATGCGCTGGATTTTCGGTGCCCAAGCTCAGATTCACCAGGTCCATTTCCTGATCGCGGCACCATTCCAATGCGCGAACAATCGCGTCGATGTTCGCCGTCAGCCTCCGATCAAAAACTTTCACCGCGTAGAGTGCCGCATTCGGGGCTTTTTCTCGGATTGCGCCGGCCACGGCCGTACCGTGCCCTAGCCGATCGATCGCGTCGCCGCTTTCACCCGTCGACGTAATTCCGACGGCGCCGGCGATCGCGCCTACGTGCGGATGGCCGGCATGAACGCCACTATCGAT
Source organism: Bryobacteraceae bacterium (assembly GCA_052148835.1). Taxonomy (GTDB): domain Bacteria; phylum Acidobacteriota; class Terriglobia; order Bryobacterales; family Bryobacteraceae; genus Palsa-89. The sequence continues at coordinate 110,669 of JBKQHJ010000045.1, forward strand.
GATCGCGATCTTCATTGGACTGGCGGCGCATCACGGCAGCACGGCGATCCCACCATAGGTAACGTCGTTCTGAAGATCCCACGTCTTCTCCCACTTGAGCGTGGCGGCGTCGTAAACTTCGATGTCAAAACCGGCGCCATAGATGTAGAGCTTCTGGCCGTCGCTCGACATGCCGAAGCTGAAGCGCGTGCGGCAAGGAACCTCGGCTCGCTCGGTCAATCGATCGCTGCTCAAATCGAACTTCCAAAACTCGCAGCGTTTATTTCCGTTGGCCCCGTTGGCGACAACCGTATAAGCCGACTTTTTGTCGGGCGTTACTTGCAGCCCCGCCATTCCGGCTGGCGCGGGACCGATCGGATCGTAGTCCACTTGCCGGGTAGCGAGGTTCAAACGCGCCAGGCCAAAAATACGGTTGTGAACAATCGGATCCGATGAATTGAACACCGACGTGTGCACGCCGGGTTGGCTGATCAAATCCAGGTCGCTGCCTAAGCGGACATTCTCCAGGGCGCCGAAATCCGGCTCTGCCAGATCCAATTCGTCCACCACCTTGAAGTCCGAACTCTGAAGAATCTTGATCTTCGGCCCGAACTGGTACAGATACTTTCCATCGGGCGAGACTTCATAGGAGAGACGATTGCTGCGTTCGTCCTCCACCGACATGTCCGCCGTCTTCACGATCTTTTGCTGCTCCAGATCGATCACCGTGTACTTTGCGCGCTTGACATCGAAGTGTTCGGGGAGCTTGTCAATCTCGCGAGTGACGGTGTAAAAGAGCTTGCCATCGGGACTCACCGCGCCCCCACGGAAACGGTACTGCGTGGTCGCCGTATTGAGCGCGAAATGATTGATCACCTTGCGCGTGGCAACGTCAATCACTTCAATGCCATTGTGATCGATCGTCGTGACGTAAATTTTCTTGTGGTCGGGCGCCAGCCGGATCGACATGGGCGTGCCGGTCTCAAGTAGGATCCGGTCGACAACCTGGCCCTTCGATTCATCGAAGACCAGAACCGCGTTGGGATAAGCCGGAAGATACAGCGTGCCCGCGCTTGCAGCGGCCGCGAACGACACCAGAAGCGGCAACAATCTTTTCATACTTTAAACAAGGTTACGATAAATCGCCCGGCCGGCGCTCGGTCATCCAGCTCGCGACTGCGCGCTGCGCGGGATCTTCACTTCGAGACAGCGTCTCAATCACTCCCTCGCGATCCTCCGGCTTGCGATTCTGATTCAACTTGAATTTTCCCTCCAGCTTCTCAATCTTCATCTCGAAGGCCACGATTTCCGTCAGCATCTTTTCCACCCACGGAGCCTTCGGATCGAAATCCCACGGCCGCTCGAACGAACCCTCATGCTTGCGCGTCAGATCCTTCAGGAGCGCGACCATAGCCGCCCGGTTTCCGATTTTCGGAACGCCATAAGCGTGCACCACGGTGTAATTCCAGGTAGGCACGTTCTCCGGATTCACGTACCAGGAGGGCGAGATGTAGGTATGCGGTCCCTGGAAAATCACCAATGCTTGAGAACCGGATTGAAAATCCTTGAGCTGTGGATTCCTTATCGCGATATGCGCGCGCAGCGCCCCGTAGGGCTCCGCCTTACGATCCAGGATGAACGGGATGTGCGAGGCCGTCAGTTCGCCGTTCTGTTGCGTAACGATCGTCGCGAAATTGAATTCCTCCATGAAATCCTGGATCTGAGCCACATCCTCGACGGCGAATACCTTGGGAACATACATATCCGCTCATTGCAGCACATTTTACAAACCCCGCATTGCGATATATCTGCAAGGAACGATAAACTTACAACATGGCCGATTCGCTTGTCACCAGGCGCGAAGCTGCGCAGATCTTGGGCACGGCGGTCGCCGCCACACAATTGTCTGCCGCTCCCTCCTCGACCCTGGATATTTGTTTTTTGACCGCCACCGAAATGGCGGATCTGATCCGGCGCAAGAAACTAAGTGCTCGCGAGACGCTGGACGCTCACCTCAAGCAGATCGAGCGCGTCAATCCAAAGGTCAATGCGATCGTCACGCTGGTCGCCGAGCAGGCAATCGAAAATGCCCGCAAAGCCGATGAAGCCCAGGCTCGCGGCGTCGCCCTCGGGCCCTTGCACGGACTTCCGATCGCCCACAAGGACTTGGTCGAAACCGCTGGCATCCGCACCACCTTCGGTTCACGAATTTTCAAGGATTACGTACCAACACACGACGCCATTCTCGTGGAGCGGATCAGAAACGCCGGCGCAATCTGCCTCGGAAAAACCAACGCACCGGAATTCGGCGCTGGATCGCAGACCTTTAACGCGGTGTTTGGCGCGACGAAAAATCCGCACGATTTGACCAAGACCTGCGGTGGCAGCAGCGGCGGCGCGGCAGTCAGTCTGGCCTGCGGAATGATCCCGATCGCCGATGGCAGCGACAGTGGCGGTTCCTTGCGCAATCCGGCGGCGTTCTGCGGCGTGGTGGGATTCCGCACCGCGCCCGGCCGTGTGGCGCACGCGGCTGCGGGAGACTCCTGGTCTACGCTCTCTGTCTCCGGACCCATGGGGCGCAACGTCGCGGACGTGGCTCTGCTGCTGAGCGTGATGGCTGGGCCCGACCCGCGTTGCCCTATTTCGATCGCTGAACCCGGCACGCGCTTCGCCGGCAATCTGGAACGCAGTTTCAAAGGCGTTCGCGTCGCCTGGTTCAAGGACATGGGAGGCATTCCCTTCGACCCGCGCGTGCTCGCCGCCGTCAATGCGCAGCGCAAGGTTTTCGAGAGCCTCGGATGCATCGTGGAAGACGCCGAGCCGGATTGGACGGGCGCGCTCGCTGCTTACGACACCTTGCGTGCGTGGGGTTACGCTTCCTCGCAGGCTGAAAATATCCGGCTGCATCGCGATCTGGTGAAGGACACCATCCAGTGGGAAGCCGAGCGCGGTTCCAAACTCACGGGTGCCGACATCGCGCACGCGCACACGCTACGCAGCAAGGCGTGGGACAACATGCGGGTTTTTCAGGATAAATACGAGTATTTTATCGCGCCAACCTCGCAACTGCCGCCCTTCGATGTGACGCAACCGTATCCCACTGAAGTCGCGGGCGTGAAGATGTCGACCTACATCGAATGGATGAAGTCCTGCATGATGATTTCGGCGCTCGAGAATCCCTCGATTTCGATGCCCTGCGGCTTCACCGAAGATGGCTTGCCCATCGGACTGCAAATTGTGGGACGCCATCGCGACGAATGGAGCGTGCTGCAGTTAGCGCACGCCTTTGAGCAAGCAACGCCGGGCTCGCGCCGCAAACCGACCGTCGCTTAATTCCTCAATGGCAGCAGTGGTCCTTCGCCGGCGGCGGTGGCACATCCATCGCCGGGTTCCGCTCGAAAAATCCGTCCGGACGAAATTGGAATCCAAGCATCGCCACCGGCATCACCGGCCAATCCTCCGGACGCGGCACGTGATTGTGCCCGAACACATACCACAGCGAAATCTCGGTATCAGCCACCTTTCGATTCGCTTTGGTCCAGTGCGGCAGACCGTCCCCCGTCGGATGCTGATTCGGATACTCACCGGCCGCGTAGCGCTCTTGCGGACTGTACGGCGTCACCCAAACGTGATTCTGCGTGAATCCGGCGCGCCGCATAATGGGTGCGTCCGCTTGCGCGAGTGCCGGGCAATTTTCGCCTGGAACCAGCCGATACCCAACCGGCCGGCCGAGCCTGTTTTTCTTGCTCGAATTCACCACGCGCCAGAAACGCGCACTCGCCGAATTCACCCGGCGCTGCGCTTCCTTCTCGGTCGTCAACGGCGTCTCTTCGGCCAGGATAGCGTTGCCGTGCGGATTGCTCGCGCTGGTCGGAACGCCGACGCTGTTCACTTCGACTACCGAATTGTTCGGCCCGTCCACGCTCGGCACCAGCCGCGCGGCAAAAATATGCTGATGAAATGGCGCATTTAATTGCGGCGCCACTTCCACGCCGTATTGCGATTTTTTGCCGGGCGCGAGCGCGGTCGTGTTCATGATCCCGGTCAGCTTGATCTCGCATTGTATGGATCCGTCCTGGTAGAAATACCAATAGAACCCGTATTCGTAGTTCCCGACCGTCGCGATGAAGGAGACCGACAGCCTCCGCGATCGCCGTACTTCCGATTGGCCGGTCCGCCAGTCCGTGTGCTTCCAAAGAATCCCGTAGTCTTCTTCATGCAAACAGACCGCGTTCTTCAGCGGCGTAACATTTCCGTGGCTGTCCACCAACGGAAAATCGAAATAATGAATCACGCCCAGACAATCGCAGCCGAGTGCGAGCGAATTAGCCAGCATTCCAAGCCCATATTCGCCGATGTCAAACGCATTTTTGCGATAATATTGCTCCCCCGGATCGCCGTATGGAACCACCATCTCGCAAATCGACGCGCGATACAGGATCGGCCGTTCCACGCCGTCGTCGTTGTAGCTGATGGTGTGCAGCACCAGGCCCTCGCGCGAGGTGAAGCCCACGCGAAACTTCCATTTCTGCCACTCCACCTGATTGCCCGTCACCTGAAAACTCACGCCCTCCGGCTGCACGATTTCCACCGGCTTCAGATCCTTGCGCACATTGGGAATGTACTCGCGCGCCCAATTGCCGGGCTCCGGAGGGATCGGCGCGATCGGGTACTCCTCGATGCGAGTCACTTCCATGGTGTGGAGATCCACCACCACCACCATGCTGTCGATGGGCCGCGCGTAGCCGTTGTCCTTAGGCTCGGAGCGCAGGAAACACAGCGCCCGCAGTCGCCGCAAACCTTTTTCTTCCGGCAACTCGGTGCCGTACATGCCGGCCGACCAGGGGTCTACCATCACTAGGTCCGCGTCGGTCACGCCACGCTTCCGCAGCGCTTCGATGAACAGCGGCGACCGCCGCACCGCCGCTTCACACTCGCCGAATTCATCCAGCATCACCGAGGGCTGCACGCCGCCCGGCAATTGAGTTACCGACGTAACTGTTTTGCCCACTAGATCCACCACCGCTTCATACGCCGCCCGCTTGCCGCGGTCGAGAAGTACGGCCAGCGCTTTGCGTTCGAACCCAGCCCCAGGCTTGTGCTTCTCCACCAGACTCCTTGGCGGTTCTATCAGGCTGATGGAACAAATGCGCACATTGTCGCCGAGATATTTTTCCCGCGCCAGAATTTGCACTGCCTCTTGAAGCTCGGCGGGATTTAAAGGATCGAGTGGATGCGGGCTCGCGTTGGAGATCGCGCCGTTGGAAACCCCGGGACCCTTGTGTTCTATTTCAGTGGGGATAGCCATGCTGCCGCCTTTCTTGGTGTCGATTCGCGATTCGCAACACAGCTGACGCGTGGAGATGGTTGCTTAAGTCTGATGCTAGTATAAGTGGATGGAACTTGGCAATAGTTCGGCAAGGTTGGTAAACACTGCCGCCCCGTCCGCGCCAGAGGTTCCAACTTCTCCTTCCTACGGACTCAAGTCCGGGTCCCTGTCGCCCTTCCAGACCTTGGCTCAATCCATCGCTGTCATTGCACCCACCGGCGCTCCGGTCATGACCGTGCCGCTCGTCTTCGCGTTAGCGGGAGAAGGCTCCGCGATGGCGTTCTTGATTTCTACCATCGGTATTTTACTGGTGGCGCTCAATATCAACCAGTTCGCCAGGAGGTCGGCATCACCCGGTTCTTTGTACACCTACATTACCGATCACATGCATCCCCGTTGGGGCGTGCTAGCCGGTTGGGCGTTGTTAATCGCTTATATCGGGACGGCCGCGGCCGTAAGCGCGGGAGTCGCGAATTATGCCGATGTCATTCTTCGGGACGTCTTCGGTCTGCCAGGCTTTCCTTTGTTGCTGACGGCGCTGGTCACGGCCATTGCATGTTTATTAGCCTATCGCGACATCCAAATCTCCACGCGCCTCATGCTTTGGCTCCAGGCCGCATCCGTGGCTCTGATTTCGTTCATCGCCTTCGGAGTGATCGCCAAGCACGGATGGCGCCCCGATATGGCACAGCTCACGCTCCAAGGAGTCACCCCCGAGAAATTACGCCTCGGCTTGGTGCTCGCGATCTTCAGTGCAGTGGGATTTGAAAGCGCGACCTCCCTCGGCTCGGAAGCCAGAGATCCGCTGATAAACATCCCGCGAGCTGTCAAATGGAGCGCCATTCTGGCCGGCGTATTTTTCTTTCTGTGTGCCTATGCCGAAGTGCTGGGCTTTCGCGGCGAAACGCAAACACTCAGCCAAAATGCGGCGCCTTTGCACGTGCTGGCGCGTCAACTTGGGCTTCCGCCATTCGTAGGCACGCTCACCGATTTGGGCGCCGTGGTGACCTTCTTCTCGTGCTTTCTGGCGTGCATTACCGCGTCGGCCCGTGTGCTCTTTCTTATGGGCCGTCATGGCGCGCTGCACTCGGTATTGGGCGAGGCGCATGAGGAAAATCAAACCCCGCATCGCGCCGTGCTGTGGAGCTCGATCGCCGCATTCCTGCCCGCCGCCGTCATGACGCTGCGCGGGATGAATCTGTTCGACATCTATGGCCTCATCGGAACTCTCGCGACGTTCGGCTTCGTCACGGCCTACATCCTGGTCTGCGCCGCCGCGCCGCTCTACCTGAGATCGCAAGGCCGCTTGACTCCGCAGGCCATGGGAATTTCGGTTTTGGCAATCCTCGCGATGGCCGCCGCTTTGCTCGGAAATCTTTATCCGGTTCCCGAAGCGCCGTACTCGTACCTGCCCTATCTTTACGCGGTTCTGCTGCTGGCGGGTTTCGCATGGTCGACGATTTGGCACCGCTCACCCGCCTTCGTACCGGAAGTGGCCGGCGATTTGGGCGCGCTGCCGAATGAGGAGTGACAGCCTATGAACTCCCGCGATCGTGAACTTGGAATGGACCGCCCCATTAAGCGGCGGGATTTTCTGAACGGCGTGGCCGTCGCCATTGGCGCGCCCTGGTTGGGAATGTCGGGAGCGCACGCGGCCTTCGCGCAGCCTGCTCCGGCCAACTATCCGCCCACTTCCACCGGCATGCGCGGACTATATCCCGGATCGTTCACCACCGCGCACGCCCTCCGCGATCACACCTTCTGGAACCACGCCGACAAACCTTCCGACACTGACGAGCGCTACGATTTGGTGATCGTGGGCGGAGGCATCAGCGGCTTGAGCGCCGCTTACTTTTACAGAAAAGCCGCCGGCAACAATGCGCGCATTTTGATCCTGGACGTACTGGACGATTTCGGCGGCCACGCCAAGCGCAATGAATTCGATATCAACGGGCGCAAGTTGCTGGGCTACGGCGGCACCTACGCAATCGAGAGCCCCAGTCCTTATAGCCCCATTGCGAAGAGCGTGATCGACGACTTGGGCATTGACGTAACGGCCGACGCGCGAGTGAGGGACACCAAACTCTATTCGTCGCTCGGCCTCGGCCCAGGCGTCTTCTTCGACCAAGAAACGTTCGGTGCCGACCTGCTGCTGCCCGATCCCAAACCAGAGAAGGACGCGGATTTTGGCGATCCGGGCACCTCGGAAACGCACTGGAAAGTGTTCCAGGAACAGGCCCCCCTGCCGGCCCAAGCGAAGCAAGACATCCAGCGAATTTACGAAGGCTCGAAGGATTACATGCCGGGCTTGTCGCCAGCCGAGAAGAAGGCCCGCCTGGCGCGGATGACCTACGCCAAGTATCTGACCGAGACGATGGGCTGCGATCCCGCCGTCGTGAAGTACTTCCAGACCCGCCCGCACGCCTACTTCGGCGTGGGCATCGAGGCGGTCTCGGCGCAAGACGCATGGGGATTCGGCCTGCCCGGCTTCGCGGGCTTGAACCTCGGCACGGAACCTGGCCCCGGCATCAGTCACGACTCCATTCAGAGCGAAGAGGCCGAAAAATATTGGTTTCATTTCCCCGATGGCAACGCGTCCATTGCCCGGCTGCTGGTCCGAAAGCTGTTGCCCGCCGCCATTCCAGGCAATTCCGTCGAGGACGTCGTCACCGCGCGCGCGAATTATGCCCGGCTGGACGAAGCCAGTTCCACTACTCGCATCCGCTTAAACAGCACCGTGGCGCGCGTCAAACATTTAGGCGACATCGACACTGCGAAGGAGGTGGAAGTGGCCTACGTGAAGGACGGCAAGCTGCAATCGGTGCGCGGGAGCCGCTGCATTCTGGCGTGCTGGCACTCCATGATTCCGTATCTCTCCGATGAGTTGTCCGAGCGGCAACGCAAAGCGATGGCGTCGGCCGCGAAAGTGCCGATCGTTTACACCAACGTCGTTCTGAACAATTGGACTGCGTTTCAAAAAGCGAAAGTGAACTCGGTTTACGCGCCCGGCAGCTATTTCGAGGCCGTTCAACTGGACTTGCCGGTGAGCATCGGCGATTACCATTGTCCGCGCTCGCCCGACGAGCCTATCGTCGTGCATTTGATGAAGACTCCTTGCCATCCGGGCCTTCCCGCACGCGACCAGCATCGCGCCGGCCGCATTGAGTTGTACGGCACGACGTTTGAAACCTTCGAACGCAATATCCGCGATGAAATGGCGCGATCTCTTTCTTCCGGCGGATTCGACCCGGCGCGCGATATCGCCGCCATCACCGTAAATCGCTGGCCGCACGGCTACGCGTACGAATATAATTCCTTGTTCGATCCTTTCTGGCTGGAGGGCGGCGAACAACCTTGCGTTGTGGCGCGCCAGCCTTTCGGAAGAATCGCAATCGCGAACGCCGATGCCGCGGCATATTCCTATACCGACGCCGCCATCGATCAGGCCTATCGCGCGGTCGAAGATCTGCTCGGTGTCGAAAGAATCATCTGACTGCTGTTATAAATCCTCCAGCGCCATGTGCGATTCGGGTAGCACTTGCCCGCCGTCCACCACGATGGTTTGCCCGGTGATAAACGCCGCCTCGTCGCTGGCGAGAAACAAAGCGGCATGAGCGACGTCCTCGACAGAGCCCAGCCGCCGTTGCGGAATCGCCGACGTCATCCGCGCGATGTGATCCGGGCCGAGCGCTTCCACGCCCTCGGTCAGAATATTTCCAGGCAATATCGCGTTGACGGTGATGTTTTGGGGCGCCAGCTCGATCGCCGCCGTTCGGACAAAACCAAGTTGCCCTGCTTTGCTCGCCGCGTAATGGCTCCAGCCCGGATATCCGGTAATCGGACCCGTGATCGACGAGGTAACGATTATGCGCCCTTTGCCGCGCGCCTTGAGCTCGGGTAAACACGCATTCACCGTAAGAAAGGTCCCTTTGAGATTGATGTCGAGCACTTGATCCCAATCCGCCGCCGTCATCTCGCCGAGCCGCGCGGCCGGAAACACACCGGCGTTGCAACAGACGATGTCGATCCCGCCATGACGTTCCACGGCAATCCGCGCCAGGCGCGCGCAGTCTTCTTCGTTCGAAACATCAGCCGCGATCGCACTTGCTCGGGAACCAATCTCGGCGGCAGCAGCCTCGGCTTGCTTCAAGTCTCGCGCGGCCAGCAGAACCTGGACGCCTTTGCTCGCGAAGACGCGCGCGATTCCTTTCCCGATGCCTTTGCTCGCACCAGTGACTATAGCGGAGCGGCCCGCGAGCGATGCCAACACGATCAGACCATTCTAGCGGGAAGCCGCCTGGTCGACGGTGAAATAAAACGTCGCACCCTCATTGGGCTTGGCATCGGCCCAGATCCTTCCGCCATGCCGCCGCACCACGCGTTGCGCGGTGGCCAGGCCAATCCCGGTTCCGGGAAACTCACTGTGCTTATGCAGCCGTTGAAACACACCAAACAGCATATTCGCATACGCCATGTCGAAACCAACGCCGTTGTCGCGCACATAGAACGCCGCTTCCCGCTCGCCGTTAGTCCGCCCAAATTCGATCCTGGCCGGATCACGCGGACCCGTGAACTTGACGGCGTTGCTCATCAGATTGGCCAGGACAATCTCCAGCAAGCGGCCATCGCCGGCAGTCGAGATCCCATTTTGAATAACGAACTCCATCCGGCGGGCGGGCTCTGATTCCTCTAAGCGGCCGGCGATCGCGCGCGCCAGAGAACTCAAATCCACGGGTTCGAGTCGCAGCGCGACACGCGTCAGGCGAGACAACTTCAACAGATCGTCAATCAATTGGCCCATGCGCTGCGTTTCCGAGCGCACGCGCTCCAGATATTCGTGTGCGGTTGGATCGAGCTTCGGCCCATAATCCTCCAGCAGTGCCATACTCCACCCGTCGATTCCGCGCAGCGGCGCGCGAAGATCGTGCGATACCGAATAGACGAAGGCTTCCAACTCCTGGTTGGAAGCTTCCAGTTGCACCGTACGATCGTTCACGCGCCGTTCCAGGTCTCGGTTGAGCTGTCGGATTTCCTCCTGCGCGCGTTTCTCCTCCGTAATGTCGCGATTCACCTTCAGCACGGTTCTACGGCCATCTGGTTCGGCGACCAGCGTCATGTGACTTTCGACGATGCTCTCGCGTCCGCCGATCTCATGCACGAGCTCGCCTCGCCATTCCCCGTCCCGCGCTAACCGCTCTTCAATGGCTGGGAATCCTAGAGGATGGCGGGGATGGAGCACATCATTCAGGCCCCGCCCCACCGCCTCCCGACGGCTGATCCCGTATAACTGCTCGGCGCCGCGATTCCAGTACTCGACGGCACCGCCTAACTCCCAGACGATGATTGGGCTTTGCGCCTTATCGAGAAGATCCGCCTGGCGGCGGAGCATCCTCGCGGAAATTTGGATATGGCCGATATCTTTTTCAATGATCACGCCCGCAAGAATCAGCAACGCGACCAGCAGAGCGGTTCCACCAGCCAGAGTCCCGCGGGTACGGGCCGTCTGGGCCGCTGCCACCTGAGTGTGTTGGCTCAACAAGCGATGTTCTTCCGCTTCCAGAGCGGCTAACACTGATCGAATAGCGTTCGTGAGGCGCAAACTATCCCCTGCGCTCACCACCACAATGGCCGCTTGGATGCCGTGATCGCGGCGCGCGGAGATGCCCCTTTCGAGCAAGGCCAGCCGGGCGTCTAGGAGCCTGTCCAATTCTCCCAGACGCTTCTGCTGCACGCCGTTGTCCTCGTTGAGGGCGCGGAGCCGCTCCAGGTCCGCCCGCTCCGCCGAGATCAGTTCGCGATAGCGGTCCAGGTACCGCGGATCGCCGGTCAGCAAGTAGCCACGTTGCCTGGCATCCGCATCCTCGATGCCGGAGAACAGCCGTTCGGAGGCGTTCAGCACCTGATAGGTGTGTTCCACCCGACCTTCGGCGGCGCGCGAATTCCCCAAGTCGAGCGACACCAGCACAGCTACGACTATCAGCAGCAGCGACGAAGCAAGCATCAACACCACGCGGGGAAAATGGCGCGCACCGGAGAGCCGGTGGCTCAGCATACTTATAGCAACGCCCGCAGCGGCGAAGATGATCAACCGCCACCGATCCGCTGGGGCGGCCACCGCGAAGCTGAATCGTGGCTCGGCAAAATAGTAAGAATTGACGAGGAGATTGGCGGCCGTGACGAAAAGGGCCGCGCCGCGCCCGGCGAAGTAAGCCGTTAGTATCACCGCCAGCAGCGAAATCAAGAGGGGAATCGTCAGGGTGGGACTTGAGTCGAGCGCCAGTTGTATGGCCGTGGTCGCGACCACCGATAACACAGTAGCAATGTAGCGATGGACGAAGATTGAATGCTTGGGCGCCGCCCGGGCCAGGGCGGGCCGACCCGCTGGTGAGGAAGCGCTCATGTCAGGAAGCGCCGTTGGCGTGACCCTTGGCTTCGGGAGTATCGCTCTTACTCTTGGCCTGAAAGACAAGCTGCACTTTGGTGCCGCCTTGCGACCGAACGTCCAGGCCGGCGTGTAATTGGTCAGCCAACGCCCGCACCAGCCGCAAACCGAGCGACCGCGTCGTGGTCCAGTCCAGGTTGCCGGGAAGACCCACTCCGTTGTCGGATAC
>JBKQHJ010000046.1:0-2906 GCA_052148835.1 Bryobacteraceae bacterium
ACCTACCCGGGCATGGGCATGGGACCGGGCGGATTCGCCGGTCCCTCGGGGCCCGAGGTCCAGGACGCGTTGCGCCTCAAGCTCAACTGGCATGACGGCGGTGGTGAGGGTGCGGGTCAGATGCGGGCCGTCATGGCCGCTTGCCTGGCCGTCGCCGCCGGTCTGGCGCGCCACGTCCTCGTCTACCGCACCGTCACCGAGTCCACCGCCCAGGGTAAGGGCGGTCGGGCCGGACTCGGCTCCCCGGGGATGGGCGGTGGTGGTTCGGGCGGCGGCCCGCCCCGCATGGCCGGTTTCATGCAGTGGACCATCCCCTTCGGTGCCGTCTCCGCCGCCAACTGGCTGGCCCAGGTGGCCCGCCGCCGGATGCACGAGTTCGGCCTCACCCGGGAGCAACTGGCCCAGATCGCCCTGTGGTGACAACCGCCCTCACGGAGTTGGAGCGGTACACCCAGGCGCGGATCGGCGGCAACCACGCCGCCGAAACCACCGGCAAATTCATCGCCGCAAAGTTCGAGCATGACACCGCCCGCCCGGTCAATGGCTACGCCGCTCCCCAGCTTCACACCCACGCCGTGATCTTCAATATGACGGAGCGCCAGGATGGCTCCGCGCGTGCCCTACAGGAGCGCGGCCTCTTCAAGAGTCAAGAGTTCGCAACCGCTGTCTATCAAGCGGAACTGACCTATCAGCTTCGCAATCACGGCTATGAAATCGAGGCAGGGAAGAGAGGCGCACCGGAGATCAAAGGCTATTCGCTGGAGTACCTGGACGCTTCCAGTCCCCGCCGCCAGCAGATCGAGCAGGCCATGGCCAAGAGCGGCTTCAGCGGGCCGGAGGCCGCGCAGATCGCCGCCCACAACACGCGCGACAAAAAGGAAATTCATACGCCCGCCGAGGTTATGGAAGCTCATCGCCAGCTCGCCGCGAAGTTCGGCAATCAGGCTGATCGCGTCGTGGCCGAGGCGCACGAACGAGCCTATACGCAGAAACAGAACCGAGCGCCCGACCCGCTCCAACGCGCGCAAGAAGCCGTTTCCTATGCCAAGGAACGAAACTTCGAACGCGAGGCCGTCGTCGACCAGCGCGACATCATGCGCGACGCGCTTCGCCGCGGTATGGGAGACCTTACTTTCAGCCAGGTGCGCGACAATTTCGAGCATCGCCACACGATCGGTGAATTCCAAACAGTAGCCGCTCAGAAGCACGACACCGGGCTGCGATTGACGACACCCGAAACCATCGCTGCAGAACGAGCGACAGTTGAGCACATGCAGCGCGGCCAAAACACGGTCACGCCGATCATGAGCGAAGAACGTGCTGCGTCTCACGCCACTGCGCTCGAGTTTTTGAACCCGGCCCAGCGCCGCGCCATCGAGGAGATACTGACCTCACGCGATCAAATCCACGGCTTGCAGGGACTCGCGGGGGCTGGCAAGACGACCACCCTCGAATCCATCCGCGAAGCTGCCCAGCACAATGGCTACGCCGTCGCAGGCTTCGCCCCCACTGCGCGCGCCGCTCACCAACTTCGCGAGGCTGCCGGCATCTCCGCCGACACATTGCAAGCCTATTTGGCGATGGGAATCCGCGAGCAGGCGCAGACCAACCCCGACGACACGGCAAACCGCCGCCTCTTCCTGGTTGATGAGTCGAGTCTGACCAGCACCCAGCAGATGAAGGAATTCCTGGACCGGCTAGGCCCCCAGGATCGCGTTCTGCTCATCGGCGACACGCGCCAGCATCAAGCCGTAGACGCGGGAAAACCCTTCGAGCAACTGCAGGACGCCGGAATGCGAACCGCCCAACTCGACCAGATCGTGCGGCAGAAAGACCCCGAACTGCTGAAAGCCGTCGAACATCTTGCCAGGAATGAGACCCGCGCGGGCATCTCCCTGCTGCAAGCTCAGGGGCGCATCACCGAGATTTCCAACCCGCAAGAGCGCGTCGCCGCTATCGCCAGGGACTACGCCTCGAACCCCGAAAAGACTTTGATTGTCTCCCCCGACAACGCATCGCGGCGAAACATCAATCAGGCCGTGAGGATCGAGTTACAAGCCTCTGGCGCACTCGGAAGAGAGAATGTTTCTTTCCCCGTCCTCGTGGCTCGCAACGACATGAGCGGCGCAGATCGAGCGTGGGCCGCCAGGTACAACCCCGGCGACACCGTTCGGTACATTCGTGGGAGCGAACAGCTTGACCTCGAAAAACATAGCTACGCGACGGTCGTCGCGACGGACCCAGCAAACAATCTAGTGACCGTTGGCAGAGCAGATGGCCAGCAGGTGGCCTACGATCCGCAGCGTTTGCGCGGAGTCAATGTTTACACCAGCCTTCCGCGTGAGTTCTCCACCGGCGATCGCATCCAGCTCACGCACAATAATAAGGATCTCAACGTGCACAACCGTGATCGCGGCCGGATCGAAGCCATCGACAATGACAATCGCTTGACCGTGAAAATGGATGACGGAAGAACTGTCAATTTCGACCCCGCTCGGATGCGGCACTTCGATCACGGCTATGCCGTCACCAGCCACAGTTCCCAGGGTTTGACCGAAGATCGCGTCCTCGTCAATATGGACACCAACACGTTCTCCGAACTCCTCAACCCCCGCTTTGCCTACGTCTCCATTTCCCGCGCGTCCGAGGACGCCCACATTTACACCAATGATGCCGCGACGCTTGCCCAGAGCCTCAGCACCGATGTGAGCAAAACCTCCGCCCTCGATTTTCACGAGGCACCCGCTACGCATTCACAATCCAAAACTCCGAAGGAGCACACGATGCAACACCACAATGAATTGAAACCGGAACAACCATCTCAGCTCACCCCCGAACAGGGCGAGCGCAACCGCCAGTACGGCCCCATCGAAACAGCTCTTCCAACAGAAGCCCAGGTCTACAAG
>JBKQHJ010000047.1:0-20792 GCA_052148835.1 Bryobacteraceae bacterium
CAGGGGAGGATTCGAACCTCCGTAGCTCGCAAGGAGCGGCAGATTTACAGTCTGCTGCCATTAACCACTCGGCCACCTGTCCGCAACCGGAAACCCTCCTTACTACATACCGCAACCCGCTTGTAAAAAGAGGACAAAGCTGAAATTGGCGGAGGGACCGGAAACTACAAATCCATGGAAGATTTTAGCACAACAGCCGGCATCGCGCTGTGGACGCTAGGCCCGTGGCTTCAACTGGCTCGACATACTGCGCCGGCTCAGGAACAGCCACCCACCGTTCATACGAATGCCCTGGATGTGAAACCCGATCGCCTGTTTAATCACTTGACGCGTCTCTTCCAGCGCCATGCGGCGAATCACGTCGCCCTTCTCGACAAAGCGCCTTTTCCAGTCTTCTTCGTCGGCGAGCGAAGCCAAAATCTGGGATGCGATCGCATCCTGCTCATCCGGAGGCAAAGCGACGACCTTTTCCATGGCTTTCTCCAGAAGTGACGACATACTTAAATCTTACCTCCCGAAGCGCACATTACGGCGGCGGCCGCCGTTTCCGCGCCGTAAGATGGACAGGTATGAGCCATCCTAGCGTCGAAATCAGACAGGCCACGATCGCGGATCTGGATGCCATAGTGCCGTTATTCGACGCCTATCGTCAGTTCTACCGCCAGCCCAGCGAACCGGAGAGAGCACGGCGCTTCCTGCTGGATCGTTTCAGCAACAACCAGTCGATTATCTATCTTGCCTTCGCCGGCGCCGCGGCGATCGGGTTCGCTCAACTGTACCCGAGCTTCTCGTCCGGCTCCATGGCACGGATTTTCATCCTAAACGACTTGTTCGTCAGCCCGGAAGCACGGCGTCGTGGCGCTGGTATCGGCCTGCTACAAGCGGCCGCGGACCATGGGCGGCGTGCCGGCGCCTTGCGGCTGACGCTTTCCACGGAACTCTCGAACGCGACCGCACAATCCCTGTACGAAAAGCTTGGCTGGAAGCGGGACACGGTTTTTTGCGGCTACCAACTGGCACTCTGAGACGTAAATCGGAACTCAGTGCCCGCCTCGAAACAGCGAAAACAGCTCGATCACCAGAATCGCCACCACCATCGCTTCCAGCGCGAAGGCGCGCGCCTGATGAAACTCGTTCATCATGAATTCGTACAGCTCGGCCGCCGCACGCAGCTTCTCTTCCACCAGATTGCGATAGTCGGTGACGCCCACGCGAGCCGCCGCAATCCGATAGGCCCGCGCGTAGAACATGTCGCTCAGGAATTTGATCGCGTTATCTGTGCGCTCGGTCAGCTCACGCACATCCAGCCGCAACGTGTTCAGCCGCTCGGCTTCGCCCGCCATCTTCCAGCGCCGGAACAATCCGCCGCGATGCTCCAACATCTTATAGACGTTCTCCAGCACACGCGTCAGAACATCGTCGTAATGCCGGAACTCGAGTAACTGGGTGTTGGCGTATTCGAGCAACTGGATGGTAGGCGCCGCGCCCTCCTCGGTGTCATAGACCAGCGCCGCCACCCAGCCAGTGACCAACAGATCGGTCGGATAATACGACAGGCTGGACTGCAACACTTCGCGCCGTTCGCTATCGGCCAAGGGCTGCGATTCACCGCGCACAATTTGAGCGATCTGTTCTCCGCGCTTGGCCAGCATTGCGGGCGCCGTCAGCGGCTGGCCGTCGTCATCGAACGCCTCGCGCAAATGGATGATGTAGTAATCTTCGCTGAGCCGAGCCGGATACGGTTGTACCAGAGCCGGCGCCGCGCGCTCCATCCGCGACTGGATCAACTCCGCCGTCCGCCGCTCGATCTCCGGCGCAAGTATCCAGCGGTTGGACAGCCCGATCAGTTGCTCCCAATCCGCCTCAAATTCCATCTTCAACTCGACACTGGCCACGCCGTAGTCGAAGTACTTGATCCGGGCTTGGAATTTTTCGCCGGTTTCGAGCGCGATGGGCTCGGGATACTCAATCGCGGGCGGCCGCTCGAAGCGCACGTACTCGGGCGCCGGATGCTTGAAGCTCGGCTGCGGACGCGCCGTCTCCGCGCCTACCAGATCGCGCAACTTCTCGATGCGAATCTCCTCGGCCACGTCATATAACACGAACACCCAAAACGATCCCCGTAGCGGAGCCATCCTTGTATTGTGGCGCAGCGCGGTCCGGGAGGTTTACGCCCCGGCTCTTCTTACTCGCCAGCCCTATTTCCCGGTTGCTGTATATTCGACGAAAATGTTGCCGAGACTTGGCAAAGACGACGATTGCTCGAGCGTCATCTGAACCGAAGTGGATGGAAATGTCCAAAGAACAGTTTTGATAAGGCGGAAGTTCTCGCCTCTTTTCGATTCCTCACTGGCTGGAGCTCCGTATTTTTCGATCAATATCGTCCGGAGCGTATCGAAGTCTTGAGGCCCGGCCGAAGGCCCAGCGGTTGGAATCCCAAAATAGGACCACAATTTCACGGAAGCAATTTTTCCAGCGTCCTGTCTGGCTCCCACTTGAACGCCCATCTCGACGCCGCCAATCTTGACGGGTTTGAGCTGCAGCAGCGTCCAGCCGTCCTTAGTCTCCGGCTCCGTATCGATGCCGTAGGCAGCGCGGACTTCGGCCATCGTCATACCCCATCGGATTTTGTCCCAGCCACCTAGATCTTTGAGTTTCGCGTCTTCGGGTTGGGGCTGCCCGTATAAAGCAACAACCAGCGCGGCTAACGCGCCCAACCGAACCGCGATCATGCCTTATTTTACGCCCGCCATCAGCTTCACCGTCGGCTTGATCAACACCACCAGCAAGGCCGCCGCCACCAACGAAAGAATCGCCACCACGCCGAACAGCATGGGCAAGGGCATCGATTCGTACAGCGACGCCGCAGTCCCGGCCAGATAATCCCCGATACTGATCGAGACAAACCACAGCCCCATCATCATCCCCGCAACGCGCATGGGCGCCAGCTTGGTCATAGCACTCAGCCCCACGGGACTCAGGCACATCTCGCCCACGGTCTGCAGAAAGTAAGTGCCCGTCAACCACCACGGCGAAACAAGCGCGCCCGCCATCGCCGCGCGGGCCGGTGGAACCAGAATCGCAAATGCAATTGCGCCGAATAGCAGGCCGAAAGCAAATTTTGTTGGGATGGACGGTTCGCGTCTGCCCAGCGCGATCCACAGCCATGCAAACACCGGCGCCAGAAGTATCACGAAAAGCGCCGGAACAAATTGAAACCAACTCGGTGGAAAATCGAATCCGAGCACTACGTGGCGCGTACTGCGCTCCGCAAAGAGATTCAGCGATGAGCCGCCTTGCTCATATGCCGCCCAAAATACCGCCGACGCTACAAACAACACCAGGATCGCACCCGATCTCTTGCGCTCCGTTATGGACCAACCCGGGCCCAGCAGCAGCCACCCAAATATCGCCACCGAGACGAGAATCAAAACCACGCCGAGCCCCGCTGAGATTCGCTCCGCTGTGAGCTCCAGCCGCCCGCTCGCCGCGAGCAAACCGATCGTTCCCAAAACCAGTGCACCAACCAATGCACCCAGACCTGCGTTGCGCTTCGCACGTCTCCCTGCCTCTGGATCATTCGACGTCGCCGGGTGCAGTCCCGCATTTCCCAAGTACTTGGCGCCCAACACATACTGAATCAGTCCCGCGACCATTCCTATGCCAGCCAACCCAAACCCCAGGCGCCAGCTAATCCGCTCGCCTACCCATCCGCACGCCAGCGGCGATAAGCCCGCGCCGACGTTGATCCCCATGTAGAAAATCGAGAACCCCGAATCGCGCCGCCGGTCGCCCTGCGCATACAACTGCCCGACAATCGTACTCACGTTGGGTTTCAGCAGCCCGGTTCCGAAAATCAAAAGGCCGAGGCCGGCATAAAATCCGCCCAGACTTGGGCTCATCAATGCGAAATTCCCTGCAACAATCAGAATCCCGCCATACAATACCGCGCGCCGCTGGCCGAAGATGCGATCCGCAACCCACCCGCCCGGCAGGCTCAGCAAAAGCGCCATCGCCGTGTAAAAGCCATAAATCGCACCGGCCTTCACTACCGGGAAACCTAACCCACCCTTGGCCACGCTGGCCGTCATGAAGAGGATCAGGATGGCGCGCATCCCGTAATAGCTAAAGCGCTCCCACATCTCGGTGAAGAAACAGGTGGCGAGGCCGCGCGGATGGCCGAAGAAGCGCGTGTCGTTGCGCGCCTGTTCCAGTGTGGGTTGCATCTCTAAGTTGTAACGCTAGCACGGCGCGCACTTGGAATTCAGAATCCAGACTGGGTTGCCGAGAACGATGAAGATTTTCATCGGCTGGCCGCGTCCATTTGTTAGGATGAGGCGCGTCAACGGAAGCATGGAACAGCCACTGCGTTTCTGCATGATCACGACCTTCTACCCACCGTACAATTTCGGCGGGGATGGCATCTTCGTTCACCGTCTCTCAAATGAACTGGCGCGGCGCGGAAACCTAGTGGACGTCATCCACTGCGTCGACGCTTACAACCTCGCAGCTGCTACGCCGTCCACCGGCTACCGGGATCATCGCAATGTCACTGTTCACGGCCTCAAAAGCAAATTGGGCCCGCTTTCTCCCTTGGCTACCCAACAAATCGGGTTTCCGCTCGGGAAGTCCCGGCGGATCCGGGAAATCCTGAGCCAAGGCTTCGATGTGATCCACTATCACAATATTTCCTTGGTAGGTGGACCGGCAGTTCTCGCACTCGGAGAAGCCATCAAGCTCTACACCATGCACGACTACTGGCTCATTTGCCCGACGCACGCCTTATTCAGGTTTAACCGCACTCCCTGTTCGCGGCCAAGCTTGTGCGCGGCGTGCAGTGTCGTTTACAAGCGGCCGCCACAGTGGTGGCGCTATTCCAGCTTGTTGGAGACGGCGACCAAGAATGTGGACGCCTTCATTGCGCCTAGCCTGACGAGCCAGCGCAAACATGAACAACTGGGGCTGAAAGGCCGCATCGTGCTGATACCCAACTTCGTTTCGATCGATACCAACGACACTGGGCTCGCCAAGCCCGATCACGGGGTCCAAGAGCAGCGCTATTTTCTGTTCGTCGGGCGTCTGGAGAAGCTTAAGGGCCTGCACACGCTCCTGCCGGTATTCCTGCGCCAATCGAGGGCGCAGCTATGGATTGCGGGCACAGGTAGCGAAGAGAATTCGCTGCGCCAGTTGACGCGAGGGGACTCGAACGTACGTTTCCTAGGCCATCAATCCGTGTCGGCTCTACGACTCCTTTATCGCAACGCCGTCGCCCTGCTCTATCCCTCCATCAATTTCCAGGTGGGTCTTCCGCAATTCAGCACCGGCAGCGCCGAGAGCGCCCCGCTAGTGATCATGGAAGCTTTCAGCCAGAAGACTCCGGTGATTGCGACCAACGTCGGCAGAATACCCGGTCTGCTCGATCGGACTGGCGGTGGACTGGCCTACTCCACCGAGCAGGAGCTGCTCGAGGCCATGGACCGGCTTCTGTCGGATCGAGCGTACAGGTGCGAATTGGGTTCGCGTGCGTACGACGCCTACCAGACACATTGGACCGCCGAAGCGCATCTAGATCGTTACATCGAGCTGATTGAGGAGATCGCAGCCACGCGCAGCCGTCGCAACGAACAGCGATGTTCTCGCTCGGTTCAGTGACAGGAGCGCAATGGCGCGGGCTATTCCTTCGGAGTGATCTTGACAATCGTCGCCGTGAAGTGTTGGCCCGATTCCAACCAGAACTGATGTGGCGCGCCCTTGGGAACAAAGATTGAGTCGCCGGCCTTAACTGGGTACCTCGTGCCGCCGTCAATCGAGTCGCCGCGTATTTCTCCCGGGCCGGTTGGCCGGCCATTGACGATCTTGCCTCCTACGATCACCGCGCCCTGGCCTTCGCGAAAGAAAATGAAGTCTGCTTGCTCCGTGTGAATCTCCGCCTGGGAATTTCCTTCGCGGTAAAGAATGAATGCGGAATCCATCAATCGCGATGTTCCGAGCCCCGCCGCTTTGTTCAGCCGCGACGCAGCAGCCTTGTCCAATTCCCTAGTCTGATCGGCACTCCAATACACCGGCGTCGTGGGGTCGGCGGCCCGCAGCGGGACCAGTGCCGCCAAGGCCAGCAGAAGCGTGGAATTGCGCATATTTACAGGTAGCACACCTGCTCCAGCCACTCATCCAGGGGCGTTTCCCGCATTTAGACTCTGACAGGCCGCCTCAAGGTCCGAATCAAAATGCAGAACGCGGTCCGCGTGAGCGACTTCAAATACGCGCGCCACCGATGCGCCCGCCCCTGCCACGCGCATACGGCCGCCGCTTTGCTCCATGCGGCCGCTGCAAAAGATGAGCATCCCCAGTCCCGAACTGTCGATGTAATCCAGCCGGGCGAGATCGATTACCACCTTGCGGGATCCGCCATCGATTAGCCGATTGATGGAGTTTTCCGCGTAACTCAGCGAATTGCCTAGATGAAGGCGTCCCGACATCTCTACTACTGTCACATCGCCGATTTGCTGGATTTTTGTTTCTACCATGCCTGCGGTTGACCTCTGCTTGTCCAACGATTCTATCTCAAGTGCTGGAGCGCCCACTTGTGCAAAAAGGGCGTTTGCGGTCCTTATTCGGCAATTCGGCCTGGCGCGCGCTGGGGCGTCGCCGTGTAACAATGTTGCGTCTGGGCTCCGTCATTAAGTACGATAGGTCCTTCACAGACCTTGTAGGGAGGAATTAAGTATGAAGTCTTGGTCGAACCGGCTGACCCTGTTGGTCGCTGGAATGTCAGTCGCTTTCCTGAGCGGCATACCGTTGGCCGGTCAGGCAGCGGCGCCGGCGAAGGGACAAACGGCGGGAGAAGTGTTCAAAAACGTCACAACCACGCCGCTAAAAGGGCTCACGGTCGACGATTTTATGGGAAGCATGGGCGTGATGGCCGCGGCCCTGGGCTTTGACTGCGCCGACTGTCACACCGGCGCCGGGACCGACAAAGTGGTCTGGGAAGCCGACACTAATCGAAAGAAGATGGCGCGCAGGATGACCGAAATGGTCGCGACCATTAACAAACAGAATTTCGGCGGAGTGCCGCTGGTGAGCTGCTGGACCTGCCATCACGGCAAAGACGTCCCCGCCACCACCATCGCTCTCGACAATCTCTACGGACCTCCTAACGATGAGAAGGACGACATCATCGCGAAGGACGATTCGCAGCCTCCCGCCACTCAAATCCTCGACAAATACATCGAAGCCCTGGGCGGAGCCCAAAAGCTCGCCGGCCTCAAGAGCTTTGTCGCCACGGGAACGCAAGGCGGTTACGTGCAGGTGAAGGGCGGCGGCGTATTTGAGATTTTCGCCAAGGCCCCTGACAAGCGCACTGTCCGCGTCACCTACCCGGAATCGCCGGATCGCGGAAATCAAAGCCGCGCCTTCGATGGAACCATGGGCTGGGTCACCACGCCGCGCGCACTATTGGGCGAATACGCAGTCACGGGTACGGAGCTGGATGGGCTCCATTTTGACGCTGAACTGGCCTTCCCTGGGCAGATCAAAGAGGTCCTTACTGATTTGCGCGTCGGCTATCCGGACGTCATCGACGGTAAAGACGTGGCAGTGGTTCAAGGACACGGCCCAAGGGGACTGCTGGTGACGCTGTACTTCGACAAGAAGTCGGGGCTGCTGGTACGCGAGATCCGCTACGGCCGCACGCCGATCGGCCGCGTTCCCTCGCAAGTGGATTACTCCGACTATCGCGCCGTGGACGGCATCAAGTTCCCATTCGAGTACAAATTCCAATGGTTGGATGGTCGGGACACCTACAAACTGACCAGCGTGAAGGTGAACGTCCCGGTCGAGGACTCGCGATTCGGCAAGCCGGCCATGGGGTCGGGACAGTAAGCTGGCCCGGCGGCGCTGCAAATCACGAACAAACATAGGCTCTCGTGACACGGTACGAGAGCCTTTACGCGCCTTAACCGGGGTCTTGTCAAAAGACGTCGCTTAAGGGGCTGGAAGCGTCCATCCGCAAGCGATAGACTAGAGCGAGCAAATTCCATGAAGCTGGTATGGTTCGCCCTCTTCGTGCCGCTCGCCGCTACTGCCTTTGCACAGGCCCCGCCAGAGCCTCAATCCCCGGCGACCATGAAGCAACTCATGCTGGATCTTATTTACCCGGCGTCGAACGAGATCTTGCTTTTTGTGGCTCGGGGTACACCTAAAACTGAAGCGGAATGGGCCGCCGTGCGGCGAAGTGCACTTGCGCTGGCCGAATCTGCAAATTCACTAGCGATGCGAGGCCGGGCTCGCGATCCAGGCGACTGGATGAAGGACGCCAACTTGCTGTCCAACGTGGGATCGGCCGCCTACCAAGCGGCCCAGGCGCGAGACTTCCCTGCTCTGGCCGCGCTCACCAATACGCTCGACGCCTCCTGCACCACTTGTCACAAACAGTATCGGCCGAATGTTTTTCCGCCCGGACCAAGGGCGACGGGAGGGTCGAAATGAGTTACTCGCGCCGGAATTTCCTCAAAGCTGCCGGATCGGGAGTCGTGCTGACGGCGGTAGGCGGCGAGTCGATTTTCGTGGCCGCCGCTGCTCCGGCGCTTTTGTCGCCGATGACCCAGGAGAAGGGATCGTTCCTTATCAATGGGAAACTACACGCCGCCGAATACGAAGCGCGCACCACGTTGTGGGAAGTGATCGCCATCAAACTCGGGCTCACCGGAACGAATCGGAGCTGCAATCGCGCGAGTTGCGGCGCATGCAGCGTGCTGGTCGACGGAATCCCAATTTATTCCTGCCACACGCTTGCGACCGAAGCCGCGGGGAAAAAAATTGTCACCATCGAAGGGATAGGAGATGAAAAGAACTTACACCCGTTGCAGCGGATCGGTCACACACACGTCGCCGCCGACTGCGGCTTTTGTACGGCGGGATGGGTGGTCACTGCGAAAGGGCTCCTCGACAAGAATCCAAACCCTTCCGTCGATGAAGTAAAGGGCGCATTGGCCGGACACATTTGCAGGTGCGCCGCCTACCCGGCCATCATTCGGACCGTGATGGATTCTGCTGCCGTGTTGCGTGGCGAAAAGATCGCCATCGAGGCCAAGCCGGCGTCGATCGTTGAAATCAAGCTGCCCATGGTTCGGGATTATTCCACCAGCGGCGGTCATCTGCCGGGTGACGAAGTAGCAGAAGGCGCGCAGATCGTAACGAAGAAATGGCAGGGCTACCCTCCCGAGAATCTCAACGTACTCGGAAAGCCGCTGCCTGCGCTCCCCGAGGTGTCTATTCCCAGATTCACCGGCAAAGCGCAATACGGGAGCAGAGTCTGGTTTCCAGATCTTCTCTATGCGAAGTTCCTCACGTGCCCGCATCCTCATGCGCGCATCAAGGCGATCGACACCAGCGCGGCGGAGAAGATGCCGGGCGTCGCTTACGTCCTCACATATAAAAACGCCCCAAAACTGCATGGTCCGGGTCCGGCCGGATTGAGGGCCATGCCGGAGGCGCTTCCTCAGGAACTCAATCTACAGGGCGAAGCCGTGGCCATCGTTGCGGCCGAGACAGAAGACCTGGCTGAAGACGCCGCCGCGGCGATTGTAGTCGAGTACGACGTCCTTCCCTTCGCATCTACGCTGAAAGACACGATGGCCCCCGATGCGGCCGACCTTCGTGAAGGAAAAGGAAATCTTTTGCGGCACGCCGATTCTCCCGCCAAGTTCCCCAACGCTACCTGGGCGGCCGAGCAAGGCGACATCGAGGCAGGTTTCGCCGAAGCCGATGTGATCAAAGAATTCACCTACCGCTTTGCCGGCGGCGTTTCGGTTCCCATGCAACCCAGCGGTAGCGTCGCCAAGTGGGATGGCGATCGGCTGACGTTGTGGGGCATGGGCCAGGGAATTTATCCTCCACGCCGGGACCTGGCCAACGCTCTCGGCATCGATCCTTCGCAAATCCGGTTCATCAACAAATGGAACGGCTCTACGTTCGGAGCCGCGCGATTGGCGGCCGAGCGATTCTATCCCATGATCGCGCACCTGGCGAAAGTGACAGGCCGGCCGGTGAAGATCATGCTGCCCAAAGACCAGGAACTCGCACAGCTCGTCATCAAGCCGGAGACGATCACGAATTTCAAAGTCGGTGTGAAAAGAGACGGGCGCATCACCGCGATCTATCACCAGGTCTACGTCAGCGTGGGAGAACTGGAATTCGGCGTGCACGCCGACGGTCCCGGCAACGCCTTCAACCAACTGGAGCTGTACACGGCGCACGTTCCGCATTGGCGATCGTTGTGGTGCGCCTACCGGAGCAATGCACCGCGCCCTGGGCCCTCACGCAGCCACATCCAACAAGAGACGAAGTGGTCCTGGGAAAACATGATCGACGAGATGGCTGAGACTGTGGGCATCGATCCGGTCGAGTTCCGCTTGAAACACATCACCAGGATCACGCCTGAAGACACGCGCCATCCGTACCAATCGTTCGCTTCGGTGGAAGTTCTCCAGGAGGGCGCCAAGGCTTTTGGTTGGGACCAGAGAAACTCAGTTGCCGGCGGAAATCCTGGAAGGTTCAAGCGAGGATTCGGTATCGGCATGTCGCAGCATCATGGCGGCCTGATGGGTTATCACGAAGGCGAGGAACCTTTCGCCCGCTTGGCCGCGGCGCCAGGCGCGAATGTTTTCAGTACCGAACTGGAAGTGGGCACGGACGGCTACGTGACCATGAAGGTCGCTCTTCCCGATAGCGGGTCGAACGCCGGCACCGCGTT
The DNA here is from genome assembly GCA_052148835.1 of Bryobacteraceae bacterium. Classification (GTDB taxonomy): domain Bacteria; phylum Acidobacteriota; class Terriglobia; order Bryobacterales; family Bryobacteraceae; genus Palsa-89. Next base: position 10,751 of record JBKQHJ010000047.1, read on the forward strand.
GGCTCACGTCACCGCGGAGATGCTGGGCTTCACCACACGCGATCACATAAGGATGATGTGGGGCGACTCCGACATCGCGCCATCGAGTGATGAATGGTTTGGCGGCAGGACCATCACCTTGCAAGGCGCGGCCATCTGTAGCGCGGCCGACAAGCTTAGAAAAGATCTTCTGGCACGCGCGGCCAAGGTTCTGCAAGTTAATGCCGAAACGCTCGATATCCGCGACGGAGTGATTTCGTCGAAGGAGCATCCGTCAAAGCGCACCACTTTCGCCGCGCTGGTCAAAGCCAACAACGGCGTCATTCGGCAGACGGGCCGAGGCGTTTCGGGCGGTCCGAGAGGAGGATCGAACAAGGGCGTCGGCGCCTGTTTTGCCGAGGTGGAGGTCGACACTTGGACTGGCAATTGGCGCTTCGTCCGGGCGACCTACGTGCACGACGCGGGACTCCTGATCAACCCTCTGGTGGCCGAAGCCGACATGGTGGGATCGCTCGTGGAAAGCACACAAGTTGCCACCGACGCGATTCCCTGGGATCGCGAATTTCCAGGCACGCGGCATTACAGCGTGGGCTACTTGTCGTACCGGCTTCCGACCATTATGGACGTTCCCCAACAGACCCAGGTCTACATCGACAGCCTGGAGCCGCGCTGGTTTTATGGCATCAAGAGCTTCAGCGAGACCAGCATCGGCGCAGTGCCGGGCGCGATCGCGAATGCGATTTATAACGCGTGCGGAGTTCGGATACGGGAGCATCCGATCACGCGGGAAAAGATTATGGCTGGTTTGCGTGAGAAGCCGAGACGCGTATGAAAAAAGTCTCGATCTACCGGCCGACCACAGTCGAAGAAGCGATCCAGATCCTATCGCAGCATGGAACTGAAGCCAGTGTCTACGCCGGCGGTACCGATCTTCTCGTCAGGCTCAAGAATAGGCTGACACAAGCGCCCAGCTATTTGGTCGATATCAAGAAAATCGACAATCTCCGGTACATAAAGGAAGACGGACAAGGCGGCGTCCGGATCGGCGCGGCGACCAAGCTGGCCGAGATCACGAACTCGGAGCTGCTGAAGGCGCGTTATCCGATGCTGGTTCAGGCCATCAACATGATTTCGTCGCCGGAGTTGCGCAACGCCTCCACGCTCGGTGGCGACCTGCTACAGGAAGTCTGGTGCCAATATTTGCGCGGCGGCTATTCTTGTTGGCGAAATGGCGGGTATTTATGCTATGGCGCGATCGGCGACAACAGTTATTATCACTCCGCGATGGGCGGCCGGTTATGTTACGCCGTGTATCCGGGCGACGCCGCGGTCGCGCTGATTCCGTTCGATGCGCGCGCGACGCTGGCCACGCCCACCGGAACGAAGGAACTGACGCTGGAGCAATTGGTGCCCGGCGACCTGATGGTGGACGGCCGAATCCAATCGCATGTGGTTCGCTTTAATGAAATTCTGACCGAAGTTGTCCTGCCCCCGCCGAAGCCCGGCGTGCGTGCCTCATTTGAGAAGCTTCGGCCTCGCGGCGTGTGGGATTTCGCCATGGCCTCGCTGGCGCTGAGGCTCGACGTTCGCGATAACACGATCGAAGACTCGAGAGTGGTTTTTGGCGGGATCGCGGGGAAACCGCTGCGCGAGCACGCCGTCGAGAACTTTCTCAAAGGAAAGCTACTGACCGCGGACCTAGCCGATCAAGCGGCCTCTATTGCTCTCGCCAACGCGGCGCCGCTGAAATACAATTCCACCAAGATCGACATGGCCAAGGGCCTGCTGGCTTCCGGCCTCGTTAGGCTGAATGGAAATAATTGAGGCCGTCCTATTCGAGCCCGTCGGTTGCCTGGCCGAATTTCCCGCCGAGCCATTCCTGGAAATGGCCGAGCAATTATCGGGGAAAAAACAATTCAGCAAATCCGGGAGCCGCGCCTACTGGCATTTGCTCAATTTGATGGAAGCCTCCGGCTGCCCCACGATTGAGGCTCTCGAAGTGGAAGCAGTGGACGCCGCAACAATATACGATGACGTTCTCCCCGCGCTATCTGAGTTGAGCGCGATGGGGATCAAACGGTTCCTTGCTTCGTCGCTCTCTGGCGCCGCCATCGCGCGTTTTCTCGAAAGATGCCATCTCGATTTCGACGGCACCTGGAATCGTGACAATGCTGGAGGCATCAAAGCCACGCCTCTTGCCCGCGCCATCGAGGGCGCATCCCTCAGGCCGGATCGCACCATGTTTCTTACCGACAGCGCTGAGGGCTTGAAGGTGGCACAAAGCGTGGGCGTCAATTCCATTCTGATGATGAACGACCCCGATGAATCCAGGAGGCTGGCCACGCACAATCCATCGGGAGGCATCGTTTCACTGCACGAACTGCCCGATTTCATTCGATTCGTGGCCATCAAGCGGCCTTGTACTTGAGTTTCTACTTGTGCAGCTCCGCTGGCGGCGGAGGAGGCGGCGCTCCAAAAGGCGGCGGAGGAGCGGCTGCTTTAGGCATGGGCGTCTTGCCGTCCAATTCGAAGACAAAGAGTAGCGGCGGATTGTCGATTTTGGCGTTAGTCGCGCTGTCGGACATGTTCGAAGCGCCCAGCCCCCCGATCAAGGCGACATACTGTTTGCCATCGATCTGGTAAGTAATTGGCGGACCCATGCCCGTGCGGCCGGTCTGAAGCTCGAATAGTTTTTCGCCTTTATCGGCACTGTAGGCCAGCAGGCGGCCGTCGTTGATCACCTGGAAAACCAGGTTGCCGGCGGTTGTAACTACGCCGCCGCCGATGCCGCCGCCGCCGGGCGTTCGCCAAACCAATTTCTGATTGACGGGATCCCAAGCTTCCAGGACGCCGCGTTCGTTGCCCAAAGGCTCAGGACCAATCATAGGAAGCGAGTTCGGGCGAGGGGCGAGAAATGCGTCCGCGAGCCCGGTATCGCCATAAGGGTGGGGAGTTACTTTGTCGCCAGCCGCGTAGGTCCAGCTTCCGTAGGTTGCCGGAATGTAGACCAAGCCGGTGTTCGGGCTAAAAGACATGGGGGCCCAGTTATGCCCGCCACCCGCAGTCGGGAAAAGGGTTATCGGCTCTTTATCGTAGAAGGCTTCCTTATTGATCATGGGGCGGCCAGATTCGTCGAAGCCGTGCATCCAGTTCACTTGCGTATAAGCCTGGCCGGAAATGAATTGGCCGGTGATGCGATCCAGCACATAGAGGATGCCGTTCTTGGCGGCCTGGATCAGCGCCTTGCGCGGCCGGCCGTTGATCGTAAGATCGACGAGCATCAACTGCTGGACGTCGTCGTAATCCCAATTGTCATTAGGCACCGCCTGGTAGTGCCACTTGAGTTCGCCCGTGGATACTTTCACGGCAAGGATGGAAGCGGTATACAAATTGTCCATGTTTTTCGCGCCGCGAAACTTCTGGACCCAGGGTTCGGCGTTTCCAGTACCGACGTAAATCAAGTCAGCTTCGGGATCGTACGCCATGCCGTCCCAGACCGAACCGCCGCCGCCCATTTTGTAGAACTCGCCGCCCCATGTCTTCGCCGCTTTGCGCATGGCTTCGTTTTCGTAGGGGTCGGCGGGATTGCCGGGAACGGTGTAGAAGCGCCAGGCGCGATGGCCAGTGGCGGCGTCATAGGCATCGAAGAAGCCGCGAGTGGGATGATCCCCGCCGGCGACGCCGATTATGACCTTGCCATTGGCCATGCGCGGGGCCATGGTGATCGCATACCAATCTTGCGTATAAGCCACGCGCGATTCCCAGATCACTTTGCCGGTGTGGGCGTCGAGCGCGTCCAGACGTCCGTCGATAACGGGAGCGAAGATCATGCCGTTGTAGATCGCGAGGCCCCGATTAACAATGCCGCAGCAGATTTTGGGGCGGACTGCGGCCTGATTCACTTCCGGGTCCCAGCGCCAGAGTTCCTTGCCGGTGCGGGCATCGAGCGCGAACACCACGCTCCAGGTAGTGATGCCGTAGATGGTGTTGTTCCAGACCAGCGGCGTGGCTTCCTGATTGCTGCCGCCGGCACCGACCACATAGGTCCAGGCGAGTCCTAGGCGGTTGACGTTGGAAGTGTTGATCAGGCTCAGAGGACTGTAGCGGGTCTCGCTCAAGGATCGGCCGTAGCTGAGCCAGTCGCCCGGGAGGGCGTCGTGGGAGGTGCCGGCGTTGTTTAAAACCTTGGCGTCCTGCGCTCCAAGCGATAGGGATAAAACTAGAGCGGCAATCGCGCCGGCAGCAGTCCGGGAGTGTTTCGAGCGAACCATGAACGGTCTCCTTCTGTCGGTCACCTGCTTCGGGTCGACAGGTGACAACTTGACCCTGAGGAAGCGGGAACTGAGCTTTTCTCTAGGCTATCAAATGGTTTGGCGGCGCGGGCCAGCGTTTCTCCGCGAGAGTATTCACCATCAGTGAGCACTTTTGTACAGGCTGGAAACAAGGCCCCCTGTATAATCGGGACGCTCAAGCTGTATGTGGTGCTCGGTAGCAATATCATTGGCGTTGCTGTCCAGTGTGACTGGGATGGCACAGGAGTTCGAGCAGCACACCATCACGTCGAATCTTCAATACCGGCTTACCAGAGGGGACCTTCCAAAGCTCTCGTTCGGTGTGGAGAGGGCGAAGAATGTAGAAGTGATCGAGGGCGGCGAAGAGCTGTTACAAAGTTGTCTAAACGATCCGGTGACGTGGTCGCAAGATCCGCTTCTGTTTCGGCTGGCGCACAGTCACGCCGCGTCCATCCAAAGCTGCCGCGAAAACAGGTCACCGTCGATGCACGTCATTTTTCTAAAGACGGGCGGTGAACCGCTACATGCCTGGGCGCATTTCGATGGGCACGGAGCCCAAACGTCGGGGAGCCGGATGGCGCATCTAGGCGAGTTCCTGTATCACAAGATCACGTTTCAGAACAACGACCAGCAGCGGATGTTTGAAAATCTCGAACGGTCGTTTTCGATGCCTCTCGGAATATCCTCCGACCCCGCAATTCCCCTTACAGGACGCGCTCGGCTCACTCTCTTCACCGACAAAACCGTGACCGAGGTGCAGCCGTATGCCGCGTCGGTATTTTCTTCCGCTGCTTTGATGCTCTTTAGTCCGACTCGTATTTGGGGCCGAGGGGCCGACGACTACACCAACCACTTGGTTGCCTCCTTCAGCCAGAGGCTGGTGACATATGGCATCCAGAGCGCCGCCGCAGCCGCCCTCCACGAGGATTTACGGTATTCACCGTCCTTCAGCCGCAACGTATGGAAGCGCGCAGGGCACGCACTGTTCAGCACGATCATTTTGGAAACACAGCGCGGTAACGAGATCGCGATTGCCAATATTGTGGCTGCGGCGGGCAGTGCAGTGGTTATTAATGCCGCCGCTCCAGGTCAAGAAAACCCGGGTCAAGAAAACCTGGGGCAAGGGAACTTCCGGCGTCCAGGAGCGTTGGATCTCACGGGCATGAATCTGTTAGGGTTCGCCGAAGGCAATCTCTGGAACGAGTTTAAACCCGACATCAAGCGTCTCCTTCGGAGCAGATTGCTGCATCGGCAGTGAGGTGCGAGTCGGATCGGACCTATCCAGCGACGTACGGCTCGTGGCGCGTGCCTTTAGTCTGCGTCAATCAGCTCATCCCACGCGAGCGCGTGGCCCAATGCGCGCTTGACCTCGGTGCGCCGGCGCGGCGAAAGCTGGCCTATCCGCTGGGTAAGCGCCGAACGCGGAACTGTTCGTATATTGTCGCAGTTTGCCACGCATTTCGCGGGTAGGCCTTCACTTCGGCCCAGTGGAATTTCGACCGCAATATGGCGAATCGTGGAAGTAACCTCGACGGCAGGCTCAGGCAAAGACGCCCGCCACACTGCATACTGCTTCATCGCTTCCTGCTTGACGTTTTCCAGTCCTCGGCAGAAGACCAATCGTCGACCTCGGTTTCCGAATCGGGCCGTTGGACATAAGCGGCCCCCGTGCGCGCCTCTTCGGCTTCTCGAATGGCCTTTCGGATGGCTGTTCGAACGAATTCCGCAAGTTGACGTTTGGCGGCGCGGGCGATCCGATCGAGAGCGCGATAGGTGGGTTCGTCCAACTGAACGAGCAGCGACCTCATATGCTCAGAGTATATGAACTTGATCCCCGCTCGATTGGCCGCAGCATGCAGGGAAACTTCCGAGCGCGCGGCGTGGCTGGAGCGCATCCCCAAAATCGTTGGCGAACTGGAACAGCGCTGGTCGCTCGCGATCGGCACGCCTTTCGATGGCGCCGACGTAAGCTGTGCTTGGGTGGCGCCAGTGACGCGCACGGACCGCACATGCGCCGTGTTGAAGCTCGGCATGCCGCATATGGAAGGTGAGCAAGAGATTGCAGGGCTGCGCTTCTGGAATGGCGATCCAACGGTGCGGCTCCTGGATGCGGACGACGATCTGGGGGCGCTGCTTCTGGAGCGTTGCGAGCCAGGCATCGCGCTCCGAACGCTGCCGGAGTCCGAGCAGGATACCGTGATCGCCGGGCTCCTACGGCGGTTGTGGCGGAATCCACCCACACCGGGAATCTTCCGTCCTTTGTCATTCATGATTGCGCGTTGGAGCGCGGCGTCGCTGGCTGACGCAGTGCGCTGGCAGGATGCGGGACTGGTTCGGGTGGGGCTGCGCCTGTTCCGCGAATTGGCTGAAACCACTACTGGGGTGGCGCTGCTGGCAACGGACTTGCACGCGGGCAACGTGCTGCAAGCGCAGCGAGAACCTTGGCTGGCGATCGATCCGAAGCCTTTCACGGGCGATCCGGCGTACGACGCGACGCAGCATTTGCTGAATTGCAAAATCAGAATGCGATCGGATCCCGAACGGACCATTGAAAGATTCGCGGATTTGGCGGCCGTTGACCATCACCGAGTTCGCTTGTGGATGTTCGCCCGCGCAGCAGCGGAGCCAGGCGGCGACTGGACGGACGAATGGCGGGTGAACCTGGCGCGAACACTTGCTCCCTAACCAGCTCGCGCGACGTACAGTAGAAGCCCGAAAAGCACCGCCGGAATCAGCGCCAACAGAAGGGACGACGCGAGCGAGCGGCGCCGGCGCGGAGCTTGCTGCCGCAAATCCACTAAGGCGGACCGATCGGCAACCGGAACCTCGTCCAGGTGAGCAAGATCGTGGGCGAAATCCTCGGCCGTGGCATAGCGCTGGTTCGGGTCGCGCTCCAGTGCCCGCAAGACCACCGTATCCAGCTGCGGCGGGATGTTGGGATTCATCTCGCTGGGCGCGTGCGGAACGGCCACTAGGCGTGCATTCATCACGGCGAACGGATTGGCACCGTGGAAGGGCGTAACGCCCGCAAGCATTTCGTACAGAATTACGCCGGCGGCGTAAAGGTCGCTGCGCGCATCGCCGCGCTTGTTCTTCACTTGTTCGGGCGAGATGTAGTCCGGGCTCCCCATCACCTGCGAGAGCTTGCCGAAGGTGAGGCGGCGAGAACCCGCGCAGGAAGCGATGCCGAAATCGATGATCTTGATCCGGTCCTCCGCATCACTTCGATTTGCAGCTCCGAGCATGATGTTCTCGGGCTTCAGATCGCGATGAACGACGCCGTGTCTGTGCATGTAGCCGAGAGCATTCAGGAGTTCTAGCGCGATCGAGACAGCGCGCTCGATGGACATGCGGCTTTCTTCGGCCAAAACCTGGCGCAGCAAACGGCCGTCCAGCCACTCCATTGCCATATAGAGGCGGCCCTGGCCGGGCGTAGGAAGGGTCTTGCGAATGCTGGGGTGCTTTAAGCGCGTACCAATTTCGATTTCGCGCCGGAAGCGATCGTGGAAGATGGGGTCGCATTCCGCTTCTGGGTGCGGGACTTTGATGGCAGCGATAGAACCATCGCGCGTATCTCGAGCACGGAAAATGGAAGCCATGCCGCTGGATGCAATCAGGGTTTCCAGTTGGTAATTATCGAGCTGATCTCCGGCGTAGAGCGGCGTCATTGCAATTCAACCCGATGGTAAACTGCAAGCCCTAAGGAAGTAATAGAAAAGGTCTTAAGAAGTTGTTAATTCGGAAGCTGGATCGGAATTTAGAAAGGTTCCAGCGTGCCATTGAAACGGTAACCGACCCAGGGTTCAGTGGTTACGAATTCGGGGTGGTCGGGGTCGGATTCGAGCTTTTTTCGTAAATTGCGGATAAAAACGCGCAGGTAATCTACCTGATCGCCATAATCGGGACCCCAGACGGCCTGCAGGAGTTCGCGGTGAGCGACAGCTTCGTTGGCGTGGCTGGTGAGATAGCGGACCAGGTCGAGTTCCTTGGGAGTGAGATGGCTGGTACGGACGCCGTTAAAAGCGGTACGGCCGGAAAAATCGATGACCAGTTTGCCGACTCGGACGCGAGCGGGAGAGGATTGCGCCGAGGCCGGAACCCGTCGCAGAGCAGCGCGAATTCGTGCCAACAGTTCGGGTGTACTGAAAGGCTTGTTCACAAAGTCGTCGGCGCCCGCATCCAGGGCTTGCACTTTATCGGCCTCGGTGTTGCGCACGGTGAGCATGATGATGCCGACGCCGGTGCCCGCGCGGATCTCGCGGCAGGTAGCCAGGCCGCCCATGCCAGGCATATTCATGTCGAGCAACACCAGGTCCGGGTGATATTCGCGCAACTTGGCGAGCGCCTCTTCGCCGGTTTTGGCGTCGTCCACTTCATACCCGGCGCCGGTAAGAGTGGTGCGCATGATGCGGCGGATCTGGGGCTCGTCGTCGACCACTAAGATGCGGCCTGCGCTCATCTTGATTGTTCCTTCGCTTCGCTCATTTCGACTCCTTCGCTCCCCGGCCTTTCCCGTCCACCGGTAGTGTCACGCGAAAAGTGGTTTCGCCGGGGCGGCTGTTCACCGTGAGTTCGCCCTGGTGCGCTTGGACGATGTTGCTAGCAATCGCCAAGCCGAGGCCGAAGCCGGGGACTTGAGTCTTGACGGAGGGGCTCCTGTAGAAGCGTTCGAAAACCCGTCCCCGTTCTTGTTCCGGTATGCCCGGGCCGTGATCGGTAATCTCGAAATTGACAGCGTCATTGCTACCGGAGGAAGAACCGTTAAATACCCGCACTCCGATGGGAGAATGGGGCGGCGAATATTTCAGCGCGTTATCGAGCACCTGCTTGAGCGCGAGCTTCAACAACCGGCGGTCGAGCGAGAGCTGAGGTAAAGATCCTTCCGAACGAAATTCCACCGGCCGGTTGTCGATTTGTGTATGCAGCGTTGCCACTACATCCTCCATGAGTTCCTTGGGATCGACCAGTTCCCGCCGCACCTGAATGTGGTTGGATTCCAGGCGCGCCATCTCGACGGCGTCGTCAATCAAGGCCTGCAGGTGCTGGGCTTCTTCGTCGGCCACTTCGAGCAGATCGGTCCGGCTTGCGGCGGGCTGATCGGGCGAGGAGAGCAACGAGGTGGTGGCGGCGCGGATGGAGGTGAGCGGAGTCTTGAATTCGTGCGCCATGGCGTCGATGAGCGTGGTGCGAAGCTGCTCGCTGCGGCGCGCGGCCTCCACTTGATGGGCCAGGTCCTGCGCGCGGGCGCGCTCCAATCCAATGGCGATCAAATTACTGATGCCCTGCAAAACCGAGTCTTGCATGAAGGCGCCTTGGGTGGCAAAACTGGCGATGGGTTCCGAGCCTAGACGAACGGCGGTGATCATCCGCTTATGCTCGGGATCGAAAAAGGACGTGCCCTGCGAGGCGGCATCGCGCAACTGGTCCTCCATGCCATCGAATTCGGAAGGTCCGGCGCGATGGATCTCCCCGGTGCGCCGGTCATAGAGCACGGCGGCGCTGAGTCCGAAGACCTCGGCCAGCTTGCGCGCGAGCTGTCTGGCGACAGGCTCGGCGGGGTCGATGAGCAGGATGGCGCGGCTGAACGTATAGAGCCGCTCGATGTCGCGCTGGCGTTCCACTGCGTCGAGGGCCTCCTTTTTCACCCGCGCGGAAAGGCGGCTGGCGATGAGAGCGGTGACGAGAAAACTAAAAAGCGCGACCCAATTCTGCGGGTCGGCGATAGTGAGCTTTCCGATGGGAGGCAGAAAGAACAGATTAAAAGCGAGCGT
>JBKQHJ010000048.1:0-21716 GCA_052148835.1 Bryobacteraceae bacterium
CTCCGTCCGTTCACGGGTAGATTTTCGAAGTAATTTTGATCCACTGAGATTCCCATGGAGGCGTCGGTGGACACACTTTCCGGCTGGGCAGTCACGGTTACCGACGTGGTGCCCGCAGATAGCTTTAGCTTCGCGGAAAGTCTCTGTTGATCCCGGACCGCCAGAGTAATGCCAGGAATTCGCAGGTTGTCGAAGCCGGCCTTAGTGATCTCGAGCGAGTATTGGCCCGGTTGCAACGACGCAAAACTAGCCAAGCCCCCGGCATTGGTCTCCGCCTCAAATACGCGCTGCAGTGCGTTGTCAGTCAAAACGACGTGGGCTTTGGGTACCAGCGCGTCGCTGGGATCGGTCACCGTCACCGAAAGCGACGCAGTATACTCCTGGGCGAACGCGGCTGAGGCCGCGAATAGCAAAACTGAAAGACAACGCAAGACACACCCCCACGGCAATAGGTCCCTGATGAGTTTTCAGGACTTGAAAACTTTATTAATCGATTCCTAGAAGACGGTCTGAAGTCGCGCTGCGTATTCCCGCAATTTGTGAAGTCTTGTGACGAACTCCATCGGGACTCTTCGCCCAGCGATGCTCAGTTCGCGACGGCCGTGTACAGAACTTGATTGCCAGGGCTGCCTCCCAGAGTGAACGTTATCGGAACGGTCCCCGCCTGCAATCCACTGGGAACTACAACGTTGAACTGATAGAGTCCCACCTCATCGAGCGCGAGTCCGGCGTAAGTGACCGTGGCTGGAATTTGGTTAAAAAGAATCTGCAGAGGTAGGTCGAGCGTATTCGCTTTCTGAACGATAGTTCCGGCGTTCACTCCCGGAGTCACATTCCCGAATCCGACTCCATAGAGTATGATCGTTTCGCCAGGATTGGCCGGGCGCGACGTCACACCGGAAACGGCGTTCGGCGGCAAGACATATGCGGAGCCGTCCGCAAACAAGGCCCCTACGTATTGCATCCCGCCAATCTGGAACACTGACGGAGCAAAGAGTCCTGGCTCGGTTGAATTGACGTCAGTCCTAAAGGACGCGCTAGTTCCCGCCGCCGTTGTTACGGTAATGCTTTGGGCCCCTGCGGAAACGCCTGAGGGAATCTGCACATTCACCTGGGTAGGACTGATATAAGAGACAAAGGCGGAATGACCTTCGATGGCAACGGTGGTTCCACTCAAATCGGCTGGAGCCTGATTGCCCGTAAAATCCGAACTCGCCCACGAACGCGTGGTCGAGGCGAGATTAGCCCCGTAAATCTCGACCCACGATCCGGGTGCAACCGACGTGAATGCTCCAAAGGCCGACGCGCTCCCCGCGGCACCGATCGCGGGCGGCGGCCCTGGATCGCCCGGCGGGAGAACCATCATCACTTGGCCCACTTGGTCAACGGAGACGTAGACCCGGCCCTTGGAATCGGTAGTCACGCCATCGCAGCCATACCTGGGCCCGTTGATATAGCTGACAACTCCGGCGTTGCTTTGGCTCTGATAGCCGCCGACTACATAGATGTTGCCATCGCTTTTGATAACACTGAGGCGCGAAGTTTCCGTCAGGTAGATCTGATCGTTTACATCGATTGTCATTCCCTCAATGGTGCTAAGGCTGACGGAGATGGCAGGACTGCCGGATATATTCGAGTAGCTGAAGCCAAAATACGCGCCGGCAATGGTCTGGATCATGCCGGCAGGTGAAACCTGCCGGATGGCGCCATTGGCGCGATCGGCGATGTAAAGATTTCCCTTCGAGTCAAATGCGAGATCGCCGGGACTATTCAGGAGAGCGCTTGTGGCTGCACCGCCGTCTCCGCCGAAGCCAGCCGTGCCTGTTCCGGCAATTACCGTCATGGTTCGGGCGTTAAAGTCAATACGAAACACCTGATTCAAGCTGGCGTCGGAAAACACCAGCCGGCCCGCGGGATCAATCGCGATACCCGTAGGATCGTTAAGGCTGGATACTTGATCGCCAACCTGCACTGCGGTGACTTCAGCCTGGATCATTCCCTGCGAATCAATGAGACGGATCTCGCTGCTCTCCGTCACGTAGACGTTGCCCTTCGAATCACACGCCATGCGCCGGGGCTGGTTGAGTTGAGCCGAAAGTGCCGGGCCGCCATCGCCACTCGAATAGCCCATTGGAGACTCCTCTCCGGCAATTGCCGCGAGTTGGTTCGGGCTGCTGAAGGCCAAAATGCGGCCCGCGTCCGCGTCCATGACCAGTAGTGATCCATCTTGTCGGTAACATAGTCCGGACGGGCGCAGCATTGGCGCGGAGGAAGCGGAACCATACGATGCTAGTTGGGGCCAGATACCGGCAAAAGCGGTAACGGCATTGCCTTGGACCTGCAGGACGCGAAACGCAGTGTTGTCGGCAACCAAGACCGTAGATCCTGAGATCAGAATGTCCCCGGGTTGATTAAGCGGGTATTGCAATGGCGGCGCCGAAGTGGCAACACCGGGATTCCCGCTGCCGACGACAGTTGAAAGTCCCTGCGAACCCACGTTCATACGAACAACGCGCCCGATGTCAGGGGATGAGATCAGGATCGTATTGGTGCTGCCATCGTAGGCGAGCCCGTTCAGAGTTCCTAAGGAAGAGCTATTCCAGCCGGACGATACGGACGCGCAGGTGCTGTTCCCAGCCACTGTATCGATGTCGCCATCACTAATGTCGATTTCACGAACCCTGCAATTCCCGGAATCGGCAATATAGATGTTACCGTCGCTATCTACGATCACTCCGTGAGGAGAGCTTAGATAGGCACTTGTGGCTGAATAGGTGTCGCCGCTGAACCCTGGGGAGCCTGTGCCTGCAATGACGCGTACGATCCCATCCGAGTCAACTCTCCAAACGACGTTTTGGCTCACATCGCTGAAGATCAACTGGCCGGAGGCGTCCTTAATCATTCCGCCCACGATGCCAATCGTTGTTTCAAGTGGCGGATAAGTCCCGCTGATGGTTCCTCCACCGGGGAATCCGACGCTCGATCCGGCGCACCGTCCAGTGCCTACTAGATCCTGGATGGTCCCGTTTGTGAGAACCTTCCGAATCCTGCAAGCCCCGGCATCAGTGAAAATCAGGCCTCCGTCGCTGTCCACGAGCAAAGATCCCGGCGAAATGAGGTCCGTTTGCAGTGCAGGTTGACCTTCCAAACCATCGTCCAAGATGCCCGAACCAGCGAATCGCTCAATGGTGCCGTTTACATCAACTTTGCGGATGATACCGGCGTTCGATTCCGATATATAGACGTTGCCCTGCGCATCCCGCGCGAGCCCGTACGGGCCGTCGAGCAGAGCGGATGTTGCCGGCCCGCCATCGCCCTGCGAACCCGATCCAACCACGGGCCGAATGGTGTAAGAGCCAGTGTTCTGCGCCGAACCAACCCAGGCGAATGCAAGGGCAAGAGTGAACAAGAGTATAACCATGCGAAGACGTTCTAGAGGGTGCCGCAGTGGCGCCCCACCTCAATTGGAGAAAAGGACGGCTGCCTAAACCGAACCGAGTACGCGTCATTTGTGAAGTAGTGTGACGAAAAACCCAATTGTTAAGATTTGCAACGAACCTGCGGAATGCCTCAACTTCGAATCGTCGGTCGGCGATAGATATGTTGTGGAGGTTAATGCTTATGTCGATCTCAGCTCTCTCTTCTAACTTGATCGCTGACCTGTCGCAACAGTATCAGCAGAATCCATTCCAGAAAATCCAGCAGGACTTCAAACAACTTGCCAGCGATCTCCAATCCGGCGACATGTCGGGTGCGCAGTCCGCGTACGCGAGTATCGAACAGTTGCTGCCGGCCAATCAAAGCTCTTCTAGTTCGCCCACTGGCTCGAACGGTTCCAGCACCATCCAAAATGACTTTGCCGCGCTCGGCCAGGCTCTCCAATCCGGCGATCTCAGCCAGGCGCAGAGTGCGTTTTCGCAACTGCAAAGCGATTTCAAGGCCGCCAGCCAATCTGCTCAAGCGCTGCCACAAAGAGAGGATCAGTACGTGGGGAGTTCGGCACAACAGGGGCTAAGCGTCGCGCAGCAGGTGCAGCAAGACTATGCCCAACTCGCTAGCTCTCTCCAAGCCGGCGACCTGTCAGGAGCGCAATCGGCATTTGCCAGCCTGCAACAAGCGCTGCAAAGTCAGGGGGCGTCCAGCACTCAGTCGAGCACTCAATCGAGCACGAACTCCAGCAGCGGGTCCGACTCCATCGCGAACGATTTTAATGCGATTGGCAAGGCGCTCTCATCCGGCAATTTGAGCCAGGCGCAGAGCGCGTTTTCACAACTACAGACAGACATTCGGTCTGTCCAGCAAGCTGCGGCATCGCAGACCCAAAGCTTTACACAAGGACTGCTGTCGCTCCTCGAAGGACGTTACCATCATCGTGGGAGTGACAGTTCCAGCAGTCAAAACTCGACCTCGACGACGGCCTCCACGGACAGTTCGACCGCGAGTAATAGCACATCGAGCGTCAACATTTTCGCCTGACGCGGTGTCGCACGACTGGTGAACTCGCTCCCGATCTCGAGCCGGGGCCGTGAGCGACCTTCACGCCCACATCGCGAAAAAGCATCGCAGGGTTGACGTTGATACAGTCGGTGCATGTGTGTGCAACAGATTTCGGGGAACGGGCCGTAGTGTGGCGAATCATTCCTATCGCTCGAGCTTTTGATGTTTTGCGCGTCCGTGATTAGGATATGTTTGCCGATTCAAGAAACCGTCCAAGCCTCGCTGTGGCCCGGAACTGTGGAATGGGATCGAGTTCTTTAAACGCCGACGTGAACGCGTTCGACAGGCTCCACATGGTTCTGGATTCAAATTGCTGGTGCTGCGGAGTGAAGTAGAGTTCGTGGACCCTTCGTGCCAGGTGTTTCGGGATGTCAAGGTCGCCTTCAATGAACGCACGATAAATGGTCAACTTTGCTGCCGTTGTAGTTAGCTGTTGAGCCCGCCGAGCTTCTACCTGTCGCCGCATCGGCAGGAAATTGCGCTGCATCCGGTCAACGCAATCGATAAGCTGTCTTCGACCGAAAAGTTCTTGGAGTGTTTCGCGAGGACGGGACTATAGTCGCCCTGAAACGCCAGCTTGTGACACACGAACACGCGCAGTCCGACAGTACAAGCCAGCCGGAAACGCTTGTTATTTGCATTCCGAATCCCAATCGCAAACCGGCATCCATCGGAGCTCGTCTAGAGATCGATCACACCGAACATTTCCATACCGTCTTTTGATACTGCGAACTCCTCACTAACGACGCCGATGTGCCGCCGACTTAACGTCTCGACCAGACCCTCAACGGCCGCGAGGTGAGAGATCGGAACATGGGTTGCTGTGGGGGGCGGTGTTGGCACATTAGCCAATTCCGCCCGAGTGATTTTCGCTGTGCACGGTGATAAGCTTGCTTGTTTCTGACATAAGGTATTCTTCTTCCTAAACTGACTTAAACAACGATGCAGTGGGCTTGCTCTGGATAGAGCCATCGCCCGGCCTCCGGCCAGGAGGCAATATGAATTCGATTCGAGCTGCAATCTACGCGCGGGTTTCCAGTGAACAACAGGCCGCCGCGCATACGATCGAAAGCCAGCTTGCCGCTCTCAGTGAGCGGGCGCAGGTCGATGGACTGCAGGTACCGCCGGAGCGGCATGAGGATCCCGACGGGAACATCATTGAGCTGAACACGAACAATTTTGCGAACGACTGGACCGTCACGGAGCAACTGAAGGCTTTGCCTTCTCAGGTGCACATCAATGTCGATCCCGAGAAGATGGTCGCGGCGCGCAAAGCAGGCGCTTCACCGTGGGAAGTACACGACCGTGCAGTAGCCGGAGAGTTCACTCCAGCCGTCTCGTACGACCTGCATACAACCCGATGGCAAGCATTCGCCCGAAGAGGCAGACCTGTGGAATCTAAAGCTACGATCGCGGCGCGCGTTCTGCTCGGGCTCGTGTTTTTCGGCTTCGGGTTGAACGGGCTCCTGAAGTTGTTCCCGCTCCCACCGGCGCGGGGCGCGGCGGCAGTGTTCATCGGCGGACTAATCGCGAGCCAGTACTTCTTCCCGCTCTTGTTCGTCACGTACGTGCTCACTGGGGCTGCGCTTTTGACAGGGCGCTTCGTGCCGCTCGCGCTGACCGTGCTGGCGCCAGTCATCGTAAATTGTAGCCGTGATGCACCTTTTCGTTCCCTCGTCGGGAGCGGAAGTGTTTCTCGCGGCGATCGTAAGCGTGCTCGAAGTCTTCCTCACCTTGTCGTACCGCGCGGCATTTCTGCCGCTTTTGCGCGCGCGTTACGAACTCGCTTCGTCCAAATCCGTTGGCGCGTTGGAGAACAGATGATCGGAAGTAAGCCTTACACAGATCTCAAGTACCGCGAAGTCAGGAGCAACCGAATGGCCTATGTCGACGAAGGCGAGGGCGGCGCAATCGTATTCCAGCACGGCCAGCCGACATCGTCGTATGTGTGGCGGAACGTCATGCCGCATTTGGATGGAATGGGCCGCCTCGTTGCCTGCGACCTCATCGGAATGGCTCGGACAAGCTCGACGCATCACTTGGGCCGGACCGTTATAGCCTCGCTAGTCACCGAAACTATCTTTTCGATTTGTGGGATCAGCTAGATCTCGGGGATCGCGTTGTTCTTGTCCTGGACGATTGGGGTGCAGTACTCGGGTTCGACCGGGCCAGACAGAATAGTCAGCGCGTCAAAGGCATCGTTCACATGGAAGCTATCGCCGCGCCTCTGAACTGGTCGGATGTACCCGAGCACGCCCACCCTTTGTTCAAAGCGCTCCGCTCGCCGGAGGGGGAGCGAATGGTGTTGGAAGACAACATATTCATCGAGAAGATTCTGCCCCAGGCGGTAATACGACAGCTCGCAGATGAGGAGTCGAATCATTATCGGCAGCCCTTCCGCAACTCTGGAGAAGACCGCAGGGCGATGCTTTCATGGCCGCGAAGTCTCCCGATCGAGGGCGAACCGGCCGAAGTCGCCGAAGTCGTCAGCCGGAACTGTAATTGGTCGGCTCAAAGCGATCTGCCCAAATTGTTCATCAACGGTGAGCCAGGCACGCTCGCGCGGGGCCGGCTTCGCGAGATTATCCGCCGATGGCCTAACCAAACCGAGGTTACGTTAAAGGCCGAAAGCTCTTACAGGAGGACAGCCCTGACGAGATCGGGGCGGCCATCGCGGAATTCGTGAAGAGTGTGAGAGCGTCTTGCGAACTCTAGAGGCGCCCCATTTCTCCCGCACGATAGCGCGCGACAGCTGCTTCGATCTGCGACCGGTTGTTCATGATGAAGGACCCTTCAACGAGGACTGGTTCGCGGATTTCAAGGCCTGACAGGATAAGGAGATGCGCAGGATGAGACGCCTCTAACGTTACTCGACCGCTACCTCCCGTAAACTGCCAACGCTTGTTCACCGGATAGCGTCTGTTTGCGTGCTTCGGCAGTACCATGACGTCGCCCGCGAGGACATAGACAATCGCGTTGTGATCGGCTGGCAGGTTGTAGGAGATCTCGCGGCGTAACTCGACATCGAGCAATGTGAACGGCTCGCCAGGTACGAGAGGGGACAAAGTGCCCTCGAATGAACCGACCACCACGCGGACGCGATTGCCGGCCGCGTTTCGCCACTCTGGCACATCGTTATTTTGGAGCCGGAACGTCTTTGGAGGCGCGATCTTGTTTTGCGAACTTAGGTTGACGAAGATCTGAAGCCCATGTAGCTCGCGATCGAGATCAGCTGGGACCTCTTCATGGATCAAACCGCTGCCGGTCTGCGTCCAGACGATCCCGCCGGGAGCGGTGACCATATCGACGCCTGCACACTCCCTGCATCAAAAAAAGATAATTTGTGGAATGTGCGTTCGTGACCCTCGCCGCTTGTTAGTCCGCGTGAAACCAACGCGCGATCAGCGCACCTGCAAAAGGAGAACCTATGGCTTGAGGAGCCTGTCGGGACCTACTGTGGGAAAGGTCAGGAGGTCAGACGTGAAAACTACCCACCCACGAGTGTACTTCCGTTACCTAAAATGAAGTTTCTTGCGAAAATATTGGCACGCTCTGTAATCATGGAGATAGCGAGGGTCACATGGTTCGGGACCAGGAGGTCGGTGGTTCGAATCCACTCGCCTCGACCAATTCCTTCAATAACTTGCCAGTAAGGACCAGACACTTTTTGCGTGCTAAAAGTACACTCGTGGGTGGGTAGTTGGGTGGGTAATTCATCAATCGTTGACGCCCAGCCGGCTCGATCTATCAGGGGGTTGTCTGTTTTGCTGACAGGCAATGGCCTCAACGGGACTCCTGGCCAGAAGCCAGGCGATCATCACATGAAGCACTCGCGACCATTCGAACTCGTGACCCTCTGGCCGCCGCTCGTCTCCGCAGTATCGAGCGAAGCGGAAACTCCTCGAAGCCGAGTGCGGATCCTTAGTGTCCGCCGGGTCCGTCAATCCAACCGGGCAGTTCGGTTAGACGACGTTTTAGATCCGCTTGGCAAGCGTGACGAGTGGGACAAGCTGAATTTCTTTCTGCAGCTACCTAAATGATCATCCGAGTTTTTCAATGCTTTTCAGTCATCCGGAATTTGCGAATCCCGGCATGTCTTTGACGACCCCGATTCTTGGCCAAATCACGGCAGCCGGCGATAGTCCGCGAGTAGTACAATTCGCTCTCAGGTATGTTTTTGATTCACACGCGGGGCCAATGCGGGCCCGGGTGCGCTGGGATCGTTCAAAGGAGCCATGAAATGTCTCGAACTTCTGATTGGCGGGTGATTCGTCGAGTGCTTCTCACCATCGAGGATTCTGAATTGCGCGAAAGTCTAGCGAAGAGTTGCCGGGTGCTGTTCAGAGCGCCGAAATCCGAACATGGAAAGCGAATGGGAAGTGTGGACACAGTCCACGGGCAAAAGCGCAACGTGCGCCTCCACGTGCTTGGCTTGCTTATCACAGCGGCGTCGGTGGCGGCGGTTCCCGTCTCTGGACAGTGGATCAACTACCCGACGGCCGGAGTCCCGAAAAACGCCGACGGGACTCCTAATCTGAACGCCCCCCCACCGCGGCTCCCGGATGGGAAACCGGACTTCTCCGGCATCTGGCACGCCGCGACGATCAATAAGTGCAATCCGGCGACAGGCGAATTCTGCGGCATCGAAATCGGGGGTTCACCACTTGCACTGAATATTGGAAAAGAGCTGCCTGGTGGTCTCCCTTTCCAGCCCTGGGCGGCCGAACTCGTGAAGCACAGATACAGTAAAGACGATCCACACGTTCGCTGCCTCCCTGATAATCCTCCGCGCACGTGGGTAATGCCTCACCTTACGAAGATTGTGCACACTCCTCAGCTGCTGGTGATGCTCTATGAAGTGAACGCGATGTACCGGCAGATTTTCATCGATGGACGTCCTCTGCCGGAAGATCCCAATCCCTCGTGGAACGGATACTCGACCGCCAAATGGGACCAGGACACTCTGGTGATCCAGACCACCGGCTTCCGGGACGATCTGTGGATCGACATGGCCGGCGCCCCGCTGACCAGTGCCGGGAAAATGACCGAACGGCTACGCCGCCCCACCTGGGGAACGTTGGAGGTGGAGATCACCGTCGACGATCCCAAAGTGTATACGCACCCATGGACTGCCTCCCTGAAAGAGGCCCGTGAGCTCAACATCGAACTGATCGACGAGGTCTGCCTCGAAAACGAAAGGTCATGGCAGCACATGCAGACGTCCCAACCTGCAAAGCAGGACTACAAATGATGCTTCGAGCGGGTGTCTTCTTCATTCTGGCCTCCGTTCCGCTGCTAGCTGACCTGACGGGCCGCTGGTCCGCGGGTGGCGCCAATGTTTTTGTGCTGCGCCAGGAGGGGAACGTAGTGACCGGCCATATCGAAGGGCGACCGGGCGAACCCACCTGGAAAATCGTGGATGGGGTGATTCGCGGAAATCAAATCCACTTCTTTGTCCTGCACGAGGACGAGAACGATCCTGAAGTGAAGGCCAACGGCAATCCGTTCCACAATCTGGCGAAGGGGACATTTACGGAGAACGAGATCGTGGTGTCGGGGTCGCGGGAGAATACCAAGATTCACGAATATCATCTCGTGCTCAAACGGATTGGGAAGCAGGGGCAACCCTGACGCGGCGTTCAAGCGGCGGGCCCGATGCGATTGCCTCCACAACTCATCACCGCCGATGGGACAACGGATGAAATCATCTCTACAATCGGGTTACTGGCTGGCATCGGGTGCCTGGGAGGAGCCTTCATCCTGGCCGAGACCGCGAAAAATGATGCGGGCAGCGCGCGAAAATGCGGCGCCGCGGAACCCAACTCTCAGCGGGAAAGGAACTTCTGATGCTCGACGGACACAAGGTTATTGTCACGGTTGCCATTAATGGGGGCATGCAGCAGGATCGCGAAGGTGCTATTGTTCCGAAACAGCCTGCCGAGATCGGTGAAGCCGCGGCGCGTTGTTACGAGGCGGGCGCCTCTCTCATTCACTTCCACGCGCGCTCAGGGCAGGAATAGCGGCGCCAGAGAAATTTACGCTGAGGTCATCCGGCAAATCCGCGCCAGGTCTCCCATTCTCATCCAAACCACGAATGGTATCGGTGTGCGCCGCGATCCGGCGACCGAGCAGTTCCTCTGGCCCACGGATAGCGAACGGCTCGGGCTGCTCGAAATTGAGCCGCGTCAAGATCTGTTCGGAATCGCCGGAGGCTCAGCCGATTTCTATAACCCCGAGGGCGGCTATCCGGCCGAGACCCCTTACGTGAACTCTCCCGAACTATTGAAGAAGACCATCCAGGCTGTCTATGCGAAGGGATCGGCTCTTGAATACGAGGTAGTAGAGGCGAGTTCTCTCCATCGTCTGCTGCGTTATGCCAACGAAGGTCTATTTGAACGCGATCGCGATAATGTCTGGCTGCTGCACGGCGGCGGCTTTGGGGCCACACCTGCGATTGCAAGAAACGTTCTGTTCAACGTCGACGAGGGCTTGCGCCTGTTCCCGAGGGCGATCTGGGGCGTAACGGCGACCGGCCGCGACATGTTCAAGATCGTCACGTTGGGCCTAGCGCTCGGATGCGATCTTGTGCGTGTTGGACTGGAGGATAGTATTCACCTGCCGGACGGCAGCGTGGCACGCGACAATACGGAAATGGTGCGGGCGGCGATCCAGATTGCGGCCATTTACGGGCTCAAGCCTGCGACTGTCGCGGAAGCCCGAGCGCGATTTCGAATCTAGGTCACGCGAGTATCACGCGGGAAATGCAGCTCTCACTTCGGTTAACGCCGCGCTTGCCGCCAGCCGGGATATCTTGTCAATCTGGACATGCACGAAGCACGCGGCGGGTTTGTGGCGGTGTTCGGCGGTGGCGTGCCCGACGCCGGCAGTTCTCGCCTAGCTGAAATACCGATCGGACGATGGATATCAAATTCCCCGATACCTGGCGGTGAAGCTTGTTCCTGGCGCAAACGCTCTGCACCCAGCGGTAGAAGCCGCGGGGAACGCAGCGCGCGAATCCAACGCGAAACCGGAAGATGTAAAACAGATTCTCGTTGCCGGTCCGCAGAGTGGCTTGGTGGCTGACGTTCCACCCGCAGATGTCATCCAGGCGATTCACAGTCTCTCTTACTACATTGCTTCTGCGGTGGCGGACAAAGATTTTTCATGGGCGCACGCTGAACCTGCAATGATCGAGCGTCCTGTGATTCGGCGCCTTATTGGATTGGTTGTGCAGGACCCCATGCCGGCTCCGGTGCGCTTTCAATGGCCGTGGGGAGCTACCGTGACAATCGTCACTCGCTCCGGTGAGCGTTTCAGCAGCACTGTGGATGCTCCGAAAGGCACCGCTCCGCGAGGCATCCAATGGGTCGACATCGAAGCGAAGTATAACGCCCTGATGCCAAAATCGATGCTGTCCGAACGCCGAGTGGCGGAAATCCTCGAAACGATTCACAATTTCGAACAAGTCGAAAGGGTTTCCCAATTGACCGACCTGCTCAGCAACTAATTGGCGAGCCCGCCAAGTTGTGTGTGCTTCCGTGCTGCCTGCGTCTGTTCTCACTCCGACGGTAAAGTAAAGGCCACGTATTCGCCTGAGTAGGAGCCGCCGCTCACAGCCACAACCAGATACTGTTTGCCGTCGAGCATGTAAGTCATCGGAGACCCGCTCTGCGGCGCTGGCAGCGCGATCGCGCCTATTTCGCGGCCTGTCTGTTTGTCGTAGGCATGCAGCAGAGCCCCCCTGGCTCCAGATGGCAATACGGAGGCGATGCCATCCCCGGCAATTAAGAGCGTTTTGGTGACAAGCGTTCCGACACTGAGACCAGTCTCGCCCGTTGGAGGGATCTCGAGCCCTTTCAGAGCCGCGCTGTTGCGGACCGCTTCCGGCGTCGGGCCGTGGGCGATTTGCCACTGGATTTCTCCCCGGTCGAGATCGATTGCCGAGATTCGTCCATACGGAGGTTTGATCAGGGGAAGACCACGAACCGTGGTGGCGATACGAACCACCGGCGGGGGTTGCGCTTCGTTTTGGGCCTTGACTGGCGCGGCTCTGTGGTTCAAACGAGCCAACGCCAAGGCATCCGCTCCGGCTCCCACGCCCGTTCCTCCTCGTCTTCGCACGGGCGTTTGACCGGCTCTTCCCCCCACGTAGCCCATGTCCCAATCGCCCGGTGGCACTGGCACAATTCCTATGGGAATTACGCAGGAGGAGCACGACGACACATACAGTATGTGGGTTTCAGGATCGTACGACCCGCCCGCCCAGTTTGTTCCGCCGTTATTGGTTCCCAGGGTAAGTGTGGCCAGTGGACCCTCCGCCTTGCTTAATGACGGCGGTGTAAAAATAGAGCCGATCTTATAGCGCTTAATTAAATTCAAAGCTTCGGCTTTCAGTTCGGGAGTGAAGTCGATCAAGTCGTCGACAGAAATACCGTTGCGATCATAGGCTGGCGGTTTCGTGGGAAACGGCTGGGTGGGCGAGTACCATTCTCCCGGAACGTCGCCCTTCTCCACGGGCCGTTCTTCTATCGGCCAAACCGGTTGACCAGTGACGCGATCGAAAACATAGAGGATCGATTGCTTGGTGGGCTGAGCGACCGCTTTGATCGTGCGGCCATTCACTACGATATCGGCCAGGATCGGCGCAGCCGGGATATCCATGTCCCACATGCCGTGATGGACCAATTGGTAATGCCACTTCCGTTTTCCGGTCTTCAGGTCCACACACACGAGGCTCTCGCCGAACAGTCCCGCTCCCGGGCGATTTCCCCCGTAATAGTCGGACGTGGGCAGTTCCACCGGCAGATAAGCCAGCCCCAGCTCCTCATCCACGGTGATCTGCGCCCAAACGCCCGCGTTGCCGGTATATTCCGCCGAATTATTGAGCCAAGTGTCGTATCCGAACTCGCCTTTGGTGGGGATCGTATGGAAAATCCAGCGCCGTTTGCCGGTTCTCACATCGAATGCGCGTACATATCCCTTCACGTTCTGTTTACTCTTGGGAGCGGCCCCATCGAGGAAGGCCGCCCCGATCAGAACAACATCCTTGGCCACTACTGGAGCGGACTGCAGTCCGATCTCAGCTTCGTTTAGGTTGATCGGCTGATCGTCCTTCTCCTTCAAATCGACCGTCCCGTTGTCGCCAAAGCCCGGTGCCGGCGATCCGGTCTTGGCATCGAGCGACAGGAGGCGGTATCCGGGCGTGACATAAAAAACGCGAGACTGTTTCCCGTCGCTCCAATAAGCCAAACCTCTCCCCGACAGGCCCCGAGGAGCGGCCGCGCCGCATGCACCCTCATGCTCGCCATGTGTCCACAGGAGTTCTCCCGTCGCCGCATCCAGGGCGGTCACGGCGCGCCGCGTTCCGGCAGTCGAGTAGATGACTCCGTCGACCATCAACGGAGTTCCTTCCAGCTTGTATTCTGGTCGGTTGCCGAGGTTATCGGTCTTGAATCGCCATGCGATTTCAAGCTTGCTGAAGTTCGATGCGTTGATCTGATCGAATGGCCGGTATCGGGTGCTTGTGAGGTCGCCGCCATAGGTCGGCCATTCGCCGGATTTTCCGTTGGATTGACCGGAGGCAACCATGCACGCAGCGAGCGCTCCACACGTGACAAAGAAGATTTTTGTAAACCGGTCCACTTGAGTTCCTCGTAGATTCATCTGTTTCCGTTCTTTATCGGCCGTTCAGCGGACTGGCGCCAAATGCAGGCCGATGAAACTTACTTTTTCGAAGCGTACGGGCCGACTTCTGGTTTACCCTGTGTGTCCTTCAGAGGACCCAGTTCCGCCGCCACTCCTCGGGCGATGGCTGCCGTCTCACTGCCGGCTTGGAAACAGGTGAAGTCCGGGCGATCGCGCCATGCCAAAGGTCCGCAGAGGCGTTTGCCTGCTGCCAGAGCGGCGTCATGCACAACGTTAATCAGTCGCTCGTAGTCGGGATCGCCCTGTTTATAGCCGGAGAAATTGCCGAGGTCCCCGCTTGCGGCGAACACTGCGTCAACACCTGGAATAGCAGCGATCTCGCGCGCCTGCGCGGCGCCCCCGACGGTTTCGATCATCTCGATCAGAACTACGTTGTCGTTGATCGTATTCCGATAGCCGCCCGGAACGCTGCCCCAGAACTCAGGCGCAAATGCCTGACCGCCGCCCAGGCTACGTTTCCCCATTGGTGGAAAATACGTCCAATCCCTTCCTGCCTTGCCTTCTTCAACTGTCCTCACGGTGGGGATCACGATCACCAATGCGCCCGCATCCAAGGCATGCTGGATCTCACGCTCATCCGCGTAGGCGACCCGAACGCCGGGAACCGCCTTGGCGTGCGGGCATGCCTGCCACATTTTGGCTACATCGGACCAGTCGCGAGTATTGTGTTGCATCTCCGTCCAGACAAAGTCATAGCCGGCGTTAGCAAAGGCGCAGTAAGTGGTGGGATCTGATGAAGCGAAGAATGTCCCGCCGGTTACCTTCTCGCCTCGCATCATCTTGAGTTTCACGGGATTCCAGATCTTGCCGTCAGCCACTGCATCGAAAGCGTGGCCGTACTTCCAGGACTTCTCATCAATGGCGCCCTGATTGACTGAGTTAGGCAACGCCATTGTGATTGCACCGGAATCCTTGCCGGCAGGCGCCGCAAGCGGAGTGCGTGGCCAGGGATCGTCAGAGAGCACTGGCAACTTCGACCAAATATCGGCGTTTCAACCCGCCGGCTTTCCGTTCAGCCGACACAGCGGTTTGCCGTCCCAAGCAACGACGATTGATGTCACCGGCGAGGAAGCTCAATCGGCCAACCGGGCCTCGGGCTGACTGGCGGCATTCACTTCCCGACGGCATTCTCCATAAACAATCCGCAAGCTTCACGCCGAAGCCCTTCTCGCGCTACTGGGCCGTTCGCCGTCAGGTCTATATAAGCCCGGGCTGCCGGATCGAACTTCGGCCACCGGGGCAGCGAACCGCCGTTCGGGTTCCCCGTCCTCGCGAAGTTGGTCCAGTATTGCTGGATCTGGCTGGACACCGTTTCATCCGTCGCATCAAATCGAGGTGCACGCGGCGACTGGGCGGCGATCGAAAGGGTCCGGAATACGTACGGAAGTTCGCTCCCATGCGCTGCTCCCACTCTCTCCCGCCCAGGAGGTACGCGCGAAAATTGAAATTGGTAAGACGTATTGCCGGCGCGCGAATGCCACACCAATTCGGCGACCGTCCCGCATCGGAATTGCGCGTCGGTCGCCCACTGGGCCATTGCGTCCCCGTATACCGGATCGGGCGCGGCGGGTGTCTTCTCACCCTCGATGCCATAAATCTGCAGAGCTCGCGCAGCCAGTGGCCCGAACTGAGCCGTGATGCCCTCGCGCAATCCCGGTGTTGGGAAAAACGGCCGCATCAGTTCGCGGGCGTTCGTTCCCAGCAGCAGATCGATACGATGTTCCTGCCCCGCCTCAAATACTGCAAAAGGCGCCCTGGGCAGCACCCACCCGTCAACCACTACGCCCAACAGTGGTCCGAGAAACGACAATCCCTGTCCGGTCGTCTTCTGAAGATCCGCGGCGGGAAGGGCGCGCAGCGCCTTCAGCGAATCCGCATGCAGGCCCTCGGCCAGGCTCAGTCCTTTCTTTTCGCCTTCGGCCAGCGATGGTGGCGCAACCACTGGTCCGCTCTCCCCGATGAGGCGGGCGAACAGGCCCTTCGTCAAAGGCGACGTCATCAGCACGTTGATATCGAGCGCGCCCGCTGATTCGCCGAAAAGAGTCACGTTGCGGGGATCGCCACCAAATTTCGCGATGTTCTCGTGAACCCATTTCAGCGCCGCGATCTGATCCATCAGACCGTAATTGCCGGATGCGTGATGGGGGGATTCCGCGGTCAGCTGAGGATGCGCGAAGAATCCAAAGACTCCGAGACGGTAATTGGCGCTTACCAGGACCACGCCGTGTTGGGCAAACTGTGCGCCATCGAAAATGGCCTCGCCCGAGGAACCCGCAAAATTTCCGCCGCCGTGAATCCACAGCATGACGGGTCTGCGCGATTTCGCCGGCCATTCAGGAGTCCAGACATTGAGATACAGACAATCTTCGCTGACTTCTTCGCCGTTTTGCATGCATCTCGAACCGAACGCTGTTGCGTCTCGAATGCCGTTCCACGGCTTCACAGGATTCGGTTCGCGCCAACGCAAGTCGCCGACGGGCGGCGCAGCAAAAGGAATGCCTTTGAAAACCGCGCCACCGGCGCTCAGAATAGTGCCCTTGATTTCGCCGCCAGTGACGACCGTTGCGGGCGGCTGTTGAGCCAAGATCGCCGGAGCGAAAACCGCGAGTATTGCAATGGCATGGATCCGAATTTTTCGCTGCATTGGCAGGCTCAGCCTCACTTCCCGGCGGCGTGGGGCACGTTGGCCACCCAGCCGGCTGCAATCAAATGTATCCTATCTTGTTTTCGCGGTCGATGCAGGATGTACAGTTGCTCACTTCGTATTTCGCAATCGTGAATTGCTGTAATGGCCGTAAGCGAGGCTGCAGCCGAGTCTCCGCGGCCCCACTCGATGGAACCTGCGGCTCCGGCAGAGGGTCATCGAACGGCAAAGCATCCCCCCCATCAGAGCGGGCACACGACGTCTAAGCGTCTAGAGCGGGGGTGCGTCGGCTCTACACCACCATTTCCGGGACTGACCGCCCTTGAACGCTGCACCCGCTGGGTTCAAGCTCGGTTTTGAAAGCGCCCGGCCGTCTGCCTACTGATAGGCTGTTGACCTACGGCACGGCACACGCGAAACTCGCCGCACCGTTGGGATCGCCAGTTCCGTTGTACCGCGCAACTTGCGGATACGGACACAGCGGCCGGGTTAGAACCTTGCTCGGATCGCCCACGACAGTGCCGGTCGCGATGATTTTGTCCGGCGCGACGCCTGTCTCTACCCACCGGTCCAACGCGCTGATAACGTCATGATCCGGGTCCGTTTGGGCCGAGGGGCCGTTTCCGAAGCTGTTCGCTCCCACACCGCCGCCGCAGTGGCCCATACCCGGAACCATAAACAGTCGATAGAACTCCTGCGTGCTGCCGGAGCCCTGATGCCTAGCATCGGGGAACCTGTCAAGAAAGGCCCGCACACTCTCGTAGTAAGCGATCGAGCTGAGCGGCGAGATCGCCGGATCGCCCCAACCGTGATACTGAATCAGTTTTCCGCCATTTGCGCGGAAGCTTCTGAGGTCTGGATTCGTCGCATTCAGGACTGGTCCGGCCTTCTGGTCGCCGAACGCAACGTCCGTATCGAAGTTCAGCGTCCTGTAATCCCACTTCGGGTCCTCGAAAACCGCCTGATCGTAATATGAGCTGCCGAAGCCATATTGAATCGAAGAGGTGACGGAAGCGGGTGTAATCCATGCGGCCCAACCTGCGGGCCCGGCCTCTGTACCGCGTGCATATCCGGAAAAAATTGAAGCGCCGGTGCGGGGGTTCTTAGGCCCATCATATATCTTCCGAAGAGCCTCCACCTGCGGGGCTGTCAGACACTCAGGACCTTCCGCGCCTTTACAGATCAAGACGGACGGGTTGAAATGGCATGCGCGCGGGTCCTGCAGCAGGCCGTCCTTCACGCCGTCAGCGGCATCGCATTCCGTCAGCACTGCCTTTTGGATCACCATAAGCTTGGCGGGCGGTATGGCGCTGGCTGGGGTTTCTGTCAAGGCTCGTGCGTTCCAGAGGAAACCGGTGAAAAGATGCGACCAGTCGCTGGCTGGAGCTCCGGCAATAATTCCGTCGAAGTCCTCGGCATACCGCTGCGCCTCCATCAGCGCCTCACGTCCGCCGTCGGAGCATCCGTTGAAATAACTGCGCGACGGCACCCGGCCGAAAAAATTCTGGATAATTGCCTTCGATTGCAAATTCGTCTCGTGCACGGCTCGGTACCCGAAATCGATCAGCTTCTCCGGGTGTCCGATCGCCCAGGTCGCGCCGGCGCCACCCTGGTGACCGTCGTCGGTGGCGGCCGCGGCGTAGCCGCGCTTCACCGGCTCGGCAAGACCGGCTCTGTTGATCGATCCTGCCCAGCCTCCATTGCCCAGTTGCAGATATTTCCCATTCCATCCGCTCTCCGGAATCCACAACTCGAAATGGATCTCGGAGTCCTTTGTCGGCCTGATGATCCCCTGCACGGCACAGTGCGCGGGAGCGATCACGGGACCGGTCAAGGGAGGGCCGCCGCGGCCCCCGCCGCTCACAGGCCCCTCAGGAACGTCCGAGGCGGAGGTGATTGACGCGTGTTCGAGCGCGAGACTCATCAATCCCTGGCAAGTCTGATCTGCGAAGAGCGGCGCGGATGAGACGCAAAGAAATACAAGACCGGCAAGCGCAATACGAGACATAAGACTCTCCCTGGCTGATGGCGCAGCCATTACGTGCAACCTTTGAACATACAATGATTTAGGCTGCGCGTGCCAGTCTGATGCCAACGGATTCAGGGAAAGGAGGAAGCGATGCAGAGTTATGCCCGAGGCCCAAAGGGCACTGTCGTCCGGCAGACGATAGGGGATGCCTTTCTTGAAACCGCGGATCGATTTGCAGATCGCGTCGCCCTCATCAGCCGGCATCAGAACATCAGGCTCACCTGGGCGGAATACGCGCATGAGGCACAGCGCGTCGCCGCCGGCCTGCGGGCGGTCGGACTCTATCCAGGCGACCGCGTCGGAGTATGGGCAACCAACTGCGCTGAGTGGCCGATTCTGCAATCGGGTGTGCGCTCGCCGGCGTTGTTCTGGTAAACGTGAATCCCGCCAACCGCTCGCACGAGTTGTCCTTTGTGCTACGCAAATCACGGATGCGGGCGCTTTTTCTCCACACGCAGGGGCGCCACTCGAACTATCAATCCATTCTTGAAGAATGCCGTGCCGGGCAGACACTTGCATTGGAGCATGTCATCTATTTCGATACGGTGCAGTGGGAAAAGTTTCTGCGTGATCCGGACGGCACCATCGCGGGGCCCGATCCTGATGAGCCAGCGAACATCCAATACACTTCCGGCACGACCGGCCAACCAAAGGGCGTGCTGTTCACGCACGTGAACCTGGTGAACAACGCTCGCTTCTTCGCCGAGTGTATGCGCGTCACCGCAGAAGACTGGATATGCGTTCCGGTTCCGATGTTCCACTGCTTCGGGTGCGTTATCGGCACGATGACCGCAGCTGTTTCCGGCGCAGCCTGCATCTTCCCCTCCGCCACGTTCGATCCGGTCGCTACGCTTGAGGCTATCGAGGCGGAGCGGTCAACCATCATTTACGGCGTCCCGGCAATGTTTATCGCTGAACTCCAGCACCCCGAGTTCGGCCGCTTTCAACTGAACTCGCTTCGCACCGGCATCATGGCCGGCGCTCCCTGCCCGATCGAAGTCATGCGGCGGGTTGTCGACACGATGCATTGCCCCCACATGCTTGTGGTCTACGGTCAGACCGAAGCCTCGCCCGGCATTACCAGCTCGCGTGTTGATGACGACCTGGAAACTCGCTGTACCACCGTGGGAGGTGCGCTGCCGCAGACCGAAGTGAAGATCGTATCTTCAGAAGGCGAGACGCTGCCGGTTGGTGAACAAGGGGAACTGCTGGCTCGAGGCTATACGGTGATGAAAGGGTACGATGGGGAGCCCGAGGCCACAGCACAGGCCGTGGACGCTAATGGCTGGCTGCATACGGGTGATTTTGCGATCATGCGTCCGGACGGCTACGTCAAGATCACTGGCCGCGCGCGGGACATGATTATCCGCGGGGGCGAAAATGTTTACCCATGCGAAATCGAGGAATTTCTGTATACTCACGGCTCCATCGCCGACGCGCAAGTTATCGGCATCCCGGACGAACGGCTCGGCGAGATTGTGGTGGCATGGATTCGGCTCAAACCAGGTGCTACTGCCGAGGAAGAGGAAATCCGCGCCTTCTGCCGCGCCCGCCTGGCTTACTACAAAGTGCCGGAACACATCCGTTTCGTCGATGCCTACCCGATGACTCTCAGCGGCAAGGTTCAAAAATTCAAAATGCGCGAATTCGAGATCGCCATACGAAACCTGGAGGAAGTCGCAAGCCGGCGAGCCGCCTAAACGAGCGCGCCCAGCGCAATGTCCGCGAGATAACTGGACGATCGCAGGCTGGCGGTGTACGCGACTTCAGTGGCGTTCTTACGGTCTCACGGAACGGCGGCTGAAGCCGTGTGTACCCGGCTATGAGCCAGTAATTTGCGAGACAGTACACTACGGCGTGGCGGCTGAAACGCGGGCGAGCTTGTTCACACCATCCACATAAGCCTTGGCACTCGCTTCGATAATGTCAGTGGATGCGCCGCGGCCCACAATTCTTACCTCGCCCTGTTGAAGATGAACGGTTGCTTCGCCAAGCGCTTCCGTGCCGCTGGTGACGGATCTGATCTCGTACTTAGAGAGCTTCACGGAGCTGTGAGTAATCGCCGAGAGCGCCTTATATAGGGCGTCGATCGGCCCGTCTCCCGTGCTCGTCGCCTCGCGGGACTCGCCCTGAATCCTGAGTCTCACCGAAGCCGTCGGCGCCGATGAAGTTCCGCCGCTCACATAAAGGTATTCCAGTTGGCAATGGTCTGGGGCTGGCTCCAGCTCTTCATGCACCATCGCTATCAGGTCCTCGTCGAATACTTCCTGTTTCTTGTCCGCGATCGAAAGAAAACGCGTATAGGTCTGATTCAGTTCCTCGGGCGACAACGTAAATCCGAGTTTGTCCAGTCTGTCACGCAGGCCGGCGCGTCCTGTGCGTGCCGTAAGCACAACCCGGCTTTCCCGCAAGCCTACGTCTTCGGGCCGCATGATCTCATATGTCTGCCGATCCTTCAGAAAGCCGTCAACATGGATGCCCGAACTATGCGAGAACGCGTTGGCGCCGATAATCGCCTTATTAGGCGGAACGGGGATTCCCAATAATTCCGAAACCAACAGGCTCGTCCGGCTGAATTCGCGCGTGTTGATATCCGTTCGAAGGTTGAAGTAGTCCGCTCGCGTGCGGATCGCCATGACGGTCTCTTCGAGCGATGTGTTGCCCGCCCGCTCGCCGATTCCGTTGATCGTGGCCTCCACCTGACGCGCGCCGTTCTGAAGGCCCGCGAGCGCGTTCGCCACCGCGAGCCCGAGGTCATCGTGGCAATGCACGCTAATGGTCACGCGGTCAGCATGGCGGACTTTAGCGCGAATATCTCGGATCAGCGCACCATACTGCTCC
>JBKQHJ010000049.1:0-31534 GCA_052148835.1 Bryobacteraceae bacterium
TGGGTAGGCGCGTCGGAAGCTCCGACCAGCTTCAAGATTTACGCGGTCGATCCGGCATCGAACCAAGTGGGCTTCTACGGCGTGATGAAGGAAAACGATCGGCCGCTGATTATCGCGCTGCGGCTGAAAGTGGTGGATGGCGAACCGAGATCGAGCATGTCTTGGCGCGAAACATGCGGGCAGATCGGATGCAGAACCTGGTGACGCCACGCGCGGCATTCCTGGCCGATGTTCCGCCAGCCGAGGGCACATCACGCGAAGACATGATCCACGCGGCTAATTCGTATTTCGAATCCATCGAGCATGGCGACGGCGAGATCGCGCCTTTCGCCGAGGATTGCGAGCGGCACGAAAACGGAGGCCAGACCACGCACAACGCGACGCCCGTGCCATGGCCGGTGCCGATGGGATCGCCCGCTGACGATCATGCGATGGCGGTGCTTGGAACCTTGACCTGCACGGCGCAGGTGAATAGCGGGATTCTGAGCTTCATCACCCGGCTGTGGCCACGACGGTTGGGGCTGGTGGATGAACAGAAGGGCTTGGTCTATGCGTTCCCGATGTTCCAGCATCGCGGGGCGGTTCACGACATCAAGATCAAGGGAGTGCCGGGAGTCGACGTGGTGCACATGAACGGCGGGACTTCGAATTTGCAGGCCGGCGAGATCTTCAAGATCCGCGGGGGCAAGATTCACGAGATCGAAGCGATGGGAACGAGTTTGCCGTATGGAACGAAGAGTCCTTGGGAATGATTAGCCGCTTGCTCACGCGCGCGGTTCGGTTAGTCGGTAGGGAGATTGTTCTTCTTCAAGAATTCACGAATCGTAACGTAAATCTTGGTGCGTTCTTCGGGTGAAAAATTCCCGTGGTGGCCGCCGGGGATGGTCAGCAACTGGTTTTGTACGCCCGCTTTTGTGAGGGCTTCGTGCAAGCGGACGGCCTGCTGGTAATTTACTGTTGGATCGGCGTCGCCATGAATGGTGAGCACCGGTGGCTGATCCGCGCGGATGTAAGTGAGCGGCGAGAGGCGTCGGGCAAGTTCATCGCGATTCGGCAGGCTGCCGAACCACTGCACCGCGAGGTTGGCTTTGTGCGGTCCGTCGTCGATAACATCGGGAACGTCGGAGACGCCGTACCAGTTGATGATCGCGGCAACTTTGGGCAACGGCATGCCTTCGCATTCGCGGGCTAGGCCCGTAGTCTCGGGAATCATTCCCGTAGTCAACGCGAGATGGCCGCCCGCGGATTCGCCCATCGACACGATGCGGTTCACGTCGAAGTTGTAGGTCTTGGCCTGCGCGGCGACAAAACGCAACGCACAGAGGCAATCCTCTACGGCGGCGGGCGCCAGCGCCACTCGCGCCAGCCGATACTCCACGTTCACCACGTTCCATCCCATTTCCAACCACGGGATGAGGTACATCTGCGAAGCCTCTTTCGTGCCGGCGGCCCAAAAGCCACCGTGAAAGTGAATAACCGTGGGCTGTGGCGTGGTGACGCCGCGGCGCCGATAGATGTCGAGCTTTACTTCGCTATTTCCGGCGGTGACGTAGGTGACGTTGGGCACGACGTCGTAATCGTTTGCCGCGTGAGCGGCCCAGGTGGCCTGCGGCGAGAGCTGAGCGAATGCGGCTTGAGTACCGGCGAGCAATAGCGCGGCGAGGAACGGACGAATGTTCACTTTGCAATCTCCAAAATTTTGTCGGCGAAGAAATCGGGCGCGTCTAACATCGCACCGTGGCCCTGGCCCTCTAAAACCACGAGTTGACAACTCGGAATCGCGGCACGCAGGAACAAAGCAGCCTCACGCAGTAAACCGACGGTCTCAGTGCCAACCAGCACCGTCGTGAGAATCTTGCAGTTCGCCAGGTTAGCCGCGGAATGCTGATAGGCGTTAACGGCGCGAGCCTCGCGCGGCAACGTAGGAGAAATCTGGAGCACGATGGGCCAGATCGGTGAGGACTTCATCATCTCGATACGATCCGGAGGCACTCGAACCTGGTCACGCAGAAACATCGTGACGATCTGTTCGCGATCATTCGCCTCTAAGGCTTGCTCCATCCGAGTGGCGACAAGTTCGGTCAGGGCTGGGCTCATGATCACAGGCGGTTCATACAGAATTAAACGGGCGACGTTTTTCAGGCGATTCAGGGCTTCTAGAGAAGCCAGCGCGCCGTAGGAATGAGCCAGGACGATAACCGGTCCGCCAATGGCATCTGCAGAACTGACGATATCATCCGCCTCGATGGCGAGCGAATATTTCTTAGCATCGCCCGACGGGGCGCGTCCGCGCCGGTCCATCGCATAAACGGTGAAGTGTTCGGCAAGCTTTGGCAGCACCGCTCCCCACGAGAGCGATCCATTGAGAAGAGAGCCGTGAATCAGCAACAGCGGTGGGCCGGAGCCGGCCTTTTGAACGGATATCTCGACTCCATCTTTCGACCGGACGGTGAAACGTTGGGTTGCCATCAGAACTCCAGACGATCTTTCTTCGATTCGATCTCGACAGCGTCCAAGCCCGGCACCTTTTTCAGATCGTCCAGCGTTTTGAAGTCACCCTTGGATTCGCGATAGCTGACAATCGCCTCGGATTCCTTCGTCGTTAACCCGAGGCCGGTTTCCAGATCCTTTGCGGATGCTTTGTTCACGTTGACTTTGACGATCGGAAAATTCTTCGCGAGATAGTTGACGATGGTGTCAACGTCGGAATCGGGAACGTCGGTCACCTCCTGCAGCATCTCGGTCACTTTAGATTGCCACCATTGCCTGGTGCCCTGCTTGCCAATGACGGCGGTGGGCGAATGGCACATGCTGCAGACCATCACGAATGTTTCTTTGCCGGGGGCATCGGGTAGCGTTTGAGCCCAGGCGCTGAGCGGTATTAGCCAGAACAGCGAAAACTTTAAGCCCACAGTTTCGGGATCAGGTTCCCAGCGGTTCCTGTGGGCCGTTCGGCGCGGCCATTGTGCATATAGGTGGTGCGCAGGTGGTCCAGCCCCAGCAGATAAAGGATGGACGCATGAACATCGTGGACGTGATGCGGCTCTTCGATCGCGCGCAGACCGATCTCGTCGGTGCTGCCGATGGTCTGGCCGCCCTTGACGCCGCCGCCCGCCATCCAAATGGTGAAGCCCCACGGATTGTGATCGCGCCCGGCCTTCTCGTCGTTCGGACTACCTTGCACGAACGGGGTACGGCCGAATTCCCCGCCCCACACCACCAGCGTGTCCTTCAGCATGCCGCGAGCCTTCAGGTCGCTCAGCAAACCGGCGACGGGCTTGTCGGACGATTTGCAATTCTCGGTGTGGTTCGCTTCCAGGCTAGCGTGGGCGTCCCAGCGCGAGCCGGAGCCGCTATAGCACTCGACAAAACGCACGCCGCGTTCGACCAAGCGCCGCGCGAGCAGGAGATTGTTGCCGTAAACAGCAGTGGCCGGGTCGTCCAGACCGTACAGCTTCTTGGTGGCTTCCGATTCGGAGCTGATGTCTACTGCGTCCGGCGCGGCCGACTGCATGCGGTAAGCAAGCTCGTACGATCGCGTGCGAGCATCGAGTTCGGTGTCGTCCTGTTTGTCGCGGTCAAACCGTTCGTTGATGGCGGCGAGGAATTCGAGCTTGTTGCGCTCTTGGGCGTCGGCCATGCCGGCGGGCGGCTTCAAGTTGAGGATGGGCGTGTCGCCCTTGCGAAACAGCGTGCCTTGATAAGTGGCCGGCAGAAATCCGGAACTGTAGTTCTGCACGCCGCCCAGAATTTCTTTATCGTCCTGCATGACGACGAAGGTCGGAAGGTTTTGATTCGCGCTGCCCAATCCATAGGTGACCCAAGCGCCCATGGACGGACGGCCGGCGAGGATTTCGCCGGTATTCATTTGGCAAACCGCGCCCACGTGATTGACGCCGTCGGCCTGGCAGGAGCGAAGCACGGCGATGTCGTCCATGTGCTCGGCGATATTCGGGAGCCAATCGGACACCCAGAGACCGCTCTCGCCGTACTGCTTGAAGGTGTGGCGCGTGGGATAAAGGCCGTTGTGCGTGGTGCCAAAAGCGCTCTGTAATGTTTCGGGATGGTAGGAGGGCGGCACCGGCTGGCCGGAGTACTTTGCCAGCGCCGGCTTGGGATCGAATAGATCCACGTGACTGGGCGCGCCTTCCATGAAGCACCAGATGATGGACTTGGCGCGAGGCGGAAGGTGTGGCTTCTTCGGAGCCAGAGGATCGACGCTGGTGGTGGCGCCATAACCGTCCTGATCCATCATCGCGGCCAGCGCAATGGCTGCAAGACCGCTGCCCGCCTGGGTGAAGAATTGCCTACGATTGGTCACGTCCCAATGATGTTGAAGCTTGTCTAGCATGTCTTCCTCACGAAAAAGCCGTGCTCAGTCGATATACAAGAATTCGTTCGAATCGAGCAGCATGTGGCACAGGTCGACGAAGGCCGCCGCGCGCGCCGGATCGATCCCCTGCGGCAAATTAGATGGCATCGGCGGTTTGGCGTCGTTGCTCGCTAAACGCGCGACCATGATCGGCGTCTGCTTGGCGAGAAAATCGTCGGCGATCTTCTGCTCTTCGGAGCTCACCGCGCGGCCGTACGCTAGTCGAAACGCCCGATCCACCTGCGCAGCGGGCGAAAGGCCGCTGTCGTTCAGCACGCGACCCGCAAGCGAGCGCGCCCAATCCAGCACCAGCTCGTTATTCAAAAGGTCGAGCGATTGCGGCGGCGTTACGGTGTTCTTGCGATAATCGCAGCTCTCAAATGTGTTGGCGGTGTCGAATTCCTGCAGCAGCGGATAGGGCAGGTTGCGGCGGACAAAAATGTAGACGCTGCGGCGGTCGGACTGCGCCGGATCTTTCTCCGTGCGCCAGCCGCCGGCCACGGCCGTCGCCGAAAGCTCCGAGATCAAGCCGGGAGGAACGGGCGGATACACGCCAGGGCCGCCCATTTGCGGATTCAGCAGACCGCTGGTGGCGAGCATGGAATCGCGAATTGCCTCGGCTTCCATGCGGTGACGCGGATAACGCCACAACAGCTTGTTGTCGGGATCGGATTCGGCGATTTTGGCGTCAAAATCCGAAGCTTCCTGATAGGTGTTGGAAAGCAGAATCAGGCGATGCACCTTCTTCACACTC
Source organism: Bryobacteraceae bacterium (assembly GCA_052148835.1). GTDB lineage: Bacteria > Acidobacteriota > Terriglobia > Bryobacterales > Bryobacteraceae > Palsa-89. The sequence continues at coordinate 5,127 of JBKQHJ010000049.1, forward strand.
CAGCCATTGTCGACGAAATAGCTGGCGAGGTAATCGAGCAGCTCAGGATGCGTGGGATGCGCGCCCATGCGCCCGAAATCGCCGGGCGTCGCGACGATGCCGCGTCCGAAGTGATAGTGCCAGATACGATTCACCATTACACGCGGGGGCAAGGGATTGGAAGGATCGGTGAGCCAGTTGGCGAGCGCGCTGCGGCGGCCGGTGGAGTTCAGCGCAGGCAGTGGCGTGATCTTCGCGTCGCTTGGATCGAGAATCGAAAGGAAACCAGGCTGCACTTCATCCCCCTCGGCGAATCGGCTTCCCCCGCGCAGTATGTGTGTCGGCGGCGCGGTGGCGCTCAGATCCGTCATGAACTGGCCTTCGGGAAGGGGCGGAGGCTTGATGGAATCGAACGTAGCTAGCTGGGCCTTCAATTCGGCATAGCGCTTGGCATTGTCGCCCTTCAGCGCTCTCACCGGATCGCCGAGGCCGCCGAAACGCGTCTCCGCGATGTGATAAACCTGCCGCTCGAGCGGCGTGCGGTCGGCCGGGGGCTTCGCTATCACTGCCTGCACTTCATCCGTCATAACGGTAGCGGAGTGCTTCTTGCGGTCTTCCAAGATGGGCGCCATGATCCGCTCCATTTCGGCGCGAATATCTTTGGTCTTGGCGTCCCAGGCCGCGTACTGCTCGTCGTACTTGCGCTTGGCTTCCGGATCGGCGAGCGGCAGCGGACCATCGCCGAACGCGGTGTTGGCGAAGAAGGCTTGCAGGCGATAGTAGTCCTTTGTCAGGATGGGATCGAACTTGTGATCGTGGCAGCGGGCGCAGCCGAACGTCATGCCCAGGAACGCGACACCGGTGACGGTGGTCATGTCGTCCAGCGTCTGATGGCGGCGCTCGAACAAATCGGGCGCGTTGGTTTCGTCGATCCAGTGACGGTTGAAGCCCATCGCGATGAGCGCTTCCTGATTGCCGGGGTAGAGTTCATCGCCCGCGATCTGCTCCTTCACGAAGCGGTCATACGGCTTGTCGCTGTTGAAGGCGTTAATCACATAATCGCGATAGCGCCAGACATTGGGGCGCGTTTCGTCGGCCTTGAAACCGTTGCTATCGGCGTAGCGCGCGACGTCGAGCCAATGCCGGCCCCAGCGCTCACCGTAAGCGGGCGAAGCCAGCAGCCGGTCGACCACTTTTTCCCACGCGTTCGGCGATTTGTCGCTCAAAAATGCCTGAATCTCTTCCGGCGTGGGCGGCAGGCCGGTCATGTCGATGGTGGCGCGGCGCAATAGCGTCAGCTTGTCAGCGGGGTGATTGGGCTGGAGGTTTTTTTCTTCGAGCTTGGCGAGGATGAAGGCGTCGATCGGGGTCTTGACCCAGGCTTTGTCCTTGACGGAGGGAACCGGCGACTTCTTCACCGGCTGGAAGGCCCAGTAGCTTTTTTGAGCGGGCGTGAAGACGTGGGGCGCGTCGGCCGTATACAAAAGGGGCGCGGACAGGGCTAAACCCAGCACCGCAGACACGGTTCGCATCCGGACCTCCGCTTAGTATGTATATCATTTTAATGGGCCAGAAGGAAGCCGACGGCTTCGCCGCAGCTTCCGCGATTGGCTATTGGCCCCTGGCAAAGTACATGACGCATGTAGCACTGCTGCGTGGCATCAACGTCGGCGGCAAGAACCTGCTGCCGATGAAGGATCTGGCCGGCATGTTCGCCGATGCGGGATGTGCGAACGTCCGAACCTACATTCAAAGCGGGAATGTGGTTTTCGACGCGCCCTCATACAGGTTGAAGATTGCCGACATGGTTTCGGCGACTATCGAGAAGCGCTTCGGCTTTCGAATTCCGGTGATCCTGCGGACGTCCGAGCAATTGCGGCAAACCATCAGTAGCAATCCATTTTTAGAGGCGGGAGCGGATCATAAGTGGCTGCATGTTTACTTCCTAGCCGATTCGCCCGGGGAGAAAGCCATCGCCGGCCTGGATGCGGCCCGTTCCGCGCCTGACGCTTTTCACGTCCTGGGCAAGGAGATCTATTTGCATCTTCCAAACGGCATGGGGCGCACCAAGCTGACCAACGCGTACTTCGATGCGAAGCTATCCACCGTCTGCACGGCGAGAAATTGGGCGACCGTGCTGAAGCTCATGGAGATGATGCAAGACAGCTGAAGCGGAACAAAGATTACACGGAACAAAAGCGCGCCGCGAGGTGTCTAATCCGGCTGTGACGCGAGATTTGGTGCAGGCCATGCGACGGATGTGCAAGAATCCGTGGTTCCTGGCCGCCGTGATTGCGATTCTCGCGCTTGGTATCGGCGCGAACACCGCGGTCTTCAGCATTGCCGACGCTGTCCTGCTTCGTCCGCCGCCGTATCAAGCAGCCACGCGTCTGGTCAGCATCAAACAGACCACCCCGAAGTGGGAGATGAGCGTAATTGGGGTGAAAGACTACCTGTTTTGGGCGGACCGGCGCGACCTGTTCGAAAAATCCGTGCCATATCGCCGGGACATCGTCACCATGATGAATGCCGGGGTTCCCAATCAAGTCTTCATTGTCCGAACGTCGGCGCAATTGTTCTCGCTGCTGGGAGTAGGCGCCAAGATCGGCCGCACTCTTCTCGATTCCGACGACGCGCCGAATGGTTCGAATGCGGCGGTAATCAGTGACCGGCTTTGGAGGCGCGACTTTGGAACCGATCCCGGCGTAATCGGCCGCACGATTACGATCTCTGATGAAGCGTTCACGATCGTCGGCGTGATGCCTCCTGAGTTCGAATTTCCGTTATCGCAGGAAGAGATGTGGGTTCCGCTGCGACTGAATGCCGGTTCCACAGGGATCTTGGAGGTGGTGGCGAGATTGCGGAAGGGCGTCACCGCGGCCCAGGCTCAAAGCGCAATGCAAGTAGTAGCGCGCCAACTCGAACAGCGCGAGCCGCAGGAGAAAGCGGGATTGCGCATCGTCGTATCGCCGTGGCGGGAAGCGCTCGGTGAAAAATATGAGCAATCGGCGGTATTGATCCTGGTGGCAGTGGGGCTGGTCCTGATGATTGCTTGCGCTAATGTGAGCAGCCTTCTGCTCAGCCGGGCGGTTCAAAGGCAACGCGAAATTGCAATTCGCGCATCTCTGGGCGCTGGGTTCTGGCGCGTCGCACGCGAGTTGCTGGCGGAAAGCTTGATTCTGGCTGCGATGGGAAGCATCGCGGGGCTGGCCATCGCACGGTTAGTTTTGCAGGTGCTGCTGCGGCAATTGGCGGCGCTTCCCGTCGTCCTTCCGCGTCTCGAGGGCGTTTCCTTGAACGGACGCGTGCTGCTATTCAGCGCGACGGTGTGTGTGGCGCTGGCGTGCATTTGCAGCTTGGCCCCGGTAGTTTTCGCATCGCGAACCGACGTGCGAGGCGTTCTACGCGGCGGCCACTCGGACGCTGGGAAAAGGTCGACACGACTGTTTTCCGTTCTCATTGGTTCGGAGGCCGCGTTCGCACTCCTGCTCCTGGTTGGCTCGGGCCTTCTGATTCAAAGCCTGATCCGGCTGCAGAGCGCCGACACGGGATTTCACGCCGATCACGTACTGACAATGCGGGTTCCCATCGGCACGCAAATGCAATCCAATCCGGCGGGGAAATATGACACACGGGCGCGGCAGATCGAGTTCTATCGGCAGGTTCTGGAACGGCTCAAGATCGTGCCGGGCGTTCGAGGGGTAGCGGTGGTAAACAATCTACCGTTGTCGGAGGCCAACACTACGACAGTTTATCGCGCACCGGATGGAACGGCGCTGGGCGTGATGACCCGGACCGTCAGCGAGCAATATTTCGCGGTGATGAGCATCCGGCTGCTCCAGGGACAAGTCTTCTCCGAGCACGAGCCGGACGGCGTGGTCATCAACCAGTACCTGGCGCACTTATTCTTCCCCGACCGCAATCCGATAGGAGAAGCTCTGCCCTCCGATCGCCCTTCGAAAGCCGTGGTTGTGGGCGTGGTCGCGAATACCTGGCACAGACAATACGACGAACATTCCGCGGGCGAGGTTTACATTTACTACCGCACCTACATGTTCGGAACATTTTTGTCGACGATTGTCGCGCGCACCTCGGGCGATCCTCTGGCACTGGCCGATATTCTCCGCCGACAAGTCTGGGCCGTAGAGCCGAGTGAACCCGTGCTCAAGATCGAAACAATGAACGACGTGATCGCCGATTCCATCTGGCGGCCGCGCTTTTCCGCTTGGATTTTCGGCGCCCTGGGAGGCTTGGCGCTACTGCTGACGTCGGCCGGAATCTACGGAGTGGTCGCATACACCACCGCTCTGCGATCGAAAGAGATGGGAATTCGCATAGCGCTGGGGGCGACACCGCGGGACGTCGTTGTCGTGGTGTTGCGCGGCGCCATCGTTCCTCTGACAATTGGCTTGGTCGCAGGTTTAGTTGGAGCCTTGGTTTTCAGCCGCCTTCTTTCGAGCCTGCTCTTCGAAACCAGCCATACCGACCCCGTCTCCTATTTGAGCGCGTCGGCCCTGCTGCTGGCGCTTGGAATCGCCGCGAGCATGCGTCCGGCAATTCGCGCGGCCGCCACCGATCCACTCGACACGCTGCGGGCTGAGTAGCAACACAGATGCTAGCTTAGTGGTGCGTGATTTCGTTTTCCAATATCAGCAAGCAATACGGCAAGCAATTGATTTTCGTCGACGCCTCGTTTCAATTGAACCCCGGCGAAAAAGTCGGCTTGATCGGCCCGAATGGCTCGGGCAAAACCACTCTCTTCCGCATGATCATGGGCGACGAGGAAGTGGACGACGGCGCGGTTACGGTTCCCAAGCGTCTGCACATCGGTTACTTCCGCCAGGACGTAGAGGAGATGCAAGGCCGCTCGGTTCTGGACGAAGCCATCGCGGGCAGCGGACGCGCGGGCGATCTGCATCATGAGCTCGAAGACTTGCAGCGCAGGATGGAAGATCCCGCTCGCGCCGGCGAAATGGACGCCATCCTGGAACGCTTCGGCGAAGCGCAAGAGGAGTACGAGCATCTGGGCGGTTATGCCCTCGAAGCGCAGGCTCGCGAGGTGCTGCATGGTCTGAGCTTCGAAGACGACCAGATCGATGGCGACGTGGGCGCGCTCTCCGGTGGATGCAAGATGCGCGTGGCGTTGGCGCGCGTGCTGTTGGGGCGGCCGGACGTGCTGCTGATGGATGAGCCGACCAATCACCTGGATATCGAATCGATTATTTGGCTGGAGCAGTTCCTCAAGTCGTATTCAGGCGCGCTGCTGATGACCTCGCACGATCGGGAATTCATGAACCGCGTTGTGACCAAGATCGCCGAGATCGATGCCGGCGAGATCGTGACCTACTCGGGCGATTACGATTTCTACGAGCGCGAGCGCGCCATTCGCGAGGCCAACCAACAGGCCGCGTTCGCGCGCCAGCAGGCCATGCTGGCCAAAGAGCAGCGCTTCATCGAGCGGTTTAAGACTCACGCCGCGCGGGCCGCCCAGGTGCAGAGCCGCATCAAGGCGCTGGACAAGATCGAAAAAGTGGAGCTGCCCAGGAAGCGCCAGGTGGTGAAATTCGATTTTCGCGTGCCGCCGCGCTCGGGCGATCAGGTGGCCGTGATCGAGGATCTGCACAAACGTTTTGGCTCTCGCGTGATTTATGACGGATTCAGCCTCACGGTGCGCCGGGGCGAACGCTGGGCCGTCATGGGGAAAAACGGCGCGGGCAAATCCACGCTTCTCAAAATGATCGCGGGCGCCGCCGAACCCGATGCGGGCTCCGTCCGGCTGGGAGCCAGTTTGACGATGGGCTATTTCGCGCAACAAGCCTTGGACGTGCTGGATCCGGAGCTGACCGTCATCGAGCAGCTGCAGAAAGATTTTCCGCAAGACGGGCTCGGATCGCTGCGCACGCTGGCCGGAGCGTTCCAGTTTTCGGGCGACGACGTCGACAAAAGCATCCGCGCGCTTTCCGGCGGCGAAAAATCACGACTGGCGATGGCAAGGATGCTCTACAATCCACCGAATTTTCTGGTGCTGGACGAACCGACCAATCATTTGGATCTGGCCACCAAGGAAATGCTGGTCGACGCACTCAAAGATTTTGAGGGCACGATGATTTTTGTTTCGCATGATCGAACGTTTCTCCGCGGCCTCAGTTCGCGAGTGCTGGAGCTAGGCGGAGAGAACGGCCGAGACAAAAGCCCGCACGTCTACCTGGGTTCCTACGCGGAATACGTCCAGAAAACGGGGCATGAAGCGCCGGGAATATACTCGTGAGCAGACATGTATCGGCGCCCGTGAAGGACTAATCCCAGCCCGAGCCCATGCTGGCCGGCATGATTTTCATGAAGGCTTCGACGGCATGGATCTGGCCGCCGTACACCTTGAACTCCTCCCACACGATAAGCGCGTTGCCCTGGCCGTAGGAGCCGGTCTGGCCAAAATTCATTCGCAGAAGCACGATTCCGAGCTCTTCGTCGACCGCGACAACGCGAGTGGTGATGAAGGGATGCTCCATGATCTTCGGCGTCTTGATGTTTTCGCAGCCGGGACGCGAGCAGCCGGGACCCGCCGTGACGAAGCCGTTTTCGATGCGATATGCGTCGGGCGCGAACGGCGCATCTACGGTCGCGAAGCTGCCAATCTTGAGCCCCGCGGGATAAAACTCGGCAATCCGAATGGCGTCGTCGCGCGACGCCAATTGCGACTTGTCCGGAGCAGCCATCATGTTCTTGTCAGCGGATTGCAGTGCATCCGGCTTGAAGAGCGCGCCTTCCTTCTGATTGTGCGTGACCATGGTTTCGATCTCGGTGATCTTCTTGTCGGCGACTTTCAAACGCAAAACCAAGAAAGAGGGCGAGCCTGCTTCCTCGACGATGACTTCAGACGCCGCGACGCCCTGACGCGTATCGAGAACGTCCTGGCGATAAGCTCGGACCTGCGAGGCGGTTTTCCACAGGCCGTCGCCGAGGCGCATTTCCACGCTGTCTTCGGTGAACCGGACTTTTCCGCTCACCGGCAAAGCGCTCGGGTTGTGGGCGACCAGTGCGTCCAGATATTGCGTGATGAATCCACGCAGACAGTCGCGGTCACAGTCGACAGCGGCGTGCGCCGGTGCGGCGGCCACCAACAATGCCAACAGGGCGAACTTTCGATGCTTCATGGCTTTGAATCATAATAGTAGATATATGACCAGCGCTAGTACAAACTATGCTCGGGATCTCTCTCAAACCTTGAGCAGCAACAAGCATTTGCTCAGGTGGGTGGAGAAGATGGCCGAGCTTACCAAGCCAGACAGCATTCATTGGGTGGATGGCTCCGAACAGGAATACGATACGCTCTGCGCCCAGATGGTGGGTAGCGGGACCTTTATCAAACTAAACCAGGACCTGTGGCCGGGCTGCTACTACGCGCGCTCGGATGCAAGCGATGTGGCTCGCGTGGAAGACCGGACGTTCATCTGCTCGCTGTCGAAAGACAACGCCGGGCCGACGAACAACTGGGTGAATCCGTTTGAGATGCGCAAGACGCTGAAGCGGCTTTTTAGCGGGTGCATGCGCGGCCGGACGATGTATGTGCTGGCGTTCAGCATGGGGCCGGTGGGGTCGCCGATGTCGCAAATTGGCGTGCAGCTCACCGATTCGCCGTACGTGGTGGCGAACATGCGCATCATGGCGCGCATCGGGCTGCAGGTGTTCAAAGAGATCGATAAAGACGAGAAGCGCGTGGTGCCGTGCATGCACAGCGTCGGAATGCCGCTGAGTCCTGGCGATCACGACGTGCCTTGGCCGTGTAACGAAGAGAAGTACATCGTGCATTTCCCGGAGACGCGCGAAATCTGGTCGTACGGATCGGGCTACGGCGGCAATGCGCTGCTCGGCAAGAAATGTTTCGCGCTCCGGATCGCGTCGAACATCGCGCGCGACGAGGGCTGGATGGCGGAGCACATGCTGATCCTGGGGGTGGAAGATCCGAAAGGCGAGAAGACCTACGTGGCCGGCGCGTTTCCGAGCGCTTGTGGCAAGACGAATTTCTCCATGATGGTGCCGCCCAAGGCGTTCGACGGATGGAAGGTTTGGACAGTGGGCGACGACATCGCGTGGATCAAGCCGGATGAGAACGGACGGCTGCGCGCGATCAATCCGGAAGCGGGATTTTTCGGAGTAGCGCCGGGCACGTCGGTGAAGACGAATCCGAATGCGATGGCGACGCTGGCGCGCAATTCGATTTTCACCAATGTCGCGCTGACGCCGGAGGGAGGCGTGTGGTGGGAAGGCATGACGGACGAGCCGCCGGCCGAGTGTCAGGATTGGAAGGGAAACCGCTGGACACCGCAGATCGCCAAAGAGACCGGGGCCAAGGCGGCGCATCCGAATTCGCGCTTCACGGCGCCGGCATCACAGTGCCCAACCATCGATCCGGCCTGGGAAGATCCAAATGGCGTGCCGATCAGCGCGCTGATTTTCGGTGGACGCCGAGCGACGACGATGCCGCTGGTATACCAGGCGTTCATCTGGAGTGCGGGCGTATACATGGGCGCGACAATGGGATCCGAGACGACCGCGGCGGCCACCGGCGGCGTGGGCCAAGTACGGCGCGATCCGATGGCGATGCTGCCGTTCTGCGGTTATCACATGGGCGATTACTTCCGGCACTGGATCAAGATGCAGCGGTCCCTCAGCGAGACTCCGCGCATCTTCCACGTGAATTGGTTTCGCAAGGATTCGAGCGGCAAGTTCCTGTGGCCGGGATTCAGCGAGAACATGCGCGTGCTGAAGTGGATCGTGGATCGCGCACACGGCCGGGCGCTGGGCGGTGAGACTCCCATCGGCTGGATGCCGCGCTACGAAGACGTCGACTGGAGGGGGCTGGATTTTTCTAAAGAGCAGTTTGACGCGCTGGAGGCGTTCGATAGGGCGGCGTGGAAATCCGAAGTGATGGCGCACGAAGAGCTGTTCATCACGCTGCACGATCATTTACCGCCGGAAATGATTTACGAGCGCGAACTGCTGATCTGCCGGTTGTAAGAGCTGGGGGGAAACCGCTCCCTCACGGTCACGGCTCGGTAAAATCACGGCTCGGTAAAATCACGGCTCGGTAAGGTCACGGTTCAGTAAGAAGTTTTTCGATCTCGGCCTGGTAATCGCTCTTGCTGACCACGCCGAGATGGGCGGACGCAATTCGGCCTGACTTGTCGATCAGGTAGGTGACCGGAAGGGCGTCCACTCCGCCATAAAGAGCGGCGATATGGGAGCCGCCAATCATCACGGGGTAATTAATGTGTTTCGCGGTGATGAAGGGCTTGACGAGTTTCCAGCCGTCCTCGTCGAACGAGACGCCGAGGACTTCGAAGCCCCGGCCGGTATAGGTTTGCTGAAATTCGACGAACCAGGGGATCTCCACCTTGCATCCGCCACACCAGGTGGCCCAGAAGTTGAGGAGCACTACCTTGCCTTTGAAACTCGAAAGTTGCACTGGCCTGCCCGACGCGTCCTTCAGTGTGAAATTGGGCGCCAGTTTGCGAGCCTTCGCCGGATCCAGGTGAGCGAGGGCGGTCTTGGACGTCGCGAAATTCTGCCACAGCGCGACGGAACAATTCAGGCAGTATTGGGCGCCCGCCCGCGGCGCAGGGAATGCCATCAGACATAGACTAGCGGTGGCAACGGCAGACCAAGCCCAAACACCAGCACGCGTGGTTCGAACGCGGCGGCGATCTCGCAATCGCGCCAGGCCGCGGTTGATATCGGGTGTCCAGCCGGCATCTAATACAGCCAGTTCCTCATCTACCCAGTCACGGTTCGGGTTTTCAGTATTGTTTTCCATGTCGTTTGATGTACTCCTTTCGAAATGCTCGTTGGGCTCTGCTAAGAAGCGTTCCAACCGAAGCCGGGTTCAGATGGAGCGCGGAGGCCAGTTCCAGATAACTCAGGCCTTCACTGCGCAGCAATAACAACTCAGCTTGCCGGCTGGCAATCGCGCTTAGAACCTGGCGGACTTTTTCGCGCTCTTCGGCGGCGGCGTGAATCTCTTCGGGAGTGGGGGCTGCGGGCGCCAATCCAAACAGGGTTTCGTAGCGCTGGCGGCGCGTTCTACGCCGAAGCTCGTCCAGACCTATCCGCACGGCCGCTCGATACAGCCAGCCTTCTGCGTTTTCGCTTTGCGCTTTCCGATCCCGCGACAATTTGAGGAACACTTCGACCGCAAGTTCTTCGGCGCGGGCATGGTCGCGAACCACGCGTGCAATCAGACCCGCGATGCGCTGGTACTGGGCGCGAAACAAAGATTCGAGGTCGAATTGCGTCTCGTCTGCTGTAAGTTCAGCCGCGATCTGTTCCGATGCAGGCACAACACTATAACGACGCTCGGAGCTGGTTTGTGACAGGAATTGGACACGAATACCAACGGCCTGCTAGACGCCCGCGAGGCGCTTCTCAAAACAGCGTGATTCCGGGTCCGCGGCGTGATCGCCATAACAGGGGATGGGCTGGTAACCCGCGCTCGCATAGAGAGCGATCGCTTCCGGCTGGCCGCTGCCAGTCTCAAGGCGAATGGTCCGATAGCCGCGGTGCACGGCGATATCTTCCAAGGCAGCCAGCATGGCTCGCCCAAATCCACGGCCGCGATGACCGTCGCGCACAAACATGCGTTTCACCTCTACGGCGCCGGGTTCCATGGGCCGAAGTGCGCCGCAAACCACCGCGAGGTCACCTAAACGTCCGATGAGGAACACGCCGCCGGCTGCACGGAAATTGGCAGCGTCGATTCCATGGATGGGAAAGCCCGGGTAACGCGCTCCAAGGTCGCGGTCAAGCGCCGCGATCAGTTCAGCGGCTTCGGGCGCGGTTGGGTCCACTTCGTCGAATACCAGTACTTTTCGCTCCATCGCGATTCAGTCTACACGAGGTGACTGTTCGCGAGCAGTGTTACTATCGGGAGACAAGCTTCACAAAATCGGGGGGAATTCAATTGGCACGAGCAATTATCACAGGATTTTTCTGTCTTCTTTTAGGCGCCTCGCAACAAGCCTGGGCTCAAATCAATCTGGGACAAAGCACCCAGAACTTAACTTTAACGGGCCTGGGGCCGAATGCCAGCGGCGACGGCGTTTCACAAATCACGTGGGGCGCCTGTTCGTACGACGGAACCAAAACCACCTGCACCCTTTCGGGCCCGTTCACGGGGCTTGGACCCGGTGGCACCTATGTCTACACGCTCACCTATCCCGGCAACGGACCTTCACCGCTAGACGCCATTACGGCACCTGGTAGCGACTTGTTCTCCATTTCCCTGGCCAGCGGCAGTCTGACCTTTGTGTTCAATGAGAGCAATGGAACGTCGGTCTCGTATCACCAGTCCGGAATGTTACTTTTTGTGCCTAGTCTGACTTCCTGTACCGGAAATGTGGCGACTTGCGGACCGGGGGATGTTGGGCAGACACCCGGCGCTACCATCACTGGACCGGTGACCGGTACTCTCAATGTACCTCCGGTCATTCAAACCGTGATCTCGGCGGGCGGTTACGGAGGGTTCACCTCCATCGCCCCTGCAACGTGGATCGAGATCTACGGACAGAATCTCGCGACGACAACCGCGGACTGGACCGGGGGCTTTCAGGGCAACAATGCACCGACGTCAGTGGGCGGAACGACGGTCACGGTGGGCGGCAAACCGTTGTTCATCGACTATGTGAGCCCCGGCCAGGTGAATGGCCAGGTATCGTCGGACGTGGCCACGGGCTCGCAACAAGTGATTGTTACCACGGCGGCCGGATCGAGCGCCCCTTTTACGATCAACGTAAATGCGACAGAGCCGGGGCTGCTCGCACCAGCAGCATTCAAGCTCAGCGGCACACAGTATGCGGTGGCGCTCTTCTCAGACGGCTTCTATGATTTGCCGCCAGGTTTAGTTTCCGAGGTGGCTTCCAGGCGAGCGGTGCCGGGAGATGAGCTCGTCCTGTATGGCATTGGGTTTGGACCGGTGACGCCCGACAATCCGGCGGGAGTGATTGAGCAGAACACGAACATGCTGAACGCATCCGTCGATTTTTCGATTGGGGGCCAATCCGCCGAAGTGAAATATTCGGGATTGACGCCGACTTTCGTGGGACTTTATCAATTCAACGTCATTGTGCCAAACATTCCAGCCAACGATAAGACGCCGCTGACGTTCACGTTGAACGGAACACCGGGCGCACAGACCATGAACCTGTTCATCGGGAATTGAGGTCCTGCTGAAATACTACGATCCTGCGCGGATACGTAGTTTTGTTGCCCCAGGTGGGGTCCCAGCCGAAATGGATCTGCGACGGCGCCGTGACTAAGAAACGCAGGCGCTGCCGCAGGACTACGTTGCCGTTCCACCTCACAGTCATGGTGCGCTCGTCAGGCGTGTACGTGAGTCCAACCAGATTCAATCCCGCTCGGTAGGGGACATCGACGATTTGCTTTTCGTTGGATTGAACGGATGTTTCCGACCACAACTGCAGCCGGCCATCGGCGTAGCACGCCTCCGTCAAAAAATAGCGAGAACCGAATTCTCCGGTCGATATCAGCGGCTTTGTTCCGGGCGTACAGGGGAGAGAGAAATCGAACGAGGCCTGCAGGCGGAGTTCCGGATTCTCGACAGGGCGAAAACGCTCGAATGGACTAAACCATCTAGCAAGCTGGACGTAAGTTCGCGGACTGGCCTGAACGAACTGATCGTACGGGCCCTGCAATGCAAGGGCGACATTCGTGAAGATCGAGTAACAGAGCAGACAGACCAGGATTACGTTGGCACATTTGCGAGTCCAGCTTCGAAAATGTCCGACGAGTTCGCACGCAACGACGCAGGCAACGAACACCACGAAGGGCTGGAAATCAACTTCGAACCTTTGCGACGTTAAACCGATTGAGGCAAGGAACAAAATACAACCGATTGCAAAAACCAGCATCGTCGAGAGGAACGCAAAGATCCCACGCCGGCCGCCAAATGGTTTGCGGCAGAGCGGAGTGAGGATGGCAATCAACGCTAGCGGGCAGAGACTGAGAATGCCGCCGGTGGGCTCCAGGAAATAGCGCGGCGGCAACCTGCCTTCCGAGGAATCAAACGGCTCTCGCCAGGCGAGCCGGACGAATGGAAACTCTGGAATGAGATCCGGCGGACAGAGCAGCAGGTAGTAGAGGCCGGGGACTAGGTTCGTCGCGGCCAAGTGGACATTTTGATAATGATAGTCGCCGAGTTGATAACGTTGTCCGAATTCCAATGGATTATCGAACCTTGCGTAGTTATAGGCGGCGATTGCCATGCAGCATGCAATCCATGGGATGCCAAAAGCAATCACGTCTTTTCGCGTCAAGCGCTGGAGGAATCGGGTCCCAGGGTCCGATAAGAGCATTAGAAATGCAAACGCACACCCCGCCGCGAGTCCAAAATGAGGGCGGCATCCGATCGCCAATCCGAAACACAGTCCGGAAAGGGCTGACCACAGCGGGCGCCCGCGGGAAGCGGTGAAGCATTGAAAAAGGCAGTAGAAGCCCGCGCTCACACAACAAAATCCGCACGCTATCGCAACCTCATAGACTTTGGCCCGGTGCAACAAGAACGGCACCGACTGAGCGATGCCGAGGGCAAGCAAGCAAAGCGTCAACACGGCAGTTGAGATCCGGATGGGCACGAGCGAGAGTATTCGCAGGAACAATATCGATAAAAATAAATAACCGCCGAGTGCGAATAAAAATGTGGCGAAATTGTCCGGCAAATCGTGGCGCGTGAACAGATACCAGGGAGCAAATAGCAGTAGCGCGGGCGTGGCTCCGTGATAAAGATAATAATGGCGCCCATGGAGGGCCACGTCCAGGAGCCTGTACGGTTTATTGACGCGCTCATCCCAGGGATTGGGTAGAGCCAGAAGTTCCGGTGGCGGCTCGACCGGCAAGTGCAGGCTTCCCCTGACGAAGGCGCGGGCCAGCAGGTCGTAGAATCCGTTGACACCGGCGTTGCCGTTGACCACGGCCGGGCCTGGCAGGCCGTAATACTGGTCTAACCCGCTATCCCAAGCGAAGCGGCTCGATTCCGCGCCAATGCCGATGATCCAGAAATAGAAGGCGCCTACGATAAGGAAGGCCGTGAGCCAGGCGATCCGATCTTTGACCCGAATTTTTGAGCTGACACCCAGGGCCAAATTGTATCGAATCCGCTACATGCTTTTATGCCGCGACAGTGTGGCGCCCCAAGCTGGAGCGCGCGGGCTTGGTAACCGCGGACATGAGATTGCGGCTGAGCACATCGGAAGCGGTCATCACACCACCGAAGAGTGCGCCCGCAACGCCGAGCGAGGCTACGTCCTGACCGGTGAGATAAAGATTTCGAATCGACGTATGCGGCGTGAGGGAGCGCAGGCGAAAGCGTTCGGGCGTGGCGGCCAGTCCATAGGCCTCGCCTTGTTGGTAGTTCATGAAGTGGCGCGTGGTGAGCGGAGTAGACAACTCGGCGTGATCGATCTTTCCGGCGACGGCGGGTACGTTGCGCTCCACTTCGCTCTGGATGCGATCGGCCAGTGCTTGTTTGAACGTGTCGTAATCGGCGGCGCGGTGTTTCCAGCGCGAGTCTTCCCAACCCGCGAACCAATCGTACGGCGCTAGCACGACGGCTTCCAAGGTCGCTCGGCCAGGGTGGTTGCGCTCGAATTCGGGATCCTTTGCGGATGGAAAGGAGATGTAGACGAAGGGGAACGGCGCCGCTGGATCGCGGAGGAAGCGAGCGAGGTTGGCATCGTGGCTGGGCGCCTGCGTTTCCAAAGACGGGTAAATCCAGAGGTTGGTGCCGTTGAGCCCGAGCTCGCGCGCGCTTTGTTTGACGCCCATGTACAAGCTCAAGTGGGCGAGGGAGCCTGGAACGCGCTCCAGGTCGTCGAGAATCGGTTGCGGCTCCCGAACCAGGCGTTGGAATGTGTTGCGAGCGCCGGCATCGCTGATCACGAGGTCGGCACGGAATTCGCGGCCGTCGGACATCCTCACTGCAGTCGCCTTGCCATTTTGAACGACGATTTGCTCGACATCGGCGCTGACAACTACTTTTCCTCCGTTACGTTCGATCGCAGGCGCTATCGTCTCGGCGATACGCGAGGCTCCGCCGACCGGATAGCTCGCGCCGTTGAAATAGTGCGAGGCAACGATGGCGTGGATGCCGAAGCTGCTTTGCGCCGGAGGCAGCCCGTAGTCGCCCCACTGCGCGGTGAGCACGGCGATCAATTCGTCGTTCTTTGTGAGGCGGCGCAGGACTTCGAGCGTCGATTGAGAAGCCCAACGGAGGAAGGGCGCGCGCATAAGACCGCCGGCCAGACGCGCAATGGGCCGCGGAACCGCTTTTTCGGCGAAGTAGAGGTTGCTGGCCTTTTGAGCGGATTGAACGGCGGCGAAATAGCGGTCGATGGCAGCCGTGTCGGTCGGGAAATATTCTTTCAAACGCGCACGAAGTCGCTCGCGACCGGTGGGAAATTCGAAAGTTCGTCCGCCCATGACGATGCGGTCGTAAACATCCGGCATGGGAGCCCACTCGATTTGTCCGCCGGTGAGGTGATCAAACGCCGCGCGGAGTGGCGACGCCGGGTCCTGCAAATCGCCGATGTAGTGCACGCCGACGTCCCACGAATAACCGGGGCGATGAAAGCTGTGCGTGTAGCCTCCGGCCGTATAGTGGCGCTCCAACACCAGGACTTTCTTGGCGGCGTACTTGGAGAGAAGCGCGGCGGTGGTGAGGCCACCGATGCCGGAACCGACGACGATGGCGTCCCAATGCTCGTCCAACGGGTGCTGCTTATAGGAGATCATGCCTGGCTCCTTATGTTGACACTGTCTACATCCAATATAAGCCTACATGTTGCGCTTGTCAACATCTTCTGCTACAAAGAGGCGTGGCAGCCAAACGGCCGTATCATCGCGTCAACTTGCAGCAAAGTCTGCTGGATTCAGCCGTCGCGCTGATCGGCGAAGTAGGTCCACAGGCGTTTACGTTGCGCGAGGTGGCGCGTCGGGCGGGCGTATCCCACAACGCGCCTTATCGCCATTTTCATGACAAGGACGACTTGCTGGCCGCGGTGGCGGCGCAGGGATTCGATCGGCTCACTGAGTCGATGAAAAAAGCGATGTCGAAGGGCCGCGATGCCGCCGGGCGACTGCGCCTGGCCGGCCGTGGATATGTCGAGTTCGCTTTGCGCTGGCCACGGCACACGCTGGTGATGTTCGAGGGCCCGAAACCGGCCGAGCGGCGGCCGGAGCATGAGCAGTCCGCGCGGAGGGCCTTTCAAACGCTACTCGATGCTATCGCGGCGGCTCAAACCGAGGGCGCATTACCGAAAGGTGATCCCGAGCGGTTAGCAATCGCGGCTTGGTCGGGCGTGCACGGCCTTGCGAAGTTGGCGATCGGCGGACAAATCCCGTTCGACGCGAAAGAGACTCTGAAGTTCGCGGAGTACCTAACGCTGGTGCTGGAGCGAGGGATGATGGATGCGGCTAGTGGTGGCCGGCGGCGCGGATGACGATCTCGCTCGCCGGAGATGCTACGCGTGGTTTGCGCGCCATGGCCTTCTCGTTGATGCGAGCCCGGCGTTCGGTTTGTTTGCTTGTACTCGCGAGATCTCGATCCTTGAACTCCGGCAGCACTTCTTTTGAGAACAGCTCGATCGACGAACATAGCAGATCGTGGGGAATCTTTCCGGCCTGTGAGATGCAGAGCACTTGATCGATACCCGCTTCCTCGAAATCTCGCAAGCGCTCGCGTAGCATGGCGGGTGTGCCCACACAATCCTGGATACGGCCCTCGGGAGGTGCGAATTCCTGGGGGTGATTCTTGTATTCGTCCCAAATGTCGGTCTTGGCCGGACGGTGCTCGCCGAAAAAGCTGTAGTGGCCGAGCCCGTAAATAAAGAAGCCGTAACTCTCCGCTCCAATCTGCTCCACCCGCTCTCGATCGCGATCGCACAGGAACGGCGCGGCAACCGCAAAGTTGGGGTTAACGGCGTAACCGAGCGGCTCGCATTCGTTCTCGATCACTTCGTAATAGTCCTTCACCCACTGGCGCGCCTCCTTAGGCGACACAAAGGAAAACGTCAGCGCCCCCATACCAAGTTTCGCGGCTTGAATGATCGATTCCCTGCGCGAACAGGCCATCCACAGCGGCGGATGCGGCTTCTGCAGCGGCTTCGGCACCACGTTGCGCGGCGGTACTTTCAAGAATTGGCCTTCATGGCCGGTGAATGGATTCTCCACCAACATACGAACGGCCACTCGCATGCCTTCGAGTTGCATGTTCTTTTTCTCGGCCTGGGGAACCAGGAATCCGCCTAGTTCGGTCTCTGTCGCTCCGGCGCCGGTGCCGAATTCGACGCGCCCGTCGCTCAGCAGATCGAGCGTGGCGATGCGTTCTGCAATGCGCGCCGGATGATTGATATAGGGCGGCGTCTGCACGATGCCGTGGCCGATGCGAACGTTCTTGGTGCGCTGGCTCACCGCGGCGAGAAAGACTTCGGGCGCCGAGGAGTGCGCGTATTCTTCCAGGAAATGATGCTCGGTGGCCCAGACGTAGTCGTATCCGCACTGATCGGACAGGACCGCTTGTTCGAGCGCATTCTTGAGCAGCGTGTGCTCGGAATCGCTGGCCCAGGGCCGAGGGAGCTGATGCTCGTAAAAACCGCCAAATTTCATGAGTTGTTGACCTATCGTGAAGTGACGTGTGTCACTTTCAAAGTTACTATTGTATCGGAGCTCCCAAGCGAGGGACGCAAAAATGTCCAGCTTTCGTCCATTTATTGTGGGGATCGGCGGCACCACGCGTCCCGGATCTTCGTCGGAGAAGGCGCTGCGCTACGCGCTGGCTTTGGCTGGGGCGCAAGGCGCCGATGTGGAGCTGTTCGACGGCGCGGGCATCAATTTGCCAATGTATGCGCCCGAGTCGCCGACCCGCTCCGAGGGCGCGCAACGGATGATTGCAGCCCTGCGGCGCGCGAATGGAGTGATTCTCTCCACTCCCTGCTATCACGGCTCGGTTTCAGGGCTGGTGAAAAACGCGCTTGATTACACCGAGGACATGTCCACGGACGCGGAGCCTTATCTGGACGGGCGCGCGGTGGGCCTCATCGTCTGCGGGCATGGCTGGCAATCGACGGGCGTGGTGTTGTCGGCCTTCCGATCGATCGTGCACGCGCTACGTGGCTGGCCGACGCCGATGGGTGTGGCGATCAACACACAGGTGGAGCGCTTCGATGAAAAAGGCGCGGGCATCGGGGAGCAAACGGCGCGCCAGATGTCGATCATGGTGGGGCAAGTGATCGAATTCGCCAGGCTACGTCCACTGCTGGCGACTTTAGACCCGACGGGCGTCGCCGCGGCCGGCATCGAGAATTAATCCGCCCGAAACGACCCCATGCCAGGTGACGACGTAGAGCTGAAATAGGGTTTCCCGGCCCATTTGACACGCGCGTCAGCCGCATGTAGGATCGAAGTCACCAAATATGTACTGGCGAAATCAACTCCCTATATTCGTGCTCGGCGCACTTGCCTCGGCGGCCCTACTTGTACCAGCGAACGCGCAAAATCAAACCTACAAGGCGCCTCGGACCGCCGACGGCCATCCCAATCTGAACGGGATCTGGCAGGCCATGAACAGCGCCAACTGGGATCTGGAGGGCCACTCGGCGCAGGCGGGTCAGATCGTTGCGCTGGGAGCCGAGGGCGCCGAACCTCCGGGTATCGGCGTGGTAGAAGGTGGCGAAATTCCTTATCTTTCCGCGGCCGCGCAGAAGAAAAAGGAAAACTATGCGAACCGGCTGAAGTTGGATCCGGAAGTGAAATGCTACCTGCCAGGTGTTCCGCGCGCCACGTACATGCCCTATCCGTTCCAAATCGTGCAAACGGGCAAGGTAATTCTGATTTCTTACGAGTACGACGGCGCGGTGCGAACTATCTACATGGACAATCCCGGACCAGCACCGGTGGACAGTTGGATGGGTTGGTCGGCCGGGCACTGGGAAGGCGACACGTTGGTGGTGGACGTGACGGGGCTCAACGATTCGACGTGGTTCGATCGCGCCGGCGATTTTCACAGCGACATGGTGCACGTGGTGGAGCGCTACACGCCGGTGTCGCCCACGGTTTTGAATTATGAGGCGACCATCGAAGATCCGCAAACGTTTTCGCGGCCCTGGAAGATCAGCATGCCGCTGTACAAGCACGTGGAAAAGAACGCGCAATTGCTAGAATTCAAGTGTGTGGAGTTTGTGGAGGAGCTGATGTATGGGCATCTCCGCAAGAACGCCACCAAGTAGTTGAGCGGAGGTGGGTGCTTATGCCGGCTCGATGTGCCGCTTTGTGGGGGGCGGTGATTCTCCTCGCCCCACTGTGTTTCGCGGGCGCGGACAAAACCTGGACTCCGCCGCGAACTCCCGATGGCCAGCCCGACCTTGCAGGCGTCTGGACCAACTCCACGCTGACGCCCTTGGAGCGGCCCGCTGAACTCGCCGGCAAAGCGGTTTTGACGGACCAGGAAGCCGCCGCCTACGTGAAGGGCTTGCTGCAACGCGTGAATACGGATCGCCGCGATGGCGGCGCTCAGGCGGATGTCGGCCGCTCCTACAACGAGTTCTGGCGCGATCGCGGAAACGACCTTGCGGACCGCCGCACTTCGCTGGTCATTGACCCTCCTGATGGCCGAATACCGGCTCTGACTCCGGAAGCGCAGAAACGCGTGGACGCGACGCGCGCGTGGATGCAGGAGCATTCCACCGATGGTCCGGAGGGCCGTTCGCTCGCCGAACGTTGCATCCAGTGGACCACCGCGGGTCCGCCGATGCTTCCCGGACCCTACAACAACGATACGCAGTTCGTTCAAGGGCCGGGGTACGTGGTGATCCTGAGTGAAATGATCCATGACGCACGCATGATTCCGCTCGACGGGCGGCCTCACGTGAGCTCCGCCATTCGCGAGTGGATGGGCGATTCACGCGGCCATTGGGAGGGCAACACGCTGGTGGTGGACACTACGAATTTCACGAGCGAGTACAGCTTTCGCGGATCGGACGCCAACTTGCATCTGACCGAGCGCTTCACGCGCGTTTCGCCCGACGTGATGCAGTATGAATTTACGGTGGACGATCCGACGGCATTTACCAAGCCGTGGACCGCGCGCATCCCTTTTAATAAGACCAACGAGCGCGTGTACGAGTATGCGTGTCACGAAGGAAATTACGCGCTGACGGATATTTTGGCTGGGGCTCGCGCCTCGGAGAAGAAAAAGTAAGGTGCTGATCCGCGGCCTCATTCTAACGGTATGCATCGCCACGGCCGCCAGTGCGCAGAGCCTGCCGCGCACCGCCGACGGACAGCCGGATCTCCAAGGCATCTGGAGCAACGCGATCATCACGCCTCTGGAACGTCCGGCCGATCTCGCAGGGAAAGCGACGTTCACCCCGGAAGAAGCAGCGGCCTATGAAAAACAAGCGGTGGATCGCGGCAATGTGGATCATCGCTCGGCCAACGCCGAAGTGGACGTGGCCACGGCGTATAACCAGTTCTGGTACGATCGCGGGACCAAAGCGGTAGGTACCCGGCGAACGTCGCTGATCGTGGAACCCGCTGATGGCCGTATTCCGGCCCTGACACCGGAAGCGCAAAAGCGCGTGCAAGATACGCGGGCCTGGATGCAAGAGCACTCCACCGATGGTCCCGAAGGCCGCTCGCTCGGAGAACGGTGCATTCAGTGGGCCACGGCGGGTCCGCCCATGCTGCCCGGCCCCTACAACAATAATTTCCAGATTTTGCAAACGCGCGACCAGGTCGTAATCCTCAACGAAATGATCCACGATGCCCGCATAATTCCCTTGGATGGAAGTCCACATGTGGCAAGCAATATCCGGCAATGGATGGGCGATTCGCGCGGGCACTGGGACGGCAACACGCTGGTCGTTGACACGACGAACTTCTCCGACCAATATTCGTTTCGCGGGTCTGACCGGAATTTGCACTTGACGGAGCGTTTCACACGCACTTCGCTCGAGACGCTGCTCTACGAATTCACGGTGGACGATCCAACGGCGTTCACCAAGCCCTGGACGGCTCAGATTGCAGTGACCAAAACCAAGGGACCCATCTTCGAATACGCTTGTCACGAAGGGAACTACGCAATGACGGATATCTTGGCGGGCGCGCGGGCCGGTGAAAAAAAGTCCGCGAAGTGATCTAATATATGTCAATCAGAAGGCAGCCAGTAAGGAGCGACCCGATGCGAATAAGTTTAGCGATTGTGATTGCCAGTTTCAGTTTGCTGGGCGGCGCGGCGCCGGTATGGGCACATCACGCGTTCGCGGCCGAATTCGATTCCAGCAAGCCGATCAAACTGCGCGGGGTGGTGACCAAGATGGAGTGGATCAACCCGCACGCTTGGATTCATATCGATGTGAAGAATCCGGACGGCACGGTAACCAGTTGGATGGTGGAAGGCGGAAGCCCAAACACTTTGCTGCGAAACGGTTTTACCAAAAACTCGCTGCCGGCGGGTACCGAGATCGTCGTGGACGGTTATCAATCCAAGGACGAGAGCAACAAAATGAACGGGCGCGACATCACGTTTCCCGATGGACGCAAGCTATTCGTGGGATCGGCGGGTACCGGCGCCCCAACGGACAAACCAGACAAATAGCCGGTAAACGTCCCGGCAATCAGGCTCGGCAATTGTGATACGCTGATGCTTCTCAAAAGAGGAGCCTCATGCGATTCACTTGGTTCAACCTGATGCCGTGGCCGTATCTGCCCGACGATTTTCGCGAGAAGTATCGCTCGGTTTGGGTCGACATCGATTCCAACTTGTTCGATCCGGCGAAGAGCCACCAGGTCTACAACGACTACCTGGATCTGCTCGAATACGCCGGAAAATTGGGCTTCGACGGCATCGGAGTGAACGAACACCATCAGAACGCCTATGGCTTGATGCCTTCGCCGAACCTGATCGCCGCCAGCCTGGCGCGCCGTACCGACGATGTCGCGCTGGTGGTGCTGGGCGCATCCATCGCACTGTACAATCCGCCGCTGCGCGTGGCCGAAGAGTTCGCGATGCTGGATTGCATTTCTGGCGGCCGCTTAGTAGCGGGGTTTCCGGTCGGCACGTCGATGGACACTAATTACTGCTACGGCACCATCCCCGGCTTGACGCGCGAAAAATACCGCGAAGCTCACGAGTTGATCAAGCGCGCCTGGGCCGAGCGCGAGCCCTTCGCCTTCAATGGCCGCTACACCAAACTGCGCTACGTGAATCCCTGGCCGCGGCCCATCCAGCAGCCCCATCCGCCGATTCACATTCCCGGCGGCGGATCGATCGAAACCTTCGACTTTTGCATCGACAACACATATTCGTACTCTTACCTGAGCTTCGGCGGCTACATTCGCGGACAGGCGCTGATGCAGGGTTATTGGGATCGCGTGGCCGAGCGCAAGGCGCCGGACGACTCGCCATACCGCGCCGGTTTCGCCCAAACCATTTGCGTCGCCGATACGGACGCGGAGGCGGAGCGGCTCTACGCGAAACACGTCAGCTATTTTTACAATCGATGCCTGCACATTTATCCTGGATTCGCGGACGCGCCCGGCTATCGCACCATCAAGACCATCCAGAAGGGCATACTGTCGCAGTACGCGCCGCAAACTATGTTCCAGGAATTGCCGTGGAAGGAATTGGTGGACAACGGCAGCGTGATCGCGGGCAGTCCGGAAACCGTGACGCATCGCATGGAAGATCTGATCAAGAAACTGCGCGTCGGCAACATTTTTTGCCTGATGCAAATCGGCGACATGCCTAAGGACAAGTGCATGCACTCGACGCGGCTTTTTGCCGAAAAGGTGATCCCCAAGCTGCGTCATCTGTTTCCCGAACATGCGGGCGACGGGCGCTTCTGGTGCAAGCCGCTGGCCAAGCGCGCCGTGCCCACGGCATTACAGGCGGAGGCGGAGCCAGTGGGAGCGGAGAAATAAAGCGCATGGAACTCAAAACAATCCAAACTGAACACGTTCCGGTGCGCTATTACGAAGGCGGCGCCGGCCGGCCGTTGGTGTTTCTGCACGGCGCCGGCGGACTCGACATGGATCTGCCTTTTCTCGACACCCTGGCGCGGACGTTCCACGTTTACGCGCCGCTCGTGCCCGGCTACGGCGATAGCGAAGAGTGCGCCGAACTGCGCGACATGCTCGACTTCACGCTACACACCTGGGATGTCGTGGATCGGCTCGGCGTGAGGGATCCGGTCTTGGTGGGTTTCTCGATGGGCGGAATGATCGCAAGCGAGATGGCGGCTATCGCTCCGAACGATGTTTCGCGGCTCGCCTTGATTGCTCCGGCCGGCCTGTGGATGGACGCGCATCCGATTCCCGATATTTTTTCGATGCTCCCGTACGAGCTGCCTGGCTATTTGTTCTACGATGCCGAGGCCGGCGCCAAGATCATGAGCGCGGGCACCGATATGAGCGATTCGAAATTCCTGCAAGCGTTCCTGGTGCAGAACGCGCGACAGCTTGGAGCGGCGGGCAAGATTCTGTTTCCGATTCCCGACCGCGGCCTCGCGTCACGCCTCTATCGCATCAAAGCGAAGACGGTGCTGATCTGGGGCGAGGGCGACAAATTGATCCCGCCCGTTTATGCGCAGGCCTTTAAACGCGGCATCGTGGGCGCCGAAGTGGTGATGATTCCCCAAGCGGCGCACCTGGCTCCGTTCGAAAAACCAGCCGAGGTGATTGGGGCACTCGCTTCACTCGCGCGGGATTAGCAGGGGTGCGGCTCGTCACCTCGCCGCACGGGATTGGCTACAGCGTTCGGTCCCCCATGGCCGTCGTAATTTACTACTATCGCGGGAATGCGGGGACGCAGATACAGTTACGACTCGTGCCAATCCCCAATCCCGCGCGAGCGAACGCGAGCACTCCGCGCCAACCGCGTGCGCGCGAATGCGAGCGCCTTACAGCGGCGCGTCCGGCCGCGCGATCGACCGCCACATGTGCGCCACCGCGCTGTTGTCGAATCCCAGGCCTTCCTTCGGCTGCTTGAAATGCCGCCCGATGATGTCGAGAAACTGATCAAGTTGGGGATTGACTCCAGGCTCGAACGCGTACAAATCGTTCACCGTCACCATGCGCGGCTCCAGATACCACTTGTGCTCGCGCACCATCTTGTACGTCGCTTCGATATAGGGCTCGGGCTTGTAGTCAGACCCGAAGACGCGCCGATAAAGGTCAGGATACTCGTAGCCATGCTCCTTGTCTTCATAGAAGCGCAGCGCCTGATGATAGCGAATGGCGAACGAAACCTTTTCGGAAACATACGGCTCGTACATCTGCGCGCCCCACCATCCGTGATCCACTTTGATCAGATCCTGGACTGTATCGTGCAGCAGACAAGCGAGAATGATCTCTTCCGACATGCCGTTCTGCATGGCCCGATTGGCGCTCTGCAGGCAATGGTTGGAGGTAGCCATGAAACGCAGCTTGTAGAAATCCACCAGCGTCGGCTTCTCCGGCATCGGTGGCAGCCTTTTGACGTTCCCCGTCCGCGAGGCGAACAGGTTGCCCGTACCTTTGCGGATGGGTTGCGTCTCGATCTGCGCCTCCACTTCGGCCGCCGTCGGAAATTTCTTCCCACTGCTGGCCGCCGCCTGATTGGTGACATTCAGTTGCAGCATCATGTGATGCTCCAGCGCCTCGGCCTTGGCTTCGTCGGCCATGGCAGCCACCGCCGCCACACCGCCCAGTCCCGCAAAAAATGCCCGCCGGTCGATTTCCCTAAGCATTTCCATTGACACCCCCTTCGCCAGCATATCGCAGGGCAATTTCCTGCGCTGCGGTAGTATACTGACCGATCATGAGAGCATCGTTCGCTCTGGCGATCGTGTGCGTCGTGCCGCTGACAGCGCAGGCGCCCGAAACATATAAAGTCCGATTGTCCCCGGTGCCGGTGGAAGCAACAACGCGGGCGAGCATCGCAGGCCTCGGATCGGCCACGGCAACCCTGGTCGGCACACGGCTCTCGATCGCTGGATCGTTCGAAGGGCTGCGGTCTCCCGCATTGGACGCCAAGGTTCATCAGGGACCGGTAACAGGCGTGCGCGGTCCTGCTATTGCAGACCTGACGGTCGCGCGCGCCACCGGTGGCGCCGTCAACGCCTCGCTCGATTTGACGCCGCAACAAATCGAGAGCCTGAAAAAAGGCAAACTGTATATTCAAATCGACAGCGAAAAAGCTCCGGATGGGAATCTTTGGGGCTGGCTACTGCGATGAAATATTCACTGGCGATCCTCTTTATCGCGAACGCGCTCGCTCAACAGCCGTCAGCTTACACGGCCGCGCAAGCCGCCGCGGGACGCTCCATCTATCAATCCAACTGCGCCATCTGCCATGTCGCCGATCTGGGCGGCCGCAACGAGGCGCCGCAACTAGCGGGTTCCAATTTCATCGGCCAGTGGGGCGATCGAACCACAGCGGACCTGATCGCGTTCATCGAAACCACCATGCCGCCGAACAATCCCCGCGGGCTCGGCGACGAGGCGTATCTCAACATCGCGGCTTTTATACTGGAAGCCAACGGAGCGCACGCGGGGAATCAGCCGCTCACCGCGGGCGCGAAAGTCCGGATTGGTTCCGTCGCCACCGGGGAAGTTCCCGATTCCATTCAGCATCCCCCTCCGCAGGAAGCGCCGCCCGCCAGCAACAGGCTGGAACCGCTGATTTCGACGGGCCTCACCGTCGAAGGCGAGGTCAAGAATTATCAACCCGTCACCGACGCGATGCTGCGTCATCCCGATCCGGCCGATTGGCTCATGATTCGCGGAAATTATCAGGCGTGGGATTACAGCGCGCTCAATCAGATCACTCGCGAGAACGTCGGCGAGCTACGCCTCGAGTGGGTTTGGTCCATGAACGACGACGGAAATAATCAGACCGCGCCCCTGGTTCATAACGGCGTGATGTACCTTAACAACCCCAGCAGCACTCTGCAGGCGCTCGACGCGCGCACCGGCGAACTGATCTGGGAGCATCGCTACGGCGGCCTCGCCAACGCCAGCTCGATGCGCGGCATCGCGATTTATGATGACAAGATCATCGTTTCCACGAGCGACGCTCGATTGATCGCCTTCGACGCACGCAACGGAAAGAAGGCGTGGGAAACCGTGATCGGCGATCGGTCGAAAGGCAGCTACGCCACCAGCAGCGGCCCCCTCGTTATTAAGGGCAAAATTCTGCAAGGCCTGGGCGCGTGTGAGCGCTATCGCGAGGAGAAGTGCTTCATCAGCGCCTATGACGCGGCCACCGGCAAGCTGCTTTGGAAATTCCATACCATCGCGCTAAGCGGCGAGCCGGGCGGCGACACCTGGGGCAAACTCCCGAACCTGTTTCGCGCCGGCGGCGAAACCTGGATCACCGGCAGCTA
>JBKQHJ010000050.1:0-101493 GCA_052148835.1 Bryobacteraceae bacterium
TCCACTTGCGAGAAGAGGATTTCCGGCGGTGGTTTCGTTCCAGGCCGTTTCGGGGATGTAGGATAAAGCCGAATTCAGGTTGGCGCTATTGTTCACGGCCCAATAATTGCCGCTACCTTCGTTAAACTCTGTGCCTCCGACTCCGGTAACCTCGGGCAAGCTCGCTGGTATGTTAACCGCAAGACCCTTGCTGGCCTGCGAATAAGTTTGTTGAAGGTCGCATTGCGCGGCGCCAGAATCGCCCGAGCTTGCCATCCAAGTGATGCCTTGGGCGTTGGCTTGCTCGCCGAGAATTTCCAGCGCGGGTGTCAATCCTGGCTCGCAATAGCCGTAACTCATGCTAATGATCGGCGCTATATTCGCGTCAATCGCATATTGGGCAGATAGAAAGGCGTTAATTGTATTGACATAGATGATAGTCGCATTTGGCGCAACCGCTCCGGACCATTCCAGATCGAGATCGGCTTCGAGCATTGCACCGGAATTGAAACCAGGATCGACTCCATAAGTGACGATTTGCGGGTCGTTCACCGGTAAGTTAAATTCCGTCTGGAACGCCTCGATATCTGCAATCAAGATATCGGAGCCACCCATCACGGCGATGCGTTGCCCCGTCCCATCGATACCCGCGGCGTAAAGCGGATTGATGTCGTAGATGGTGGCGAAGTCGCCCGGAGCGAGATAGTGATTGCCCTTCTTGCCGGTATAGGACGGAGCTGCGGTCAGGAGCTTGGCGGGCGGAGGCTGGCTGGTTTTGTATAAGTCGTCCAGGCCAACGAAGCCGCCCACCACGCCCTGGAACGCGGCTGGGATAGAGAGTCCCGTCGCGTTTGCGAAGCGATCGCTTCCATCAATTCGATAGCGGCGGATCTCGGTATGTAGCGCGCGCCCGATATCAACGGCAGTGCCGCTGAAAGTGATCCATGCGCGGCCACGCGCGACATCGTGAACCTTCATCCCCTGCGAGTTCAGCCACGCGACTAAAGTAGAGACGTCGGCATTGCCGAGCCCGAACCGATCCGCGAACTGCTCGGGTTTGAGCCAGCGGTGATAGCCGGGCGAAGACGGATTCTGCTGGTCGGCCAGGAGCCGATCCAAATCGGCTTGTTGAGCGGCGCTTGGCTTTAACAGCATCGTTACATAAGGGATTAGGAATGCCGCGTCCACGGGTCCCTGATCGTACTGCGTCAGAGCGCGCGCCGGACTCTCGCCAAGCATGACCGTTCGCGTCAAATCCAGAGGGCCCTGCAACCGGTCTTGTGCTAAAAGAAATCCGAATGAAAGAAAAAACAGAAGACATCCGCGCAGAGTGACGAAAGCGCGCGGACGAGGCGCTAACCAGGTGCCCAAATCCACTGAACCTCCGGTGTATTTGGGTAATGTAGCACGGTGCCGTAAGCAAATTGAAAAAACTGCGGTGAGATATGAAGCAGGACTTTAGAAGTCCAGCCTTTCAATCAACGCGTTCAGCCTGGATTCATCGGCGGCCTGCTGCTTCTTTAGATCGCTCAATCGGTCGCGCGAAGTGGCTAAGGAGCTTTCTTGAGTGGCCAGTTGGCGCGCGTACTTCTGAACCTGATCCTGCTGCCCGCTCACTCGGTTCAGACTTTCCATGTTTTGCCGGATGCGGGTTTGATCGCTCACCAGGCTGCTGATGTCGCCGTCAAGCTGGTGGATCTGGCCGTCAAGATCGGCGATCTGCCGCTTGGCGTCCAAGACCTGTTGCAGCTGACTCCGAGCGGCCTCCGACAGCGCTTTGTTCTGGACGTAGGCGAGCAGAGCATCGGGCGTGAGGCTTGAAACGGATGTCGTGGTTTCGTAAACGCGCTCTTCGGCGACCGGGAATTTTTCAGTAGCGTCCGAGCCGAGCTTCACTTCAAATCGATACGCGTTCGCTGTGGTTTCGGCGGGCTTGAGCGCCATCAGCTTGTAGCCTGGACGCTCGGGATGCTCGATGATCAGGGTCTTCGCTTTTTGATCGACGTTGCGGATGGTGTACGTTTTGGTTTCATCCATAGCCAGGCGAGCGGTTAGCGTACCGCGATTCACGTGGATTTCGCGGACCAGTTCCCGGCTGGAATCGAATTGAGTAGTCACGCGCGTGCCGAAATCAACGGAGTAGCTGATCAAGCGCTTATCGGTTGGTTTGAGCGTCGTTATCAGGGCTTCGCCGGCATAGCTCGCGGCCTCAAAGACCGTGATCGGGCCGCCATCGAGCGTCTTGGTGGTGGAGTTGCTCAGTTCGGCGGCGTTCATGGGATGCTCGCCGTAATTTTCCGAATAGATCAGCAATTTGCGCGCTCCGATGGCCTGTTGCAAGAAAGGCAGCATGGTGGATTCGTCTTTCTTAACCGTAACCGGCGTGGAGAAGCGATATTCGAAGAGCTCTCCTGTTTCACCCGATGCAACATTCACAGCCACGTCGCTCGAAACCTGTGGCCTTCGTGGGATAGCTTCGAACTGTGCCTTGGGACTCGCTAAGAGCCCTCCTACGGCGCCCGTGCTAGGAAAGAAACCGTTGCGGTCCGCCGCAACGCCCGGTGCGGCAACTCCGTTTATGGATCCCTGCAATGCTCCACCGTAGACCACCGGATTCGCCGCTCGATCCTCTGGCAGTTCCACCGTTTGACGTGGCACAAATTTGGGCTCATACAAATTGCTGATAAAGGAAACCGGACGGCCCGACACAACGGCCAGCCGAACGTTGGTCCAATCTTCGCCGGTAGTGTTGTCGATGATGGCCCAGCCTTCGAGCGTCGGCTCGCCTTTATCGGTGAAGATCAACCGGTAACTGGATTTCCAAACGGGCGCCGGAATCATATAACTGGCCTCGATTTGGCGTTCCTTGGCATCGGACGAATCGATATAGATACTGCGCTTGTCCGTGGAACGCGATTGATTGACGACGGTGAGATAATCGCGGAGCTGGGTTTGGAGTTTCGGATCGGCCAAGCGAATGGAACTGGCGGCGGCGAGGTCGAGTGTTCGCAGCTCGCCGGAATCGAGTAGCGCTACCAATTGCTCGCGCTCCGGCTGCTTGTCATCGGATTTGACGACGCGTCCGCTGACCACGGTCCCGGTGATGATCTCCGAGCCGTATTTCAACTCGACCTTGGCGCCTTTCATTTGATCCAGGAAAAGCGCCAGCGACGCCTGGCCATCGATCTTGAATGGAAAATCGGCCAGCTTCTGATCCAGCGGTTCGCTCGAATCGTAGCGCAAGCCGGTGACCTTGGCTCCGTTTTGACCTGAGATGGTCAGCGACTTCAGCACATCGTTCATATCCGAAGCCCTGAAATCCAGCCGCGCGGACTCGCCAGCCGCCAGTGTGCCGCCGCGCTCAAAATAGCCGACTCCGCTTTTATAAAGAACTACTTCGCGGATGGGAATATCAGCGGCCATCGCCGTTGAAAGGAAGGCAGCCAGCAGAGGAACGTATCGTCGCATAAAGCTCCTGTCGGAATTCAACTTCTTCTAAAGAGGAATGCCCGCTGCTTGACGATCCTTTCAGCGGTTCCTCACACGTCACTCGCCCATTACCTTAATAATGACGCGCTTCGGGCGTTGCCCGTCGAATTCGGCGTAATAAACTTGCTGCCACGGGCCAAAATCGAGTTTCCCGTCCGTCACTGGAACGATCACCTGATGATGCACCAGCAAGCTTTTCAGGTGTGCGTCGCCATTGGTTTCGCCGGTACGGTGATGGCGATAGTTCTCGCGGAAAGGCGCCAGTTTCTCCAGCCATTCGTCGATGTCCGCGAGCAGCCCGTCTTCGGCGTCGTTGACCCAGACGCCCGCCGTAATGTGCATGGCCGAAACCAGGATCATTCCTTCTCGGATGCCGCTCTTGGCGAGGGCAGCATTCACTTCGGTTGTGATGTTGATGTACTGCCGATGCTCTGGAACTTGAGATACTCGGTGTGGAATCGCATACAGCCGATCATAGCCCGATGAACGCATCTCAAATCAAGATTTTGCTGGTAGAGGATGAACCGCCGCTATTGCAACTGATCGAGAAGTATCTGCGACGAATGGGTTACGACGTGGAGAGCCATCTGAAGTCCGTGGAGGCGCTGAGGAACTTTGAATCCGCGCCCGGACATTACAGTTTGGTGATCGCCGATCTTGGAATGCCGGATATGCCGGGAGACACGCTGCTCACTCGCATGCTCGAGAAGCGGCCCGATCTTCGCATTCTGGTTTGTAGCGGATCGCCGTTCTTTATCGAGAACCTTCCGAGATCGCTGCAGCAGCAAGTGGCGTTTTTGCAGAAGCCCTTTGTGCCGAAAATGCTGGGCGAAGCGGTGCAGAAGTTGCTTGAGAAACCAACTACTCCGCCACACCTGTAAGGGCTTGATGGAGCTTCTCGGCGAAATTTTCTCCCGATTCCGACCACAGCCGTCGCGTTTCCACAGGCAAGGCGTCGTCCAGATCGTGCACCAGTTTGAGCAGGCTCTTGATGTTCGATTCAATCATGCGCGGGCTGTCGGGCAAGTCCGGCTGCGGAAGAAAATTGGCGTCGATTCCGAATTCGATTTCGAGCGCACAGCCGAGCGCGGCGTCTTCAGCGGGATTGGGAAACGCGATCACCGGCGTTTGTTGGGTCTCGTGCGAATCCGGAAGGCCGCTGGGGCTCTGATTAAACTCCGGGCCAAAGCAGCACAGCGCGACGCGCGAGGGAGCGAGTTTCCATTCAGCATTCGCTTGCTCCGTACTGAACTGCCATAAGTCCCACCAGGTTTCCAGGCGATAGCAAGCATCGGCGTTCTGGAAATCCTTGGCCACCGCCAATACATCTTCGATCGGGACGGGCGGTGGATAAGGAATCTCGGCGACCACCGGCTCGCTCACGTCCACAGCCATGATCTTGAAGGTGCTGGCCTGCGACGTCAGCCGCGAGAATGGAAAAAGCCGGAGCAGCTTTTCGTAGTTCCGCAGCATTGTCGAGTCGCTGTAGTTTCGCAGCCAATAGGAAAGAAAAAGTTGATCGGCCATAAGCCTCCGAGCGCCATCTGATACCATCGTACTGTCTTCTCTTGCGCAAATCTCCGCTTCTTCCGATATTCCTGATCGTCTCCGTCGACGTACTAGGACTCACCATCATCTTGCCGCTGCTGCCGTTTTACGCCGAGCACTATGGCGCGTCGCCCGCCGTAGTGGGTTTGCTGGTCTCGCTGTATGCGTTTTGCCAGCTCATCGCGGGGCCGATGCTCGGACGGCTATCGGACCACATGGGCCGCCGTCCGTTGCTGCTGGTGAGCCAGGTGGGTACGTTCATCGGCTTTCTGATCCTAGCCTACGCGAACGCGCTCTGGATGATTTTTCTTTCGCGCGCGATCGATGGAATTACGGCTGGCAACTTGTCGCTGGCGCAAGCCTACATCTCCGACGTAACGAAGCCGGAGGATCGGGCGAAATCATTCGGGCTAATTGGCATCGCCTTCGGAATGGGGTTCCTGATCGGACCCGGCCTTTCGGGATTTCTTTCGAAGTACGGTTACCAATATCCCATCTTAGTAGCTGCCGGGCTTTCCGCTACGAGCATCGTGTGCACTTACTTTCTGCTGCCGCAAGTTACTCCCGCCGCGGCCGACGATGCCACTCCGCGTAAGTTCACGCTGTTAGATTGGGGCAACTACCTTCGCTACTTTCGCGAGCCGGGGCTGGCGCCTCTGCTGTGGCAATTCTTCGCTTTCACTTTCGCCTTCTCGCTGTTCATGACGGGTTTTCCGCTGTTCGCCGAAAGACGATACACATGGCATGGCACGGCTTTCGGTACCCAGCAGGTTGGTTATGTTTATGCGTTCCTGGGCCTGCTCGGCGTGATTCTGCAAGGCGGATTGATTGGGCGCCTGGTCAAGGCATTCGGAGAAGTAAATCTTGCGCGAGCCGGATTTTTCTTTGGACTGGTTGGACTAGTGGCCCTTGGGTTCACGCATTCGATTCCGCTGTTGCTTGTGACCGTGGCGGTGGCATCGTCCGGCACGGGAATCATTCGACCGACGGTGACCAGCATGATCACGCAGAAGGCGGGCCGGTCGGAGCAAGGTGTGATCCTGGGATTGACACAATCGCTCAATTCTGTTTCGGCGATCGCGGCGCCGGCGGTCGCGGGTTTTTTGATCGATCATGCGTTGTTGTCGACGTGGGCGGTGTTGGGAGGGGTGATTTGCGGAATCGCGCTGCTGTTTTAGTTTTGCTACTTATCCGGCAGCGCGGCGACACCCGGTAATTCGATGCCAGCGAGAAACTCCAGCGACGCGCCGCCGCCTGTCGAGATATGCGAAATCTTGTCCGCGACACCAGCCGACTTAATCGCTTTTTCCGAATCGCCACCGCCCACCACCGACACGGCACCCGACGCAGCGACGGCCTTTGCCAGCGCCACTGTCCCGCGATCGAAGGGCGGCTTCTCAAAAACCCCCATGGGTCCGTTCCAGATTATGGTCTTGGCTTTCGCAATGACGGCGGAGTAAGCGGCGACAGTCGCCGGACCGATATCCACTCCCATCTTCCCGTCAGGAACGTTCGCGACTACTTCGAATGGGGCGCCTTCTTTGAGTTCATCCACAACGACGTGATCCGTAGGAAGGAGAATTTTGCCCCCCGAACGCGCGAGCAACTCCTTGGCCAGATCCAGCTTGTCTTCCTCCACAAGCGACTTACCCACGGGCTTACCCTGCGACTTCAGGAACGTGTAAGCCATCGCGCCGCCAATGAGTAACTGATCGACAACCTTCATCAGATTTTCGATTACTTCGATCTTGTCGGACACTTTAGCGCCGCCGAGAATCGCGACACACGGCCGGTCGGGATGCTTGGTGACTTTTGTTAGGTACTCCAGTTCTTTGTCCATCAAAAGACCCGAAGCCGCTTGACGTACGAACTGGATCATGCCAACCGTGGAAGCATGCGCCCGATGCGCCGATCCGAAAGCGTCGTTCACATAGACATCGCACAGCGCGGCGAGCTGTTTGGAAAAGGTTGGATCGTTTTTTTCCTCCTCGGCATGAAATCGCAAATTCTCCAAGAGCAGCACTTCGCCGGGAGCTGGCCGCATCTTCTCCACTTCGGGCCCCACGCAATCCGGGGCCATCTTCACGGGACGGCCGAGCAACTGCGCCAACCTGACAGCAACGGGCTTCAGGCTCATCTCGGGATTCGGCTTGCCCTTGGGGCGGCCTAAATGGCTTGCCAGAATCAAGCCGGCACCGTGGTCGAGGGCATATTGAATGGTGGGGAGCGACGCGCGCACTCTTTTGTCGCTGGTGATCTCCTGCAAGCCGGCGGAGAGAGGCACATTAAAGTCCACGCGGATGAAAACGGTCTTGCCCTTCAAGTCCAGATCGCGAATAGAAACTTTCGACATAATCGATGAGGCTTCCTTAAGACGGATGCTAACACGGCCCCAAACTTCTCATGTGTCTTCCAAGTCACGGTTACAATTTGCACGTTTTTATGAAACCGAAACGCATAGCGGGCTGTCTTACAACCGTGCAGCTACGCGACCGCGTCCCGCAGGACTGCGCCATTGGTAGGTAAAATCCTCTTAATTTGGAGTAAGTCGTGAAAAAAACCGGACCCGTGCTGTTTCCGTTGGGACTTATCGCCGCGATGCTGTGTTGTTTTGACACAGCGGTGGCTCAGACAAACACGGTGGTCGCCTCGCCACCCCAGCTTACGTTCAATACGCAGACCGGCGTTACCACGCCGACCCAGTCAGTATTGCTCTCCACAGCCACCGGGACAGCGAACATCGCAGCCACGGCTTATTCGGATAAAAACTGGCTACAGGTCAGTTCTTCAAGCACCACCACGCCCGCCGTTCTAACTGTCACCATCGGACCGGGCGCACCGGCTTCGGGTGTGGACGTCGGCTTTATCAATGTCCAGTCGGGAACGACAACGCTGTCGATACCAGTTACTCTGAACGCGAATTCCACGGGCGCCCCCAGTCCCCTTTCGGCGAATCCTAATTCGCTGAGCTTCGTTTTTGCCCCCAACAGCTCGGTATCTCAATCTAAAACCGTCTCCGTGTCCAGTTCCAGCTCGGCTATAACGAACTATACAGCCACAGCCATCACCAATACCGGCGCTACATGGCTGACCGTGAATCCCAGCGCGGGCAGTTTGCCGGGCAGTTTCCAGGTGACCGCGAATCCATTGGATTTGCTCAACACTCCCGGGACGTTCGATGCGGCAGTCGCCATTAACGCGCCGGGGACGAACGGCATCACGATCCCCGTTCTCGTGACCATCCAGGGAGTGCCTACGCTTAATGTAAGTCCGGCGCAGGTTTCGTTTGGTTATCAGCTAGGGACCGCCGTTCCGGAAGCGCAGACGCTTACCTTGAGTAGCAGCACGGGCGCCAACGTTCCCTTTACAGCGTTCGCTCAAACAACCAGCTGCGGGAACTGGATCGTTCTGAGTCAGAACAGCGGCGCAACGCCTAGCACGCTTACTGTGCAAGTAAACACCGCCGGCCTGGCCGCCGGGCCATGTACAGGCCAAATCAATATTGACGCGCCTGGCGCCTCGAATCCCACTGTCAATATACCGGTAAATCTGCTGGTAAGTACATTGCCTTTGATTCAGCCGCCCACCACCGGTGTGACGTTCGATTATCAGATCGGCGGTGCGGTCCCCGCCGCTCAGACTGTGCCCATCACCAGTTCCACATCGGGTCTGAGTATCGCGGCCAGCGCCGCGCCCAGTAGCGGAGGAACCGTCAACTTCCTGGAAGTAACTCCGGCCACTGGCACGACACCGCAGTCGCTCACGCTGAGTGTCAATCCGACCGTGCTTGCCACGCTTGGCCCCGGCACTTATATTGAGACAGTAACTCTGAGTAGTGCCGGAGCGGGTAATTCCCCGCAGACCTTTGATGTCACGCTAACCGTTGGCAGCAATCCAAGTCTGATTGGCAGCGCGCAATCGCTGAATTTCAATTATCAGGTAGGTCAGACTGCGCCATCCAGCCAGACCGTTACGGTAACTAGCAGCGGTGCACCGCTCAACTATCAAGTGGCAGTGAGTACGACGAGCTGTCCGGGGTTCTTGACAGCAACGCCATCCAGCGGCAGCACTTACTCACCTGGCAACCAGAATCAGAGCCAGAATCAGGTGGTGGTATCCGTCAATCCACAGGGCATCACGCCTCAGTTCTGCAGCGGCAAAGTCACGCTTACCGTGCCCAGCTCGACGACGGCGCCGCTGGTGATTCCCGTCACCCTGAACGTCAGCAATACTGCTCTTCTTAGCGTCAGCCAATCGGCGATTAATGTGAGTGCTATCGCTGGTGCGGCCTCCGCCTCCACATACACCATCTCCGTGACCAGCACCAACGGGACAGTGATCGCCTACGGGGCCACGGCTTCCACAAGCCCGGCGGGTTTGACCTGGCTGTCGGTGGCGCCGAATAACGGCAGCACGCCCAGCAATTTATTAGTGACCATCAACCCGGCGAACCTGGGCGTGGGGATTTACAAAGGCTCCATTTTTGTATCGGGCAGCACCGCGGATGTGCCGGCGCAGACGACTTCGGTCACGCTGACCGTATTTGCTTCGACCGCCGTGGCAAGCCAACCGAGTCTCACGTTCACGCAAGCCTTCGGCGGCACGCCACCAGACACCCAGTCCATTCAAATTACGGGCGTGCCTTCCGGAACAACCATCGGCGCGGTACCTACTGTGGTGAGCGGCAGTGGCTGGCTTACTGCCACCACCGCGGGAGACACAGTAACTGTCACCGCCAATGGATCGCAACTCGCGCAGGGGAGCTATACGGGCGTAATCACCGTGATTGTTCCAGGCGCGGGTGGAAGTCCGCTCTATGTTCCGGTAACGCTGAACGTAACGGCGGCCACGTCCGCCATAGCGCTTTCCGTCACCACTGCTTCGTTTAACATCGCGGCCGGCTCTACGTCGATACCGCCTTCGCAAACCGTTCAAGTGACAAGCAGCACATCAACAAGCGCTACGTTCAGCACAGCTTTCGTGCCGAGCACGGGAGGCGATTTCATCACGGTGACGCCATCCGGTGGAAGCACTCCAGCAACGCTTACTTTGTCGCTCAATTCCGCTGTATCGAGCACGCTGTCCGCTGGAACTTACACCGGCGACGTGCAGGTCTCCTCCGGCACCGGAGCAGTTCAGTCGGTGAAGGTAACGCTGCTGGTGAGTGGAGCAGGTAC
The DNA here is from genome assembly GCA_052148835.1 of Bryobacteraceae bacterium. Taxonomy (GTDB): domain Bacteria; phylum Acidobacteriota; class Terriglobia; order Bryobacterales; family Bryobacteraceae; genus Palsa-89. Next base: position 10,194 of record JBKQHJ010000050.1, read on the forward strand.
GCCTGTGCTCTTCAGCGTAAACAGCGCCGCGAGCCTGCAGGTAGCCGCGGTATCGCCCGGCGACATCGTGACCATCTTCGGTATTAATATCGGACCCGCCACGCCGACCACGGGTACCTCCTTCACGCCGACAGCAAGCGGGACGGTTCCGACCACGCTGGCCGGTATCTCGGTCACGTTCAACAATGTCCCCGCGCCGCTGATCTTCGTCGCGCCAGGGCAGATTAATGCAATCGTGCCCTACGAAGTAGCCGGACAAATCGGGCAAACCGTGCCGGTGGTTGTGACAAATAACGGTATGGCCTCGGCGAGCCTGTCGGTATCCGTTGTCGCGACTGCTCCGGGCATCTTCGCCTTGACCCAGAACGGTAGCGGCCAAGGGGCCATCCTCAATCAGGACGACAGCATCAACGGTGTCAACAACCCGGCTGCGCCCGGCAGCATCATTTCGATTTATGCCACCGGCGAAGGCCAAATCGTACCCGCCGGCACCACTGGCTGCATTACCGGTGGAACCTTGCCGCTGCCAACGCCGGTCGCGGCGGTATCGCTGACCATCGGAGGTCAAGCCGTCTCCACCCTCGAGTACGCGGGTGAAGCGCCGGATTCGGTGTGCGGATTGATCCAGATCAATGCGACGCTGCCGTCCAATCTCAGCGCGGGCGCGCAGCCTATCGTTCTGACCTTCGGTTCAGCCAGCAACACCGGCCAGAACATCACGGTTGCAGTGAAGTAAAATCGCTGAGTCTCGTGAAGTCCGCGGAGCCCGGGCAGCAATGCTCGGGTTCCTTTTTTTGTGCGACGCTATGCGCGGGCGCGGTTGCGTCTTAAATGTCGTAGTACAGCGCAAACTCGTAGGGATGCGGCCGCAAACGAATGGCATCCGCTTCGTTCTTGCGTTTGTAATCGATAAAGGTTTCGATCAGATCTTCGCTGAACACGTCGCCCTTGAGCAGGAACTCGTGATCGTCCGCCAGGCAATCCAGAGCCTCTTCGAGCGACGCCGGCATGGAAGGCACGCTCTCCATCTCTTCCGGCGACAGATCGTAGATGTCCTTGTCGAGCGGTTCGCCTGGATCTAGCTTGTTGAGCACGCCATCCAAACCTGCCATCAGCATGGCCGCGAACGCCAGATACGGATTCGCCGATGGATCGGGCGGTCGGAATTCCACACGCTTGGCTTTCGGGCTCGCCGAATACATCGGAATGCGGCAGGCCGCCGATCGATTGCGGCGCGAATACGCCAGATTCACCGGCGCTTCGTAGCCCGGCACAAGACGCTTATAGCTGTTGGTGGTGGGCGCGATGATGGCCGAGAGCGCCCGGGCGTGCTTTAACAAGCCACCGATGTAATTCAATCCTAGCGGACTCAAGCCCGCGTAGCCGTCGCCGGCGAAGAGCGGCTTGCCGCCGCTCCAAATGCTCTGGTGCGTGTGCATTCCGCTGCCGTTGTCGGTGAATAAAGGCTTCGGCATGAAGGTCACGGTCTTACCCTGGTTGTACGCGGTGTTGCGGATCACGTATTTGTAGACCAGCATGTTATCCGCCGACTTCACCAGCGTGTCGAAGCGCTGATCGATTTCGCACTGCCCGCCGGTGGCCACTTCGTGATGATGGCATTCGATGTTCAATCCGCACTGGATCATCGTTTCCACCATCTGGGAGCGCAACATTTGGTAGTGATCGGTGGGCGGCACCGGAAAGTAGCCTTCTTTGTAGCGCGGCCGATAGCCAAGATTGTTGGCCTCGCGCCCCGAATTCCAGCGGCCTTCCTCGGCGTCGATGAAATAGAAGCCCTCATGCTGATTCTGATCGAAGCGGACGTTGTCGAAAATAAAGAACTCCGCTTCGGCGCCAAAATAGGCGGTGTCGCCGATGCCGCTGTTCTTCAAATGCATCTCGGCTTTGCGAGCGATCCAGCGCGGATCGCGGTGGTAGCTCTGGCGCGTAATCGGATCGATGACATCGCAGGTCATCACCAGCGTCGGAATCTCATAGAAGGGATCGGTGAACGCGGTGCTCGCGTCCGGAATCAGCAGCATGTCGCTTTCGTTGATCGCGGCCCAGCCCCGGATACTCGAACCGTCCATTCCGAAGCCTTCCTGGAACGAATCCTGGGAGAGCTCAGTGATCGGGTAGGAGACATGATGCTGCAAGCCGGGTATGTCGCAGAACCGCAGGTCGAGTTGCTTGAGTCCGTTCTTCTTGGCGTATTCGAGGACCTCTGAAGGGGTCATGGAAGCTCCTGAAATAGTGGTTTGGCGAACTCTCCACGATATCGCACTTATACTACGCCTATGTGGGCCAACTTCTTTATCGCCGCTGCTGGAGCGTCGGCCCGCTGTTTGAGTCCATGCTACAAACGGTACTGGGACAAATACAGATGCTGCCGTTTCTGGTGGCGGCGATTCTGTTGATGCGCGGCGAGGACGCCGGCTTTTATTGGCTGGCCGGCGGGGTGATCTCCGTATTCGTTTTCTCGGTGTTCACCTGCTGGATTTTGTTGACGGAAATTCGGCGGTAGAAGCTCAGCGCGTTGTCACCTTGCTTTATGACACGATAGCGCTGCAAATTGCCGTACGCTTCCCGCGGCGTGAAATGCGAGGAGTGCTGGGCGATCACCTGCGGCGTTTCGGAATGATCGAGCGCGGTCATCGCAGTCTCGTATTCAGTGGTCAGCTCGTACGGCGGGTCGAGGAAGGCGATATCGGCTCGAACGCGTTCCAATACCGCGGCGGCCTTGCTGGTGAAGACCTCCGCGCGGCTTTCCAAGCCCAGCGTGGCCAGATTCTCGCGGATCACTTCCACGGCCGCCCGGCCACTCTCGATGAAGATGCAGCGGCGCGCGCCCCGGCTCAGCGCTTCGATACCGACCGAGCCGGTGCCAGCATAGACGTCCATGAAAACGCAATCGCGGATGCTCGGCGCCAGCACGTTGAAAAGTGTTTCGCGTAAACGGTCCGGAGTGGGCCGCGTGTTCAAGCCGGGAAGGCTTTTGAGCCGGCGGCTCCGGAATTCGCCTGCGATCACGCGCATGTCATCCTACTTGGACAAGGCCGTAGCGGCGCTGCCAGTGTTCGCGAATATAGGTGATCGCGCGGCGCAGCTCCTCTTCCGACGGCGGACTGGCGATGAAAGCCTGCGCCTCGTTCCGAGCCAGTTCGAGTACATCTTTATCGCGAATGATATTGGCGATGCGTAATGCCGGAAGTCCCGATTGTTTGGTTCCGAAAAATTCGCCGGGGCCTCGGAGTTTCAGATCCATTTCGGCGATATAGAAGCCATCGCTGGAATCGACCATGGTGCGGATACGTTCGCGCGCCGTGTCGCCGAGCTTGCCCGTTACCAGAATGCAGTAGCTTTGTTCGGCGCCGCGTCCCACGCGTCCACGCAGCTGATGCAACTGCGCCAGGCCGAAGCGCTCGGCCTGCTCGATCACCATGACCGTGGCGTTGGGCACATCGACGCCGACTTCGATCACCGTGGTGGACACCAGGACCTTCACTTCGCCCCGGCGAAATTGCTCCATCACCGTTTCTTTCTCTTCAGTTTTTAGCTTGCCGTGAAGCAGGCCCACGCGAAGGTCCGGGAAAACTTTTTGCGAAAGGTGCTGGTACATCTGTTGTGCGGCCTTCATGGCTTCCGATTCTTCGATCACGGGATAAACGACGTAAGCCTGCCTTCCCTTGGCGATCTGCTGCTTCATGAAGCTGTAGACGCTCTCCACCCGATCGTCGGTGACGTTCTTGGTTTCGATGGGACGGCGGCCGGGGGGCATTTCGTCGATTATTGAAATATCCAGATCGCCGTAGATGGTCAGCGCCAGCGTGCGCGGGATGGGCGTCGCGGTCATGACCAGAACGTCGGGATGCTTGGCCTTCGAGACCAGGCGCAGGCGCTGCATCACGCCGAAGCGGTGCTGTTCGTCGACAATGGCTAGGCCGAGATTCTTCCACTCCACGTCCTCTTCGATAAGCGCGTGCGTCCCAATGCCGATGTGCACCAGTCCTTCCGCGATCAGCTTCTTGAGCTGCGATTTCTCGCGCTGGGTCGCTGAGCCGGTGAGGAGAACCGGTACGTAGCCCATCTTGTGGAACAGGTTCTTGAAGTAGAAGTAGTGCTGCGTCGCGAGGATTTCGGTGGGCGCGAGCACGGCGGCCTGATAACCGTTTTCGATCGCGATGACCGCGGCCTCGGCGGCCACCAGTGTTTTTCCGCTGCCGACGTCGCCCTGCAACAAGCGGCTCATGGGGTGCGGCGCCTGCATGTCTTGCGCGATTTCGCCGAGTACGCGCTTCTGCGCTCCGGTCGGCTTGAACGGCAGCATGGCCTTGATCTTCTCGCGTACGCGTTCGTTCAATTCGAACGAAATGCCCGGCTGCAATCGCGCTTTCGAACGCTTGAGCGAGAGCCCGCACTCCAGCCAAAAGAACTCTTCGAAGATCAGCCGCCAGTGCGCGGGCGTCCGAAAGGCGTTGAGCATGCGCGGATCGCTGTCCGGGGCGGGGAAGTGAAGAGTGCGGATGGCGGTCCACAGATCGACAAGTTTCAGCCGCTCGCGCAGGGTGATTGGAAGATGATCTTCGAGCGGAGTAATGGATTCTAGGATGCGATGCATCAGCGACCGAAGCGCGCGTGTAGTTACTTTGCCCGCGCCTTCGTAGACGGGCACTATGCGGCCGGTATGGAGCGCCGCGTCGCCATCGGAATCGTCGGCGGTGAGGATTTCGAACTCCGGATGCATGATAAGCAGGTCGCCGGTGTAGCTATCGAGTTCCACTTTGCCGTAGAGCGAGACGCGCGCGCCGGGCAGGAAGCGATCCACCAGATATCCGCCGTGAAACCATTTGGCGAGCAGCCGGTTTTTCGACGCGTCCTTGAAGATGGCTTCGAAGAGCCCGAGATTGCGGCGGCGAAATCCGCGCAAGTGCGCGGACTGGACCTCGGCGATGACGGTGGCCATTTCCCCGGGCGCCAATTGCGCGATGGTCTTGACATTGCTCCGGTCCTCATAGCGGAAGGGCGCGTAGGCGAGCAGATCCTCGACGGTGACTAGGCCTTTGGTTTCGAGCATCTCGGCGCGGGCCGGTCCGACACCTTTGACGTACTTGAGCGGAGTGGAAGTATCCAATGGAGATCGCAAGGGCGCGTGAGACCTGGAGGGCTGCAAGTGCCAGTGTACAACGGTGAGAAAAACGTGGCTCTCGATTTGCGCAAACAACTGATGTCGCTGAAGCGCTATGCTTTCGAATTAGGATGAAGTAATTTGGGTGAATATCGATGAACAATCTGGCCGAAAAACATTGCGTACCGTGCCGGGGAGGCGTGCCGCCATTGCAGGCCGAGCAGTTGATTCCGTATGCCGAGCAACTGCCCGATTGGAAGATCGTCGAGGAGCATCACATCACAAAGAGTTTTGCTTTTCCCGATTTTAAGACCGGGCTCGATTTTGTGAATCGGGTGGGCGCGGTCGCGGAAGCCGAGGGCCATCATCCGGATCTGTGCCTGGCATGGGGCAAGGTGGACGTGCAGATTTACACCCACAAGATTCGCGGGCTCACCGAGAGCGATTTTATACTGGCGGCGAAGGTCGACCAGATGTATCTGACGGGATCGCGCTGACGCGCCGTTGGGAACGAGACTAGCCTGCGTGACCGTTGTTCAGGGCCGCGGCTAGCTGCGCCGTGCCTGCCGAGGCGGCTGCTTGTTCCAGCATCCGGGAAACCGCGGCCTTACTGTCTTCAGAGAGCGATTTGGTGCTGAAAATAGAGCATCCTTTTGTGATGTGCTGAAGGTCCGGCATATCTTGCTCCACCAGCATCTCGTGTTCTACCCAACTAGACAGAGGGATGTTGCGGAAGTACAGGCGCTCCTGCAGGACCATGGACTTCTGTCGAGCCGAAACGGATTTGTTTTCACGGAAATAGTGGCGCTCTTCCACGCGGAAATCCTGCATGAATTCATCCAGGGCGCGACGCCGGGCTTCCTGCTCGGTGGCCTTGACGCGTTCTTCCATGGTGTTTTTTTGCGTGCGAATCTCGGCGCGCGCTTCGGCTAAAACCTCTCGTTCCTTAGCGATAGCCACTTCCATGCGGGCCTGCATCAGGTAGAAGGACAACAGCGCCGATCCGGCCGCGATGAGGACCGGCAGGAGAATCCACAATAGGGCGTCAATCTGCATACCGCTCGTCTATCGGCGGTGGGCGGACAGAACGTTAGGTACTAAGGGATCGGCCCCATCCCGGAAAGTCAGAGCCTGCTTAGGCCGATATAAGCTAACGACATGGAGCTGGCCGGCAAAATACTGCCCAGGCGGGTTCAGTACCGCGTGGGGCTCGGCGTTACGGTAAGCCTGCTGGTGGCCGGTGCGATCGGGCTGGTTACCTGGGCCAGCCTGGGCAACACTCGCGCCGCTATTGTCGACGAGACTGATCAACAGGTCCGCGGCCTCTTGGCTGAGCTCGACCTGGACGTTCGCGATCAATTGCAGGATGCCGTCGCCGCGGTCTCGCTTTCCGAGTCACTGATGAGCAAGGCCGTGCTGCGGGACGCCCCGGACTTGTTGGCACGGCATTTCACCGAGGTGCTGCGTGCCAATCCGACGTTCGCCTGGGCCAGCTACAGCGACAATCGGGGCAATTTCACCGGCGCTTATCGAGCGCCCGATGGATCGCTGCATGTCAGCCAGACGTCGCTCCAAGCCCATGGCACTTTGCACGATTACACCGTGGCTTTGAGCGGGGCCTGGGAGCGGCATTATGAGGAAACCGCCAACGATTACGATCCGCGCAACGAAGAGTTTTACAAGGCCGCCAAACAAGCCCGCAAGCTGGTCTGGGTGGGTCCTGTCATTTTCTATGATGAGGGCCTGGCGGGAATCACCTGCGCCAAGCCGCGCTTCGACAACGATGGAAGATTGCTCGGGGTCTTAACCGTCGATTTCAATCTCAAACTCCTCTCGGATTTCATCGGCCAATTGCATTTCGGAACGCACGGCAAGGTGTTCATGTTCGACGATCAGCGTCACGTGATCGCCTTTCCGGGCCTTCGGCCGGTCGAAAAAACGGGACAAGGGTCGAGCGGCAAACTGCTGACGGAAGCGGATGTTTCCGATCCGGTATTTCAGGCGTTCATCGCGCGCCACGCCACGCTCGGGGAAGAACAGTTCACGGTGGTCGAAGCCGGCCAGCGCTACATTGGCGGATACCGGCGGTTGAAAGTCGCTGGCGGTCCCACGTGGTTTCTGGGCGTTTACGCTCCCGAGTCGGATTTTCTCGGCGTGCTGGCGCGGAACGAGCGAGAGGCGTTCGCCATCGCCGTGGCCGCCCTGTGCCTCGGTCTGCTGATCACCATGATCCTGGCGCGCCGCATCTCCGTTCCATTGACGCGCCTGGCCTCGGAAATGGAGGAAGTGGGCGATTTTCAACTAAACCTCCGGCCGCCGATGAAGACCATCTTCAAGGAAGTGGCCACCATGGACGAATCGCTGCTGCATATGAAGGGCAGCCTGCGGTCGTTTTCTTACTACGTTCCTCGGGACCTGGTGCGCGCCATGCTGCAGTCGGGTCAGGAGGCTACGCTGCAAGGGCAGCGGCGGGAACTGACGGTCTATTTCTCAGACATCGCGGGCATGACGTCGATTGCCGAGGCAATGGCGCCGGACGCGCTGGTGCAGATGTTGAGCCGCTATTTCGACGAGATGACGCAGGTGATCGCGGCGCAGGGCGGGACGGTGGACAAATTTATCGGCGACGGGATCATGGCGTTTTGGGGAGCGCCGGTTCCGGCAGCCGATCACGCGGCCCGGGCCTGTGAAACGGCTCTGCGATCGCAACGTAAGCTGGCTCAATTGCGGGCCATGCCGGATGCACTGGGCCTCGCCAACATTTGCGCGCGCATCGGCATCGCCACAGGAGACGTGCTGGTGGGAAACGTCGGCTCGCACGACCGGTTCAATTACACGGTGATGGGCGACACGGTGAATCTGGCATCGCGGCTGGAAGGCTTGAACAAGCTGTATGGCACCCAGATATTGATCAGCGATCTGGCGTACCAGGCCGCCCGCGTGCATATCGTGGCGCGTCCGGTGGGTGTGGTGCGGGTCAAGGGAAAGAGCCAATGCGTGGAGGTCTGGGAGCCGCTATGCCTTGCGTCGGAAGAGGACGCGGTCGCTCGCGAGTTAGCGCGGCTGTTCGGTGAGGGGTTGGAGGCTTACCTGGCGCGAGATTTTCGCGAGGCGGCCGAAATGTACCAAACTGCACTGCGTCTTTGCCCGCAAGATCGGCCATCGGCCGTGCTGTTGGAACGTTGTCGGGAGTTTCTGAGCGCTCCCCCGCCCCAGGAGTGGAGCGGCGTCTACGTCGCCACCGAGAAGTGAAGATTCGCGCGCCGAACCGATATACTGGAACTCGCGATGGAGTCCCAAACGTCCGCGAAGGTCAATATCACGGAGGTGATCGGCAATAGCCGGCTCGGCGCTTTTCAACTGGGCCTGTGCATCGTCTGCGGGATCTGCCTGTTCATGGACGGGTTCGATGTCCAGGCCATGGGTTACGTCGCGCCCGCCATCCTGAGGGAATGGCACGTCGGCAATGCGCAGTTTGGAGGGGTATTCGGCGCCGGCCTGTTTGGCATTTTGGTGGGCTCGTTGCTGTTCAGCATGATCGCCGACAAGGTTGGACGCCGGCCGGTGCTGATTACGGTGACGCTGTGCTTTTCAGTCCTGACCTTCCTGACCGCCAGAGCCGCCGATGTTCAGCAGTTGCTCATCGTTCGGTTCCTGGCCGGTTGCGCGCTCGGCGGCATCATGCCGAACGCCGTCGCGCTGGTAGGCGAATACAGCCCGCGCAAGCTGCGGGTGGCCATCATGATGATCGTCGGCAACGGATTCACTACCGGGGCGGCGTTTGGCGGGTTCATCGCGGCTTGGTTGATTCCGCGCTTCGGATGGCGCTCGGTCTTCTATTTTGGGGCTGCGGCGCCGCTGGCGATCGCGGCGGTCATGATTTTCGCGCTGCCGGAGTCCTTACAGTTTTTGGTGCTGCACCGCAGGCATCTGGAGAAGGCGGTTCGTTGGCTGCAGCGCGTCGATCCGAGCGCACCCAGCGACGCGCGCTTATATTACGTCGAGGAGACGCAGCGCAAAGGCGTTCCATGGATCCACTTATTTCGCGAGGGTCGCGCGCTTGGAACAGTTTTCCTTTGGATCATCAATTTCATGAACCTGCTGAACCTGTATTTCCTCGCAAGCTGGCTGCCGACCGTGGCGAACCAAGCCGGATACGCGATTGGGACTTCGGTGCTGGTGGGAACGATGGAACAGTTGGCGGGGATGATCGGCGGATTAACTCTGGGCTTTTTGGAGCAGCGCTTTGGCTTTGTGAAAGTGCTGACCACCTGCTTCGCGGTGGCTTGCGTCAACATTGCTCTCATCGGCCAGCCGGGTTTGTCGCTCACCATGCTCTTTGTGGTCGTGTTTTTCGCCGGATACGGCGTAGCCGGAGGACAGACGGCGATCAACGCGCTGTCGGCAACCTATTACCCGACCGATTTGCGAGCCACCGGAATCGGCGCGGGACTGGGCATCGGACGCATCGGCGCGATTATCGGTCCAGTTGTCGGCGGCGTTTTAATGGGCCGGCATCTGCCGACGCAAAATCTGTTTCTGGTGGCCGCCGTTCCAGCGCTGATCTCGGCCATCGTGATGATGGGGATGTACTGGGTGCTGAAATCGCAGCCGCAGCCCGTTCCTAGCGCAAACGCAGCGTCGGTAACGTAGCATGCGGCGTTGGCGCCGACGGCTGCCGATATACTGTCTATATGAATCGGAGCGATATGCCATTTCCTATTGGGACGCAGCCATCCTCGTGGCCGCCGAGGCCCTAGGCGCTCACACAGTCTACTCCGAAGATCTGAATGACGGACAAGAGTATGGACGGGTCCGAGTGGTGAACCCTTTCTCTTGAGACCCGCTACTTAATATGATGCTCTTCCACTTCCTTGTTGTTTTCGGTGCAAACGTATTCCATAATCTCTTCGTCCTTCGGCATCAGCACCCAGGTCCGGACATTGGTGAACGGCTTGGTGTACATCTTGGGATCTTCCACCGTCACTTCATAACCCAAGTGAGTGGCGTCCAGACGCCGGAAGCGCTCCACCACGTGTAAATTCTCGCTGACCGGATGGCCGCGCGTATCGAGTAGCATTTTCGGCGTGGCGAAGAACGGGCCGACGGTGTCGACAACCAGCGTATCGCCGTCCCAGTGGCCCACGGAATGTCCGTACCACATGGTCTCCTTGGCTTCGTCGGGCGTCGGGTGCGGGCGTCCATCCAAGTAGACTACGTGGAACGCGAACATCGATTCGTGCAGAAACACGATCTCCTTGGGGGTTTGCACAATCTGGGTGGGCACGGGAGCATTCATCGACCGCGTGTAGCCCATGGGATTGCAATGGCCAGTGGCATCGTACCTCGTCGGATCGAAATTCTTGGTCCATTCGGCGGCCCACGGTGTCATGGGAAGTTCGCCCCCGGGTCCCTTCTGGGAGCAGCCCTTCACTTCGGCGCCACAGGCATCGTTGCGCCCGTCCTTGCTCATGTCAATGACAAACGGGTGGTCCCACACGCCGCTGAGGTCGGGCTTGCCGTCGGGCATACGTGGAATCGCGCCCCCGGCGGTGTTCGATATCTTGGCCGCGGGCGGGGTTTGACATGGGGAAGACGACGTAAAGACGACGGCCAGGAGCGCGGCCTGAAGAAGACCATTTCGCACTTTAACCTCCAAACGCGGATTCATTCTAATTGGCTGAAAAGCGGCAAGTCAAGCGCATCCGCGTTTCCTGAGGAGCCCTTGCCCGGATAAGTTACCTGCTGGCCGTCCACTTTGGCGAACGGCGTGATGGCGTGCGGCTGGGCTTTTGTGGCGCTCAGAATTTCCAGCACCTCGACGCCCCGCGCGGCCAATGCGTCTGCGATCAGCGAACGGTGGCAACGCCAGGGTACGGCTTCGGCACACATGATCGCGGTGGGGGCCTCGGCTGCGACTTCCATCAAAAGATTCAGGTTTTCGGCGAATTCCGGGGTTTGCATGTAGTCCGCGTAGCCGCGAAACGAGGCGTTGCGCCAGGCCGTGTTTATCGAATCCTTACGCGCGTGGCGAAGGCCGCCCAAGCCGGGAAGATGGCGGTACTCAATTCCCACTGAATGCAAGCTATCCGCGAGGCTTTCCCGGTTGAATTGCGGATTGTGGCGGGACTTCGGAATGGTTCGCACATCCACTAGCCTGCGGACCCCATGGGCCTGGAGAATCCGGATGAATTCTTCGATGGGATGCGTGGAATGGCCGATGGTGCTGACAATCATCTTGTTCCCTAGTCCCAAAGTAGCAGGAGCGGCAGCCTACGAGAGTTATGCAAGGTTATGAATACGAGTCATAGAAATTTTCTTCTTTACGCCTATTCATGCCGCAAATATACTTGAGATTGACCTCTTCCATCTCGCCTGCTGTTTGCTGGGAGTTTGTCAAAACAACGGAGTCCGTTTGCCTCCGAAGACGTGCTCATCGATATCGAGCACCTTCATCAGCCTGTAACAGTAAGGGCGATTGAATGGCGACTGGTCTTCATGAACGAACCCGGCATGAACGAATCCCGTTCTGAACACTTGGTTTTCGCGGGCAATGGCATGTCCGCGGTGGCCTGCGTGGAAGAGCTGTTGAAGAGCGGTCAGGTTTTCGACATCACCATTTTTGGCGACGAACCCCATCCCAATTACGACCGGACTTTGCTCTCGGGCATACTGGCCGGCGAGCGCGACGCGGACAGCATCATATTGAATGACATCGAGTGGTACCAGGAGCATGGCATCCGGACTCGCCTGGGCATCCGGGTGGAGGAGATCGACCGGCCGAATCGGGCGGTCCGCAGCAGCGACGGCGATTGGACCAGCTACGACCGGCTGATCCTGGCAACTGGTTCCAGCCCTGAGATTCCGTCGATCGGCGGTCTGGATAAAGCCGGCGTCTTCGTTTTCAGAACGCTGGACGACGCGCGGAAGTTGGCCGAAGCGGCTGGGCCCGGGGTCCGGGCAGTGGTCATCGGCGGATGGCTGGCGGCGGAGGCCGCGCGGAGCTTAAGACAGCGTGGCTGCGAAGTTGTGATCGTCGAGCCAGGCTCGTTCGATATGCAACTGGATTCCGTAATCGGGAATGGGCGAGTAGAGGCGGTGCGTTTCACCAGCGGAGAAGAATTCGGGGCCGAACTGGTGGTGATCGCAACGAATTTGCGGCCCAATGCGATGTTGGCGCTCCAGGCCGGTTTGCAGGTGAATCGCGGAATTGTGGTGAACGATCAGATGGAGACGAGCGATCCTCACATTTTTGCGATCGGAGGATGCACGGAGCACAAAGGCCTCACTTTCGATTCCTTTCCTCCGTTGCTAGAGCAGGCTAAAGTGTTGGCGGGCAATCTAGCCGGCGCTCGGCGGGCCGGATTTACGGACCTGGGTGCGGTGTTTCAGGAGTTGACGGCGTCGCCTCTCCACCATCGGGCCGAGTAAACGATGGCAGCCGCGGCCAACCACCCCAAGGCATAATCCGGTTGCGCTCCCCAGCGCAGCAGCGCCGAGTGCATCAATCCGAACCAAGAGAACACCGATGCGACCAGGCACCAAATAGCGGCTCGGCCGAAACGGCGGTCGATGAGTTCGGCAATCGCCGACGCCACCACCAAAACCAGGAACAGAAATCCGTTGCCCAATCCTAATACTGACAACCAGTATATGGAACGGTTGAGCGCGGCCTCCACGGCGGGACTGGCGGCCGAGAGCCTGAGCGCTGGCAGCGCCGAGTTGACCGCGGTTGCCACCACTGCACCGGCTGGCAGGACGAAGCCTAGCAACACGGCGCCAAGGTATTTTGGTTCCACGCGCCGCAGGGTTGCCATTCCGACGCCGATCGAAACATAAGCGATGATGGCCGCCAGGATGGGCCAAGGGAACAGCTGTGCTACGAAAATGGTCAGCCCGCTCGTCACAATCACCAGGAAGACGATGGGCGTCCAGAAGGCATAGCTGATGCGGGCTCCGACAGCTTTGTACGACGGATGCATCGCGTAGATCACTGGAGCGATCACACTTCCGGCGAGGCCACACACCAGCGTTCCCAGGCCATCGCATGCCAGCACCGCACGAACGTCATAGTCGTCGCCCGCCGCCGCGGCGCCAGCTACTGAAGCGATATCCTGCAGCACTTGATAAATCGCAATGGGCGCGATCACCGACAGATAAGGCACAGCGAGCGTCATCGCGCGCAACGGTTCGGGAGTGGCGGCGAATGGAAGCTGGAGAGAAAGTCCGGACCAGATCGGATGCACGTATCCGATTGCTAGCGCAACGGAAAGCGGAATGATCCACGCCGCGATAAATGGCGGAATGCGCCAGCGTGTTATCGGGATGTTGGCAAGGACGCTGGTGAATATGATGGCGAGCGCGATCAGGCCAACCAGCGGCTGATCGAACACCCGCTGCAGCAGCACCAGCGCCAGGTAACTGTACATGGCCGCGCCGAACACCGTCATGGCGGCGGGGGCGGGAATGAATTGGCGAAAAACACCGGCGAATGGCGCTGCGATGAGCTTGATGATGCCGGTCCAAACCACTGCCGCCGCGCCGATCTCCCAGGCCCGATTGGCGTCGTGCGTTTCCAAGTACACCGGCAGCATGATGGAAAGCGTGTAGGCAATGATGGCGGGAACGTTATTGCCATAGACGTGGGAAGTGACGTCCGTCCGTTTCTCGCGATCGGCCAAGCGCGTGGCGAGAATCACCAGCCCCAGCGATCCGGTCAGAAACCCAAGCGCGTAGCCAGGCAGGAGGTGCGCGACGCTAAATCCGGCGGAGATCCCAACGGGGAGCAACAGAAAAACCGGGATCACCATCTGCGCCAGATTGAAGCCAACCTGCGCGATGGTGGTGTCCAGATCGCCCCGGCTGAGCGCCCACCAGTTTGCCATGATGGTTTAGATCTTAAACGACTCGAGCGCTTCGGGCGCGAAGAGTTCGGACGGCGTGAGCAAGCGTTTTGCGAGACCCTGCTCGTGAGAATAACGCAGAAACGTTTCGAGAACGTGCACGTTTTGCTCCAGGCCATAGGGCCAAAAATCGCGCCCCATCAACTTCTCGGTGTCCTCGACGTGCTGCACCAGCCACGGCAGCATCGACTTCAGAGCTCCCATTTCGTGCAGATCCTCGTAGGTGTCGCGCTGCGCCAGCGCGAAGGCCTTGCACAGCGACTGCGCCACCCAGCGATGCTTTTCGTAAACGTCGCGCCGTATCACGACCACGTGCATGATGGGGAAAATCCTGGTCTTCAGATAATAGTCGCGCTCGACGGACTGATAGTTTTCAAAGAGCCGACGCACGTTACCGGAGCCGCGTTGGAATGTCGACGGAGCGCGCGCGGTATAAAGCGCGTCGATCTCGCCCGAATCAATCATCCGCGAAAGCGTTTTATCCGCGGGGATCGGCTGCACGCGGAAATCGGGCGGCAAAGACAGCGCAATTTTCTCCGGGCGGCCGGGCTGCTCCTCGCCGCCGGTGAAATACGACGGGCTGGTGACAGGCACACCATACTCGTCGCTCAGGATGCCGCGAATCCAGACCGGCGCGGTCATTTGATATTCGGGGCTGCCCACGCGCTTGCCGATCAAATCCTTGGGCTCTCGAATCCCACTGCCGGCGTGGATGTAGATGCAGGAATGCCGGAACATGCGCGAAGGAAAAACAGGGATCGCGATAAAGGGCGGATTTTCGCGGAACAACGACAGTGTATAGGACGACAATGACATCTCGGCCACGTCGAATTCGCGATGCCGCAGCATGCGAAAGAATGTTTCCTCGACTGGCAGGTTGAGATAATTCAGCTCGACGCCGTCCACGGTGACGCGGCCTTCGAGCAAGGCGCGCGTTCGATCGTAATTCCAACAGGCGAGCGTGAGCGGAAGCTTCGGCACTGTGCGGGCGGCCTACTGGTAGTACGCGGGAGATTTCTTCAGCTTCGCGTTGGCGGCGTAATCATGCTCGATCCACAACTGCGCGTGCGATTGCTTAAGGAATTCTTCGATCTTGGCGCGGCTGGCCAGCGACTGTTCCTTGTTGTATTCGAAGTTCGGAACATGGTCCGTATTGCGCTCTTCGTTGTAATGATAGAGATCGCCGGCGACGAGCACTGGCCCGGTCTTCGGCAATTTTAGAAAGAGCACTTGGTGCCCCGGCGTGTGGCCCTGAGCGGGTTTGATGATGACGGTCCCGTCGCCGAAAACGTCGTAATCGGCATCGGCGGGCAGGATCTTGGTTTTGCTGTCCTTGAGCGCGGCGTAGTTCTTCTCTGATCTTACCGGCGCGGGTTTATCGGAAAACATGATATCGCGCTCGGCCTGCTCCACCAGCCATGTGGAACCGGCGAACATGTTGGCGTTCGCGCTGTGATCGATGTGGTAATGCGACATGGCGAGGTACTTTATGTCTTCGGGCTCGTAGCCGATGGCCTCCAGTTGCGGCTTCAGCGGCTTGGCGACTTCAATGAAGCCTTGGATCACCGGGCTCCCATCGGCTTTGAAATCGCTATCGGGAACCACGCCGACGTCCCACATCAAAGTGCCCTTGGGATGCGCGATCAGGAAGCACGGCACCGACATTTTCAATTCCGTCACGTGATCGAAGCCGTAAGATTTTGCGTCCGTTGGTTTCAGGACGCCGCAATCGAAGACATAAAGCCGTAGCGATTTGGGCGGCTTGGGCGCGTGATGGGTAGGTGCGTTCTGGGCGGCGAGCGACGCGGCCGAGAGAGCGATCAGGGCGAGGATATGGGTACGTGGCATGACTACCCATGATAATGCAGACCGGCAAATCAAGCTTCCAGGCGATAGCGCGTCTCGGCCACACAGGCGTCTTCGCGCTGGATGGGCGGCTGCATGTGGAAAAGCACATGTTCGATGTGGCGCGCTTGGTTCAGATGCTGGAGTCGCTGGGCGAAGCGTTCGACATCGTCTTTTGAAAAAACGAAGCCATGATCGGCGGGCTGCCAGGGGATTCCTTTGTGTTTGGAGAGTTCCAGGAGGGCGGCGGCACGTTTGAGTTGGCGCTCTTGCTCGCGACGGCGCTCGTCCTGGATTTCGCGGAGCATGTCCAAGGTTTTTTGAAACTGGCGGGAGAGCCGCTGGGAGTGGATGCCGAGGGTGGCGAGGGCGCGGTGGGCGTCGACGATGTCGAAATCGATTCCGGCTTGATCGGTGGATGGGTTGGCGGCGCGGTCGAGGAGGGCGGCTTCCAGCAAGGGGATGCGGTTGAGGCGCCAGGCTGTATCGGCGAGTTCCTGAGTGAGTTGGGTCTCAGTTGGCGTGGCGGGTTGGTATTCGTCGAAGAACTGGCGGCAGTGGAGCTGGTGGGCGGCGGGGTCCTCAGTAGCGAGGACGGGGGAGCGGCTGGTGAGGCCGTGGCTGAGGGCATTCTGGGAAGAACGCTGTTTGCCGGCGGCGGTGCGGGGTCCGGTGGAGAGAAGCGCATTCGCGCGGTTGGCGCGAGTACGGGAGTCGGCCGGGCGGTCAGGGATTGGGGTTGGAATCGGGTTTGTCACGAGAGGTGCCTCCGATGCGGTCTTAACATGGACGGATGGCGTTTTTGCGCGTAGGGTGGCGGAAGTCGTTGGGTGGGAGCGAGAGGTTGGTGAGGGAGTGGCGTGAATGCTGAGGACCGGGGCTCCCCAGGCCTGCACGATTAGGATCTATTTGCCTGCAGGCACTTTGCGCTGCAGCTCGTCGGAGAAGTTCTCCAGGAAGATCACGTGGCTCTGCGTCTGCTGCGCTTCCGGCGACTCGACTGGTATCAACGCTGCGATGTGTTTGCCGTCCGGCGCGACATCATAGTTACTCACACCAATAGCGCCAAAGTTCGCGAGTCGTATGTCGGACCATACTCGCGGTCTGTTGGGGACAAACGAATCCGTCTTAGCGGCGTAGGTGGCCACCATTATCCGGTTGTCCTCGCTGCGGAAGAAGAGTTCCCGCCCGTTACTTGACCAGATCGGGTACGCGCCGCCCGCGTTCGAGATCTGCCACTTACCGCCCTTGTCCGGAAACGCGCGTACGTACACTTCATATCTCCCGGACTCGCTCGATGTATAGGCCAGCCAGCGGCCATCGGAAGAAAAGGCTGGGTGGCGCTCGTCCGCAGACGTTTTCAGGAATGTTTCTGGTTTTCCGGCCCGAAGCCCGGCCACATCGCTTTCGACGGTCACCGTCGCGAGGTCGTACGCTGTAGCCGGATTCACTTCGTTGTATGCCAGCCGCTTTCCATCGGGCGCGAAGGAAAACGGAACGGCTTGAATTTTGTCCGCTAGCAGCAGTTGTGGCTTGGCTGAGCCGTCGGGGCGGACCCAAAAGATGCCTCCTGGGCCGTTGAACGCGATGTAGCGGCCGTCGCGGCTCCAGACCGGGGCGATGCTGCGGCCGGCGCCGAACGTCAGGCGCGTCATGGTATCGCGCCGTGCTTCATACACCCAGATATCCGACCCGTCGTCCAATGCCAGCCGCTCGCCGTCCGGCGACAAACGCGGCCGTTCATAGCCACCGGGTTTCGACAACAGCGGCTGCGTCTTGCCGGAGGCATCCAGCCACTGCACGGTGACCAGATTGTCTTGCGTCGCTCCGCCGCTGCGGTATACCAGCGTTCCGTTTCGTGAAAAATCGAACTGTGCGGAACCTCCAGTTGGGGTATAAGCAACCTCCTCCAGTACCGGCGATGGCATTCCACGCACTTCCAACTTGTCGGGGTCGAAGGGCAGGGCAAACAGCGTTCCTTTGTTGATGTAAACCAAGTACCCGTTCCCATTCGACGCGGGCAGGTAACGTCCAAAAGTGCCTCCGCGTTGCAGGGTTTTTCGGTGGTGATCGGCCAATGTCATGACTTCTATGTTGGCCCCATCGAATCCAGTGATCGCCGTGTGGGAGGTAAATAGTACGGCCTTGCCTCCGGGCAGAATTTGCGGCCAGCGATGCGTGGCTTCCCCCTGTGCCAGTTCGGTCACTGGTGTGGGCGCGCCTCCGAAGGAAGGAATCATCGATAAGCCTCTGGTATCGAAGAGCGACGCGATGATGTTGCCGTCTTCTCCCCAACTGCCCCCGCGGCCATAACCGGTGATGTCGCACAAGGGAACCGGCGAGCCGCCTTCCATGGAAATCTTCTCCAGCTTTCCCGTCGTGAAGAAGGCCAGCCATTGCCCGTCCGGCGAGAAGAAGGGAGCGAACGCCCCATCGGTACCCGCGAGCTCTGTGGCTTTGGGCTGGTCGAGTCTGCGAGTAAAGAGTCTTCCTTGCGAAGCGTACACTAACCTTGTGCCGTCCGGCGAGAGGATCGTATCTGCTCCGGCCTGGGAACTGAGCGATACTTCCGCTCCTAGATCCACATCCAAACGCACCAGCGGCTTCAACGGAGCGGGCCGCGTCGCGCGGTAGGCGACAATCCCGAGTCCGACCGCGATGCCCCCCAGCACTACCGCCGCGATCCACGGCAGTCTTCCAAACCGCGACGGTGACTGCGTTGAGCTTGCGATCGCTTCGCCGGACGAACTGGCGATCCACTCCAACTCATCCTTCAAATCACGCGCCGACTGCCAGCGGTTGTCCGGATCTTTTGCCAAACACTTCTGCAACACGCGATCCAGCGCCGCGGGCGCGACATCCGCAATCGATGGCGCCGGACGTTCCATAATCGCCGCAATCACACTGGCCGGCGACGAGCCCTCAAACGCGCGCTTGCCGGTGAGCATTTCATAGAGCACCAAACCGAACGAAAAGATGTCGCTGCGCGGGTCGGCATCTTGTCCAGTGACTTGCTCGGGCGACATGTACTGAAACGTTCCCAGTATTTCGCCCTTGCCGGTCAGCGCCATGGTCATGGTGCCGTCGCTTGCCTGGATCGCCGGCCCCGGCATCCCCAACTTCGCTAGTCCGAAATCCAGCAGCTTGATGCCGGTTTTGGTCACGAGAATATTCGCGGGCTTCAGGTCGCGATGAGTGATGCCCTTCTTGTGTGCGGCGTCGAGTGCGTCGCAAATCTGTGCGGCATACTTCAGTGCTTGATCGACAGGCAAAGGCCCCTTGAGAGGCGTGCCCTCGATGTACTCCATTACAAGGTAATTGGGGCCGACATCGTGGAGCGTACAAACGTTGGAATGGTTCAACGCAGCGACAGCACGTGCTTCGCGCTCGAAGCGCTCCGAGAACTGTTCGTTTGAAACCTTGACTGCGACCGTCCGGTCGAGCCGCGTGTCGCGCGCCTTGTACACTTCGCCCATGCCACCTGCGCCGATGGGCGCAATAATTTCGTACGGGCCGAGTTTGTCTCCGGCAGAAAGTGACATGTGATGGTTGCAATACAGTTTAGCCGATCAGGGTGCGTCCAAGTCCTGAATAACGGTGATTGCTGAGATGCGGCAGGGTAGGCTGGTGGAATCCTATCTAGCGCGCGTCGTGATACTGCCACCGTGACGCACACCGGAGAATCAAGCTTCCAGGCGATAGCGCGTCTCCGCGCGGCGGTAGAGCGGACGCCACACCAGCCGGTTCACCGAAACCACCAGCGTCGCCATCACGATGGTAGACAGAAGAAGCAACGCGAAATTTCCGGCATCGGTGGCCGAGCTGATCTCGGCGCCCAGTCCGAAAGTGGAGAGCACTTGTCTCTTGAAGTGGAAATATTCGGCCACGATGCTCGCGTTCCAAGCGCCGCCGGATGCGGTAACCAAGCCAGTAATCAGGTAGGGAAAGATGGCGGGTAGGATGACCATGCGCCAGCGATCGAGCTGGCTGAAGTGGAAGATGTCGGCGACCTCGCGGAATTCGGACGGAATCGCGATGGCGCCCGCGATCACGTTAAACAGGATGTACCATTGCGTGCCGAGTAGCATCAGCAGAATGGAGCCGGTGTTGAGCCCGCCGCCGAGGCTGATCAAGCCCAGCAGCAAAACCGGGAATAATGCAGTGGCTGGAACCGAGGCCGCGACTTGGGCAATAGGCTGGGCGATTCGCGCCAGGCGCGGGTTGAAACCGATGGCGACGCCGGCGGGGATGGTCCAGGCTGAAGCGATCACGAGCGATGCCACGACGCGTAAAAAAGTGGCGCCAGCGCTCCCGATCGTCGTGACGATGTCGGCGCGCGTGATCGACCTGAGCATCAGCAGGCCCTGAAAAACACCGTGAAGGATCAGCAACACGACAATAATGGCGCCGAGAACGATGAGTCCCTTTTGCCACGGATGCGGTTCCGGCTTTGCGTCTTCAGGCCGCGGGCGTCGCGCAGAGGACGAATAGATGCGCTCCATCAGAGGCGCCGTAGCGCCCTCGCGCAAGCGCGTCAACAAAGGGGATTTGTGAAGCAGGTTCAATACAAGCGAGGAGTGTGTGCTCGAACTCTCGACTTGCTCGAGCTTGAACTTCTCGGACCACGCGATCGCGGGACGCCACACCAACTGATCGATCAACACGACGACGCCGATCATCGCGGCGACGCCCCACGTGATTGCGGCGGTGTCGCCGGCGCTAGCGGCCGATTGCAGGTAGGACCCGAGGCCGGGCAGGCGAAAATCGCGATTGCCGAGCACGAACATTTCGCAAGCCATCAGGAAAAACCAGCCGCCCGCGACCGAGACCATGGAGTTCCACACCAAGCCAATCGCGCCTTGCGGCAATTCCAGTTGTAGGAAGCGCTGGACGCGGCTGAAGCGGTACACGCGGGACGCTTCCATCAATTCGCGCGGCAGCGCTTTCAGCGAGGCATAGAAGCTGAAGGCCATGTTCCAGACTTGGCCGGTGAAAATGAGCACGATGGATCCGAACTCGACCCCTAATTGGCGCGATGGAAATAGAGAAACCATGGCCAGCATCACGCCGGGGAGAAAGCTCAAGACCGGAATCGATTGCAGGATGTCGAGCACCGCCAGCATGGGCGCTTCCAGGCGTTTGTGGTAGGCGGCGAAATATCCATAGGCGACCGCGAACACCAGGCTCAGCAGATAGGCGACGATCATGCGTACCAGGGAATAGAACGCGTAGCGCGGAATCACCCAGGGCGAAAGCGAGATCTCGACCGCCGCTACGGGAGCGCTGAACCAGTAGCGCGCCACGGCGACCACCGCGTAGCCGATAGCGAATAGGCCCGCGAACACGATCGCGTCCATGAAAAAGTTCCAGGTTCGATCCGGGATCAGGGAGCGTGAAAGGCCGGTAGCGGTCATGTTTCCGTTCCGACTTCCACATTCTCGGGTTCACCGGGCGTTTCCTCGGGAATGAAAAACCGTTTGCGTTCCGAATCGTGATCGAACAGCTCGGCGTAGCGGCCCCAGTTGATGGCGGTTTCCAGTTGGCGGACAGTCTCCTCTTCGGTGAAGTGCTCGTCCAGAATGTCGTGGAAAAAATCGTCGGGAAGAGTATGGTCGGACTTCGATTCGAGCGCGCGCTTGATCTGTTTCAAGAGCGCCACGTGTTCGATCGCGGCGTTGCGGAAGAGTTCCTTCTGACGCAGGATGGGGGCGTTCGCAAACTCCACACCCTCAGGCGTGATCTCGACGTCGCCTTCGGCCACCTTCACAAAGCCCAAGAGCGCGGCGGCTTCGACGATCGGCAGCAGATCGTCGATCTCAAACGACAGAAGGTCGGCCAACCGGTAGACATCTTCGCGGCCGTTGTGATCGGCCAGAATTTCGAGGAACCCGGCGATGCCGCCGGTGCGCGCGTGCGGCAGCATCGGATACTTCGGGCGAGTATCAGTGGAAGCAGGGCCGGACAGCGCGAGAGCCGGGTCGCCTTCCGGCTTGGTCAGGACTTGGTAGATGTAGTCGACGATTTTGGTGAAACGGGGATGCTTGCGGTCGCGCGGGCGCGGAAGGTCGACGCGAAAATCGGTGCGGATTCTCCCCGGGTTTTTGCCCAGAACCACAACGCGATCGCCCAGCAGAACGGCTTCCTCGATGTTGTGCGTGACGATGAACACGGCGCGGGTGGGCATTTTCTTGTTCTCCCACAGCTCCAGCAGCTCGCTACGAAGGTTCTCGGCCGTCAAAACGTCCAGGGCCGAAAATGGTTCATCCATGAACAGCACTTCCGGTTCCACCACCAGCGCACGCGCGAAGCCCACGCGTTGTTTCATGCCGCCGGACAGTTCCTTCGGATAGGCGCTCTCGAAGCCGTCCAGGCCAACCGAGTCGAGCATCTTGATGCTGCGAGTAGCTCGATCGTCGGGCGGAATGCCGCGCGCTTTCAACGGCGCTTCGACGTTCTCCAAAACGGTGAGCCACGGAAAGAGCGCGAAGCTCTGGAACACGATGGATACGTTTTCGCTGGGACCGTTGATGGGAGAGCCGTGCCAGAGCACCTGGCCCGCCGATGCCAGGGACAGGCCGGTAAGAATTCGCAATAGCGTGGATTTGCCCGAGCCCGAGGGCCCCAGCAGCGTCAGAATCTCGTCCGGATAAATGGCGAGATCAAGCGGAGCGATGACCTGGATTCGGTTGTCACTGGGCTGCTCGTAGTATTTTTCGACTTGGCGCGCTTCAATCAGCGGTTCCGACACGCTGCTTATTATCGCAGCCGAAGCACGTTACACCAAGTTCATGGAATCGTCATACGGATACGTCATCTGGCTGTAACGGCGCGGAGCGCGAGGTTCACCGCGATCATGAGCACCGACATCCCAGGAAGCACCAGCAGCGCCTTCTTCAAGCGCGCGGGATCGCCCGAGGCGATTGATCCGATGACGCGCGAGCTGACCGCAAGCCCAATCCAACTGGACGTAATCGCGAAGCCTATTGCCGTGCCAGTCATGCGCGGGAAGACGTCGCCAATGAGGGCGATGGTGGTCGGAAACACCGGCGCCATGGACATACCGGCAAGAAAAGTGAGGATCCACGCAACGGTTGGATTTCGAGTTTGCAACATCGCGAACGTCATGATGGCCATCAAGACGGAAGCGGCCAGGGTGACCGTGAGCCCGGGGACCGAGATCAAGATTTGAGAAGCGGCCAGCCGCCCGAGCAGGAGTCCCAGAGCGAAGCCGAACGAGAGAACATTGAGCGCTCGGACCTGCGGAACTCCCTGCGCGATCAAGTGCTGCACCAGCCAATTCCACACGCCGACTTCACAGGCGACGTACAGAAACAACAATAAGGCGCAGAGCCAGAGGACAGGACGTCCGAGCACGGTTGCAAGGTCGGAGAAGACGAAACTTTGCCCGTTGGCGGGCGGCGGAATGGGCGCGAACAAATTGATCGCTAGCGTGACCACGGCGAGCCCGGCGATGAGATAACAAAGTCGAGTGGTGTGCTTGCCAAGCAGATTTGCCAGCACGAAAGGGGTCGCAAAACCGCCCAGTCCGAAAAAGATATTCAGAAGATTCAGGGCCGTCGCGCGATGAGCCGGATCCACATCGCTGCCGAGGGCATTGGCCGCCGTTACGATGATGCCGCCTCCGGTGCCGAGCAAGAACAGGTACGATGCGACGGAGCGAAAACCATTCGATCGCGGGAGGAGCGCCACGGCTAGCGCGCTCAAGGCCAGACCCAAAACTAATCCGACTTTCTTGCCTTCGTAATCGATGAGCAGACCCACGCCGATGGAGGCCAAAATCAGCCCCAGGGCCTGGCAAAACGCGATGGCCCCATTTTGTTTCGGGGTTAACTTGAACCGGGCGGAGAGATCGGGCAGGATGGTCCCGAGCATCGCGGCGGTCATGCCGTAGACGAAGATCGCGAGAATCGCGGCGAGGATTAGCACAGGACTCAGGTATAGCAGACAAAATAGGGGCGCGACGGATGTTGTGCGGTCAAGATGACCGAGTGCGGTAGAATAGGGCGTTCGGGCCGTGGCGCAGCCTGGCTAGCGCGCCTGCTTGGGGTGCAGGAGGTCCCGGGTTCAAATCCCGGCGGCCCGACCATACGTTTCAAACGTTTACAACCTTCCACGTTCTTGCGATTGTTCGTTTGGAGTCCAACTGGAGTCCAGAGTGGACGCCACGAGGCGGAGCGTTCGGGGTTCGCCCGGACGATCAACCCGGATTACAACGGCACCGAATTGCGCTGCGCTGATTTCCTGGAGCCTCTCTACTGCTGTAGAAACCCGACAAACCCGACATTTGAGCTTCAGGGCACTGATTCCACTTGCTGGGTGCATGTCGGGTAGGCCAATTTTCCCGACATGCAACCCGACAAACCTTAGCCAGAAACCCGACAAGCTTCTTACGCTTACATTTTCAGTTGACGACTGAAATCTGCAACTGCTATTCA
Source organism: Bryobacteraceae bacterium (assembly GCA_052148835.1). Classification (GTDB taxonomy): domain Bacteria; phylum Acidobacteriota; class Terriglobia; order Bryobacterales; family Bryobacteraceae; genus Palsa-89. The sequence continues at coordinate 34,523 of JBKQHJ010000050.1, forward strand.
GAGGCAATGGGACAGGACCGCTAATGACCTCGCCTTCCACAGCACAAAATGTCGAGCAGTGGCCGATCCAACGGCTTGTGGAATATCCGCGCAACCCCCGCAAGAACGACAGCGCGGTGGATCGCATGGTCGCGTCGATTCGAGAATTCGGATTTAAGATCCCCTGCCTCGTTCGAAGCGACGGCGAGATCGTCGATGGTCACCTTCGCCTCAAGGCAGCGCGCAAGCTTGGCATCACCGAAGTTCCAGTGATCCTTTGCGACGAGTGGACACCCGCCCAGGTGAAGGCCTTCCGGCTTATAGTGAACCGCTCGGTCACTTGGGCCGAGTGGGATTCCGACCTGTTGGCTCTCGAAATCCAGGAGCTAGAACAAGCAGACTTCGATCTCCGCCTTACCGGCTTCGACGATATCGAGCTGGCCCAATTGCTCGCGGCGCAGGAAGTTGCTGAAGGGCTGACGGATGAGGACGCCGTGCCCGAGCTTCCGGAGACGCCAGTATCGGTGACCGGGGATATATGGGTGTTGGGCAATCATCGGCTGCTGGTGGGGGACGCGACAGATCGCGAATGCGTGGAGAGGCTCATGGTCGGCGATTTAGCCGATCTTATCTTTACCGATCCGCCCTACAACGTTGATTATGAAGGCTATACAGAAGAGCACCTAAAGATCCGCGGCGATCGAATGTCGGACGTAGAGTTCAAACAACTTCTGCATGGCGCGTTTCTCTCCTGCCGAAGTGCAGTGAAGCCTGGCGCCTCAATCTACGTCTGCCACAGTTCGTCATGGCAGCGCGAGTTCCAGAACGCGCTGGAGGCGGCCGACTTCGACGTCCGATGTCAGATTATCTGGGCCAAGAACACCTTCGCGTGGGGCTTCGGCCGATACAAATTTCAGCATGAGCCACTGTTCTACGCGCATGTCGCCGGTGAAAAGGATCCCTGGTACGGCGACAAATCACAGTCCACGCTCTGGCACGAGAACAAGCCGGCCGCCAATCGGATACACCCGACCGCGAAGCCAGTAGAGCTGATCGAGCGTGCCCTCATCAACAGCAGTAAGTCGGGGGATCTGGTGGCCGATTTGTTTGGTGGCTCCGGTTCAACCCTAATCGCCTGCGAGCGGCGAAATCGGAAGGCGCGGCTGATGGAGATCGATCCAAAATATGCCGACTGCATTGTTCGGCGCTTTCAGGAATATACCGGCAAGCTGGCAACTCTCGAAGGCGATGGCCGAACCTACAGCGAGCTCAAGTCCGAAAGAGTGGGATCTGCAGCATGAGTTTCCGTCCTCCAAGACGAGAAAAGCCGCCGAGGCAGAACCCCGGCGGCCAAGGCAAACGGTTTGAATGGCGCTCAGCCTTTGATCGAGTAACTGCGCTCCCCGTCCTCGCCCTTGGTGGACGTCACGGTCAGGCCCATCTTCTTGCCGACGGTCCCAGACAGGAAGCCGCGCACCGAATGCGGCTGCCAGCTGGTCGCTTTCATCAGCTCCTTGGCTGTTACACCGCTTGGCCGCTTCAAAAGCTCCAGAACCTTGCTGGTCTTGCTGCCCTCGCGGGCGGACTTGGCTTTCTTCGCGCCTTTGGGCACTTTCTTGGTGGGGGTGGCCTTCTTGGAGGACTTCCCCTTCTTCTTCGCAACCTTGGCGCCCTGTGGCGCACGGCTGGCCTTTTTGGCGGCTTTGGGCTTTCCCTCAGTGGCCGGAACCGGGGAAGTGGCCGTTTCTTCTGTAATCGAGATCATGTTTTCTCCTTGGGCGGTGACTACCGCGATCACATCCATCACTCCGGTCGGCCGGGAAAGCAAGTGGATTCTGCCACAAATCGCAACCGACGATGCAATGGCGATTACTACGATTCCCGACTCAAGTTGGCAGCATTTGGCATCTGATGGCAGCCCGCAGCTCAATTCTCGGACGCAAACAGGAAGAAGCAATCGCCGCTCTGCTCACCCAGCGCAACATCGAGGAGGCGGCGCGCGCCGCCGGGATTGGAGCTAGAACACTCCTCCGCTGGCTAAAACTTCCCGAATTTCAAAAAAGCGTACCGCGAAGCGCGGCGAGATGCCTTCGGCCAAGCAGTCGCGCGACTCCAGCAGGGCACTTCAGCGGCGGCAACGACGCTGCTGAAGATCATGATCGACGCGAGCGCCCCGGCGTCGGTGCGGGTGCGGGCGGCCGATTCAATCTTCAATCACGCAGCCAAGGCGATCGAGATTGAAGACATCGAGGCGCGTCTGTCGGAGTTGGAGAGGGTCACCGAGGCAACCAAACAAATAAAGGGCAACAGATAGGAACTGGACCAGACGCCCATGTTGAGCAGCACCAAACGCAGGATCTCAGTCCTGGAGCGCTCCATCGAATTGCCGATCACCGCAGAGCGCTTCTTGGCGAGCGTTCAGGATCGCGTCCGGTTGACTGGTGCGAGCTTTGATGAGGTGTTTCGGTCTTCGTTGGCTTCGCTCAGCTATGAAAATCTTTGCCGGCTGGAGAAGGAAGTTATGCAGCGTGTCCGTGGCGACGACTTGCAGGCTAGGGATGTGGCTGTGCGAAACGCCTCGACGGGAGCGGTTGCGCACTGAGCGGCTATGGGACGCCTAGAACCGAAGCGCGGTAAAGCATGCCCCTGAAATAACCGTGCAGCTCGTATGAGCAGCGCCCTCGCATGCAAGCTATCTTTAATCGATTACGGCGGCTGGAGAAATACAGCGGCTCCGACCGAGCGAGAACGGGCAGCGGTTGAAGCGATTCTGGAAGCCAGACGTCGTCGCCTCGGCGCAGACTACGAGCCGATAGAGTACCCGCCGGATTGGTTCGCGGGCTGTCGCTCGACGGCTGACCGCATCCTTCGCGCACGTCAATTCAGAATGGAGCAACAGGCGAATGGAGGGAGGCGAAGAAGAAGCGAGCCAGAATACCTTCCGATAATGGCGAATATCGTTCCGCCAGGCTGGGCGCTGCTGGCATAACCACGAGGTTCAAGCACAAAAATGCACGCAGACAAGCCGCTGCCTGATTGTTAATTGTCGGTCGGTTTCTCGGCGTGATCGATCACGATCACTTCAACTTCACCTTTTGCAGGTTCCAGTTTCAGTCCGATCCGCTGGATTGCCGTGAAAATATCCGGGCTGTCGATAGGAGGTCCGGACACGCCGCCGGGGGGCGCGAGTAGCGTGCCTTCGGGTGAAAACTCTAGATCGAAATCGTATCTTTTCGTCAGTCCGGTTTTGTCGATTACCGGTCGATCCAAAAGATCCTGCAAAACCGAGGCAAACCTCTCCATCGTGGCAGCGCGCGCCGGGAGGAGCGGCCCGCCCCTTGGCGATGGATTGATCATCAGGTTGCCTTTTTCAGGCGTAAGAGTGCCTTCGGTCATTTTCGGCCGGGACTTTCCAACTGTCAGATTGTAGACGGCCATTTGTTTCCGCTCCCGATGGAAGCGGAACTTGAAACGGTCCGCCAAGAGGTTCTGGAACCTCAGCATGTTTTGCTCTGCCGAAGGCCGGGTTTCGCCGGGTTCGATCGCAACGATTTCGTACCTCTCCGAATCGACCCATGCGGGCCCGCCGGATATCAATGCGGGAGGAAGTTTGTACGCCTGTGCGATGCATTGTTTCAACGTTTGGTTGAAGGCTGTCCAGCGACGCGCGTCAATGAAACGAAACCACCGCGGGCCAGGCTCGAACGTGCTTGGTTTAATCGTCGCGACCTCGAACTCAGAAGGAGTTGGATCGATGTTTTGCGACTGGGCCAGTCCTGCGATTGCCAGCACCACTCCGCTCAGTTTAAGCCGCATGGCCGAACCTCCCTCTTCCATCCCACCATACATTGCAAGAAAGGAAGTCTCGATCGGGTAGTTTAGTTGACACAGAAATACTTTAATTTCCACATTGGCGTTTCGTCAATGTGATCGATCACGTCGCCCCCGGATCAGAGTATTACACGTCCGCGGCGAGCGCCGCGTGCGGCATGTTAGTGATCCACTTTTTGCCGAGGCGGTTTCGTCAATCCTGTTGAGATCCCGAGTTCTGAAATAGATATTGGCGCGTCGTCGCCTATGCTGAGACTGGCCAGACCGGAGTTGCGAAGATTGCTCTCTCCTAGTCGCCTAGCGTTTAGGAATCGCTGAATGGCGAAGTCACTTTGCCGAGAAGCGGCCTAGTCGCGGATATGCGCATGCGATGGAGTGCCGATAATTGTTGATATCAGGCCAAATCAACCTATAGGTAAAAATAACCGGTCAATCTGTTTGAACCACGGCTTTCCGCGCAAGCGCCTTACAAATCAAACGGATTGGCCGGTTATTTCGGGCTTATGTGGTCCAATCTGTGCACGCGCCTTTTACCTCATGATTACAGGCAGACTTAACCGCGCGCAGGCATTATGATTGGCCATATAAGCCGACTATACTTCATCGTGAATTACTTGCCGAGTGGCCAACCATCCGGCGGCGCGACTAAGACCTTCCACGACCACGTGTGATTTTTCGTAATCGCAAGGGAGTGCCAACTGCGCTCAGTGAGGGATTGAAAGCAGGACGGACTCAGCGAAATGCGCGTTACGCAGATGGAGCGTTAGTTTCTCAATCGGTGGGATTTGGCCCAAAAATGCACTAAAATCCTCCAAGGAGGGTCCATGAAGAAGTCGCTCGTGTGGGTTGCTACTCTCGTCGCGCTGCAGGGTGGCGCGCTGTTCGCACAAGGTTTAGTCGGCACCTGGCAGGGACTGATGCTGGTTTCGCAGACTCCCGGAGACACGCTGCATGTCGTGTTCAAAATCTCGACCGCTGCCGGGGGCGCCCTCACGGGACAGATGTACAGCATCGATCAGGGCGGCCAGGCTGCGGCGCCGGACGTCGCGCTGAAGGGTTCGACGGTGAAGATAGTCATGCCGTCCATCGGCTCTACCTATACAGGAAATCTGAGTGGGGACGGCAACTCCATCACCGGGAAGTGGATCAGTAGCTCCGGGGGAGGCATCCCGCTAACCCTGAACCTGACCCGCGCCACTGCCGAGACCGCGTGGAAGATTCCCGATCCTCCTGCACCTCCGCGCATGATGCCTGCCGATGCCGATCCGGTGTTTGAGGTGGCCAGCATCAAACCAACCAATCCGGGCGAGCGCGGTGGAGGAATCCGGATGCAGGGCCGTCAATTCACCGCGACCAATCTGTCGGTGAATAATCTTATTTTGATTGCCTACGGGATTCATCCGCGCCAGCTCATCGGTGCGCCGGACTGGATCGAAAAGGATCGGTACGACGTCCTCGGGAAACCCGACGTGGAAGGCCAGCCCAACAGCAGGCAGATGCGAGCGCTTTTTCAGAAGCTGCTGGCGGATCGCTTCGGCATGAAGTTCCATCGTGAGAAGATGGAACTCTCCGTGTACGCCATCGTCATAGGAAAGGCCAGCGCGAAGCTTACGGCAAGCGAAGAAGATCCGAAACGAGATCCCATCATGTTCTTCTATGGCCCTGGTGCATTTGTTGCCAAGAACGCGACCATAGCGGACTTTGCGGGTCTTCTGCAGGGAGGAGTCCTCGACCGGCCGGTGGTCGACCGGACAGGACTCGCCGGGCGATACGACTTCGGACTGATATACAGGCCCGATCAGCCTCTGGCGGGCGACCGCGGAGATAACCTACCGACCCCAAGTGATCAGGACGCGCTGCAGGATATTTACGCGGCCGTTCAGCAACAGTTAGGCCTGCGGTTGGAAGCTACCAAAACGCCAATCGACGTGATCGTTGTCGATCACCTGGAAAAGCCCTCCGAAAACTGACTGCGAGCGGCACGAGAAGGCCTTCTTGCAGCATTCGGGACTGAATTTGGGAGCTGGCCGATTACTACCACCTTTCTGCGACTGTCAGCGATGCAGGAAGCCATAAGGTATCCAAAGAGTGAGCGGGCGAGTTGACGAAAAAACGGCCTAGTCGCGGATGTGACCCCATCCGTATGAATGCCGTTAATGTGACTTAACAGACCTAAGGCGGGAGGGCTTCATCTCGAACTACGTCGTTGGTGGCTTGGCAGCTTACGCCTTGAGAAGTGCCTGCACGTAATCAGGCTTTAACGGAAGACGCCGCGCAATCTTCCCGGTTGCGTCATGCAGTGCCGCCGCGATAGCCGGCGCAGCAAGCGCATTGGCCGCTTCCGATCCGCCGCCATAGGCGCCAACCTCGGGCTTGTGGAGCAGCACGACTTTGATCTCGGGAATGTCCGCCATCTTCAGAATCGGATACGTCCGCCAATCGCGTGCCGTAATCGCGCTCTCATCGAACTTCGCCTCTTCGAGCAACGCATGGCTGATTCCCATGACCGCTCCACCCTCCACCTGCCGCTTTAACTGCAGCGGGTTGACAACGAGGCCGGGGTCGACTGCGATCGTCGATTTCTCTACCTTGATTACGCCGGTGCCGGGCGTAACGGAGATCTCACAGACGCAGGCCCAGTAGGTTCCCGAACGGAACATCACCGAAACGCCGCGTCCGCGCAACGGCTGATCGCCGGCCGCTACGGCAGTGCGAACGGGCGACGGTCGCGTTTCCCACCCCGATGCATCGCGAACCGCCTTCAAAACCCCAATCGCACGCTCCTCGACTGCATGATTGATGCGGAACTGGATAGCGTCTGCACCGGCCAGCGCTGCCGCTTCGCTGATGGCCAGTTCGCGCGGATAATTCTGTTGGAACTGCCCCGGCGTACGCATGCTGTGATCGCGGAGCCCGATGGCAAGCGGCGATTCCTTCTGGCCCACCTGGTATGTGCCATGACCGCGTTCCATCAAAACAGAGACGCCGTCATAAATCCAGGGATCAGAAATGTCATTCACCGTCGAGCCAATGAACACACCCTTCTCGCTTGGAGCAGCCATGGTCGGAAGACCTGCCAGCACCGCGCCCACTGGGCGATCGTCCTGCATGGCAGGCATATAATGGTCAATCTGATACGCCGTCATGTTGCCATTCGCATCGAGCGCGATTTCGACGTCCGACAGCGACGCTGGCGATTGCGTGGACCACTGGAAATCGTCGGGCCGCATCCATTGCACGCGGACGGGCCGCCCCAGCGCCTTCGACAAAATAACCGCTTCGTCTTCCGCCCCAGCGTTCCCGCCGTTCGATCGCCCATAATGGCCCGGACCGGCAAACGTCCGCACGACAATGCGATCGATCGTGATCCCGAGCATCTGCGCGATTTGGCCGCGCAGCGCCTGAGGATTCTGGTTGTGCGTGTAGATGTGCACCGAGCCGTCGCTTTTCACGTCGGCCAGGGCCATCGTGGGCCCGATAGGCGCATGTTTCATGAACGAAAACTCGTAGGTAGCCGAGAGCTTCTTGGCGGCTCCCGCCATGGCCGACGGCACGTCACCCCTGCTTTTATCGCCTTTCGTGACTTTGGTAGTTGTCCAGTCGGCTTTCCTTAGGTGATCGAATAAATTTGCGTCGCCGGGCAGACCTTTCCAGTCCGTCCACTTGGTGGCGCCGGCCATCTGTTGCGCGGCGCGAATCGCTTCCCACTCGGTGGGCGCAACCACTCCCACAAGATTGCCCTTCACCACCACCTGCGCGTTCGGAAAGCGGCTCTTGTCGAGATTGCCCACGGAAACGAGCGTGGATCCGAGCGTTTTGGGGTGTACCATCCGCGCGTGCAGCATGTCGGGCAGACGTACGTCGGTGGCCCATTGCTCGTGAGCGGTGACTTTGGACGTGATGACGCTGTTCTTGAAGGGCTTCCCAATAATTGAGTATTCGCTTACCGGCTTCATGGGCGGTTCGCCGGTGACGGTCAAGCCCATCGGGCTGGTGAGGTCGCCCATCACGGGAATAGTGAGCTTCAACTGTTGGCCCTTCACGAGGTCGCCGTACGACATGCTCTTGCCGCCACCGGAAACAACGCCGTCCTTGACCGAAACCTGGCCCTTGGGAACGCCGAGCCGTTGGGCGGCGAGTTCGAGCAAAGCCTGATACGTATAGGCTGCTGCTTTACGAACATTCGGCGTGCCGCGGCCGAGAAAATCGAAAGCGCCGCTACCATCCGGCGTGCGATCGGTGTCGCCCATCACTACCGTGGTAATGGCCTCGAACGATGCGTTCAGTTCTTCGGCAACGATTTGCCGATAGGCCGTAAACGTTGTGCCCTGCCCGAAGTCGCTCTTACCGGTGCGCATCAGGATGGTGTTGTCGGGATGAATCTCGATCCACGAGCTCGGGAGCGTAGGATCGAGCGTGTTCTTGGAGCCGGTGCTCTTGACGGTCTTCTTGGGCACGGCCGCGCCCGCAATTCCAAAGCCGACCAATAGTGCGCCGCCCGCTTTCACTAACTCACGGCGAGTCAGAGTAGCGCCGTAAACATTCACTGGTTTTTCGCTAGAGATCGCCATCGGATTAGCTCCTCTCCGCCATGATCATGCCGGCACGCCGCACTGCTTCGATGATGGCGGAATAGCTGCCGCAGCGGCAAAGATGCGGCGATGGCCCGGAAGTAGTAAACGCCGCTTTGATTTCCGCGACGGTCGGTGTGGGCCCTTGTTCGAGCAACTCGGTCGCCTTGATCATCATGCCGTTCTGGCAGAAGCCGCACAAGGGCGTTTGCTCCTCGATCCACGCTTGTTGCACCGGGTGCAGAGTCTTCTCGGCGTCAGCTTTCGACAGGCCCTTCTGCTGTGCCCATCGTGCGGGAAGCCCTTCGAGCGTTGTGACTTCCTTGCCGGAAGCAGCCGAAAGGGGCGTGACGCACGAGCGGATTTCCTTGCCATCCAGCAGGACCGAGCAGGATCCGCACTGCGCCAGTCCGCAGCCGAACTGCGGGCCCGACAGTTCCAGGTCGTTTCTGAGGATGTAAAGAAGCGGCGTATCGGCCGGCGACTGGATCTCGCGCCGAACTCCGTTGACGATGATCGTGACCATGAAAACTCCTTCCGGACTGCGCTGTACCTGGAAAGTATGTTATCAAGAACTCGAATCGTATCTGCGATCAAGGCTTCCCGGGTCTAGCCAGCCCGAGCAATTGGATACGATAATGTGCGATAACGTCGCCGCGCCCCTTTCCAGCAGCGCAATTGTTTCGATCACTTTCACACTCTTTCGGCGCTCCCGACCACGCGACCCATGGAACATACGGCGCGAGCCAAGGCTCCTAATGCCTCGCCTAAGCAAGGAAGAATCGCTGTTTATCGAATTAGCCCAGATTAATGGGCCACGGGGTCAAGAACACCGGCCGGCGGATTCCGGCGGCTCCAAATGCGGAATGTTCCGAATCTGCGTGCCAGCGCTTCTAAGTAAAGATAAACCACCGGTGTAATGTACAGCGTGATGAACTGTGAGAACAGCAGGCCGCCCACCACCGCGAGTCCAAGCGGCTGCCGCGCGTCGGCGCCGGAACCAATTCCCAGGGCAATCGGAAAGGTGCCGAACAGAGCTGCCAGCGTAGTCATCATGATTGGCCGGAAGCGCAATATGCAGCCCTGGAAAATGGCTTCGAAGGGAGGCCGGCCCTCCTGGCGTTGCGCGTCAATCGCAAAATCGATCATCATGATCGCGTTCTTCTTAACCACTCCGAAAAGCATGATCAGGCCGACGAATGCGTAAAGATCCAATTCGCGATGAAAAATCTTGAGGGTCAGCAGCGCGCCGAATACCGCGGACGGTAATCCCGAGAGAATCGTGATGGGATGAATGAAGCTTTCATAGAGCATCCCCAGCACCATGTAGATGACCAAGATAGCTACAATCAGCAGAATTGACAGTCCCCGGAAAGACTGTTGAAATGCCTGGACTGTGCCCTGATAAAGCGGCGCAATGGTCGGAGGGATGCGCAGCTCCCGGATCACGCCGTCAATAGCCGCAGCCGCGTCGCCGAGGGCGAAGCCGGGCTGCAAATTGAAAGAAATGGTGGCGGCCGGAAGCTGGCCGAAGTGATTCACCGAAAGCGGACCAACGGTCCGCTGCACCGATACCACCGTGTCCAAAGGAACCAGCGTTCCCTTGGCGGATCGAATGTAGAGCTTCGAAAGAGCATCCGGGCTGCGCTGGTATTGCGGTTCGACCTCGAGAATCACCTGGTATTCGTTGGACGGCGTGTAGATTGTCGACACCTGCCGCGTTCCGTAGGCGGTGAAAAGAGCATTCTGGATTTGATCCGGCGTTACACCCAAAGTCTCCGCCCGGTCGCGATTGATATCCAACGTAATCTGCGGGCTGGCGATCTGCAGATCGCTGGTCACGTTGATGAAGCCGCGCAAGGTACGAATCTTGTCCATCAGAATCGGAACCCACTGATAGATCTCGTGCTGATCCGCGCCCTGCAGCGTCAATTGATACGGGCTCTGCGTATTATTGCTGCCGATCGTGATCGGCGGCGGATTCTGCAGAAAAGCCTGAATGCCCGGAATGGACAAGATCTTAGGCTGCAGCTCCTTGAGAATCTGATCGGCGGAAAGCGAACGCTGATCGCGCGGCTTCAGCATCATATAGATCTGCCCCTGATTTCCACCGCTGACATTGGCAAAGGCGCCGCGCACGTTGGGATCGTGCTCCAGAATGTTTTTCACGGACCAAACGTGATTCACCATCGAGTCAAATGAAATGTCTTGTCCGGCCACCGCGATCCCGTTGAGCACGCCACTATCGGTGCTCGGGAGAAAGCCTTTTGGCATGTCGAAGAACAGCCAGACCGTGCCGCCTAGAAGAGCGAACAAAACCAGCAGCGTGCCGAAGCGATACCGCAGCACCACTAGCAGCGAGCGTTCGTAGGCGTGCGTTAGTCCCTGAAAGAAGCGCTCTAGTCCGTTGTACAGGAAGCTGTGCCGGGTATTGTGGTTCAGACTCAGGAAACGGCTGGCCAGCATAGGCGTGAGGGTGAGGGATATGAACCCCGATACCAGGATCGCCACTGCAATGGTGACCGAAAACTCGTGCAGCAAGCGGCCCACTATGCCGCCCATGAACAGAACGGGAATGAATACGCTCACGAGCGAAATGGTCATGGAAAGAATGGTGAAGCCGATCTCACGCGATCCGTGAAAAGCGGCCTCCATCCGGCCTTCGCCCAGTTCCATATGCCGCACGATATTTTCGAGGATCACGATCGCATCGTCCACCACGAAACCGACAGAGAGCGTGAGCGCCATCAGAGAAAGATTATTGAGGCTGTACCCCAGCAGGTACATGATTGCGAAGGTGCCGACGATCGAAAGCGGCACTGCCACGCCTGGAATCAGAGTGGCCGAGATGTTTCGCAGGAACAGGAAAATCACCATCACCACCAGGCAAATGGTCAGTACCAGAGTGAACTTGACGTCCTGAATCGAGTCACGAATTGAAGCCGAATTGTCGTGAACCACTTCCAGATTGACCGAGGGAGGAATCTCCGACCGGAAGATCGGCAGCAGGCGCCGGACGTTATCCACCACCTCAATCGTATTGGTGCCAGGCTGCCGCTGAACCGCGAGCAGGATGGTTCGATCATCGTTCACCCAGGCCCGAATCTTGTCGTTCTCCACGTCGTCCAGAACCCTGCCCAAATCCTCCAGCCGCACGGGGTTCCCGTTCCGGTAGGTGACAATCATCCTCCGGTACTCGGCCGCGTTCGTCAATTGACCCGAGGATTGAATGGTGAAGGCCTGCTTGGAGCCGTAAAGTTTCCCGGTCGGGAGATTGCTGTTGTTGGCCTGGATCGCGTTTTGTACTTCGTCGATGCCTATGCCCCGAGTCGCCAGGCTGTCCGGATCCAGCTGAATGCGGACGGCATATTTTTGGCCGCCGAATACCTGCACCTGCGAGACGCCGCTGATGGTGGAAATACGTTGCGCCATCACCGTCTCGGCGTACTCATCCACGGTGTAGATGGGCAGCGTGGGCGAGCTGAGGCCCAGGAAGATCACCGGCTGATCGGATGGATTTACTTTGTTGAACGTCGGGGGCCTGGGCATCGTTGGTGGAAGCAGGCCACCGGCCTTTGCAATGGCGGACTGGACGTCCTGCGCTGCCGCGTCGATGTTGCGGTCGAGACTGAATTGGATCGTAATGTTCGTGCTGCCAAGCGAACTCGACGAGTTCATGGAATCGATTCCCGCAATCGTCGAGAATTGGCGTTCCAGCGGAGTGGCTACCGACGAAGCCATGGTGTCGGGACTCGCTCCAGGCAGCGCGGCCTGCACCTGAATCGTCGGGTAATCGACGCTGGGAAGCGCCGCCACGGGCAGAGCGCGGTAACCCACGATCCCGAACAGCAGAATCCCAAAGGCCGTCAGCGTGGTGAAAATCGGCCGTTCGATGAAAAACGTCGATATGCTCATGAGGCCCCTGCTCCGGCTCTCGCCGGGGCAACTACCCGAATGTGCGCGCCTGGGAACAGCCGGAGTTGGCCGTCTGTCACTACCGTTTCGCCAGGGGAGATGCCGCTTTCCACGACAATCTGATTGTCAACCGTCTGGCCCACCGTAACCAGGCGCGTTTCCACCGTCTGATCGGGCTTCACAACGAATGCAAATTGGCCCTTTTGTCCCGACTGTATCGCCTCCGAAGGAACTACTGTCGCGTGATCCAACGTTCGCAAGGTCATGACAACGGAAATAAATTGGCCCGGCCAGAGCGCATGATCGTTGTTTGCAAAAGTGGCTTTCAGCTTGATGGTGCCCGTGGTGCTGTCCACGGTGTTGTCGATAAACGTGAGTTGGCCTGTGGTAGTTACGGTTCGGCTGGAGCCATTCGCAACGCCGGTTGCGTTGACAGACAGCGCGTGACCCGCATCATATCGCTGAATTTCCGGCAACAGCTGCTCGGGCGCGCTGAACGTGACGTAGACCGGTTGCAGTTGATTGATGTTCACTAGCGCCGTGGTATCGTTGGCTTTCACCAGATTGCCCGCCTGGACAAGAAGACTTCCGGCGCGGCCGTCGATGGGCGAACGAATATAGCAATAGGAAAGATTCAACTTCGCGGTTTCAACGGCGCTGCGGTCGGAGACCACGGAGGCCTTCGCGCTGTTGATGGCCGCCTCGTCGGCTCGAACCGCTTCTTCTTGCACCTGGGATGTAGTCTGGTAGGAATCGCTCTGATCCTTGGAAATCACGCCTTCCGCTTCTAATCCGGAGTAGCGCTTGGCTTGTTGCTTGGCGTTGGCTGCCTGAGCCCGGTCGCGCGCCAGATTCGCTTCTGCCTGCGTCTCCAGGGCGATATCTTTCTGAAGAGCCGCCTCAGCCTGATCCAGTGCTTGCTGATAAGGCCGAGGGTCGATCACAAAAAGTTCCTGGCCTTTTTTCACGTCTTGACCTTCGTTGAACAACACCTCGTTCAGTTCACCGCTGATCTGCGCCTTCACGGCGATCACCGCTACCGGTTCAACGGAGCCGATCTGGCGAATCTGAATAGGGATGTCCCTGGCCCGCGCCAGCGCCGTGGTGACCGGCGTAGGTGGGATAACACCTTGTGCTTTGTTCGCCTTATCGTCATGAGCGGTGCAGCCAAACAGGCACACCAGCAACATGGACGTAACACCAGTCCGCGTGAAAACCAACACCTGTGAGAATTGCTCCTTAGGTTAAGAGTATCGAAAAACCGCATGGAGGTTACGCCCGCTCGATCATGATGGGGGCAATTCGGGAGCGGCGTTTCGCATGGTTTCGCGCGGTAGCGCATTGAGCACATCCGTACGACTGAGGCGTAAAGAGCAGAACGCAGAAGCCAGCCAGATAGCGCCGATAATGGTGGATATCAGGCTGAAGTTTCGCCCCGGTTCAACCGGACCAGGCTTGCTCCGTGCGATCGCCCAATGTCCGTATAGCGCGTGATTCGTACGAAGCGGCACGGTTAGCGGTGACAAGCCGACTTGCCGGTACTAATCCGGGGCCGCTTCCCCGAACGCCGTTTCCGGCCATTGTCCGTGAAGGCGAGAATCCGGGAGTTGGCGTTTCTCCGGTCAACATCTCGGCGTTTGCACTAGCCCGTTGGCGCAGCGGGCTTGCAATTGTCATCGACTGGTTGGTTGGGGCTTACGGCCTGAACTATAATATCCACGGTAGTTGCATGTATATACGCGCAGGCGTTGTAAAGGAAGGTTTCTCTGTGGGAATAGGTACGTTCGCTCCTCAGCTCGCACTCGGTTCATCCCTTGCAGCAGCGGCTCTCCTTGCCACGATGCCGTTGGCCGCCCAGGTCCCCAACGCAGCTCAGGCTCCCAGCGCGGGCGGGCTGGGTGCGCCCGGTGGGCCCAGAGACGCTAGGGAACCAATCAAGGAGGAGCCGACCATTTGGTTGAAGCCCGGCGTGCCCGATCTCCAAGGCATCTGGTCCAGCAAATGGATTGTCGATATGGCGGACGGCCGCTTTGCCGAGAAGACCGTCGAGGTTCCCTTCACCGAGTGGGGCAAGAAGCTCTGGGAGGAGCGCACCGGAAATTCACAGAAGGACGACCCCAATCTGGAGTGCAAGCCCAGCGGCTTGCCGCGAGCCGCGGGGACTCCCTATCCGCTGCAGATCGTGCAGACCGGCAAGGAAGTGATTTTTCTCTACGAAGGTGGCCTGCACACCTTCCGCATCGTGCCCGTGAACGGACAGCCGCACCACAAGGACCCCTATACCTGGATGGGTGATTCGGTAGGCCATTACGAAGGCGACACCCTGGTGATCGACGTAATTGGGTTCAACGACCAACAAAGCTGGCTCGATTCCGCCGGGCATCCTCACAGCGAGCAACTTCATCTGATCGAGCGCTTCCGCCGTCCCAACGCCACAACCCTACGTTACGAAGTCACTATCGAGGACCCGAAAGCATACACGAAACCGTGGACGACAGCCTACATTTACCGCCAGCGGCCCAATATGGAAATCATGGAATACTGGTGCACCGAAAACGAGCGGGACGCCAAGCACATGGTGGGCAAGTAGGCCAACAAGGAACAGACGGTCGCTACCCGCAGAACTTTCGACCCGACTTCTCGGAAGTGCGGATCACTTGGCCGGTCTGTCGGAAACGTGTAGATGTGAATCAAGCCGTGATCCGCAGCCGGTTGTGCCTGAATTACGCGCTATCCGGACATTGAGAATCCGGTCTCGCAAAACATTCTCACTCCTACTGTTTGTCGAAAACGGCTACTGCTGTGAATGCCTTGCCATCAGCGTCGGTCCCTTTCGCGGTCGAAGTCATCATCTTGCCGTCCGCTGAAATCACCGTTCGGACGGTGCTATGGTACTTCCCGCCCTTCTTCGAGCGCTCCTCGGTAATCGTGTTGGCGTTGACCTTCTTGATTGCGGTGGTGTCCCACGTGAGGCCCGTGCCCGTCATCGCAACCTCTTTGCCGTCGTATTTCGCGGTGTAGCTATCATTGATCTTCGAGCCGTCCGCCCTTTCGCCGTTGGCCGAATTCCTCACCCCACCGTCGGCGGCCTCCCGGATTACGGTAAGGTTTGTAATCGGCGACACCCCGGGACCTCGTTTCGATTTCGCGGTGTTGTACTTCCACGTGCCCAGCGTGTTGTCCGCCCCAAATGCGATGACGGCCATAGTGAACAGCGCGAACGTTATGCCCAGAACTCTTTTCATTTTGTCATCTCCTTTCAGCCGAAATCGGCTTGCTTGCTCCAGATTCCGGGCCTCAGTATACTCCAGCTAACTTGTGAGGCGCTTGCCACGGTTCGGCTAGCCTCGGATGCGGCTCGTGTCGTCGTAAGCACTATGATGGGTGAAATCATAAGGCTCTCGATTCCGCCTCGTTCGGATGCTGGAACCTCCAGGAAAGCGTCCTCGCCGAAGGAGGCCGACCCACACGATACACTGTGAATGAAACATGGAGGGCTACGATTTTCGGCGAGTCTCCGTCACTGCACTGGTACCTGCGTTTGCGCGCGGCGAATACACGAAGATTCCGTGGGCAAAGGAGATGTTTGCGCTTCTGCGCGACCGGGGCGCCACTTTGTCCGATGGTCCGTGGTCGGAGCATAGCACGCGTGGTTACGCTTCATTGGTCGAAGCGCGTTTTCGTGCCGTGAGCCGGCTTGTAGAGGAAAAAGGCGCGACTCAGGTACTCGAACTCGCCGCGGGGCTTTCTCCGCGCGGCATGGAACTCGCCCAGCGAGGCGTCGTGTACGTGGAAGCCGATCTGGCGGAATCGATGGCATTGAAGCGCGAGGTTGTGTCCGCTATTCTCGGCTCGGTTCCGAAAAGCCTGCATCTCTGTGCCGCCAGCGTAATCGATCGGGCGCAACTTCTGGCATGCTGCTTTCCGTTCGTTATCGAGCGGCCGGTCGCTGTCACTACTGAAGGACTGCTTCGTTACCTAACCTTCGAGGAGAAGACGCATCTTTCGGCAAATGTGCACGAGATTCTTCGGCGCTACGCGGAGTGGGATTACTGTTGCGAAATCCCCTTCGCACCAGCAAGGAGCCTGCGACCTCCCGGTTCGAGATGAAGCTGACCCGCTACGGGTGGATCACGCGCTACTTCCATGAGAAGGCCGGCCCGTGTCAAGCCGTTTTTCTTGGTCGTGCGATTCGTACAGCCGACTGCCGACCAACGGGAGGCCGTAGCCTTCAGTCGTTCCTTCTTAGAAAGGTTTTTTGTTCGGCCATCGATACAGCCGATCGTCGACCAGCGGGAGGCGCACAACGCTGCCATCCCGAATTTTCAAATCACCGACTCGCCCTACTTCCATCCGCACTCTTGGTGGAGCTGTTGCTCCGGTGCCAGCTGGGTGTTCTCAATTGGAAACGGGTGCTGCCGTCTCGGAGCCGAACTGGATATCGCTGTTTCCAGCGACTTCGTTCCTAGCGCGTGCCGCAGTCACCCGAACTTGGCGATTTGCTTCGAATCCTGTTAAGCTGCTTTCTTCCCTGCCGCCCGTAGATTATGATTTCGCAATGGCTCGTACACCTCACCGGTTACCCACAGCCGATGCAGCAGGATGCCGAGCTTTCGCGCAACGGCCACAACCGCTTTCTTCTTCCCGCGTTTGCCGCCATGTTCAGCCAGGTGCAGGCCCCATCGTTTCAGATCGGTATCAGGTCCTCGACGGCTGATGATGTAATGCGCTCCTTGCACCAGCATCGTGCGCAGGTACGGATCGCCCTCCTTGGTGATTCGTAATTGCGGTTGGCTCTGCCCCGAAACGCTGCGCCGCGGCCGGAGTCCCACATAACAGCCGATATCCCGACTTTTTTGGAATCTGTTCTTATCTTCGATTGTGAGTATGAAAGTCAGAGCGATCAGCGGCCCGACTCCGCCAACTTGCTGCAAAAGTGCCGCTTCCGGATAATCTTTCCGGGCGATCTGCTCGATTTCACGATCACTGTTCTTGATCTTCTCGGTCAACGACTCCACTTCTTTCAGCAACGGCTCCACCACCTGCCGCAGCTGGGGCGGCAGCGAGACAGCTCGAGGGACACCCATCTGGTCCGCGTCACACATTGGTAATCGTTCGCCCATCGACTTCGCCAACCCACGCGCGGTATTTACCAAGCTGGTCCGCGCCGCCAACAGCGCAGCTCGCACCCGGATGACCATCAAGGCGCCTTGTGCCTTCTCGCTGCGATGTTGAATCGGTCGCAGCAATTGGGGATCAATTCGCGCTAGCCGCGCCGAGGTTTGAGCGTCCAATCGATCGTCTTTTCGGCTGCTTTCCGTGATCAGCTTCACCTGTCTTGGATTGGCCACGATCATTTCGTGCCCCAGCTTTAGAAGCAAACGGCTCACCCAGGGCGAATGGGTTCCGACCTCGATGGCGATCCGCGTCCGCCCTAAGGATCCAAACGCTTCCACGATCCCAGTCTTGGTGGTAGCAACTTGCCCCTCTCGCAAGATCTCACCATCGTTGCCCAGCATGCAGTACCGACTAGTTTTGTCGCCCAGATCCATCCCACGACGGCGCGAACGATGCGATTCCGCAGCGCATGCGGTTGGGCGAGAGCTAGTGCACCGTAATTGCCGGCAAGAAACCTACCTAGCTTGGTATTAATGCACACATGCGCAGGTGTCGGGGGACTCGCTCGGCTGCAAATCTCGACCCGAGTCAATACTATTCCCAATTGTCCGGCTCACTAGAAAGCGTCGTCGCTAAAAGGCTCGGTCGGGCCGCAGGCGGGCAGCGAGCATCGCGCCAACCAGAAGCAGTAGCATCGAGCAGATGAACGGGAAAACCCAACTGCCGGTGCGGTCCACCAGATATCCAAAACTGGAAGGCGACACCAAGCCTGCCAAGCCAAAGCCAAAATTCATAATGCCGCTGGCGGAACCGGCGTAGCGGGGAGCGATATCCATTGGCACCGCCCAGATCGGCGCAACGATCAGCTCAGCGAAGAAGAATGCAAGCGACAGGCACACTGCAGTTACTGCCAGGTTGTGAAACAGCACCACGGGACACAAGAAGATGAGTGCGCCCAAGAATCCCGCGACGATCACGGAGCGGCGCGCCACCACCAAACTACTGCTCTTGCGAAGCAGGCGATCGGTCATCACGCCACCTGCCATATCCCCTACAACGCCCGCGAATAGCACACCAGCCGAGAACATCGCGGAGGACTGCAGATTCAGATGATAGTTCTCGACGAAAAACGCGGGTATCCAGCTCAAAAACAACCATAGCGTCCAACCGTAACAGAAGTCGATCATCGTCACGGGCAAGATGCGCCGCGTGAGCCGCAGCCAGGGAATCCGCGGCCGGTTGCGACTTCCGGGCTCAGGTAGCGTCGCCAAGTCCGCTTCCGCAATACCGGGATGCTCACGTGGGTCGTCGCGAAAATACCACGTCCAAACGAAAAGCCAGACCATGCTCGCCAATCCGAGGATCACGAAGGATCGGCGCCAGGAGGTGAAAAGAAGCAGCGCGGTCATCAGTGGCGGTGTCACCGCATTCCCGATTCGGCCAAATGAATGCGTGATCCCTTGTGCAAAACCCCAGTCCCGAACTGGGAACCACGTGGACATCGCTCGCGTGGCCGTAGGGAAGGCGGCACCCTGGGCAAAGCCTAGGGCCAGACGCAACGCGAAAAGCGACACAAACCCGCCCACCGCGCCCGTGAGCATCGTGGAAAGACCGACCATAGCGCAGCACGCCGCGAGTGTCAGGCGCGGCCCCAACTTATCGCCGATCCAGCCACCAATGAGCTGAAACAGCGCGTAGGGAATCGCGAAGGCGGAGAATGCCAGTCCGAGCTGCGTGTTGCTCAGCCTGAGGTCCGCTTTGATGAGAGGAGCCGCCGTTCCGATATTCACGCGGTCTACGAACAGGATCAAGTAAAGGAGGCAAAGCAGCGTGAGAATAACTCGCGGGGCCTTGGAGCGCCGAAGCGGCGGTACGGCACCGCTGGGGTGCGTGGCGCTTTGATCACGCGCTTTGATCACACCAGCTCGCTGGGCACGCTTCTGATTTGCGTGCGGTATAAGATGCGGCGTGAGTTTGGATCGAATGAGTCGCGCCGATGCATGGTGCAGCGGTTGTCCCAGAGGACGACGTCGCCTGGCCGCCACTGGTTGCACCAAGCGATGTCAGGGCGTGCAGCATAGGACCACAGTTCATCCAGCAGTGCCTCAGACTCCGACAGCGGGAGTCCGCCGACGTACGCGTTGCGCCGGCGGCCAAGGTAGAGTGCGTGCCGGCCGGTCTCTGGATGGGTGGTGACGAGCGGATGATACACGCCGGAAGATGATACCGGATCATCGGTCGCGGCCAGCCCTTGGCGCACATAGCCGCCGCTGTTATAGGTCGCGTCGTGTTTGAGAGTGAGGCTTGACGCTCGCCGCCGCAGCGCATCTGGCAGGGACTCATATGCAAGATACATGTTGCAGAAGTGCGTGTCCCCTCCGGCAGGAGGAATCTCCAGTGCGTACAGCATGCTGGCCTTGGGAGGATTCTCGAGGTAAGACATGTCGGTGTGCCACACCGCTTCGCCGGCCCCGAGGCTGCCTATGGGCACGCCGTTTTCAATTACGTTGGAGACCACATAGATTTCCGGATGGCCTACGACGAAGCGGCGCCCCGTCTCCTGTACGGGAGCCCAATCGAGCTCACCGAAACGGCGGCTGAATGCGATGAGGTCGTCGAGGGCGAGTTGCTGGCCACGAAACAGGATGACAAGGTGATCGAGCCAGGTCCGGTGGATTTCGTTGAAGTCTTGATCGCTCAGACGCCTCAGTTCGACGTCGCGAATTTCAGCTCCGAGCGCAGCGTCGCTAGGGATGACTGTCATGAATAATAATCCATAACATTAGCAGAGTATCTGCGCCCCAGAGCGACCAAGGAATGAATAGATTAAGTCAATAATTGATTGGGCAGAAGAGGGCAGCTGACCCAGCGGCGCGTTATCCAACGCGTTCAGCGCTGCGGTAAAGGCCAATCACTGCCGGGACCGGCCGTTACTTGTTCGGCCCAGCTTCCAGCATGCTCAGCAACGGGCCGGACTTGCCGCGCGGCTGCAAGCTCACTCCGGAAGGCTTCAGGATCTTACTGATGTCCGTGTTCCGATCCAGGATGAATCCCAGGAACCCGCCCTGCATCTCTTCCCAATTCTGCAAGCCCCAGTGTACTTCCTGCTGGGGATCCGGGTTGAACTTGTTGTTGGGCGAATTATCAAAATGCGCGATGGTTACGATACGAGTGCCCTTGGGCACAGCGATGGGATCGGCGAGGTCGTAGCCGAGTTGCCAATCGAAATCCCATTTGCCTTTGAAGACCGTTTCGGTTCGTCCGGTTGGGAAGAGCAGGCGGAGTTCGTAATCCTTGCCCCGCAAATGCATGTGCGGCTGAACGTAGACCAACTCCGCATCAACGCCGACGGTACCTTCCGCCACCACCTCGGCGTTGCTGTCGCCCGGAGGAATTACCAGATTTACCGCCGAAGGTGTCCCTGGTGTCAAATAATATCGCTTCCGGGGCGGTTCCTTTGCGAGCACAAGCCCGACCTTGGAACGATCCGTTGTGGCGGTCCCGGAGGCCGTGTAGTGCAATTCGAAAACAAAGTCCGATCCCTTGGGCACCAGTTTCGCCGAACCGCCAACATCGAAGCTCTGCGGGCCCAGACCTGGGTTGAACTTGCCAAGCACATCATTGCCGTCGACTTGATCATTCTTGCCCGTCTCGCGACCCTCGGTCGGCTTACCCGGCATCGCGTCTGACATCCACTTCGACCCCGGCGGCAGGACCCACAACTTTCCGTGATGCACCACCTTGGGATTGCCAGCACGCATTTCGGCCGCCGTCACCCAGATGTCCTCCGTGATGTTGCCTTTTACACGGATGTACTGATAATTGATGGTCCCGGTGGCCGGCACGTGGAACTCTTCCGGCATCTCGATGATCATGTCAGGCTTGATCTGCCAGCCGCTGGAAAATTGGCGCGGGGCGGGTTTGTCCTTGGCGTCGCCCTCCGGCGCGCCGTTGTCCGCCCAGGCGGTGAGGATGCCGATCTCCTCCGGGCGCAGCCGGCGATCATTGGCGAAGTGACCATACTGCGGATCGGCGAACCACGGCGGCATTTTCTGAGTGAGCACCGCGACTTTCATTGCTTTAGCCCACGGGCGCGCTTCCGAATAAGTCAGCAAGGACATCGGAGCGACTTCTCCCGGGCGATGGCACTCCTGGCAGTTCTTCTGGAGCACCGGAAGAACGTCCTTGTTGAATGTGACGGAATTCGAGGCGGCAAGCACCGTCATCGCGAGCAAAGATCCGGACAGCGAAGTCTTCACCATCATCATGTTCAAGTCTCCTGAGTCACACCGGGCGATGAAACCGTTTTACACGGCTAAATTATACTCCCCGAAACGCAAAAAGCGAAACTGGCCGATGGCGACGCGTTAGTGATCTCCCCACGACGAGCCTTCCTCCTAGAATCCAATAACTCCTGAATCACGCGCTATCCGGACAGCGGGCGTAACTCAAGCCCTTTCGAAGGTGACCGGAGCAAGACTTCCGCCTGATACCACCATTATCGGAAGCTACGATTTTGCTTGCCGAACCATCTCTACGAAGACTGCTCGGGCCTCTTCCGTATTCTTCACTTCGCGCAAGAAAGCCACTCGCTGGCCGTGAATTCTCTCGCCCGACTTGAGCCGAAGATGGAAGCCGAGCCGGTCTACAGCAGTGATCGCCGCCTCGTCCGTGACTTCGCCGGCAAACCGTTGGGCGATCAGACGGAGAGCGTCGGAATGCTCGTCATTCATGTGCCGAATGATACCCGGCGCGGCGTTGGCTAGAGGATCCGGTTGCGCGCTTCCGTAATCCTGAGCGGAGATCCATCCCATGACGCCAAAGCCCCCAATGAAATAGGCAGCCGAGGCTTCCAGCCGATAATAGGCAAAGTCGGCGTAGTCCTGCCAGAACTTTGCGTTCTCGTAGCTTGAAAGATAGAGTTCTTTCACTTCGTCGGCGGGCGCTTCCTTCACTTCGCCTAGGAGTGTCAAACGGGCGGCACCGAGAGGATCTCCAGAGACATCAGGTTGGGTAATAAGCAAGCTGGCGCGCGAATCCCGCCGCAGGTTGTGGGTATGCATCGCCATGCTGCTGACGAAGAATATCGGGCGGCCGAAGTTATCTGCCGCAAAGGGCATCATAGAGCCGAAGGGGAATCCCGGAAACTTCTGCGAATGCGTGGAGAGGGTTCCGATCCCACCAAGCAAAGCGAGTGTTCGAGCACGCTCGGCAAGTGATGGCTCCGGAACGTTCGGAGTGACGGGTCCGACGCCTGCATGTTGTCGCGTAGGCACGGTTCTATGGTAACGAGACTTCATCGAAATCGATAAACTCCTACTCGAGAGCGCATTGGCGTGAAGGCACATCCGCGACATGCCGACTATACGTCGGCGTGGTTTGTAAAAGCAGCGCCGTTGCAAGTGACTCAAACCATCTCACGCGTTGCAAATTGATTCTGCTTGTGAGCCTGAGATCTGCGATTTTCATTCGGATCGCGATCTCGCCGCCTTCTACAGCTAGTCGATGGAAGAGCCGGAGCACTCACTGGGTAATCGTGGGCCCAAACGCGAGCCAGCGGATAGGGGCATGCCTGCATTGACGTGGAGGCGGCTTTAGCCGATCAAAACTTTCACCGGCGATTACCGTTTTCGCACCTGAATTCCGCTGTTAATTAATGTAGGCACTGTAGTCGGATGCTGCTCCCAGTACGGGCGAACAGGCTTTCGAGGGGCCCATCGAACTTGCAAGTGGCCCGAGATTCTTTTGTCAGCGCGTTCATCAGAACAGCGCGAGGCCACAGGATGGCGGCAAGCAACTGGAGATCAACGAGTGTACCGGTTTTAGCCAGCAGTGGAAGGTCCGTTAGTTCGGTCGAGGCAAGCGGCCACGTAGAGCGAAATGGTGATATGCTCAGCCACTGTCTGGATGATCGGTAACCTGCGCTGCGGCTAAAGCCGCGCTGGCAATGAATTCATAGGAGCGAAGAATGAGTCACATTCCGATCAAGGCATTTCCGAATTCAATCGAAAGAGGTGTATTCAGTCATGTGTAGATCGTCCGTTTGTCTAGTTACCTGTTTCGCCAGTCTGTTGACGCTTACTCAAGCGACGGCGCAAATACAACCTCAATTCGCGGAGACAGCGATCCAGACTGGAAGTCAGCCGGTTTCCGACACCGCACAGGGCTCCGTGCCGCGCTTAATAAGGTTCAGTGGAACGCTGGCCACAGCGGAAGCCAAGCCGGGTGGTCTGGTTGGAGTCGAGTTTGCGATTTACAAGGAGGAGAGCGGCGGCGTTAGCCTTTGGTTGGAAATTCAAAACGTCCAGGTGGATTCGAGCGGCCACTTTACCGTGCTGCTGGGCGTCACCAAGAACGGCGGCCTGCGGCCTGACGTTTTGGGAACCGGAGAGCCGCGTTGGCTGAGCGTTACCCCGGTGGGCGGCCAACCGCAGCCGAGGGCGCTTTTGGTCAGTGTGCCTTACGCACTCCGGGCGGAGGAGGCAATGAAACTGGGAGGAAGCTCCGCCGAGGAATTTGTGCGTAAGCAGGACCTGCAGCAGGCCGTACACGAAACGCTCGTCGCCGCAACGGGCGGCGGGAGTGAAACGCAGGGGATCGGCCGCCCGGAGATCGCAGAGCCAACCAACAACGCCGCCACAAGCGGTCCGAGCACATTCGCCGGCAGTACCACCACTACTATCGTTGCGGTCCAGCAAACCGGTTCCGGTTCAGCACTCGCTGCTACAGCCACTAGTGGTGGAGCGATCTCGGGTGTCGGAGGTGGATACGGAATCTCCGGAAAGGCCACGAGTTCCTCCGGCTCCGGTGTGGTGGGCGACGCGTCTGCTACTACGGGGCTGACAATCGGCATCAAAGGCACGGCGGCCAGCCCAACTGGCTTTGGCGTGCAGGGCGCCGCGACAGCCACTTCGGGGGAGTCAACCGGCGTGTCCGGTACGGCAGCTAGCCCTACTGGCTATGGCGTGCAGGGCTTCGCGACGGCCACCACGGGGACCGCGGTCGGCGTCTCCGGGAACACGGCAGCTCCCCAAGGCAATGCGGTGCAGGGCATTGCGACCTCCAAGGCTACCGGAACCACCGGCGCGAACGGGGTCTATGGCCTCTCCTATAGTCCAGTCGGTTATGGCGTATGGGGATACAGCAACACCAACGTCGGCGTGCTCGGCAGCACCGGAGGCGGCGCCTCCAGCTATGGTGTGGAGGGCTCATCGACTGCTGGCACCGGAGTGCTCGGGGTGGGTGCCGTCGGCGTAGCGGGACATGCTGTTAGCGGCGGGCTCTCAGGGCTCTTCCAAGGCGGCCCATTCAAGGTAGCCGGCGACGGGAATTACCTTCTGGCTGGTGATCCGGGCTGCGGTGCCGGATTTGCAGGCGTAGGATTTCTACACAGCGGGAATATGTCGGGGTGCACAAACTACGCTCTTATCGGCGATCGCACCGGCGGCACCTACGTCAACAGCAGCGGTACAGCCACCATCCACTTTCGCAGTAACAACAACGAGCTGGTCACGATCGACAACTCAGGCAATGTTGATGTGATCGGACAGAACGGTGGCGGGAAGCTTACGGTGGCAGGCCAGACCAAGATCTCGACTGCCAACAGCGGCGGTGCATTGGTCGTAACCAACACGGCATCGGGCACCGGTGTGCAGGGGACGGCCGGCGAGGGCCGCGGGGGAATTTTTGTCAACAACAGCACAACATTCGCGGCACTCCAGGCTCAGAACAATGCCGATAACAAGACAGAGGCTTTCTGGGCCGGCGGTGGGCCGCCGAAATTCGGTGTTTGCACGATCGACACCAGCGGCAATCTGCTTTGCCTCGGATCAAAATCGGCAGTCGTACCCGTGGATAGGGGAGCGCGCAAAGTGGCTCTTTACGCTGTCGAAGCCCCGGAAAACTGGTTCGAGGATATAGGATCGGGTCAGCTCTCCAACGGTTCAGCACGCATCGACCTGGACCCCATCTTCGCGCAAACCGTGAACACGGGTGTGGAATACCACGTCTTCTTGACGCCGAAGGGCGACTGCAAGGGACTGTACGTGGGCAATGAATCGGCCGCCTCATTTGAGGTGCATGAGCTGGGCGGGGGTACGTCCAACATCGCGTTTGACTACCGGATCGTGGCCAAGCGCAGCGGCTACGAGAACATTCGCCTGGAGGATTTTACTGAGCGGTTCAATCGGCTGGAAGCACAGCGTGCGGAATTATGGCGGTCTACTCGCGCGCAATCCGCGGCTATCGAGTCTGCGCCCGCACCCAAGCCAGCCGACGCATCAGTGGCGAAATCGGGGGCGCTGGCAGTGCCAACGCACGCGATCCAGGGGGGCAAGTAGACGCGACACTCCTCGTGCGACGGTGTGATTCTGGCTCGACTGAGCAGGCGCTACCGGCATCGAGCAAGGTTCTGCGACCTGCACGAGTTTGCTATGGGCACTGCCCACCGGCTACCGCGAATAGAGCCGATACTCCAGGCCGACGCTCAAAATCCTTGGATGACGCGCCATCCGGAAGTTGAACACCGGGTCACCCATTGCGGCCCGTCGCTATCTGGGAAGGTCGGCGCCCCGAGCCGATTGCTCCAGTGAAACACCGGTTGAGGAAGGAGCCTGATAAGGGACATTAACGGCACTCTTCTGCATGGGCACATCTGCGCCCGGGCCGTTTTACGTCTTTGTGGATTGTTTCCTTAGGGCGCGTAATCCGACCGGAATGTCACTGCGAGCGACGCAGTCGGGTCTGTACAGCGACAGCTGCAGCCGATAATTTCGCCCGATTTCGGCCGCAACATTCACTTGGCTTCGGAAAGTAGACCATGCCCTTCGAGAGCCGGCGCAGCAGGCAGGTGGGGGACGGTGGTCGGTTCTATTCCGACGCCGCCCTGATTGTCCGCCGTTTGAACTCGAACCCGTGAAGGTACGCGGAAAGGTCCGCGATTTCGGAGCCTGCGAAGCGGGGCCAGGCGATCTTCTGGTGATTCATTCCGTCCATCATCTCCGCTCCGTGCTTCCAGACGGCAGCGACTAGGCCGAGAGAGGTCATGCGTTCGGCCATCAGTTCAGCATTGGTCGATATCCTCATCGCTGATCTCTGCACGCTTAGAATTGCGGGGGAAATGCCCGATAGATCGTAGAAATTAGCGACTCCCGCTCGAAGCCTTGATAGGCTGAGAGCAAATTTTCTTTCGCGAGAAAAAGGAGAGTCGCTATGAAGAAACCATATCAGATTGAATCGCAGCGAGCGGTGAAGGAGCTCGAGGCAATGGCCGCGGATGGAAATCCGGCGGTGCAGATGGTGCTGCCAATGGCAGAGATGGTGGGCTGGTTGCGCCAAGGTGTGGGCGAATTAATTCGTCAAGCCGGGCTGCGGTTGATGGATCTGTTGATGCAGGAAGAAGTCCGGGAACTGGTCGGTGAGCGCAGCCAACGGCAAGCGGAAAGGAAGGCCAATCGGTGGGGTAGCAAGCGCGGCTATTGCGTGGTGATGGGGCAGAAGGTTCCGGTGGAGCGGCCACGCGTGCGCAGCACCGATGACCAGGAAGTGCGCTTGGGCAGCTACGAGCTGTTCCATCAAGGCGAGCCACTGACGGAAACGGTTTGGGAGAAGTTGATGCTCGGCCTGAGCACGAGGAAATACGGCCAAGCGGTGCGCCAGTTCACGGAAGCCTACGGTTTGGAGAAGAGCGCGATCAGCGAGCACTTTATCGAAGCGAGCCGGGAAAAGCTGCAAGGCATGATGGAGCGGCGGCTGGACAAGACGCGACTGTGCGCATTGCTGATTGATGCAACGCCATTTGAAAGGGCAGCAGATGGTGGCCGCATTGGGAATCGCGCAGGACGGGCGGAAAATGATCTTAGGCCTTCGGCAAGGCGCCACGGAAAACGCCACCGTCGTCGGTGAGTTGCTGGGCGACTTGGTGAGTCGTGGGCTCGATTTCAGCGAGCCGATACTCTATGTTCTGGATGGCGGCAAGGCACTGACTGCCGCAGTGAAAAAGCACGCCGGCGAGTCGGCGGCGATCCAGCGCTGCCAGGTCCATAAGCGCCGAAATGTACTGGATCATCTGACCGACGAACACAAACCGGCGGTGGCAAAAAAGCTCCATGCGGCCTATGCTCTGGAAGACCACGCCGCCGCAAAGCAAGCGCTGAACGCGCTCCATCGCGAACTGATGGACCTCAATCCCAGCGCGGCGCGGAGCCTGGGCGAAGGAATGGAGGAAACCTTGACCGTGCATCGGCTTCACGTCCCACTGCAGCTGCGAAAAACGCTGGCCAGCACCAACGTGATCGAATCGGCGTTCTCGATTGTGGAGCAGGTATGCGAGAACGTGAAACGCTGGCATGGCGGCGACCAGCGAGAGCGCTGGATCGGGTCGGGACTCTTGGTTGCACAAAAACAGTTCCGCAAGGTCACCGGACACAAACAGATTCCGGCACTCATCAGAGAATTAGAAGCTCTGGCGCCGCCCAAATCTGAGCTTGCCAGACGGAGAAAGGCATCGTAGAGTGGGTTGCACGGGAGCCGCTAGTTTCAACGGAGATCCGGGCATTTCCTTGCGGGCTTCAGCGGAGCCGATTCTACCACTATTGCGTCCGTTGCTCCGGGTCTGGCCGCGTATCGTAAGACTGTCGGTTTGTGAAGCCGCCGCAAATTTCAGGAACATCTTCGGCAATTCGAAAGTCGGATCGGCGAAGGCGCTAAAGCTGCTGGATGCGTTTGCAGTGGCGATGTGCCGCGACAATCAACTGCCGATCGTGGTGGTCAACCTGAACGTGTTCGGCATTTCTGGTAACAGGGATGATACTGGTGCTGGTAAACGAGCTCAGCGATACGATTCGGCTTCCTGTTTACTGGTGGCACACTCATCTGCGGCGTGCCCCCCCAACGCCAAAATCGTATAGTTGCCGCCACAGAAATGCGCGCGACACTTTCTTGGGCACCCGCATTTGCCCTTTCGTACGCCGTTGTATAATCCCTGTGGCGGTGGTTTCGGATGCGTCTCCTGCCAATTGTCGGCGGTGTCTGCGGTTGTCTGCTGGCCTTGGGCCAAACTGAATCCGGCTCTATTGCGGGTTCCGTTTTCGACCCAGTGCACGCACCGGTGGCGGGTGTTAGTGTTGAAGGCAGGAACACCCAAACCCGAACTGACTATAAGGCCGTAAGCTCGGCCGACGGCAAATACACCCTTGTGCAACTGCCGCCCGGCAAGTACGACATCTTCGTTGTCAACACCAACTACCGGCCTTTTGTGCGTAGGGGCGTCGTGATTATCGCGGGCCAGTCGGCACCCTTGGAAATTCAGCTCTCGTCGAATGCCACTCTACTGAGCACACTCGGAGAAATGCCGGCGTTGTTTGAAATTCTTTCTAAAAAGCCGCCTCCTCCGCAAGGGCCTGCGCCTAGAATTCCGGATGGGAAGCCGGACTTCTCCGGTGTCTGGCTGATATCTCCCTCGTCCCTTCGGGGATCTTCGCGACAACCGGATCTGCTGCCGTGGGCAAGAGCTTTATTCCGCGAGCGCGTACTCAATGACTATAAAGACAAGCCTTCCGCTCGATGCCTCCCGGAGCTTCCGGGATTCCTGGCTCGCTGGCCTATCAAAATTGTCCAGACTCCCAATCTCCTGGTGACGCTCAGAAGCGACGATGTGATCTCCGCCCATCAGGTGTACCTGGATGGACGCAGCTTCCCGAAGGATCTGGAACCATCGTGGCAGGGATATTCGATTGGCAAATGGGAAGGCGACACGCTGGTCATCGATACGGTTGGGTTGAATGATAAGACCTGGCTGAATATGTTCCCGCATACCGGCAAGCTGCATATTACTGACCGGTTACGGCGGCCGGATCTGGGTCATCTCGAAGTGGAAACCACATATGATGATCCAGAAAGCTTTAAAGCGCCATTCCAGACCAAGGTCGTGAATGTCCTCGCTCCCGATGAGGAAGTCGAGGAGTACGTTTGCGCGGAGAATAATCAATACAGCGAGCACGTGACCAACTAACCGCGACCACGCGCAACCCTGTCAACTCATTTAACAATGTAGCCCGCTGGCTTGGATTTGGATGTTCGGGAGCGTAGCAAACACCGAATATTCCGTCCTCCGCAAGTCGGCGTACGGTTCTCCGCTGCTCGGCTGATCATCGGATGGATGGTCAGACACTCGGAGAATGGGCGCCTTACGCGTCGGACGGCCATGGGTCCTGTGAAGTCCGGGTCCGCACTGTCTATCAGTGCCCTCCGCCCCGCTTCACCGGGGTTCCATGCACCTCAAACGAGGCAACATTCACGTAACCGCCGGAGCCGTGGCCGCTCCCAGGAATCAAATCGACAAACCCTACCTCATCGACTTTGCTGAGGTCCGGCGCGTCAGCCCAATTCGAAGCTTCGCCCAGCGGCCCGTAGCGACCCACGGTCACAACCCGATCGATGTCAAGTTTCATCCACCGCAAGCCGGCAAACGTGAATTCACTTTCTAGAAATGTGGTGGTGGAGGCGTCAGCGTGATCGCCAACCAGGAAGGTTCCATCCATCAGCTTAATGAGCGGCCGAACCGCGTGGAAACCAGACGCCCGAGTAGTCCAGCGGACTTTCGCCAGACCGGTCAGGTCCACATAGTTGTCCTTGTCGCGCAGAGTTGCGGCAAACGGCGTCGTACACATCCCGGTCCAGATGTTGACCGGACCGGGAGGGCCTGATATCCAGATTCGCTTGTCCGGATCCGAGGCCGTTGCTGATGGCCCATACATCTTGAATTCGAGGTTTGGGTTGGTGACGACGACCTCGCCAGGAGCGATCGCATGAGGTGCACCCGTAATCCGCCAGGTCTCTTTAAAGAACAGCGGAGGAGGGTGACCCGCCCCGGTTTTTGAGACAGGGTGGAAGTTGAGATCCCGGCCTGGGACGCGATCCGCAGCCCCGTGTTTTCGGCCTGCTGAGGCCTAAAAACGAACGGGGCAGTTGAGAACGAGCATGGATTGGCGGAAGCAGCCATCCTGTCCGAACGTTGGCTCTCCGCGACGACGCTGGCAGACGTTTTGGCTAGGCCTGCCGTTATCACCGCGGCAGGGGAACAACCGTCGCCAGTGCTCCGTCGGGTGGTGATCCGAAAGCAAGGACCGGCGTTGTTCGTAGAGGTATACGCCAATCGTCCAATGTCACCGACATTCCTCAAGAGCGTCGAAGCAGTCGCGGACTTACTTAGCCTTCCACCAGGCTGGAACTCATACTCAGCAAAACCCATTGACCATGAGAATGCGAGGCAGGCGATTCGGCTGCTGGCTGAGTTTCTTAAACCCAGTATGCTGCCTCCTTCGGTTGTGCCAACGGTACGGGGAGGCATCCAATTGGAATGGCACACCCGGGGCGTGAACGTCGAGACCTATATCGAATCCCCCAATGCGGTTAGCTTCTTTGCCGAGGAGGCGGGAACTGGCAAATCCTCCGATGTGCCGCTGTCGGGCCACGAGCATGAATTGAGTTCATGGTTGGAGCGCCTCTCAGGAAAGTGAGCTTCGTCTTTGGGCATCCCGGAAGAATGTGCCAAGAACTTTCCGAACGATCCGACAATCGCCGATGGTGTCGCGTTGCTGCGCCGGGTCCCTCCCAAGCATTTCTATTTTGATGAGAACCTCGGCCGATTGCGCCCGTCATCAGCGGCATTTGAGGATGACGAGGACGGCGATCCCATGTCCGTCTATCGTAGCGACATCATAGAAGCCGAAGGCGGTCACACTCGTCGGGTCATGGTCGCGCACGAGGGATATGCACTCGCGTCTCTGACTACCGGGCAAATCCGACTAAAGGACCAGACGGTTCACCCTGACCCGTTGCCAGAGGAATCGTCACACACACAGGTATGCGGTTCAAAGCCGAAGAGCACATGCCGTTGGTTCGCCACGCAATCGGAATGGGCCATCCCTCCTCAGGTGTGAGCGGCTCGACAGAAGATTTCCCCGCCGTCTACGCTAACCTTGGGCATCTCGCTGAATATGGAGTCTTCTCTACACGAGAATATGGAGTCTTCTCTACACGAGACAAAAGCGACGACGCGGCTCACAGCTGGCGCGCGTGGGAGAAAAACGTGGATTTGCGCGTTGCCCGGCAGGAGTCCATCTGGAGTCCACAGCGCCGGTTCGGCGTTCTTGGCGTCCATTTGGCGTCCAAATCGTCTGCCATCAGGTCTTTTGTTTTCAGTGAGAGATGTCTGTAAGTGATTGATATTGTTTGCTTGGGGTGCAGGAGGCCCGGGTTCAAATCCCGGCGGCCCGACCAAACGTTTCAAAACCCCAACGTTCTTGATAATGCTCGTGTGGCGTCCAGCTGGCGTCCAAACTTGACGCCACAGCGCCCTGCGGCGTTCGTCCAGACTACCAACAAAACTCGGACTGGCCGTTCCGCGAAGTGCAACGGCCGGCGGGCATGAGCTCGGAAGTGCGCGTCTCCTCGCGCGTATGGGCCGCGAGCTACGGAAGCAAAGCGGCGATGGCCAATGTCAATGCCAATACCAAGGCCGCCATTCGTGAATGAGCCGAAAATGACTCAGAACGTGAATCGTCCCACGATCTGGCCGGACCTGGGTTGAGCCCCGGCCCCCATAACCGTGTTGACGTAACCATAGCCACTGGTCAACACGCCGCCACTAGTCGTCAAAGGGCTGAAAATGGTTGCGGGCGTCCCTCCAGGGGCGAGCCCCTGGTTACCGGTCTGGGGCGGCGAAAGGAACAGCCGGTTGAAGATGTTCTGGAATTCGGCGCGGACGAAGAGATTGTACCTGCCTTCCTTGCCGAGCCGGAAATTCCGGCCAAAACTCATCGACTCGGCGGGCTGCCGTTGCCAGCGGTAGTTGCTGTAGAACGGTGCCGCGGTGCCCCACTGCCCAGGTCCCGGATCCGACCAGGCGGCAGGATTGAGGACGGCTTGAGTCTGCGGATTGAAACATCCACAGTTGGGATTGAACAAAAACGGGTTCACACCGGGGACACGGTTGTCGGGATTGACCGGAGTCCCGCCGAAACCACCCTGCCGTAACAACTCGTTGATGAGCTGATTGCTGGATGACGGGGTTTCAATCAGAGCGCCGTTCTGATAGCGCAGCAGCCAACCGAGTTGCCAATCCCGGACTACCTGCGAGAGCACTTTCATTCCCTTGGTGTCCGCGGATTCCAACTTAGGCGTCGTGTAGGTGCCGGAAATCACCACGGCCTCCGGGTAGACCAACTGGTTGAGCTGCTTGTTTTCTCCGTAGTTGAAAATGTCTGAGATGACCGGGTTGTAGCTAAGGAAGATGGGGGCCTCCGCACCGGTACCGAGGTCCTCGCCTTTGGCCCACACGAACGAGGCCTGAGCCGACAAGCCGTGCGAGAAGCGCTTGGTTACCTTGGTCTGCAGCGAGTCATACCACGTTTTGCCTATGGGAGGCCCGAGGAACGACGACGGACCACCGGAAGCCCACTGTGGCACTGGACGGATATTCTGGGCGACCGTATCAGTCAGCGGCATCCCCGGGTAGGCTGGCTTAAATCCAGCGGCAATCGCCTGCGGAGAGCCGATCTGATCCGTCAGTAATGCGAGACTCGCCGGATTGTTGAGGTTGAGCCCGTACTTCGCCAGAATCTGGGGTGTCAGACAATTACATTGGTACTGGTCGAGGCCTTCCGCGGACCACCAGACTCCCCGGTTGCCCACGTAGGTAGCTTCCACAACGATGTCCTTTTGTATTTCACGCTGCAGGCCGAAGCTCCACTGCAGGGTCCGCGGCGGCCGGGCACTCGGACTGAAGATGGTGTTGGGAGAAGACGGCGGCAACAGGCCTTGTGTCAGAACTGGCAGTCGGCCTGGATTATAGTTGGGCCACGTTACGTTGGGGTAGGGGTTCACTGCCGGAAAACCGTTCGGGGACGGACTGATCCCATAACCGGTGGCGTTGAAGCTATAGTAATTCGCCAGGCTGTATTGAATGCCCTGCGG
This sequence comes from Bryobacteraceae bacterium, assembly GCA_052148835.1. Classification (GTDB taxonomy): domain Bacteria; phylum Acidobacteriota; class Terriglobia; order Bryobacterales; family Bryobacteraceae; genus Palsa-89. The sequence continues at coordinate 67,912 of JBKQHJ010000050.1, forward strand.
GGTCTGCACCACCCCATAAGTAATGCCGGCGCCCGCGCGCAGCACCGTTTTGGAGTTGATCTGGTAGGCGGCTCCGACACGCGGCCCGAACGCCCAAGGATAGTTATGCGAGAGCTGGCAGTTGCAGGTGGCTCCGTAGATCTCAGCACCTGGAAGCCCGACCGTCGGATTTATCGTGGTGAAGGAGGCGACCGGCATGCGGCCGTATTCTTCCTTCAAATACGTCTGAAAATCGTATCGCAAGCCGTAATCCAGCGTGAACTTTCGCGTGACCTTCCAGCTATCCTGCGCGTAGAACCCCAGACTGTGAGTGCCCGTCTTGGTTTGGGTGTTAGGACTGATCTGAATATCGTCCACCAGGCCCAACATAAAGCTGGCGTAACTGAAACCGGTGGGATTGGGGAAGTTGAAAGGCTGGAGATTTTGCCAGGGATCGGCGGTTTCGGCGTTGGAAAGGCCGAACGCTCCATTGGCCCGCCATCCGCTTTGCTCGGGATATCCGTCGATGATGAGCTCGCCGCCGAATTTGAAAATGTGGTTTCCGTGTACCCACGTCAAGTTGGTATTGGCGGTGGGCTTCTCTTCCAAGAGGAACGAAATGAAGGCCGGACCGATTCCCCCAAAATTCACGAAGTCTCCGAACCCGCCGCTGATGAAGTTCGTCAACCCGCTGCCGCCATCGAAAATTCCGCCGATGGAGGGGAAGCGGTTGGTTTGGAAATACCCGCTCATACCCAAAGAGGACTGGTTGAAATTGGGATAGTCCGTCGGCTGATACTGGTGAATGAAACCGATGCCCACATGCAACAGCACAGTCGGCGTGATGGTGTCATCCCAATTCAAGCGCGTGGTGTAGTTTCGGTTGGCGGTAGGCGCGGGGGCCTCGAAAATGCCCGTCCAACCGTTGGCATTGGGGTTATCGTCCAGCAGGCGCGAGAAGTACCAGGAGAGCTTCTGGGTGGTGCTGATGGAGTGATCCAGCTTCACCGACCAACTGGTAGTGTGCTGCCAGTTTTGGTAGGAAGGAATAATGTAGTTGTTTTCGAGCCCGGGTGCGTTTGGCAACGGGAACATGTTCTGAATCGCAAGGGCGAACGGACTTAATCTCGAGATCGGAACTGTGTTGTTGGGGAAAGGGCTGCGGACCTGCGCTCCATTTACAGTCCGCGTCGTGTTTGGGTCGAAGATTTCACCGTAAGAGAGCGCTTGCCCGGCCGGATCCACCGCGGGCTGGCCTGTGGCGGTGTTCACGATGGGGGGGCTGAACGCGCAGCTGTTACCGACGTAATTAAAGCAACCGGAGGTGCCAAAATTGCCGTCCCTATAGGCCTGCGTAGGAACCGTGCTAATGCCGTTCGAAATGGTCCTGTTCTCGCGGAATTGCTCGAAATTAAAGAAGAAGAAGGTTCTGTTTTTTCCGTCGTACAGCTTGGGAATGACGATGGGGCCGCCGATGGTGCCCCCAAAATCGTTGCGGAGCACCGGATTTCGGATATGCTGGCCCTCTTGTGCCGGGTTCTGCGTGCCGGCATCGGTGAACGGCAAGCCGGCATTCAGAACTTGGTTGACGAAATAGTCGTAGCCGCTGCCATGCAACGCATTGGTGCCCGATTTCATGGTGAGGTTAAAATAGCCGCCGCCCACCTGGCCGTACTCCGCCGCGAAATTGCTGGTCTGAACCGATACCTCCTGGATGGCATCCACGCTGGCGCCCTGACTGAGCTGCTGCATCACTTTCCAGATATTTCCGGTGGAATCCTGGCCTTCAATGCGGATGGTTTCGCTGTTGCTTGGCAATCCATTCACCACCAGCGACGAGTCGTTGCCAAAAGTCACCCCTGGAAGCAGTTCGGAAATTTGCAGGGGGTTCCGAATTTGGCCCATCTGGGTGGCGCCGAACAGGTTGCCGCCCCCAATCGTGAGCACCGGAAGCTGATCCACTTGGTCAATGTCGACGGTATGGCTCATCTCCCCGCTTTCGGTTTTGAGCAACGGCGCCGTATCGGAGACGGAGATTGTCTCGTTCGGCGCACCGACTTGTAGAGTTATGTCCTTGCGCGTGTCGGTGGCGACAATCACCTGCACGTTCGACTCGAGGAATTTCTTGAAGCCGGGCGCATTCACTGAAATCTCGTAGGTGCCGGCCGGGACCGACAGGACGTAGTTGCCTGTGGCCGATGTGCCGCCGCTATAAACGACGCCCGTCGCGGTGTTTTTGACTTCGATTTGAGCCGACGGCACAACTGCCGCGGCAGGATCAGAAATGGTTCCCGTAATTGTACCTTGATTAGACTGCGCGAAGGCGGTCGCGCCGATCAGGCACACCACGGCAAACGCCAAGCTAAATCGCATTATCACCCTCTCCGTTACGTTAAAAACGCGAGTTTGAAAGCCCCGATTAAACTCGCAGTGGGGTGATAATATTCGCTGACTATCTGCTAGTCAATCCCCAATTGTTGATAGTCGAGAGCAATCAAATTGATACGGCAGGCGGTGGTGCGTGCGGGGACAGCGCCACAATCTCAGCGTCCCAGCTTCTGTAGCACGTCCAGCGCCTGCGCGCGCACTTCGGCATCTGAGCCCTTAGCGGCGATGGTCAACTGCTCCCGTGCGGCCTCTGCGTTGCCGTTCTGCCCAAGAGCCATCGCCAAGTCGAAATGGGCGCGCCAGAGATCGGGCTGCAAACGGACGGCGGTCTCCAACTGCCGAATGGCCGCGGCCAATTCGCGGTGATCCGCCAGGAGCCGGCCATAATCCAGCCGTGCTTCCGCTGAATCCGGTTTCAGTCGAATAGCCTGCTCAAATTGAAAGCGCGCTTCGGGGATCTCGCCGCGCGTGGCCAGCACACGCGCCAGGTTCAGACGCCACTCGGCGACGCCGGGCTCGATGCGCAGAGCCTCCCGAAAATGCTGTTCGGCGGCGGCCTGATCCCCCGTGCCCCATTCGACGTTCGCGAGATTGTTGTGCAACTCGGGCAGTTCCGGATCCAGGGCCAGCGCGCGCTCTAAATCCGCCCGCGCTTCGGCTCCTTTATCCTGTTGCCACAGAACCCAGCCCAGCGTGCCCCACGCCACCGGCTCGTCGGGAGCCAGCGCAATAGCGCGCCGCAGCACTGCTTCGGCCTGTGGGAACTGCCGGTTTTCCATGAGTGCGTTGCCAAGCTGGGTGAGGCGAAACGCGGTCGGCTCCCGGCGCGCTGCCTCCTCAAAATACGGAATTGCCTTGGCCCAATCGCTCGCCGCGCCGTAGCCTTGGGCGAGTTCCGCGTAGAAACCAGCAGGGCCGGGATGATACCGCTCCAACAGGCTTGCCAGCCGCGGCAAACCCTCCGTGAGATTCCGCTGGTAGCGAACTTGGGCGGCCGCGGTGTACAGGGCGTTCTCCGGGGTATCGGCGAGCGGGGCCGGATAGTATGGCACTACCTCGCCGCTATATCGATTCGCCGCCGTTTCGACGAACTCCGCCTTGGGCGCCAAAAGATCGCCCACCGGCATTTGCAGCTGAATCCGCCGCTGGATCCAATGATCGGTCATGACCACATGCACCACGTCGTCGGTTCTGCGCTTCGGCATATGGCAGGAGATGCAATCGGCTCCCGCGGCATGCGGCCCGGCAGCCGTCCGCGCGAGCAAGGCCGCAGGCCGCTGGAGTAACGCCGCATGGCACTGTTCGCAAACCGCATTGTAGTGCGCGGCCGCCGCCGGCCCGTGCGGGATATCGTGCGGGTTATGGCACGTGGTGCAGCGCAGCTTGCCCGCGCTCTGGAGATAGCACTGCGATTGCCGCAGCCGGTAGGCGCTATGCGCGATTTCAAAGCGCTCCGGGACTCCACCGGTTTGGCCGCCGGGCCGGTCGAACTCCACTCTGAAATCGCCCAGAGGCTGGCCTGGGACATACGAGAATGGCGCTCTGTCAAACCGGCGGATGGAATGCGGAAGATCCAGGCTGGTGGTTTCGAGATGGCACTGCAAACATACTTCGAGCTCCCGCTCGGGCGCCAGGCGTTTCGGGTTGACAATTGCTGCCCGAATTTGTTCCCGCGCCCCGCCGGCGGAAGCGAGGGCGACGTGCCGCTGCCCCGGCCCATGACAGCGCTGGCAATCGATGCCCTCGGGAAGAGGATCGAGAAAGGTCATCTCGGCGTTGGCGGCGTGCTCGAGCGTCTCGGGAATCTTGGGATAGGCGTTGTGACAGAAAATGCACTCGTAGTGCACGGGGCGGATGGAGCCGGGAAACTCCGGCTGATCGTACCCTGGGCTCATGTTCCAATAGCCGCCCTTTTCGGAATACCAGCTCAGGGGCAGGACCTGCAGCGCGCCGCGGCCGGCGAGATGAAGATAGGTGAACGAATGGTTTCCCGAGCCGATGACGAAATCGACCTGTTTCTCGTCGACATTGGTCTCTTTGCCATCGAACCCGATCTGCCAGCGCCGCTGATAGTAATGGCCGCCGCGCGCGACCATGGCGAAATAACTGTCCGATGCCTTGTGATGGAATGGTTTCCCGAATTCGGGAACCTGGTCCGGGCGCAATCGGGCGAAGGATCGTCCCATACCTGTTTTCCGGAATCCAGCCGCGAGATCTCGATGGCAGCCGGTGCAGACCGCCGCGTCCACATAGCCACTCTCGGGATTAGAAGAGGCCGGATTGGAAGCGGAATGTGGCAGCCGCTGCTTGGTGTAAACCCACGCCGCCACCACCGCAATGCCTAATACCGCGGCCACCACGATAGCTACCGGGCGCTTCGAAAAGATCATCGACGTAGCTTCGTAGTTTACCGTTTTTCCGTGCAGGCGCACGGTAGGACTCAATCCCTCGCGATGATATACTCAGCCCGTTGATTTTTCAATTGGCATTCTTGCTTGCGATCGCGTGCTGCGCAGCCGGCGCGGATTTTGTAGGAAACAAGGCATGCGCACCATGCCACCCTGCCATCTACCGTCGCTTCCAGCGAACCCCGATGGCTAACGGGAGCGGGCGCGTGGGAAGGGGCGAGCCTCACGAGAGTTTTGATCGCGTGGAGTTTCGCGATTCGGGCGGCGCATTTGCGTACCGCGTTGGAGAGGAAGCCGGGAACTATTTTTTTGAGTTTCAGCAGCAGGGCGCCAAGCAACCAGTCGAAGGCCGCCGCCAACTGGAATACTTTGTGGGAAGCGGAGCCGCCGCGCGAAGCTATCTATTGAGCTACGAGGGGTTCTTGTATGAAGCGCCCGTCGCGTACTATAGCAACTCGGCTTCGTGGAAATCCGCGCCCGGCTACGCTCCGCTCGACTATCCGTATCTGACACGGCCCATCCTGCCGGGATGCCTGGAGTGTCACGCGAGCGGGATTCAGCGGATTCCCGGCACTCAGAATGCCTACGCCTCGCCCCCGTTTCGGGAAGGCGGCGTATCCTGCGAGCGATGCCACGGTCCGGGAAGCGATCACCTTGCCACGGGCAAACCGATGTTGAATCCCGCCAAGCTTGCCGCCCCGCAGCGGGACAGCATTTGCGAGCAATGCCATCTATCCGGCGAAATCCGCGTAGCGAAATCGGGCAAAGACGACCTCGCATTTCGCGCGGGCGATCGGCTCGCCGACGATCTGACGGTCTTCGTTCGCTCCGGTTCGCCCTCACCGATGAAGGTGACCAGCCACGCCGAGGATCTGGCGCAGAGCGCTTGCAAGAGAGCCAGCGGAGAGAAGCTGTGGTGCGGTACTTGCCACGATCCTCATTCCGTTCCGCCCGCCGATGAGAAGGCCGCGTACTTTCGCGGCAAGTGCCTGACCTGCCACCAGGCTTCCGATTGCCGCGCTCCGCAATCGACACGCTTGGCGAATGGCGATAATTGCGTGGCCTGCCACATGCCGCGCAATCCTCCGAGCGACATCGAGCATGTGGTCTTCACGGACCATGCGATCCGGCGGCGCGCTCGACCCCCGGGCGGTTCCTTGCCAGCTGACGCCGATCTGGTTCCCTTCGGGAGCGGCCCGGCGAGCGCACGGGACTTGGGGTTGGCTTACGCCATGGTGGGCCTGCGCGAGCACAACCCCATATACGTTGAGCGCGCGTTCCATCTGCTGCAACAGACTGTGGCGAGCGGCCGAGCCGATGCGCTGACACTCGCCTATCTGGCCGAGTTCTACCGCGACCGCAAGGACGATGCGCACGCACTTCCGTTGTATGAAGAATCTTGGCGAATGGATACAACTCAATCCGCTGTCGCGGCAGCGCTAGGCGCATACCAAATGCAGCGTGGCAACGTCGAACAGGCCATCCGCTTTTGGCGCCAAGCTCTTGCCATCAGTCCAGCGCTGGTTCTGGTGCGAACCAATCTTGCCACCGCGCTGCTGCGCACCGGGCACGCCGAAGAAGCTCAGGCGACGTTGCGGCAGGCCTTGGAATTCCAACCGTCGTTTCAGGAGGCCAGAGATCTCTTGAACCGAATCACGAAATAAGCTAACGACGATAACGACTGATGGGAAGCTTCCTGGACGGAGGACAACGCCGGCAGACGGCGCAGCTAACGTGCTGTAGAATGCTTGCTGGGCGAGTTCCGCACGGAATCGGCGCCCCCGGAAGGAGCACTGCGATGAAGCAGCACTATTGGATCGGTCCCCTCTTGACGATTGCGGTGCTTTTCCTCGCTGGGGGAGGTCGCGCCCAACAGGCCGCGCGGCCGGAAGGGGGCGCCGCACGAATTCCCACAGCGCCACCGCCGATCATCTGGCCTTCACCTCCCCTGCCTGATGGCCCCATTGTTCTGGATACCGGTATCCAACATCAGATCCGGTTGATGGTCACCAAAGGCCTCAATCAGCCCTGGAGCATGGCGTTTCTCCCCGACGGCGGCATCCTCATTACCGAGCGCCCTGGACGCTTGCGGATCGTCCGCAATGGCGTGCTCGATCCGAATCCAATCTCCGGCTTGCCGCCCATACAAGCGCAACGTTTGTCCGGTCTGATGGACCTGGCGCTGCATCCGCGCTTCGCCGAAAACAAACTGGTCTACTTCACCTACCACAAGCCGCCCAGCAATGCCGCGAGCGGCGAGAACAATGCCGGGATCATCACGCTTGCTCGTGGGCGTTGGGATGGGACCGCGCTCAGCGACGTGCGCGACCTATTTTCGGCGGTCCAAAACGGTAACGCATCGCGCATCGTCTTCGGCAAAGACGGTATGGTTTACATGACCGTTGGCATCGGCGACCCACCGGCCGCGGCGCGCGCGCAAGACCCGAATGATCTCGCCGGCAAAGTGCTGCGGTTGCGCGATGACGGGACCGTCCCACCGGACAATCCCTTCGTCGGACGCCCTGGGTACCGGCCGGAGATCTATACCATGGGCCATCGCAACGCATTAGGGCTGGCTGTCCAGCCGGATACCGGCGCCATCTGGGAATGCGAGGACGGGCCCAATGGCGGTGATGAGATCAACGTTCTGCAGCCGGGGAAGAACTACGGGTGGCCCATCGTCAGCTACGGACGGTTCTATCTTGGACCGCGCGTGTCGGAGATTCCGTGGCGCGAGGGGATGGAGCCGCCGTTAGTGTTCTGGGTGCCGGCGATCGCGATCTCAGGCATGACTTTTTACACCGGCGACAAATTCCCGAACTGGAAGAACAACGTCTTCGTCGGCGGAATGCGCCAGGGCGAAGTTCCGCGTTCCGGTCATCTGGAGCGGATCGATTTCAACGACAAGTGGGAAGAGCTTCACCGCGAATCGATGCTCCGCGAGCTGCAGCAACGTATTCGAGACGTGCGCCAGAGTCCCGACGGCTTCCTGTACGTCTTGACGGCGGAAAACGAGGGTGCACTTATGCGGATCGAACCATCGCCTGCAAAGAACTAGCGCCCGCGAAGAACTAAGCCGGCCGCACTGGCGCGTTATGGCAGCGCGAAGGTATAAATCGCGTTGTTGCCGGAGGTAGCTCGCAACTCAGGCACTTCCTTGGATAGCTCGGGCACCTTCAAATTATCGCCCGTCATCACACAGATGTATTGTTTGCCCTTCGCCGAGTAGGTGATCGTACTCACGGACACATTGCCGCCTACGATGGTCTCCCAAAGCTGCTTTCCATTGCGGGCGTCGAAAGCACGAAACCGGCGGCTCATGTCGCCGTGAAAAATCAAACCGCCTGCGGTGGCCAGCATGGCGCCATTGCCGGGAGCGCGGCCCAGGTCGAAACGCAATATTTCGCCGGTGGCCAGATTGATCTTCGCCAGACCCGTAAGTGCGTTGGGATCGGAACCGGGGCGCGGAATCACGCTCCAGCTTCCGCGGCCGGCCGGTCCATCCAACGTGAGATCGCGGCAGTTATCGATGTAGGAGACGTAGAGTGAGTTGGTGTCCGGATCATACGCGGTGGGCCAGTAGCTACGGGTGTTCCAGTAGCAGACGACATGCTGTTCGCCAGGTTTCTGAAAGACCAGATTCCAGTTAATAGTGGTTTTGCCCGTGTTCACGTCGATGTCGGAGATCACAAACTTGGGATCGTCGTAGGGAAACGGCGTGGCCCAGATAAATTGGCCGGTTGCGCGGTCCAGCTCAAACACACCGCCGGCCTCACCCACCGTCACGGCCACATCGCGCTCGCGGCCGCGCGGAACGTTGGGGTTGATCCACTTGACGTATTTAGGATCGGGATTGATCTGAGTTGTCAGCAAGGTGCGCTCGTGCGTGTAGTCGGAGTCCCAATCGTCGCCTGGTAAATGCTGGTAATACCAAGCCAGCTTTCCAGTCTCCGGATCCAGTGCCACGGTCGAGTTGCTATATAAATCGGACGGAGCGGTACGCGAAACGGCGTCCGGATTGCCGTTGTGCCGCTGCATCCGCTGATCGGGCATTGGATTTGCAATGCCCCAATAGGTTAGCTTTCGCACCGGATCGTAAGTTCCCGGCAGCCCCCAAGTGGATGCTTGCCGCTTGTCGATCGCCGCGCCGCCCCAGCTTTCATCTCCCGGCTCGCCGGCGGCTGGAGTGGTGTAGAAGCGCCACGCCTCTTTCCCGGTCAACGCATCGTGAGCCGCGATATAGCAGTTCGCTCGATTTCCGGCGCAGGCGCCACCCGAGATCACTTTCCCTTCCACGACAATCGGACCCGAGGTATGGCCGCGCCCGTCGGTCTTCGTCTCCCAGCGCAATTCGCCGGTGCGTGCGTCCAAGCCGACGACATAACTATCCGGCGCTGTGTAGAGGATGACGTCCTGAAAGATCGCTAGATTCTTGGTACGCGCCAACGCCGCGACGCCCGCCGGCACTTTCCGCTTGTACTCCCAAAGCAGGTCGCCGGTAGACGCATCCAACGCCTGTACGATCGCGCCGGGCGCAACCAGATACATCACACCGTCGTGAACCAAGGGAATCGTCTCGGTTTGTCCGGACGGCAGACCCCGGCTCCACGCCATCCGAAGCTGGCCGACATTGTCGCGCGTGATCTGCTGGAGCGGACTGAAGCGCTGAGCATCGTAAGTCCGGCTGTACATCAACCAATCGTCCGGGCTGGGGTTCTCCAACATCCGCTGCGTCACGGGTTTGAAGTTTTGCACCTGCGCGAATAGGGGGGCAACCAACAACCCCATGAGGCCACCGGTGAGAAATCTCATCTTCTCCTGGTTGAAATACCGAATGCTAAAAAATCAGGATAGTTCCGACAATTCCTTGAACTGTCCGCTGCTATCGCCCAGCTTTTCGGCGGGCACGCCAAGCTTATTCAGCAAGGTCAGCTGAAGGTTGGTGAGGGGCGTATGTTCCGGATAGACGAGATGCCGGCCGCCCTTCAGCGTCCCGCCGCCTCCGCCGACGAGAAATGTCGGCAGCGGTCCGTGCGTGTGCCGATCGCTGTTGCTGATGCCCGAACCAAAAAGCAGAATCACGTGATCCAGCAGCGAGCCATCGCCATCCGGCGTGTTGCGCAGTTTTTCGAGATATTCAGCAAAAAGCGCGATGTGGTAGCGCTGAATTTTTGCGCATTTCGCCATTTTTTCCGGATTGCCCTGATGATGCGTCAGCGGATGGTGCGGCTCGGGCACGCCGATCTGAGGATAGGGCCGGCCGGTCTGCTCGCGTCCGTACATAAACGTGATCACACGCGTCAGGTCGGATTGGTATGCCAGCAGCTGCAAGTCATACAACAATCGGACGTGGTCCTCGAATTTCTCCGGGATGCCGGCGGGCTGAGCCACGTCGGGCAGCTCTTTAGAACTCTGCTCTTCCGCCTTCTGAATGCGCCTTTCCACATCTCGAAGCGACGCCAGATAGTCGTTCATTTTGCGATTATCCGAAGCGCCGAGTTGACGTTGCAGTTGATTCACACGCTCGCTTACCGAATCGAGCAGGCTCTTGTCCTGATTCAGGCGCGCGGCGCGCACGCGAGGGTCGGTACTGTCGCTCGAGCCGAACATCCGTTGGAAAAGCACGCGCGGATTATTCTCGGCCATGAGCGGCAAGGTCGGCGTGAGCCAGGAGATGGTGCTGCTATAGGCGCAGCTATACCCGAGATCGCACGAACCCAGAAGGCTGTTTTCGTCGGCGGTCATCTGCAGTGACGAGAGCTGCGTGTCGCGCTCGAAGGACTTCGCGGCGATCTGATCCATGGACACCGCGTTCTCGACGTTGCTGTCCGACTTCTTTACATGCACGCCGGTAAGGTAAGAGCCGCAAGCGCGCGAATGGTCGCCTCCGCCGTCCCCGTTCGCTTCCGCCGGATCGCAGAACAGGCCCGTCACGACGGTCAATTTGTCCTTGAACGGTTCCATTCCTTTCAGCGTCGGCGAGAGCTCAAATTCAGTGCCGACGCCCTTCGGCAGCCATTCATCATAGATGACGCCGTTCGGATGATAGACCACGCCGAAGCGGCGTACAGGTTTGATCGTAGCGGCCGTCGCGAAGGCTGGAATCATGGAATCGAGCAACGGCAGTGCGACAACTGTCCCTGCCGCGCGAAGCACGGCGCGCCGCGAGATGGCCTTCTTCGTGACGAACATAATTCTATTGTCCTCGATTCCTGGCGCTTGTCACCTGCCCGCCTGTTCTGGTCTGGCTGGTGCTCATCTGAAACTCTGGGCTCTTTACGATGCCCAAAATAACGGACGACCAACGGTAGTTGTCCGCGGCCGCGGCGCGGTCGATCGCGCGCACCGTGGGCGCGTCGTAATATTCGAGTCCACGGCCCAGAGCGTACGTCAGCAGTTTGCCGGTTGCCGTGTTGACGAATTGCGTGCCCTGCGCCTCCAGGGCCGCCCGCAATTCCTTCGGCCCATTCACCTTCGTGCCGTCCAACAATACGCCCGACGCGTCGATGGCTTGGCCTGCATCGGTTGTGCGCCACTGCCCGATGGCGTCGAAATTCTCCAGGCTCAACCCCAGCGGGTCCATGCGCGCATGGCAGCTCGCGCACACCGGATTCGCGCGATGCATCTCCAGCATTTGGCGGACGGACAAAGGCTTGCCATCTTTGTTGCTCGATTCGAGCGAAGGCACATTGGGAGGAGGCGCCGGAGGGGGCGCGCCCACGATATTTTCCAGAAGCCACTTGCCCCGGATGGTGGGCGCCGTACGCGTGGTGTATGAGGTGACGGCCAGCACGCTGGCTTTACCCAACAGTCCGAAGCGGTTTTCGTCGGTCAGCTTCACGCGCCGGAAATGGCTGCCATATACGCCGGGAATTCCGTAATGATGCGCCAGCTGCTGGTTGAGGAAAGTCTCATTGGACGTCAGCAGGTCGCTCACGCTGTGGTCTTCTTTCAATTGAGCATCCAGAAACAGCTCCGTCTCGGTGACGAACGCCGAACGCAGGTTGTCGTCGAAAAACGGAAACTTTGTGCCGTCCGGATTGAGCAGCCAAACATTGCGAGTCTCAAGCCAATCGGAGAAGAAATTTTGGACCAACGACGCGCGCGCCCGGGGATCGGCGAACATGCGCGCCACCTGCCGCTCCAGAATGGCCGGCTCATGCAATTTCCCACTGATCGCCAGGTCCAGCAGCGTGTCGTCCGGGATGCTGCTCCACAAAAAGAACGATAATCGCGAAGCCAGCTCGACATCGGAAATGCGATACGCGGCGCCCGGAGCCGGGCCCGCGGGATCGGTCTCGATGCGGAACAGAAAATCGGGGCTCACCAGCACGCGCTCCAGAGCCTCGCGAATTCCGTCGTCGAAAGTTCCAGAAGAACGTCCGCGTTTATAAAAGCCGATCAGCGTCTCCACGTCGTCATCCGTGGCGGCACGCCGATACCCGCGCCGTGCTAATCGCCGCAGGATTTTGGTCGCGCAGGGAGTTTCCTCGGCAGCGCTGACGGGATGGCACACGAACAGAAGTTCGCGGCTTGGCGACTCGACCGGCGCCTGCGCTTCATACGGACCACCAATCCACAACGCTGCTATGGCGATCGGCGACGTGGAATTATCCGACTGGCGGCTGAAAAGCGGAAGACGATCCGGACCCACGCCTTCAGGCTCCGGATCGTCGGTTTTGAGCATGGTCGCCATCACCTGGTGCAAGCCGGCCTTCACCGGCACGCGCACTTGCAGCCCGTCGTCTCCGTCGAATATAAACGTCTTCGAAGGCGATTTCCCTCCGCCCAGCGTGGTTTGCCAAATGCGCTTCCCATCCACGCGGACTTCAAATTGAGTGGGCACATTCAAGCCGCGAATCTCGCTATCCCAGGCCCGTTGCAGACGAATCTTGAAAACGTATTCGCCGTCCACGGCAAAATAGTGCCGCGCTGCGACGCCGCCTTTCGATCCCAGCGGAAAGTCTTCACCCAGGCGGTCCGTCTGACGCAGATACGTTTGGTCGTTGGCGTTGTCCTTCAATGCGCCATAGCGCACGAACGTCGGCGGGATGGTGGCGTCGCCCACTGCACGACGCGCAATCTGGGCAGCCGCGGAGACGTATCGATCGAGCAAGGCCGGCTGCATCGAAAGCGCCTCGGCGTTGTTTTCGAATCCGAACGCTTGTTCATCCGGCGGCAGTGTCTGTTTAGGGTCCACTTCAACCGCGATCAGATCCCTGACTGCATTGGCGTATTCGGCGCGATTGAGACGATGCAGGCTGGCCGATCGGCCCGGATTCACGTGAGCCGCAGCCGCGCGGTCAATCTCGGACTCCAGGTACGCGGCCACCTTATCGTAAGTCGCGTTATCCGGCCGCGGAAGCTTGGGCGGCGGCATCGCACGGCTACGCAGCTTCACAATCACCTTTTCCCAGGTCTCCTGCGAGCTATAAGGATTGGCGGTGTCCGTTCGATCCAGAGCGAGCCCTCCGGTCTTCAACTTCTCGTTGTGACAAGACACGCAGTATTTGTTTACCAGCTCGCGCGCGGGATTGTCGGTAGCGGCGCTCGCCGCCGCGGCGGAGATCGCGAAACAAGCCACGCCGAGGTAGATGTGCCTCATTGCTCCGCCCGGCACTTATTCTGGGCCTCGCAGGGGTGCCCTAACCTCGGATCGGCGCCGTGCTTCACTAGCAGCTCCGCGCCTTCCTTGTTATAGAGGACGCCGCCCAGCCGGTCGCCATTCCCGTTCGCCGCAAGATAAGGCGTCACGCCGGCCTTGCTGACCGCGTTCACATTGACGCCCAGATCGATCAGTTCCGCCAGCAGCTTATTCCACCCGCGATACGCCGGCCCAAACAGCGCGTTCTCACCGAACGTCGTTTCGCCCTTCGGTTCGACTCCCAGATCCAGCAGCGTCTTCACCGTCTCCATCGCCTGGGCCTCTGTCACGGTGTCCTCTCCGATGGAGTGGTTCAGACCGGCCGCTGCCATGATGGCCGACGCATTCGTGGCGGTGAGGATTTTTGGATCGGCGCCCGCGTCCAGCAGAATGTGCATCATCTCAAGATCATTGGCCGACGCGGCCAGCAGAAACGGCGTCGCGCCGGTGGCGTCCAGATATCCGCCCGCGAACTGCGGCTGCGGTTTCGTCATGCGCGTGTTCACCTTCGCACCGTGCGCCAGCAGCGCCTTCACCAGCCGGAGCTTGGCCTGGCGATTTGGAATGCCGGCCATGGGATCGTCAAAGCCGTACACCGGATTCGCCGTGAAGCTTTCCCATTGGCTGGACGCCCAATGCAGCGGCGTAAATCCGGCCGCGATGTTGTTGGGATCGCCGCCATGATCCAGCAGGTACATCGCTAGATCCACCTGGCCTCGCACCACCGCCACCAGCAGCGGAGTGTAACCGAGCGCGCCCTGGCTCTTGGCAATCCCGAGAAAAGACGAAACACGATTCTCCGCGCCCTCGGCATACGTCAGAAAGTTCACGTCCACTCCGGCGGCCACCAGCAGCTTTACGCTTTCGAGATCGCCCACACGCGCCGCAAAATGAATCGCCGTGAATCCTTGTTTGGTATGGGCTTTGAGATCGGCGTGCGCGTCGATCAACGCTTTCACCACATCGGGGTGGCGCTCGGCCGCGGCCCACATCAGCGCCGTCTGACTCTGCGTTGGCTCCTTAGCGTCCACCGCCGCGCCGTACTCGATCAGTATCCGAACCGCATCCGCGCTACCGCTCTTGGCGCAGGTCATCAGCGGCGTCTCGCCGGTGGCAACGGCGGTATTCGGATTGGCGCCCGACTTTAACAGCGCGTGCACAAACGCGGAATTTCCGTTGATGCAGGCTTCCGATAGCGGCGTCGTCCGAAAGTCATTCGCCGCGTTCGGGTCCGCACCGGCGCCGAGCAGCAGGTTCGCTGTGTCCAGATCGTTCCAATGCGCGAGCCACAGTAGCGGCGTCGAGCCGTCGCTGGACCGGATATTGACGTCGACCTTTTGAGCCAGGAGCGCGCGGACGGACGTTGGGTCTTGGTTTTTGGCAGCCTCCAGCAGTCGCGAATCGGACCCTTCGGAAGCGCGAAGCAAACCAGACGCCATGAGCAGCGTGAGCGCCATCGCCGTTAGCCGGCCTTGCCTTTTAACGTGATCAAACATACCGCGCCCTCTCGTTAGGCCAAGGAGTCCGATACCGCCCAGCCTCTATGAGGCGCGACCGCAAAATGATTCAAGTTGTTGCAAACCTTCGGCCCGGGGCCATTATACGTGATTTGAATGGTCAGCGAAGATCCAGCGCCAGCGCTGCTTGTTCTCTTGAGCTAAGGATCCGGTTTCAACAGTGGTTCTCATGCGCTGTGCTAGAATCCCCTCCTAGAACGGAGTCCACGATGAGCCTCTGGCGTCCCGATCCCACCTTTTATCCTTCCCCGAAACTCGCCATGCAGGCGCCTCCGGAAAAGCTGGCCTATGTCGCGATGCTCAACGCCAACGGCAACAACCGCCCGGACGCATTGGGCGTGGTGGACGTCGATCCGCAATCGAGCGCCTATGGACGCTTGGTCGGACAGTTGGACATGCCCAACGTCGGCGACGAACTGCACCATTTCGGATGGAATGCCTGCAGCGCGAGCCTCTGCCCGTACGCGCCGCATCCGCACATCGAACGGCGCTACCTGATCGTGCCCGGTATCAACTCCTCGCGAATCCACATCGTCGATACCAAGCCCGATCCGAAGAAGCCGGAGATCGTCAAAGTAATCGAACCGGAAACCTTGGCTGCCCGCACCGGCTACGCGTCTCCGCACACCATTCACTGCGGCCCGGAAGGAATTTACACCAGCGCCCTGGGCGCAACGAACGGCGAAGGTCCCGGTGGGATCTTCATGATGGATCACGATAGCTTCGACATCCTGGGCAAGTGGGAACTCGACCGCGGTCCGCAATATCTGGCGTACGATTTTTGGTGGCATTTGGGGCTCGACACCGTCATCACCAGCGAATGGGGCACGCCGAACATGGTGCGGCACGGAGTGAATCCCGAGATTCTTTTGAAGAGCGGCTACGGGCACAAGCTGCATGTTTGGGATCTGCGCAAGCGGCGTCATTTGCAGGAAATCGACCTCGGCGGCGAATACCAGATGGCGTTGGAACTGCGGCCCGCGCATGATCCTACGCGCGCCTACGGATTTCTGGGCGTGGTCGTTTCGTTGAAGGATCTTTCGGCGTCTATTTGGGTGTGGCATCGCCAAGAAGGAAAGGAAGGCGCCGGGAAGTGGGGCGTGAAGAAGATCATCGACATTCCCGCCGAACCGGCCGATCCGGAAAAACCGCCGCCGCTGCTCCAGGGCTTCAAAGCCGTGCCACCGCTGATCACCGACATCAATCTTTCGCTCGACGACCGCTTCCTCTACGTCTCCTGCTTTGGCACCGGCGAGTTTTTGCAATTTGACGTGTCCGATCCGTTTCATCCCAAGAAGACCGGGTCCATCCATCTGGGTGGCATCGTGCGGCATGCCGCGCATCCTAGCGCGCCCAAGGCCGAGTTGAACGGCGGACCGCAGATGGTTGAACTGAGCCGCGACGGCAAGCGCATTTACTTCACCAATTCCCTGTATTCGCCGTGGGACGCGCAATTTTATCCCGAAGGTGTACGAAGCTGGATGGTCAAGCTCGATGCGAAGCCGGAGGGCGGTATGCAAATCGATCCCAAGTTCTTTCTCGATTTCGGCGAATTGCGCGGCCATCAGGTGCGTCTGGGCGGCGGCGACGCTTCGTCGGACTCGTACTGCTATTCATGACGGGCACGTCATGACGGGCCCGGCCTGGGCGGCGCTTTTTTTTCTGGGCGCCTATCATGGCATCAATCCGGGGATGGGCTGGCTGTTCGCGGTCGCACGCGGCATGCAGGAGCACGCGACCAAAGCAGTGGCGCGCGCGCTGGTCCCGATCACCCTTGGCCACGCCCTGTCCATAGGTCTGGTAGTGGCGCTCGCTGGGCTGATCCAGATCGTGCTGCCGCTCGGTTATGTCCGGATTGTGGTCGCGTTCGCGCTGATCTCGCTGGGTGTCTTTCGTCTTCTGCGGCGGAAGCATTTCGCGTGGGGCGGAATGCAAGTGGGTTTTCTAGACCTCACTGTCTGGTCGTTCCTGATGGCGAGCGCGCACGGCGCCGGTTTGATGGTGTTGCCCATCGTGCTGCACGCGGCGTCAACCAATGCGATGCCCCCAGGACACGAACATCACATGCAGATGGCCGCAGACTCCGGCGCGTTGAGCGGCTGGACCGGCATTGGCGCGACCGTGATCCATACGCTCGGCTATCTGAGCGTTACGGGCCTAGTCGCCGTGTTGGTCTATCGGAAACTTGGACTATCGCTTCTGCGCCAGGGCTGGTTCAATCTCGATCTGGTCTGGGCAGCGGCCCTGATCGTGACCGGCTGCGTGGCCCTGATCGCTTAGAGTGATCGCTTAGATTGATCTAGATACGGCGCGTCGTTCGATGTTTGATACGCTGTAGTCGGATGAGAACCATCTCCAAACGCACGCAGTACGGTCTTAAGGCAGTCATGGCGCTTGGCCGCCGCTATGGAGAAGGGCCGGTGCTCATCGCGACTCTGGCAACGGAAGAGACCATTCCGCTCAAGTTTCTGGAAGGCATTTTGCTCGATCTAAAAGGCCGCGGCGTGCTCGAAAGTAAGAAGGGCAAAGGCGGCGGATACCAACTGAGCCGTCCACCGTCTACTATTACGATCGGGTCCATTATGCGGCTGCTCGAGGGGCCGCTCGCTCCATTGCCATGTGCCAGCGAAACCGCATTCAAGCCGTGCGAGGAGTGCCAGGACATCGAGCATTGCGGCATCCGCATCATCATGCGCCAGGTGCGCGACGCGATCGCCGACGTGCTGGACAAGACCACGCTGGCCGAACTAATCCGCCAAGTGGAGGCGTCGAAGCAGGAGCATACCCGGCAGCCGCTCATGTATCACATATGATCGGAAAACTCATTGCCGTCTTTGCGTGCATTGCTTTCGTTGCCGGCGCCGCCGACACCACCGATCCATACCGGCGCGAAGTGGAACAGTGGCGCGCGGAACATCAAAGCGAAATCGCCAAGGATTTCGGCTGGCTCACTGTAGTCGGCCTGGATTGGCTGAAGGAAGGCGACAACCGGATTGGCGCGGATCCGTCCAGTGAAGTCCCACTTCCGCCTGGTTCGGCGCTGCGGCAAGTTGCCGTTATTTCCTGGCATGCGAGCAACGCGATCTTGCATCCCGCGCCCGGCGTCCGACTTACGCTCAACGGCAAGCCTGCCACCGTAACTTCTCTGCGAGAAGACGACGATGTTCTGGCCATCAACCATTTGCAATTCTTTCTGATCCTGCGTGGCGATCGGGCGGGCATCCGGCTCAAGGACAACGACAGCGCGGCTCGCAAACATTTTCAGGGTCTCTCGTGGTATCCGGCCGATCCCTCGTGGCGAATCCAAGCGAAGTTTACACCGTGGCCGGCTCCGCATTCGCTCTCGTTCCATAACACCATCGGCCAGGAAGAACACGAGCCAAGTCCGGGGTACGTGACGTTTCAAAAGGACGGTCGGGAGTTCCGCTTGGAGCCCATGCTCGACGATGGCAAGCTGTTCTTCGTTATTCGCGATGAGACCAGCGGCAAAACGACCTACGGCGCTTCTCGTTTTCTTTACGCCGAGCCAGCGAAGAATGGCATCGTATTTCTCGATTTCAACAAGTCCGAAAATCCGCCTTGTGCTTTCACGTCGTATGCCACTTGTCCGCTGCCTCCGCCGCGGAATCGGTTATCGCTTGCGATTAGGGCGGGCGAAAAGAAATACGCCGGAAGCGACCACTAGCAGGCTGCTGAAAATGGCCAAATCCGCTTGCTGACGCGCGCGGCTCGGAATCGCGACTGCGTGTACGCGGCTGCTTACTGAGTCGCGACTGTAAGGGAGTCGGTCGCCGTCGAGCCTTTTCAGAAGACTGCTAGGCGCTTATGGCTTAATCGGTTTCGGAGCCGGCGGAGGGGGCGGCAAGGGCACTGGATTGACGTATCCGCGCTCTCCATCGGGACGAATCGGTCCGGGACCAAAACCTAAATGGTCGCGGTCCACGGGGTTTTCCGCGCACGAATATTCCTCCAGCCGCTGGCCTGGCGCGCCCGCTTCCCAGGTCCGCGAATATGTGAACGGCTTGGTGTAGAATTTCGGATCTTCAATCGTGGTGTCGACGTGGATGTGGTTGGCGTCGGGACGCGTCCAGCGCTCCACCACGTGCAGGGCGTCGCTATGCGGGTCTCCGTTTTCGTCCGCCCATACTTGAGTGTCCTTAAACCCGATGGAATCGATCACGAACGCGTCGCCATCCCAGTGGCCCACTTCATCGCCAAAAAAAGATGGATCGGGATCGTCCGGATGCTTGCGGTTGTCGGTCGGAATCAGCCGGTAATAACTGTAGAAATAAAGAAAAGCGACGAATTGCGGCGTCTGCATCACCATGAACGGCAGGCCGCTCGCATTGTGGCGCGGGATGCCGCCCAGAATGCAGATTGCCTCGGGATCCACGGTGGCCGTGGTGTTGTGCTTCCAAGCCGCTTCGCCGGCGGGCGTGAAAGGCAACTTGTGCCCGGGCTGATCCTTCCCGATGTTGCCCCCCGGCTTGGTATCCTTCATGCCCTTCCAAAATCCATTCAGGTCCGGATGTCCGTCGGCAGTGCGAGGAACCTGAGCCGCAACCGGCAGTGCCAGCATTGCCAAAAGCCAATAGCGAAGAGCCGATAATCGCATCTCGATGCTAGAGTATAACAGGAGATTCCCTCATGACCACGAAGCTGGCGGCCTTCCTGGGCGCGACCCTCGCGGCGGCCGCTCTGCCGATCTACGCGCACCATTCCTTCGCGGCGGAATACGATGCGAGCAAAGCCGTCCGCATCACCGGCGTGATCAGCAAAGTGGAATGGACCAATCCGCACTCCTATCTGTACATCGACGTGAAGGACGATCAGGGAAACCTGCTCACCTGGACCTGCGAAGGTGGCGCTCCGAACGCTTTGTCTCGCCGAGGGTTCAGGAAAAACGATATCAAGATCGGAGACACGGTGACCATCGACGGCTACGGCGCTAAGGATGGGTCACATTTGATGGACGCGCGGCGCATCACGTTGAGCGACGGCCGGTCGTTTTACAGCGGTTCGCCGGGAGACGGTGGCCCGGGCGATCCAGGCAAGACGGAGTAAGCGTAATCAGCCGCGGGCGGCGCGTGGCGTAGCGCGTTGCGCATTGCAATCCAATACGTGACGGACGAAACCAGGAATCCCACAAACCAGGCGTAGTCGTACAGCCAGCGCAGCGGGGACACCAGCAGACCGATCAACGCGACCACAACACCGGCCACGAGCGCGAAAATGGCGCGGTAATTCACACCGCTTCCATAGCGATAAATGCCGCGTGGATTGTACAGTTCGCCGACATCCAGATAAGTACGGCGCAGCACAAAATAATCCGTGATCATAATGCCGGCCACCGGGCCCAGCAGGCCCGAATACCCGACCAGCCATCCAAAAATGTAGCTTTGAAAATCCGTCAGCAGTTTCCAAGGCATCATCAGGACGCCCACGATACCGGTGATGATCCCTCCGGTGCGGAACGAAATCAGCCGCGGATTCAAGTTCGAGAAATCGTTCGATGGCGAGACCACATTCGCCGCGACGTTGGTGTTCAGCGTGGCAACAAGCAGCGCGACCAGAGCAATGGAAGCGATCACCGGCTCATGAAATCGCGCGAGCAACGCCACCGGATCCCAGATCGCCTGGCCAAACAGGATCACCGACGCCGACGTCACCGCGACGCCGATAAACGAATAGATGGTCATGGCGGGCGGGAGTCCCAGCGCCTGGCCGATAATTTGCGCTTTTTGCGACCGCGCGTAGCGTGTGAAATCGGGAATATTCAGCGCCACCGTCGCCCAGAAGCCCACCATGCCGGTCAGCGACGGAATGAAGAAGCGCATGAACTCGGCCGTCGTCCGGAATTTACTCGGCGTATGCAGCACTGGCCCGAGTCCGCCGGCCTTGCGCGCGATCCACCACAACAAAAGCAGACCCACCGCCATCATGAACGGCGCGCCGATGCCTTCCAGGAATTTTATGGTCTCGATCCCGCGCCAGATCACCGCCATGGTCAACAGCCAAAATAAAGAGAAGCAGATCCAAGGCGTCCAGGCGCTGGAAGCCGTCCGAGGCCACAGCACTTGGAGCATCGTATAGATGGCTTGGCCGCCGATCCAAGATTGAATGCCGAACCATCCGCAAGCCACCAGGGCTCGCAACACGGCTGGGACGTTCGCGCCACGCACTCCGAAGGATGCGCGCACCAGCACCGGAAACGGGATCCCGTACTTGGCTCCCGCATGCGCGTTGAGAATCATCGGAATGAGCACGATGACATTTCCCAGTAAAATTGTTCCAATGGCCTGCTTCCAACTCATGCCCCCGGCGATGAGTCCGGAGGCCAGCATATAGGTGGGAATGCACACGCTCATCGCGACCCACAGCGAGGCGTAATTGTAGATGCCCCAGGTGCGTTTCGCCGCGGGCACCGGAGCAAGGTCTTCGTTGTATAAGCTAGATGCGCGTTCGTCCGCTAATTCCAAGCGCCACCTCTCGCCGCGCGCCGCAAGTACTGTCCGCGGCCGGCGCGTCCAATGTACTGCCCCTTATCGACGATCAACTCACCGCGCGAGAACACCTGCCTCGCGTTGCCGATTACTTTGAAACCTTCAAACATCGAATAATCGACGCGCATGTGATGCGTCTTCGCGCTGATGACGTGCTCGGCTTTGGGATCCCACACCACGATGTCGGCGTCGCTTCCCGGGGCGATGGCGCCTTTCTTGGGATACATGCCGAAAATGCGAGCGGGCGCCGTCGAGGTGATCTCCACAAAACGATTCAACGTGATCTTACCCGCGCCGACCCCGTGATGATGCAGAAGCTGCAGCCGATTCTCGATGCCCGGACCGCCGTTGGGGATTTTGGTGAAATCGTCCTTGCCGAGCGCTTTTTGATCTTCGAAACAGAATGGGCAATGGTCGGTGGAGACCACTTGTAAATTGTCGGTCTTGAGCCCGTCCCAAAGCTTGGGGAGATTCTGCTTCTCGCGCAGCGGCGGCGTGAACACGTACTTTGCTCCCTCGAAGCCAGGAACCTTCATATTGTCGATGGAGAGCAGTAAATATTGTGGGCACGTTTCGGCAAACGCGGGCAATCCACGGTCTCGCGCTTCGCGCACTTGATTTAACGCGTCTTCCGAAGACAGATGCACGATGTAAATAGGAACGCCCGCGATCTCCGCCATTGCAATCGCGCGATGCACGGCTTCCGCTTCCGCCAAAGTGGGACGCGTGAGCGCGTGATAGATGGGTGCGGTTTTGCCCTCAGCCAATGCCTGCCGCACGATCACATCAATCACGCTGCCGTTTTCGGCGTGCATGCAGATGAGCGCGCCGTTCTTCGAGGTCTGCTGCAGCGCGCGAAAAATCGTGGCGTCGTCCACCATCAGAACGTTCGGATACGCCATGAAGAGCTTGAAGCTGGCGACGCCTTCGCGCACCATGTCGTCCATGTCTTCCAGGCCCGCTTCGGGAAGGTCGGTGACGATCATGTGCAGCCCATAATCGACGCAGGCCTTCGATTCCGCCTTCTTCCACCAGGTGTCCAACGCGTCCCGCATCTTGGTGCCACGGGCTTGAATCGCGAAATCGACAAGTGTCGTGGTGCCGCCGATGGCCGCCGCGCGCGTGCCCGTTTCGAAATCGTCGCTCGACGTCGTTCCGCCGAACGGCATGTCGAGATGCGTGTGTGCGTCGATGCCGCCTGGCAGGAGCAGCATGCCGGTTGCGTCTATTATTTGATGGGCTGGTTGGGCTGGAATCCCGGAACGCACTTCCCGGATGGTCTCGCCCTCAATCAAAATGTCCGCCGCGAATGTTTTGTCCGCGGACACCACCGTGCCGTTCCTAATGAGGAGTCCCATTGACCAAATCTTCCCAAGTCTGGCGAGGCAGATGATTGTCGACGCGCTCCATGGTGATACAACCATCCACCGGACAAACCAGTGCACACAAATTGCAGCCGACACATTCGTGTTCATCAACGCGCGGAACGCGCGCGAGCGGGCTCTCTGATTTCGCGCCGCGATCCAGCTTGGGAATCGGCGTGACAGTAATGCGTGCGCGGCTGGCCGCTTCCCTGGCGGGAGGCGTTGGTTGAGATCCACTCAGATGAATGCCCCGGTCGAGGTGAATACACTGATGCGCGCCGTCCCAGCACGCGATGTAGCACAGTTCGCAACCAATACACTTCTCTTCATGAATGCGCGCCACGATCTTGAAATTCAAGTTCAGATGGTTCCAGTCGGTGACTTTAGGCGCGCTCACCCCGCGAAAATCCTCGACGCGTTCGAAACCCTTCTCGCGCATCCAGTTTTGAAGGCCGTCGATCATATCTTCGACGATGCGATAGCCGTAGTGCATCGCCGCGGTACACACCTGTACGGTCCCGCAGCCCAGTAGAATAAACTCTGCCGCGTCGTGCCAGGCGCCGATGCCGCCAATGCCGGAGATCGGTAGCCGCGAAGCTTCATCGGTCTGGAGCTGATGCACCATGTTCAGCGCGATCGGCTTCACCGCGGGACCGCAGTAGCCGCCGTGCGAGGAAAGGCCGTCGACATTGGGCCTTGGTTCCAAGGTATCCAGATCGATGCCCGTGATCGAATTGATCGTATTGATGGCCGAAAGCCCGTCGGCGCCCGCTCTCTTAGCGGCGCGCGCGATCTGTCGAATGTCGGTGACGTTGGGCGTCAACTTCACCAGCACGGG
Source organism: Bryobacteraceae bacterium (assembly GCA_052148835.1). Classification (GTDB taxonomy): domain Bacteria; phylum Acidobacteriota; class Terriglobia; order Bryobacterales; family Bryobacteraceae; genus Palsa-89. Next base: position 91,553 of record JBKQHJ010000050.1, read on the forward strand.
CGTTCGAGCCTTCTCTTTCACCCAGCCGGTGATCAATTCGGTGTACTCGGGCACTTGGCCGACCGCGCTGCCCATGCCGCGCTCGCTCATCCCATGAGGACAACCGAAATTCAGTTCCAGACCATCGGCGCCCGCATCTTCAGACCGCTGGACGATGTCATGCCAGGCCTCGCGCTTCGATTCCACCATCAAAGACGCGATCACGGCGTGTTTCGGATAGCGTTTCTTTACTTCCGCGATCTCACGCAAGTTCGTCTCGATGGGCCGGTCCGAAATCAACTCGATGTTGTTCAGCCCCATCATGCGCTGCCCGTTCCAATCCACCGATGAATAGCGGGACGAGACATTCGTGATCGGCTCGCCGATGGTTTTCCACACTGCGCCGCCCCATCCGGCATCGAAGGCGCGCATCACCTGTTCACCGCAATTGGTAGGCGGCGCCGAGGCCAGCCAGAACGGATTGGGAGATTGAATGCCCGCGAAATCCGTGCGGAGATCAGGCATGCGCGGCCTCGAAGGAATTTGAAATCGCCAGGCCGGCGCGTTTACCATCGGCCACGGCATCCACCACCTCGCGGCCTCCGTTTACGCAGTCGCCACCCGCGTAATATTTCGGATGGCTGGTGCGGCCGCTCGGACGATCGATCCGCACGCGGCCCATATCCACTTCCACTCCCCGGCACCGCTCCAGCAAGGAAACCAGCGGCGTTTGCCCGATGGCCGGGATCACCATGTCGCACAATAAATGAAAATTCGACCCGGGAACAGGTGTGGGCAAATCATCGCCTTCATCATTCATCCGCAGGCACTCGAGCGAGGCGATGCCGCCCGCCGGATAGGTGCGAATAGCGACAGGCTGAGCCAGCCATTCGAAGGTGACGCCTTCCCGCTTGGCGTGTTCATACTCGAAGCTGAAAGCCGGCAGCTCGGTTTCAGTCCTGCGGTAAACGATGGTCACGCGCGCCGCTCCCAGCCGCCGCGCAGCATTGGCCGCGTCGATCGCCGTGTTGCCCGCACCCACAACCACGACGTTGTTCCCCACCTGAAGATCGCCTGACGTCTTGTATCGCGCAATGAACTCCAGCGCATCCACCACGGAGGGATGATCGGCGCCGGGAATGCGCAACTCGTTCATCGCGCCGAGTCCGATTCCGAGGAAAATCGCGTCGAATTCCTTTTCGAGCGCGGCGAGGTCGTCTTCATTCTCGATGGAGACGCCGAAGCGGAACTCGACGCCCAGTTCGCCGATCATCGCGGCCTCGCGCAGACTATCGGGCGGCCGCAGTTTGTACTCGGCGACACCGTAGGTATTCAAACCTCCGGGCAGGGCGCGCCGGTCGATCACGGTCGCCGAAAACCCCTGTTGCGCCAGTTCGGCGGCAGATGCGAGCGACGCTGGGCCCGCTCCGATGCACGCTACTTTTTGCCTGCGCCGCTGGTTCGACCTCTTGGGCAGATGTGCGCCCCGTTCGAAAAAATAATCCATCGCGTGCCGTTGCAGCCGTCCGATGGCGATGGGCTGCTTGTTATAGCGCAGCATCACGCAAGCGCCCTCGCAGAGCACATCCACGGGACAGACACGCGAACAACTGGCGCCCAAAATGTTCGCATCCAGAATGGTCAGAGCCGAGCCCAGCAAATTGCTCGTCGTGATCTTCTTGATGAAACGAGGAACATCAATGTGGGTGGGACATGCCGCCGCGCAGGGCGCGTCAAAGCAGTTGAGACACCGGTTGGCCTCCGTGAGCGCCTCGTGCGGAAGGAATGCGGGATGGAGTTCCGGAAACCGGCGCGCGATCTCCGCGTTATCGTGAAACGCAAAAGGAAACGGGCCGCCCATCCTCTAGGTCTACCAGACGAAGGCCCGCCTCGTCCAATGGCCAGCTACAATGCTGTGGTGAACCGAGCATTATGAGCTTCGATCCCAAACGAACCATCGCCGAACTCAAGGAGTTGCGCGAGCTGACCTCCGACTCCAATGGCGCGCAGCGCGTGGCGTGGACCGATACGTGGCTCAAAGCCCGCGCATGGTTTCAATCCAAGATCAAGACCCTCCCTGTTCAGCACCACTACGATGCGGCGGGCAATAGCTGGACCACCCTCGCCGGCGCGTCGGAGAAGACGCTCATCCTGGGCGGCCATCTGGACTCCGTTCCCAACGGCGGATGGCTGGACGGAAGCCTGGGTGTCACCGCTAGTCTCGAAGTCCTGCGCCGATTCGCCGAAGAATTCGATGGCCGGCCGCCGGTTACCGTGCGCCTGGTGGATTGGGCCGATGAAGAAGGCGCGCGTTTTGGCCGCAGTTTGCTCGGATCGTCGGCGTTCGCCGGTACTTCGAGCATCGAAGCCGACCGCGGCCGCACGGACAAAGATGGCGTCCGGCTGGAAGACGCTGTCGCGCGTTGCGGCTTTCCAATCGGTCGCTTTCCCGAAGCCACTCGCGAGCAGAAGAACGCGGCCGCTTATCTCGAATTGCACATCGAACAAGGGCCGGTGCTCGAACGCATGCAATTGCCGCTGGGCGTCGTGCTGGGAACCAAAGGCGTGGAGCGCCACGCCATCACGTTTTTCGGACAGGAGGCGCACTCGGGATCGACGCCCATGGATGTCCGACATGATGCCTTAGCCGCCGCGGCGAAGCTCGCGCTTGAAATCCGCTCCATCGCCGGAAAGCATAAAGACGCGGTTTGCACCATGGGCAGCGTCAAAACATTTCCTGGAATCGTGACGGCGGTAGTCGGCCGGTGCGAAACCACGCTCGATCAGCGCGACCTGGACGCGCACATCCTGGCCGGGATGTACCGCGAAGCGCAAGAAGCGAGCCAGCGATTTGCGCAGGAGGAAAAATGCACGGTGGAATGGTCGCGTATTTGGAGCATTGAACCTATTGCGTTCCACCCCGCGCTGCTCGAATTTTGCGAGGCGTCCGTGCGCGAAGTGGCGGGCACGGCGCATAGGCTGCCTTCCGGTCCGCTGCACGATGCCGCCGAAGTGGCTCGCGCTGGAATCCCGGCCGTGATGATGTTTGTGCAATCCCTGCGCGGGATCAGCCACAACAAAATCGAGGACACCAAGGAAGAACACCTGGAAATGGCTGTTCAGGCGCTCGACCGGCTGGCATCGAAAGCCGCGCGATGGATTCTGGAACCATCGGCCGTCTGATCAATCTGTAAGCGATTTGTAACGGCTTTTTGATATAGAATCTGCCAATGGCCTCACCACGTAGTGTCTCCTTACCTTCGCAGACCGCGGTCAGCAATCGCTGGCTCATCCCTCTGGGCGCCGTTCTCGTTCACATCTGTATCGGCTCCGTCTACGCCTGGAGCACATTCAACCGGCCGATTCTTGCCGTCTTTCCGAATTCGCCCTCCTGGTTCAGTCCGCCATACACCACGTTCACGACAGCGTTGGTTCTCCTGGGACTGAGCGCGGCGTTCGGCGGACCCTGGGTGGAGCGTCGGGGCCCGCGCGTAGCCGCCACCGTGGCAGCCCTTTTCTTCGGCGTCGGACTGGCTATCGGAGGCGTGGGACTATTGATCAAACAGTCCGTGCTGGTGTTCGTCGGAATGGGGCTCATCGGCGGCATCGGATGCGGGCTCGGTTACATTGCACCGGTCAGTACGCTCGTCAAATGGTTCCCCGACCGGCGCGGTATGGCCACTGGGATGGCGATCATGGGTTTCGGAGGCGGCGCGGCGGTGGCCAGCCCCATGAACACCAGCTTCATGAAATGGTTTGGGGTCGGCTATACCATGCTCGCGCTCGGCGCCATATATCTCGTCGTGATGTTGATCGGCGCGCGAATCCTGAAGCGTCCTCCGGCCGGCTGGACGCCCGAGGGTTGGACACCTCCGGCCCGAACCAAAAAGATGATCACCGATCGCAGCGTGGACCGCAACCAAGCGCTCGGGACCGCGCAGTTCTACTTGATGTGGAGCATTTTGTTTATTAACGTCGCCGCCGGCATTGGTATTCTTTCGCAGGCTTCGCCGATGACGCAGGATATGTTCGCGAAATCGGCGGTACAGGCCGCTGCTGTTGTTTCCCTGATCAGCCTGTTCAATTTGGCCGGCCGGTTTCTTTGGGCCTCTCTGTCGGACCATATTGGCCGCCGCAACACATATCTGATATTTTTCCTGGTTCAGCCGATCCTGTTCCTGGCCATCCCGCGCATGGCGACTCTCGGCGCCTACACTCTATTTCTTGCGAGCTGGTCCATCATTTACACCATGTACGGCGGCGGTTTCTCCACCATTCCCGCGTTCCTGGCGGATATCTTTGGTCCCGAGAACGTGGGCGCCATTCACGGCGCCATCCTCGTCGCCTGGAGCGCCGCCGCCATTGTGGGACCGGTAATCATCACGGAGCTATCGAACCGAGCCAAAGCCGCCCTGGCTCCGGGTGCGAGCCGCGTGCATATCTACGATTCTCCGCTTCAAGTGCTCGCCGCCGGTCTGGTGGTTGGATTCATTTTGACGTGGCTAATACGCCCGCTCCGTCATGAGTCGCAGTCGGCCTAGCCCCATGCAGTTTATTGATCGCTGATCCCAGGCTCGATGGCCGCTTGAGGCCTATACTCGCGCCCATTCTATAATGAGGATAGGTGTTTCAAGACAAATCCACCCGCCGAAAGCTCATCCAGTATTTGCTCTTCGGCGTCGCCGTTCTGTGGATCGCCTTCGCCTGGCAAAGTTGGAGCGATCAAAAGGCGGGTGTCAGGCCGGTAAAGGATCGAATGCCGGTGGCGGATATGGCGTTTCCGCAATTGAACGGCGCCTCCTGGCGTCTTTCCGACCATCGCGGCCAAGTGGTGCTCATCAATTATTGGGCCAGTTGGTGCGCTCCTTGCCGGCAGGAGACCCCCGGATTGATCGATCTGGCGCGCGACTATCGCTACAAGGGACTGTCGATGGTTGGTATCGCAATCGATGAAGGGGGCAAGCCCGCGGTGGAATCCTTCCTGCGCGAATTCCACCTGCCCTATCCGGTGTTGATGCCCGATCTGGCGTCACCATCGGCGCCCGCCATCGACGCGCTGCCCACCACGGTGCTGGTCGATCGCAATGGCCGCGTGGCCAAGTCTTACGTCGGCGCGGTGCGTGAGTCCATTTTTCGGGCCGATGTGGATCAACTCCTCGCGGAGCAGCCTGCGCGCTTATAATTGTCCGTACCATGTGGAAATGGATCGCCGTAAGTGGCGTCATCGCCGCGGGCTTATGGCCGGTGGCGGCGCCAGCCCAGGTCCAATTCGACAGTTTTCAGCGCGAACGCGCGCGTCAGATGCTGCGCGATCTCGGCGAAGCCATAGAGCGCCACTACTACGACCCGCAATACCACGGCATTGATATGGAGGCGCGTTTTAAAGCCGCCGACGCCCGACTGCAATCAGTCGACAATTTGGGCGCGGCGTTCACGACGATCGCCGAGACTCTGGACGCGCTCAAGGATTCGCACACCTTTTTCATCCCGCCTGCGCGCAACACGCGCCGCGAATACGGTTACTTCTTGCAGATGATCGGGGATCGCTGCTTTATCACCGCGGTTCGTCCGAACCGGGATGCTTCGGAAAAGCTGGCTCCAGGCGACGAGATTCTCACTTGGCAAGGATACCGGCCCACACGCGAAACGCTTTGGACCATGGGGTACATTTTCAATACCCTTTTGTCGCTGCCGGTCATGAATTTCACCGTCCGAGGACCCGACGGACGTGAGCGAAAGGTGGACGTCACGCCCAAAGTCACTCGCGAGAAGCAGGTCTTGGATCTTAACAACGACAACGATTTCTGGAAGCTGGTGCGCGACGAGCAGAATGGCGAACGCGAGAACCGCCAGCGCTTCGTCTCCTTTTCAGACACGTTGCTCATATGGAAAATGCCGGAATTCGACATGACGGACGAAGAGGTGGATCATCTAATCAAAGATGCGCGCAAATACCAGACGCTCGTCCTGGATTTGCGGGGAAATCCCGGCGGATACATAAGAACCCTGGAGCGTGTTGTGGGTGGGGTTATGGACCATGACGTGACTATCGCGAAACGGGTTGGAAGAAAGTCCGATTTGAAGCCCGAGGTTGCAAAAACGCGGGGCGGGAATGTGTTCTCCGGGAAATTAATTGTGCTGGTGGACAGCCGGTCGGCATCCGCGGCCGAGCTTCTCGCACGCGTAGTTCAACTGGAACATCGCGGCACTGTGCTGGGCGATCACAGTTCGGGCTCCGTCATGGAGTCGCGCCACTACCCGTTTCACCAAGGCGTAGACACCGAGATTGCTTATGGCGCGTCGATCACGGAAGCCGACTTGATCATGGCCGACGGCAAGAGTTTGGAACACGCCGGCGTCGTCCCGGACGAACTAATTCTGCCTTCGGCCGCCGATCTCGCCGCGGGGCGCGACCCGGTTCTCGCTAGAGCCACGGCTTTGGCCGGCGTGAAACTAGATCCGGCTAAAGCGGGACAGCTTTTTCCGATCGAGTGGCGGAAGGACTAGCTCACTTCTTAGTTGGCCAGCCGGTGTACATGCCATAGGGCACGGGGGTGACCAGCGCTTCAATCCGATTGATCTTGCCGTCCACGATTTTAAACAGCTCGGCGATGAAAAATGAATAGGGCTGGTCGAACGGCGGATTGACTTTATGCTCGGTGCCGTCGGCCCAAGTGATCGTTTTGTTTTTGCCGGAGTGATCGAAGCGGATAATCGAGAGGACCATGCCGCGCTCTTCATCCACGACGGGAAAGCGCCGCTCTTCGACGCGCGTAATGACTTTGGTAAATCCGGTGGCGAACTGCGCGCCGCAGCTCATCCGTGTAATCTCGCTCTTGCTGCTGGGGTCATTTGAGGTGATCACGCCATTCTCGATGCGCTGGCAGTCCTTATCGAACGGAGTGTTCTTGTCGGTGCCCGCTTCCATTCCTTCGAAATAAGAATTGGCCACGCGGATTAGTTCCGCGCGGGGACGCCGCTCGGAAGGCGCCAGCGCCTGATGAAAGATTGGTTTGTCCACCAGGTTTTGCGGCTCGGAAAATACGCGCGGGCCAGAATTTGCGGATGGCCGTTCTCGTTCTCTACGCCCATGAAACCCACTTGGCCGGACTTCGGATCGGCGAAGTAGAGCCGGTAGCTTCCGAGCGTTACTTTGGGACCCCACATGCCGTCGTTGAGCTTCAGCGTTTGACCATTTTCGGTGTAGCGGGCGCCCTTCGCGAGCGGTAGCTAGGACGCATCATGCACGGCCAGCGCGTCCAGATACTGGTTGACGAAACCTTCCAGGCAGGCGCGGTCGCAGGACTCGGCGGCGTGTGCGGCGAAGCTAGTCAATATCAGGGTTCCAAGAATGGCAAATCCAGATTGCACGTCGGTAGCCTATCGAAATCGGGCCGAGGGTGTCAAACGGCACTTGCAAGCGATGACTGCAACGCTATCATTGACTTATGGGCGGCCATTACCATCCGTCGGTCAGATGACTCGGTAAAGGCACGCCTCCGAGTCCGGGCGACTCAGCACGGGCGGTCGATGGAAGAAGAGGCACGTCATCTGCTGACGACCGCGCTAGCGAAACAGCCAAAGAAACCGTTGAGTCTGGCCGAGGCGATCCGAAGTCTCTTTGAGCCCCTAGGAGGAGTCGAGCTGGAGATTCCGCCTCGGGAACCCTTGCGCCCTCCGCCCACATTCAAATGATCGAATTTCTCAATTCGACGCGATGATTGCGGCCATCGTCCGTGCTCACCGCGCTACGCTGGCAACCCGCAACGTCAAGGACTTCGAGCATTGCGGGATTCATCTCGTCAACCCCTGGACGGATGTACACTAATAGCTACCAAGTCGTCGGTTCAGTACAAGGAGCGAACGTGAAAACCAAACTTTGGGCTGCCCTCCTTTTCGCCATTGCGTCCTCAACGGTGGCTTCCGCGCAATCTCTGGCGGGTTTATGGGACGCCACCATCACTTTCAACGGCCAAGCCATTCCGTTCCGCCTACAGATCGCGGGGGATGCGTCGAACCTCTCCGGATGGCTGTTCAACGGAGATGACAAAGTGGTCGCCAGCGGGGCCAGCTTTCAGAACGGCTCGCTGGTGTTGAATTTCGATTCGTACGCCGCGAAGCTCGAGGCTAAACTTCAAGATGGCGAGCTCGTAGGCCAATACGGGCCGATGCTGAAGAAAACTTATCCGGTGACTGCGCACCGCCACAAAGTCGAGGCAAGCTCGGCGGCCAGCGCCCCCTCGATCGATGGCCTTTGGGAAGTGGCAGTGAAAAGCTCAAAAGGCGAGAAGGCCTGGCGCCTGATCGTTCAGGAGAAGAGCGCCTCCAATGTCGAGGCGGCGATTTTGCGTGTCGACGGAGACACTGGCGCGCTCACCGGTGGTTATAAGGATGGCAAGTTCGTGCTGAGCCATTTCTCCGGAGGCCGACCGGCGTTGATGATCCTGACGCCCGCCGCGGACGGGACGCTAGCGATCGACATGACCGATCTGCACGGTAGCAGCCAGCTTACGGCCACGCGACCGGACGTCGCGCGCGCCAAGGGTCTGCCCGCCCCGACCGATCCCGATCATCATACTTCTGTAAAAGACGCCTCCGAACCGTTCCGATTCAGCTTCCCCGATCTTAGCGGCAAAATTGTCTCGAACTCCGACGCGCGCTTTCAGGGCAAGGTTGTGCTCGTGAATGTCACCGGAAGCTGGTGCCCCAATTGCCACGACGAAGCCCCCTTCTTGGCCGAGCTGTATCGCAAATATCGTAGTAAGGGCCTCGAAGTTGTGGCGCTTTCGTTTGAAGAGGACGACCAGCTCAAGGACCCCACCCGTCTGCGCGCCTTTATGAAGGAGTACGGGATCGAGTACACGGTATTGCTCGGTGGCACGCCTGACGAGCGCGATGCGAAGCTGACGCAGCCGGTGAATCTGAACTCCTGGCCGACCACGTTTTTCCTTGGGCGCGATGGTCGCGTACGCTTTGTCCATGCCGGATTCCCTGGGCCTGCGAGCGGGAAGCTGTATCATCAGACGGTCAAGGAGTTTTACGCCCAGGTGGACAGCCTGCTGGCGGAGAAGCCGGCCACTTCAACGGCTAGCCTTCGTTAAAGCGGCGTACGCCACTGCAATCCGGCGAACCGAGCGTAGCCTCGATCATTCGTAATCCATTCGCAGCCCGACTCGATGGCCAGGGCGGCGAACCAGGCATCCTGGACGAGCTTGCCGGTTGCGTTCGCGCTGCGGCAGAGGTTCGTGAAGATGCTCCAGTGGCGTGGACCGGGTTCGATGATGTGGCAGTGGGGATGATTGAGTAGCGCTGAGGCGAAGTCGAGTGCGCTCGCTAGACCGCTAGGCAGTGTAAATGTTTTCGGTCGCGTCGCAATTCGGATCACGCTCGCCAGAGCTTGCGGCGACATGCCGTACGCCTGTTCCCCGTCTATGATCTCTTCCAGCCAGGCTTTGTGCCGCACGTGTTCCGGTAGATCGGGCCGGAACGCGTATAACAGCACGTTGACGTCGGGCAGGATCAAAAGTGCTCGTCTTCTTCCATAATGTCTAGGAGGGCGGCACTGTTGTTCAAATCGATTCCGGGAAGCAGTCCGCCCGTCTTAACGTCTGACACCGGCAGGACGAATCTCTTGCGAGGGCCCTGGGCTTCCGGCTGCGCCAGAACGAGCCGAAGTCCCTGTTCAATCAGGGACGTAACGGTCTTGCCGCGTCGCTGAGCCTCCCTCTTAGCCTGGGTCATCAAAGCCTCAGGAAGCCGGACCGTCGTTCTCATATGTCTAGACATATCGTGATTGACGTCTGTATGTCAAGAGCAGCGGCAAGCGATGACGCAAGGTAGTGGCTCAATTTGAAAAACGGCCCTCTTGACTTCCGACGAGCATCTGTCACGCTGGTAGCATGGATGACCGCTCAAGCAAACCCAAAACCAACCTGAAGAAGTCCCCAGACGACAAACGCGGC
>JBKQHJ010000051.1:0-4090 GCA_052148835.1 Bryobacteraceae bacterium
CACCGAACCGGAGCCGAGCGTCTGCTTCTCGATGAACCCTTCTTTGACGAACGTGCCGTCCGGATGGAAAACCTGGATACGGTCGTTCACGCGGTCGCAAACATAGAGCAGATTGTCGTTCGAAAGCATGGCGCAGTGTACGGGATTGCGAAACTGCTGGGCGGGCGGCGCGCTGGGATTATAAGGACCGAGTTCCGCGTCGCTGGGCCTGTGGCCGTAAGCGCCCCAGTGCCGTTTGTATTTGCCGGTGTCGGCGTCGAACACGATCACACGATGATTACCGTAGCCGTCGGCGACGTACAGCTCGTTGGTCTTCGGATCGACGAATGTCTTCGCCGCGAGGCGCACATTTTCGGTGTCGTTGCTGCCTTTGCTGTGCCCGGGCTTGCCGATCTGCAGTAGGAATTTTCCGTCCTGAGTGAACTTGAGGATTTGGTTGTCGTGAAAACTATCGACCTGGTCGCCGGCCTTGGATTCTTCGTCTTGGCCATTGATGGCGCCGCGCGCGCTTTGCGGTCCACGGCCGTTGGCGCCCAGCCAAACGTTGCCCTTGTAGTCGACTGTGATGCCATGCGCCGATTCGGGCCAATCGTAACCGGGACCGGGACCACCCCAATGTCCGATCAGGTTGCCTTCCTGATCGAACTCGAGCACCGGCGGCGCAGGCGCGCAGCATTGCGAGATGGGCGGATTGGTGGTGGCGTGCTGCTCGCCGGCTTCGAGCGACCCGACGCGATGAATGATCCAGATGTGGTCCGCCGAGTCGGCCGTGACGCCGATGGTTTGGCCGAGAATCCAGTGGTTGGGGAGCGGCTTGGGCCAGAAGGAGTCGACTTCGAAGCGGGGCGCCATGACCGCAGCGGCGTGGACGACGGATCGGGTGTACAGAATTCCCAGAGTGGCGGCAAGCACGGCCGCGCCGCAGAGCAACCAGTGGCGCTTCATCGGATCGTTCTCCTTACTCACGAAGAAGTATATACGATGCGGCTGATTTAGTTGCCCCGCACAAAGTCCATGGTGCAAGATGCGACCACGGGACGGCCGTCCTTGGAAGCGGGTGTGAACCGCCATTTGTCGAGGGCTTCGGTGACACTACGGGCCCAGTCGTCGGCGGATGATTTGTCGATCCGAAGGTTGAGGGGTGCGCCGTTTTCGCCAATGTCGAACGTGACCGTTGCCGCGGCGCTAAGCGCGTCGTTTGCGACATGAGGAGTAGCCACCTTGTCGAGGATGGGCCGCAAAACGCCGTCGGGAAGGTGAAACTCCGCTCGGCCTAGATGCCAGCTGGACGCAAGCCGAAAATTTACTTCGATCTGCGCGAGGACGTTGACTGGTTGACCGCTCTTGCGGCCGGGTTGAAACTGCCATTGACCGACGGCGGCTATTGCTTTTTCATCCAAACCCAGACCTAGGCTTCGTAGAACCTTGATGTCGCGTGGCGTTCCATCGGTGGTGACAATGATACGTAGCAGCACGGTCCCCTGCAACCGGGCCTTGCGCGCTTCTTCGGTATATTCGGGCTCAACTTTGTACGTAATACTCGGCGGACTGACGCCTCCGCCGATACGATATGTATCCGCGGGCGATTGGGTGGACGGAGCGGTTGGAGAAGTCGCCGAAGCCGGAAGCGGAAATTCTCCCGGCATTAAATCGGCGGCAATCGCCACTGCCTCCTGCGAAACCGACCGGCCAGCGACAACGTTTCCATCCGCACCACGGACAAGTTTGACGAGGTAAGCGGTTGGCACAGGATTGACCTCCACCTGAATCGCGGGAAGCTTAATGGCACGAAGTGCAGTTAAGACTCGCTTGGCGGCTTGATCCTCCGTATCCAATTCGCGGACGGACGCGACGCTGCCGTCAGCGTTGGCAGCCAGGAAGAAATACGAAGCCTGTCCAACGGGCAGGATGGCTGCGACATCACCCGGCAAATCGGCTCCCAGTGGATACCAAACGCGGTCGAGCGATAGCGGTGGGATAGATTCGATTCGCGGAGCGATATCCGGCGGGACGTGCGGGAGCTGTCCGGGCTGCAAGAATGTGGCTTCTCGCCAAAAGAGAGCCGCTTTGTCGCTATGTCCCGCTTTTGATTCCGCCTGAGCCAAGTGAACGTAGAGCGTACCGAGGGGGGCTAGATTCGCCGCAGCGTTGAGCAGGCTGAGAGCTCGATCATTTTCGCCTTTTTTGTAGAGCAGCCACCCGTAGGTGTCCAGATAGCTGGCGCGAGATCTTTGAAAATTCATCGCAGTCGCCATGTTTTCGTGCGCTACGCCTGTGACGTTCAGCGACTCGACTGCCCTGCTTATGTAAGGATCGGCTAGATTCTCTTTATCGCATTCCGTGAGAAAGTACGCGGCGTAGTTTAGCAAATTGGCCGTCGGGACGGTGCCGAGAGCGGAGTCGATCGCCGGGCGTTCCGGGGTGAGTTTACCTTGGCAAACTTGAGCGATGGCCACGTCCAGTTGTTGCTGCGCATTCTTGGGTTGCAACTGGAGGGCTTTGGCGGCTGCCTCTTCCGCCTCGGCCCAGCGGTGAGCGACCATTAGCGCCCTTGGAAGATCGGCGATGGCGGCTGGATCTCCGGGGTGCACCTCGATCTGTTTTCTGAAATTGTCGATCGCCATGTCCCAATAACCTTCGCGCTCTTGTAACAAACCCAAATTTCTGTACGCGTACGAACTCTTGGGATTGATAGCGATCTGTTTCTCGAGAGCCTTTTGCGCCTCGTCCCATCTGCCGAGCGAGTCGAGAGCATTCCCAAGATTGTTCCAAGCGGCACTGTCGTCCGGATTCGCGCGGGTCGCCCGCTCGAACAGTTGCCTGGAAGCATCGTATTCTCGTTGCGAATATGCCTGGAGTCCGTAAGCCCTGATCTTGTCGGCCGGGACGGATTGTATCCATTCGGTTAGATCGACCCGCTTGGTCCGCCTCAGCATGAACGCACGCTTTTGATCGTCACCGATCATTTTCCAGAACGAGTCCACATCGGTTCGTTTCGGCGAGTCGATGATCTCCTGCTTAAGCTGAAATTCGCGGACGATGACCAGCTTTCCGCCGCCAGTTTTTGCGTCGGATTGGTAGCGTGCGAACGTATTTTCGTTGTTTAGGCGCGCATCGGCGTCCAAGGCGAAGTCGGCTGGAATCTCGAGGGAAATCTCTTCGCGGAACTTTCCAGGAGCGCCGAGCCGCAGATTTCCATCCGGCTGAGATACGAGCGGCGAAACAAGTGTTAAAAGATCTAGCTGCAGCGGCATCTGGCGCTGAATCGGAAGAATAAAATCGTCTTCACGGATTTGGAATTGAATCTTAATGGGCCGTTCCTGGTTACCATCGTCGATTACAACCGGCGTAGCGTGCGATTCCCGATCCTTGGTGAAGCGTCCAAGCAAGGTGGCGGAAGGACCTCCCGCGGCATCTTTCACAAATGCCTCGCGAAATGGCAAGCTTGGCGCGCCGATTGCGGTGATTACGAGCGTACCTTGGAGCGTGCCTTTTGAGTTAATTGCGGCATTAAGATTCGCGACCACGCCGCCGCTGGTAGTTGTGTCTTGCGCGGCGCAGATGAAAGCGGGGCAGAATGTCCAGCAGAAAAGCACGACGGTGATCTTCGCGATTTTCATCGGAAAGTCCTCGCTTTGGCAGTTAGTCTAGGGGTACTGTGCCAGTATATCGAAGAATGTAGAGCCCGCCGGTAAAACGGTCGTTGGCGTAAATCAGGCCGTTTTCGTCCACGATCGCGTGGTTCATCTGGCTGGTGGGCGTCGGATTTTTCGGCGGCGCGGCGGGAATGTAGAACCCGATTTCTTCCAGATGCGGGGGCGCGTTGGGAATACCCTTGGGCCCATCGACAATATGAAATATTCGGACGCCGCCGTTAAACCAACTGGCCACGGTTGTGTTCTTTAGATTGGCGGACGTAGGGCCCGGAAAGTTCGGGTGCAGATTGTGCGCGCCAAATCGGCCACCGCGCGAACAAAGCTCGCCATCGTTCGAGTGAAGCGGCGCGGTGTCGATCACCATGGGATTCGATTCGGCGCGAATGTCGAGCAGCCAGACCAGCTTCGGTGCGTCCTTGCAGTTGTCCTGCGTG
>JBKQHJ010000052.1:0-14313 GCA_052148835.1 Bryobacteraceae bacterium
GGCCTTGAGAAAGGCATCGAGCGACCGCTCCAGGCGCGGGGCGAGGCTCGCTTCTTCCCCCAGACCGTCCAGGATCTCGGCGATCTGGCGGTTGAGCACAGCGCGATCCAGCACACCAGCCTCGGTCAGTTTCGAGCCGACCAAATGCGGGCTGCTGCGCTTGGAGCTCTCAATCACGCGCTGCCGCAGGATATGGATATTACTGGTTCGGGTTGGCATGTCCGGTCACGATCGGAAGCACGTCCTCAAAACAATTCTGCCGTAAAATGATTTCTACTTCAAGATGTTAACATCAAGTAGAATTCCCCGTATGCGCTATCGCAGTGTTTCTGTAGTTTTCCTTACTGGTCTTTGCCTTCTGGCTCAAAGCAACGCCCCGAAAGAGGGTATCTCTCCGGATGTACAGGTCGCCTTGGACGCAATCCACGCTTCCTCTCTGCGCGACGACCTCAAGTTTATCGCTTCCGACGAACTGGAAGGGCGCGACTCGCCGTCGCCAGGGTTGGATCGCGCGTCCGACTATATCGCGGCCCAGTTCCGCCGGGCTGGTCTCGAGCCGGGGGTCGGCGACAGCTACTTCCAAACGGCGTCGATGATGATAGAGGAGCCCAACTTCAGCGATTTCCAACTGAGGCTTTCCTCCGGCAGCCGCCAGTTTGAGGCCACATCGAAGGACGCGGTCCTGAGTTCAGCGGCCGCGCTGGATTTAGAGCGCGAGACGGTGCTCAAACTGGACTTGAACGACGAGGCGTCGGTGCAACATCTGACGGCCGATCAGGTGGACGACAAGGTTGTGATCGTCGCGATCGAACCCAGGCTGCGCGCGCGTTTTCGTCCGGTGAACCGGGTGCTGCACGCGGCCAAACCTGCTTTGGTGATCCTGGTGGACAGGAAAGGGCTCAGCAGGCACGAAGGGCGCCGGCGTCATCTGGTGGATCCGAAAGAAGCAGACTTCGACGCTGCGAGCCCGCGCATCACACTTACCGGCGAATCCGCGGCGCGGTTCTATGACAATCTTAAGCCTGGCGAAGGCAATGCGACCGCGACGGTGCATATCGCGGCGCCCCACCGCACACCGGCGACGATGCGCAACGTAATTGGAGTTTTGCGCGGGTCCGACGCGGCGCTGCGCGATACGTATGTCCTGCTGACGGCGCATTACGATCACCTGGGCGTGCGTCCGGACGGGCCGGGCGATCGCATCTACAACGGCGCGAACGACGACGGCAGCGGTACGGTCTCCGTCATGGAAGTGGCGCGCGCTCTGGCACAGCTTCCGAAACATCCACGGCGCAGCATCGTGTTTATGACTTTTTTCGGCGAAGAAGAAGGGCTGGTCGGATCCGAATATTACGCCCATCATCCCGTTTGGCCGCTCGATAAGACCGTCGCCGATCTGAATCTGGAGCAGGTGGGTCGAACGGATTCCACCGTGGGGCCGCAGATTTCCAATGCCTCGCTCACCGGGTTCGACTATTCCGATCTCACCAGCTTCGTTCAAGCCGCGGGGAAGAGCACCGGAATCAAGATCTATAAGAACGCGCAGGGCAGCGACGACTACTTTGGCGCGAGCGACAATTTGTCGTTTGCCGAAGCCGGCGTGCCCGCCCAGACGCTGTGTGTGGCGTTCGATTATTCCGATTACCACGCGGTGGGCGACGAGTGGCAAAAGATCGACTACGACAACATGGCCAAAGTGGATCGCGCCATCGCGTTGGCGATGTTTCTGATGGCCGATAGCGAGCGGCCGGTGCGCTGGAATGAAGCGAATTCGAAGACGGCGCCGTTCGTTAAGGCTTGGAAGCAGCTAGGGGCGGAGTAGCAATTTCCACCGGGTCGTTCTGAATAGGTTCGACGCAGCGGATTCCTTGCTCGGGGATCGCGACGCTCACGCGGCACGCGGGACCGGGACATCCGGGATTCGAAACATCGACGGCTGAGGGCGTGAGGCCGAAAAATGCGGTTTCGCCGGGCGCGGATTGGGCTGTACCGAATAAGACCACTCGGCGAATGGCGGCGGAGTCATAGCGGTTGAGCGCTCCCCAGCGTGCGGCCAGGCGCGCGCGATCGGCTAGCGTTTGCTTGACGAAGAGCGACTCGCCTATCGTAGCCATGCCTACCAGGAGTCCCATGAAGGCGCCCATAACCAGAGCCGATTCGATGAGCGATTGGCCGGCTTGTTGGCGCGCGCGTTTCATTGGGCCGCTGCTCTTCACTGTGAAGCTCCGGTCGTCGCCGGGAAAGTTGCCGTCGGACGTCCGTCCAACTTGAATTTCAGGAACAGCGCATCCACTTCGAAGCCACGCAGCGCTACCGTGCTGGCGTCGGGGCCGTTGATCAACTCGACATCCGCGGTGGTGAGGCCGGCAACCAGCGGTTTGGTGCGATCTGAAGGAGCGGGATCGCCATAGACGACCAGGTTGCGCACGGCATTCGCGACAACCGCTGGATCGCTTCCGGCCCGGCGTGGTTGCAAGGCGGCATAGCGCGCGCCGGCCCGCACCGCTGTGACCAGCGTTCCGTAGGTGTAAAACGAGTATCCGATTTCGAAGATGCCCGCGAACATCACCGTTAGCAGCATCAGCGAGCCCGCGAATTCGATGAGCGCGTTGCCCGATTGAGCGCGTCTTTGGTTCACCCGTCTGCGCGTCATTGAATCAACCTCACGGACGGCCCGTCCTTTGTCGCCAGGCTAGAGGCGGCAACGGTAGTGGACGTGAGCGGCTGGAAGATTCTCAGAAAGATGATGGGCGCCGGTTCGGTGGCAACCACCCGAACGGATTGCTTGCCGGACTGGTCCGCGGACACGGTAGTCACGATATTGCCGATCGGTTGCGTGCCCATGTCCCAGCGCATGGCATGGGGACCTTGGGCCAGGCTTTGGGCGGCAGTGCGGGCGTGCGCCAGGGCGGCATCCGTTCCGTCTAGATCGAGTGCGGCGCTCAGAGCGGCAGCGTCGGTGAACGATTGCAATTCGGCGCGGATCACGTACATGCGCCCAATGTCGATCGCGAGGCCAGCCAAGCCGAGCAGCATTGTCAGGGCGATGGAGGTAACGATGAGGACGAAGCCGCGTTGGCGTTCGATGGTTCGGGATCGGGAAACTGCCACGATCTGATAATCGGCATCGATGGTGAATTTCGTTAACATCGCCAAGCAGCCCTGAAATTCCCCTTGACTCGGTGATGTGTGTAGTGTATCAATAAACTAGCACACTTCAAGAAACATGATCTTCCGGCTCAATCCATCGGCGGGTAGTCCGCTCTATGTCCAGCTTATGGAGCAGATCAAACACGCGGTGGAAACAGGGGCGCTGCGCGAAGGCGATCAGCTCCCCACCATACGCAAGGCGGCCGAGGACCTGGTGATGAACCCCAACACGGTAGTTCGCGCTTACCGCGAGTTGGAGCATGAGGGGATCGTCGAACTGAGGCATGGCGCGGGCGCCTTCATCAAGGAATCGGCGGGCGGGCGGGCGCGGGTGGTGCGCAAGGCGAAGGCTGTGGTGCAGTCGGCTCTCGAGAAGATCGCGCCGCTGGGGCTAACTGAAGAAGAGGTGCGCCGGGTCTTCGAAAACGAATTATCGCAATTGCGCCTGAAAGGCGCCGGAAAGATCGAGGAAAGGAAACCATGACCGACTTTGTTATCGAAACCGATCAGCTCACGAAATCTTTCAAGGGACAGCCGGCGCTGCGCGGGCTGGAACTGCGGGTGCCCAAGGGGAGCATTTACGGTTTCCAGTGGGCGGCGATGGCCTTCTCGCTGGGGCTGGGTGCGATTCTGTTCTTCGCGGCGCTGAAGGTGGCGCAGGCACGGGAATACTGAGCATCACCTGCCAGCGATGGTCGCGCCCCATTCCTCAGGACTTACGTCCCGAGCGTGACGCGAGAACAACCAGTGATGGCCTTCCAGATCCTCGACCGCAAACTGGTACTCGCCATATTCGGTCTCGTGCGGCTCTTCCACGATTTTGGCGCCGGCGGACTTGGCCCGTTCGAAGTGCGCATCAACATCGTCGACGAAAACGGTGAGGCTCTGCGTGTCCAGTCCGGACTGCGCGGGGCTCGCACTCCCGGGCCGCGCGCTATTGAGCATGAACCACGCATCGCCCAGATGCATCTGCGCGCCGTCCACACGTCCGTCACCGCCATAACGGAAGTGCTCGGTGAAGCCGAATGCTTTTGTTAGCCAGACGATTGCAGCAGCGACATTTTGATAGGTGATGTGCGGCAGGATGACATCCGCCGGCACGGAACGGTTTTTCAACATGACCAACCTTTCATGGGGGATCTAGGCGGCTGGAAATGAGATTCGCGCCTGCAATCCGCCGAGCGGAGAGGCGTCGAGCGAGATGGATCCGCCGTAGAGTTCGGCCAAATCGCGAACAATCGCCAATCCGAGCCCCGATCCGGGAGCGCCCTCGTCGGCGCGTACTCCCCGCTCCATAACACGCGCGCGGAGATCCCGAGCTAAGCCTGGACCGTCGTCATCCAATTTGACGACCAGCATGCCGCCGACGCGCGATGCTTCCAGCACGATTCTTGAATTCGCCCATTTGCAAGCATTGTCCAGCAGATTGCCAAGCATCTCATCCAGATCCTCCCGCTGCACTCGCGCGTGAAGGTCCGGCGCTACGCTCGAAGAGATGCTGAGCGTACGCCCGGCGTACAGTTTCAAAAGCGTGCGGACCAGCGCATCCACGCAAGGCGCCACCGGGCAGCGGGCTGCACTAGCGACTCCAGAGGCGGCGGCGCGAGCCCGTGCCAGATGATAAGTCACCTGGCGGGACATGCGATCCACGTGTTGTGCGATATGCTCCGCGAGTTCCCCGTTGCCCGCGGAACCGGCGCGATCGGCCTCCTGCGCCAACAGTGCGAGTGGAGTCTTCAGGCCATGCGCCAGGTCGCCCGCGGTTGCGATGGCGCGTTTCACGGCCTTTTCGCGATCTTCGAGCAGCGCGTTGAGGTCGTCGACGAGCGGTTGAACTTCACTCGGATAAGCGCCCTCGACCCGTCGTTCGTCGCCGGCCCGCACAGCCAGCAATCTTTCCCGCAGGCGGCGGAAAGGCGTCAGGCCTTGGCGGGTTCCGAGCAGCACTCCCGCCGCCATAAGAACGATCCCCGCCACGATCGGAAAACCGTAGTTATTCACTGTGCGGATGGCCGGAAGCGCGTGCATCAGCATCAACGAAAGCATGTGCATCACCGCAAGCAGTCCCACGGTCCACAGAAGCGAGGCGAGGATCAATCGGGATCGGAGGGATCGCAGCATCTTTACCCCCCTGCCGCAGGTTCTCGCATGCGGTAGCCCAGGCCGCGCACGGTCTCGATGAAGGACGCACCGAGTTTGCGGCGAAGGCGCGCCACGAAAAC
Organism: Bryobacteraceae bacterium; assembly: GCA_052148835.1. GTDB lineage: Bacteria > Acidobacteriota > Terriglobia > Bryobacterales > Bryobacteraceae > Palsa-89. The sequence goes on from JBKQHJ010000052.1 coordinate 5,373, forward strand.
CTCGACGGTATTGGAATCCCGGTCGAGATCCTGCGCGTAGATGTGCTCGGTGAGTTCGCTTCGCGACACCACTTGATCGCCATGGTGCATCAGGTACGAGAGCACACGATATTCATGGCTGGTCAACTTCACGGGAGCGCCGTCGATGGACACACGGGCCGTGCGCGGGTCAAGCTCAAGAGCGCCGCAGCGGAGTTCGGGCTTGGCGAGCCCACTCGCCCGGCGGATCAGAGCGCGAACGCGGGCCAGAACCTCTTCGATGCGGAAGGGCTTTGCGACGTAATCGTCCGCCCCGACATCGATCCCTTGGACTTTTTCGTGCCAACTCCCGCGCGCCGTCAAAATGAGAACGGGCGCGAAGATGCCTGCTTGGCGCCAGCCGCGCAGCAGCGTCAGTCCGTCGACTTTCGGGAGTCCCAGATCGAGAACCACCGCATCATATTGTTCGGTGTGCGTGAGAAAATCGGCACGTTCCCCATCGGCGGCGCAGTCGACCGCATACCCGGCTTCGGCAAGCGCCTTCGCCAACTGCCGGGACAGGCGTATTTCGTCCTCGACAACCAGAACCCGCAATTACACATTTATAGCGTAGTTTCGATGAACGGCGGCTGAACGAGGGGTTCAGGATCGGTTCAGCGGTGATCGCCCAGAATAGCTCAATGCCGGCATCCACAACCGCCCTTGCCTTTGGTTATCCCTGGTGGCTCAGCTACGGGCACCTGCCTATCGTCGCGTGTGCGTTCCTCGTTCTGCTCCTTGGATTTTGGCGCAAATGGTCCAAGTGGCCGATGCTCGTCGTGGGCGCAGTCGCGCTTTGGTCCAGCGCCGCATTTGTCATCGCGCGTTTCGGCATCGATATTAACGGACGGGCTTCGTTGCCGACGCAGAGCTTTTTCCGTTCCGGCACGGGATGTGTACTCGATATCGGGGCGGGCACTGGTAGATCCTCGATCATGGTGCTGGAAGCTCGGCCGCGCGCGACTCTGGTGGCGCTGGATTTATTCGGCGAGTCCTTTGAGGGACATTTCGGACCGAGCCAAAGTCCACAACAGAGACTGCTCGCGAACTTCCAGGCGGCGGGGGTGGACCAGCGCGCCACAATCGTCACGGCCGACATGCGCAAACTTCCTTTTGAAGCCGGCGCGTTCGATGCCATCGTCAGCGCGTATGCCATCGATCATCTCAATCGGCAGGGGAGTGTCCAGTCACTCGCGGAAGCTGCCCGCGTGTTGAAACCAGGTGGAGATTTTCTGCTGATCTTGGTGGACATCAAAGAACACTGGTTTCAATTCGCTTTCGGGCCGCTGCTCATGCACATGGGGAATCGGGGTCCGGAGTGGTGGACCCCACGCGTTCAAGAAGCAGGTTTTCAAGTTCTGGAGGAAGGAACGCGGCCCGGGACGCTCTATCTTCTCGCGCGGCGATTGTAGGTCCCACGTGCGGTTGTAAAATTTCCTCATGGTGTTCACCAAGCGCCTGCGCGACGGAGTTCGCCGGGGAAAAATTACGTGCAGCGTCCGAATCTGGACGCGTCCGCATGTGAAAGTAGGCGCGCGGTATGCCATGGAAGAAGGCGAAATCGAGATCGATTCGATCCAGCCCATAGGTCTTCCCGATATTACGGGCGAGCTGGCGCGCGAGTCGGGATTCCTGGGCGTGATCGATCTGCTCAAGGTGGCGAAGCATGGTGGAGGACAGAATATTTATCTGATTCGGTTCCACTATTTGCCGCCACACACGAAACGCACACGACGCACTGTGGTAACAGAGAATTCATGAGGATGTGACACATGCTGATTCGGCGTTTGCTTGCACTTGTTACCTTCTTATCCCTGTGGCCTTGCCGCGCGGAAGTGGTTCCCGCCACCTCCGTGACCGCGCTGGATGGATCGCTCATCAGCTTCCCTCGAAAAGAAGGCCAGAAACCTTTGTTGTTAGTGTTGGGATTTTCCCACAAAAGCGACAAAACATGCGATAGCTGGAATCGGTTCTTCACGCCGGCCCACGTCGCGGAGAGCGGTATCGAATACTACGAACTGGCTGACTTTCAGGGCGTCCCCTCCTTCGTGATGAAAATGATTCTGCACGCCATGCGCAAGTCGGTGCCGAAAGACGCGATCGGCCGGATCGTCTGGCACGCTCATGGCGCGGCGACCGGCGAGAAATATACGGAATTGCAGGCCGAGATTGCGAAGCTGACCGTTATTGGCCGATAATCGACGCTATTTCGATTCGGCCGGAGGGGGCCGCCGGCGATGGTACCCGGGCCGGTACTGATAGTGGCACACCACGCAGGCCGCATTCAGGGAATCGTTGAGCGCGCGAATGCCGTCGATATCCTTGGCTTGCGCCGCCTTGTACGCTTTGCCGCCGATATCGATCAGCATCTTCGACTCCATGATCCAATTCTTCTGGTCGCGCGCGCGGCCTTCCATCATGAGCAAGTTTCCCGATTCGGCCAGCGTCAGCGCGTTGGTCCGTAGCACTTCCCAATCGTGAGGTGTCTTGGGCGGCTCACGGTCGACGTAGAAAATCGCATCGGAAACCGGGTAGATGATATCGATCATCAACTGCTTCATGGTTCCCACCGGTTGAAACGTGGTGGGCGCCGCTGGCGGCGGAGCTTGGGCCACTGCCGCGCCGGCTATCAGGAACAGTGCCAAGAAAATTGTGATGCCTCGCATTGCGATCTCCGATCGAAGTGATTCTATCATTCGTCTACTGTGGGCCGTTTGCTATAAAATGACGGCCAGCATGATTCGCAACTTTTTATTGGCGGCCGCCACCGCCCTGGCGTTTGCCGCGGGTGCGCCCGCGCAAGTGGTGAAGGACTTCGTTCCGGTAACGCAGGACATGCTCCTGCATCCCAGCCCGGACGACTGGCTGATGTACAGCCGCACCTACGACGCGCAGCGTTTCAGCCCGCTGAAGCAAGTGAATCGAGGGAACGTCGCGCAGCTTCGGATGGCCTGGACGCGCGGTTTCGGGTCAGGCACCAGCGAGACCATTCCGATCGTGCACAACGGCGTGATGTACCTGGTGGAACCCGGCGCCATCGTCGGAGCGCTGGACGCCACCAACGGCGATCTCATCTGGCAGTACAAGCGAAAAGTCCCGACCGCTGCCGCAAGCACGGCGCGTACCAAGGCGCTGGCGATTTATCAAGACGTGATTCTTTACACCGCACCCGACGGTTACGTCGTCGGCCTGGACGCGCGCACCGGCGAGCAGCGCTGGCAGACCAGCACCGGCGAGGGGCAGAATACGTCGGGACCTATCGTTGTCGAAGGCAAGGTGATCTCAGGACGCGGCTGCGGCAAGACGCGGGACACCTGCTTCATCGCCGCGCAAGACGCGCTTACCGGCAAGGATATCTGGAAGTTCTACAACGTTCCCGGGCCAGGTGAGCCTGGTTCCGAGACCTGGGGCGGGGAATTCAAGGACACCAATCTCGCATCCACCTGGGGACTGCCCGGCACTTACGATCCGGTTCGCAAGACGCTTTACTGGGGCATCGCGAATCCGATGCCGAACACGCGCCAGCAGCGGCACGGCGGCAATCCCGACGGCACTTCGCGTACGTCGCCGGCCGACCTTTACAGCAATTCGACGGTGGCGCTCGATCCCGAGACCGGCAAGCTCAAATGGTATTACCAGCACCTGCCGGCCGACGATTGGGACATGGATTATACGCACGAGCGCACGCTGGTTCGTGAGAAATTCAATCCCGATCCGAAGTTCGTGAAGTGGTTCAATCCCGATATTCCGCGCGGCGAAGAGCACGACGTCGCGGTGATGGTGGGCGAAGGCGGCGGAGTTTTCGAGATCGATCGCGGCACCGGCAAGTTTCTGTGGGCCACGCCGTTTCCTTACGATGATCCTCTGTTCTTGATTTCGAACATCGACGGCAAAACCGGCAAGGTGACCATCAACTTCGATCTGGTGAACAAGAAGCCGGGCGAGGAGCACATCATCTGTTCGTATAACACGCGCAGCTTTTGGCCGACGGCCTATGATCCCGATACGAATTCGCTGTACGTGCCTTACATCGATAATTGCCTGGACATGGTTTCCGCCGGGACCACGAAGGACGAGCGCGAGCAGCGCAAGCCCGTTCCACGTCCGGGTTCCGATCCGAACGCCCTGACCGCGATCGGCAAAATCAATCTCGAGACTGGCGAGGTCCAACGAATTAACGTCGGCCGGTCGCCGTCCGATGGCGCGGCGCTCGTTACCGCGGGCGGCCTGCTGTTCCAGGGCGACCTGAACCGGCGCTTCCGCGCGTTCGACGCTGCTAGCGGCCAGAAGCTGTGGGAAGCGATTCTGGGTGGATCGATCTCGGTGAGCACCATTACCTATGCGGTGAGCGGCAAACAATACGTCGCCGTGATGACCGGCAATGGCCTGCTCGATGGCGTGCTGTTGGGCGAAACGCCGGAGCTGCATCCGCCGCGCGGCATCAACGGAATTTACGCTTTCGCGCTACCGTAAGGACCTCTAATCCATCGGCAAGCCCACGTAGTTCTCGGCCAGCGACGTCATCGCCGCGCGTGAGCTGGTGACGTAATCCAGCTCCGCCAGTTGCCGCCGCTGGTCGAAGCCGTCGCTTCCAGGGAACAGATGCAGCATCGACGTCATCCACCAGGAGAAACGCTGCACTTTCCAGATGCGCCGCAGACACTTCGCAGAGTATTGGTCGAGAAGATCGCCGCGACCCGATTTGTAGAAAGACTCCAGCGCTTGCGAAAGCACACGCACGTCCGAAATCGCCAGATTCAGCCCTTTGGCACCCGTGGGCGGCACGATATGCGCCGCGTCGCCGGCCAGAAACAGGCGGCCGAACTGCATCGGCTCGATCACGAAGCTGCGCATCCCCGTGACGCCTTTCTGAATCACACGACCAACCGCGGGCGCCCAGCCATCGTCGGTCCGCATGCGCGCGCAAAGCTCCTCCCACACGCGATCGTCTGGCCACGGCGCCAGGTCCTCATCTGGCTTGCATTGCAGATAGAGCCGCGTAATCTGCGGCGATCGCATGCTGAACAGCGCGAACCCGCGCTCGTGATAGGTGTAGACAAGCTCTTCGGACGTGGGCGCCGCTTCGGCCAGAATGCCGAGCCACGCGAAGGGATAAACGCGCTCGTACGCCGTGATCAGCCCATCTGGCACCGAGGGCCGGCAGATGCCATGAAAGCCGTCGCAGCCCGCAATGAAATCGCAGGCAATCTCGCTTTCGACGCCATCCTTCCGGAAGCGAATTTTCGGACGTTTGGATTCCAGATCGTGGACCGAAAGATCGTCGACTCCAAACACGATTTGTCCACCGGTGTTGAGGCGCGCCTCCACCAGATCCTTCACCACTTCCTGCTGCGCGTATACCGTGATGGCCCGCCCACCGGTGAGCTCAGACAGGTCGATGCGATGACGGCGGCCGCCAAAGCTGAACCATACGCCCGCGTGCCGCAGACCCTCGCGCCGCAAACGCTCGCCGACGCCGGTATCGATCAACAAGTCAACCGTGCCTTGTTCCAGGACACCCGCGCGCACGCGATCTTCGATATATTCACGGCTGCGGCATTCGAGAATCACCGACTCAACGCCGGCCAAGTGCAGCAGATGCGAGAGCATCAGTCCGGCCGGCCCCGCCCCTACGATTCCAACTTGAGTTCGCATGTTAGATGTTTTTCTAACTTATCAGCCGGACGGCCCCCGCGTAGAATTGAATTAATGAACCCCCATCCCCATACTTGGCCCGCGTTGCCTCTCGCCGCCTGGCAAGACACCTACGACACAGTTCACATGTGGACCCAGATTGTCGGCAAGATCCGCATGCGGCTAACTCCGCGGATCAATCACTATTGGAACGCGACGCTCTATGTGAGCGCGCGCGGGCTCACTACTTCGGCAATCCCGTACCCGCTGGGCGTCTTTGAAATGGAATTTGATTTTATCGGGCACAAACTTGTGGTCGGGACCAGCGCGGGCGAGGTTCGGGCGTTGGAATTGGCGCCTCGCAGCGTGGCCGACTTCCATGCCGAGCTGATGAGCACGCTGGAAGCGCTCAAAATCGACGTGCGGATCAACGCGAGTCCGGACGAAGTGGCGAATCCCATCCCTTTTGCCGAGGATCGCACGCACAAGTCCTACGATCGCGAATCGGTCGCACGCTTCCACCGTGTACTTGTCTCAGTCGACAAAGTCCTGCAAACGTTTCGCGCGCGATTCATCGGAAAATGCAGCCCGGTGCATTTCTTCTGGGGCAGCTTCGACCTCGCGGTGACGCGATTCTCCGGCCGGCTGGCGCCGCCGCGGTCCGATCCCAAATATCCGGAAATGATGCAGGAAGCCTACTCGCACGAAGTGAGCAGCGCCGGATTTTGGCCGGGAGGAGGCGAGATCAAAGGCCCGGCATTTTACTCCTATACGACGCCCGAGCCTGCGGGATTCAAAACATATTCAGTTCTCCCCAAGCCCGCGTCCTACTACGCCGGACTGGGCGAGTTCCTTCTGATGTACGATGACATCCGTGGCGCGGCCTCGCCGGAAACGGACCTCATGGACTTTCTCGAAACCACATACGAAGCGGGGGCCAACCTCGCCAAGTGGGATCGAGCCGCGCTCGAAAGACCTGCGGAAAACCTAGCCATCACAGGAGGCTAAGCATGGCGAAGCACTGTACACACTTAAAAGAAATTTCCATCACGAAACCAGCGACGCACGTGTGTGGGGAATGCGTGAAGATGGGCGATTCTTGGGTGCACCTGCGCATGTGTCTGGAGTGCGGCCATGTGGGCTGCTGCGATTCGTCCAAGAATAAACACGCGACTAAGCATTTTCACTCGTCGCATCATCCGTTGATCCGGTCCATCGAGCCCGGCGAGCGCTGGATCTGGTGTTACGTGGATGAGATTCCAGCGGGCGAACTAGAAAGCTAACCCCGGTCCGCGACCGCTTGGTCCCAAGCCGCCATCGCGCAGCGGACAGCGAACCGGAGCGCTTTGCGCGAGATACCATCTTTGGCCTGAATGGCCAGTCCATCCACGACGGTCGTGTAGAAAGAGGCCAGGGCTCCGGTATCCAGTCCGGTTGGCAGGTCACCCTCGGCGATACCACGTTCCAGCCGTTGCCGAATCACCTTCTGACGCCGCGCGCGAAGGCCGCGCAGATGGTCTTGCACGCCCTTGTTGGCCGGTGTGCCATTGATCCCGGCTAGCACCAGCATGCAGCCGCGAGGCTTGCCGGGCTTGGTGAACGATTCCACGGCGGCCTCCAGCAATCCCTCGATGGCGGAGCGCGCCCTGGGCTCTTCGGCCAGCGCCTTCATCATCGGAGCCCCCAGAGTCCCGCTGTAAAGCTCCACGGCTTGTCGAAACAGCTCTTCCTTGGAGCCAAAGGCGGCGTAGAAACTGGGGGCCGTGATGCCGCCCATGGCTTGCTGCAGATCGGTCAGCGTGGCGCCTTCATATCCGAGCGACCAGAATACTTCCATCGCCCTACGCAGGGCGTCTTCCCGGTCGAAACTGCGGGGGCGGCCGCGGCGCGCCATTGTCCTTCCTTTCTATAGAGAACACTATGTAAGTCTTGACAGCCCGCAGTGCCCGTGCCATGATTCTATAGCACTCACTATGGAATTATAGCGTATGCCACACAACCTGCCCAACACAATAGCGCTTCTCACCCGCACCCCCGCCGCGCTCGACGCCCTGCTGCGCCATCTGCCGGAAACCTGGACCCGCCGGAATGAAGGCGAAGATACCTGGAGCGCGTTCGATGTGCTCGGCCATTTGATTCACGCGGAACGCGCTGATTGGATTCCGCGAGCGAGAATCATCCTGCAATTTGGCGACAGCCGGCCGTTTGAGCCCTTTGACCGCTTGGCGCAGGTGAAGGCGAGCGCGGGCATGTCGCTTGGTCAGTTATTGGATGAATTCGCTCGTTTGAGGTCGGAAAGCCTGGAACAACTGCGGGGTTTGCACCTACAGCCAGAAGACTTCGGGCGGCTGGGACGGCATCCTGCCCTCGGCGTGGTTACTTTGTCTCAACTGCTGGCTACTTGGGCCGCTCACGACTTGACTCATTTGCACCAAATTTCGAGGGTGATGGCCCACCAATACCGGCAGGACGTAGGTCCGTGGAGCGGATTCCTGGGTGTGCTCCAGTGCGCCGGCCATAGCGCTCCGTAGTCATTTGCCGGAAACGCTCGCTGACATTGGCAAAGGCTGCCGGGCGCGCGCAAACTCTTCTGAAGGGCTCGACGCCGAATCGAGTCCAGCCAAACTGCGGAATTTCGACGGGCTCAGTCCCATATATCGTTTGAACAGAAACGACAAATGGCTTTGATCCGAAAAGCCGCAAGCCAGCGCGATTTCCGCCAGCGGTGTCCGCGAATGCGCCAGCAAATGCGATGCGTATTGAACCCTGCGCCGCCGGATCAATTCGCCGACCGTGCAGCGATTATATTTGTGGAATTCGCGGGACAGATGCACATAATGAACGCCCACTTCGGTGGCAATCTCGGTAAGGCTTAGCCGTTCCAGGAAGCGGCTCTCTACGATCTCGGTGGCTTGCTTCAGCCAAGTGGGGGCCACCCGCGAACTATCGGCCGCTTCCGAGCGCGCGATCTCAGCCAGAATCTCGAGCACTAATCCTTCGATGGCCATCGCCGACGCCTTATCCTGGCGTGAAAATTCCGCGTAGAGGCGATTGGCTAACCAAGTGGTGGTCAAGCCGCTTATCTCAGCCGGCCGAACGGGAACAGCGGGTTGCTGGCGTAGCTGCTCGAACGAAGCCGGATCGCTGCTGACGTGCAGGCATCTGGACCGCGCTTGAATCTCGTTCTCATGCACCTCGCCCGCGGGCAGGTAGCGAATCATCCCCGTGCGGCAGAGGATGGAGCGGCTGTTGTAACGCTCGCGAAAAGCGCCTTCGATGACGAAGGTAA
>JBKQHJ010000053.1:0-5116 GCA_052148835.1 Bryobacteraceae bacterium
TGTAATGCGCCACATTCTTTTCCCTGAAACGTCTCAAGCTATTTCCCGGCCGAGTTTTCAGATTGAGGCGACGGGCGCATAAGGAGTGCGGGATAGGATACTTGCTTGTGTAGGCAGAAACGAGTATCCCGGTCGAAAAAGCCAGTCGGAGCGCCCGGCAAAGGCGACCGGGCGCGCTTTCGCGTTTTTATAGCCCAGGGCCTCCGCTCGGAAGTTCACCAAAGAAACGCAGGTCTCTTTTGTTTGTCGTTTTGAAGAGAAGACCCTCCCGCGCTCGTATCGGAACGCGGGAGGTGAGCCGATTTCTTCGGAGCCACTCCGTCGCATCGGCCCTGGGCATCCGCCCGGGCGCGACCCCGAGCGGACACTGGATCGGCCGGACTGTCGCGGTTTACAGCGGCAGTCGGTATTGGCCGTTGTCCTGTAGAATGCCGCCTGTCAAGCAGGCATCCCGAATCGCCAGTTGCGCCGTACGCTTGGAGCATTCGGTGGTCCGCATGATCTGATCCCTGAGTTGATTATGGCGAGCCTGCCTTCCGATGCCGGACAGAGCTTGCGTCACATCCTCAGGCTCCACCTTTCTTCGTGCGCGAGCGTGGGAGGGGGCCGCTCCGGCGGCGGAAAACCACAACGACTGCGGCTCCAGTTCCAGCAACCGCGGCGCCGGCGGGGCGGCGTAGCGAAACTGAAACCGTAACTCGACCGCACTCAGATTCGCCGACGGCCGCGTCAGCAGCAGATAGCTGTCGCCCACCGCGTGGAGCGCCGAGGAGCCGCGGAAAGCGCGGCCGATCTCATCGCGTCCGATGGATTTCCGCACATGGTGGACCACGATCAGCGCTGCTTTGGAGGCATCGCGCAGCCGCAACAAGCTCTGGCACAGCGCCGCCATCGAGCGCGTATCGTTCTCGTCCTGATCATGCGTGGAGTAGAGGGGATCTAAAACTATCACCTCGGCGCAAGCTTCGCGCGCGGCCACGAGAAAATGATTGAGGCCCTGAGGAGCGCTGAGCAGATGGCCGGTGGCCCGCGTATCCACCAGCAGATTCTGGTCGGCGTGGGCGCCGATCTGCTGGCGCATGAGTGCCAGACGGGAAACAAACTGCGGTACGGGAAGCTCGAACTGGCAGATGAGCACACGCCGGGCGGCGGGTACGATGAAGCCCACGCGGTCTCGCCCGGCCGCGAGTGCCAGCGCGAGATTAGCCACCAACAAGCTCTTGCCGACCTTGGGTTCGCCTCCCACAAACAGAATGCCCTGAGCTGGCAGTAGTCCCGGTTCGATCCAGCCGGGCGGTGGCGCCGCGGGCTGGTCGGCGAGCAACTGGGCCAGCGAAAGCACCGCTGGTTTCGGAGGATTCTTGCCGGCGCCGTCTTTCATAGAAGCGCCTCGGCGGTGGCATCTATCAGGATGGCTTCATTCACGACCTGAGCTTTCCGCGCCGCCGCCAATCGCAACGCCGTCAGGGCGAGTTTGTTGACCTTGCGCAGAATGCCCTTGGTGACTTGATACAAAGCTTGCCGGGCGGTGTCATCAAACAGCGGTTGCCCCACACCGGCGGCTTTGAGCTGATGGGCGAGATAGGTATCCAGTTCCTCGCGCGACAGCCCGTCCAGGTGATACTGCACGGCAATGCGCTGGCGCAAGGGTTCGTGCATCTGCAAGGACAGAGTGCGGCGCAACAGCGGCTCGCCCACCAGCAACAAGGTCAGATAGTGGGATGAATCCATGTCGAAGTTCAGCAGCAGAGGCAACTGTTCCAGGGCGGGATGGCGCAGTTGTTGGGCCTCGTCGCAGATGAGAATGGGATGCTGCTTCTTGTTCCGGTTGAGATGCACGATCGCTTCCGAGATCTGGCGCGCCAAGTCGCCGCGGTAGTGCGCCGGCTCCAGACCCAGTTCCAGGGCGATCTGACGGAGCAGATCGAGGGCCGATCCCGAGGTCCAGTGCAGATAGAGGACCTTATAAAGGTTGGGATTGAGACCGGCGGTGAAGGTGCGAGCCGCGGTCGATTTACCGGCGCCCACCTCGCCGGTGAGCAGGCCGGCGCCATGATGCTCGACCAGGAACTGGAGGCGCGCTTTGACTTGGCTCCAGGCCTGCGAAACGAACAACTGCTTGGCGTCCGGGCTGTCACTGAAGGGAGTTTTCTTGAACCCGAAGAACGCTTCTACCATGGCGGTTCCTCCTCATCCTTTTTCTGGATGAGCAGATCGATGAAGTTAATGCCGGTGGGTTCGGGTTCGGCTGCTGGGGAGGGCTTAACCGATGGCAACTGGGCGTTCACCACCGGATCGACCAAGCGCGCTATGCCTTGCGGCTGGCCCTGGAAATAGATCTCCACACTGGCCGCATCGAGCGGGTCGAAGCGGACTTCGATGGTTTGCCCCGTCAGATGCGGCGGGGCTTCGTAGAAGCGGTTCTGCAACTGAAAGGTGCAATCGCGGCGCACCAGCCGATCCAGGCGATGGAAGAAGAGACGGCGGAAGTCCGTGGCCGGAGGCAGTTGCCGGATGTGCTCGATGTCCCGCTGCCAGCGGAGCAAGGGTGTGGTTCCGAGACTGCTGTGCTCGGTGCGGTGATAGCGGCCCAACCAGGCCCATAAGCGCTCGTTGAGTTCCTCCAGCGACAGCGTGTGCTTGCGATCCAGATTGTTGAGGAACTGGTCTCGGCAGGACCTGAAAAAGCGCTCGATCTTTCCGCGTCCTTCAGGTTGATAGGGAGGAGTGTGAACGATGAGCATCCCGATGGAGGCGGCGATGCGCGCCAGTTGCGGGCTGCGATAGATTTTCCCGTTATCCATGTAGAGCCTCACCGGGATGCCTCGCGAGGCCACCGCTTGGCGCAGACAATCCAGACAGGCATCCAGGCCCTGGCCGCCGTAGAACTGGGCGTGCGGGATGAGCCGGCTGGCGTCGTCCAGAATGGCATGCAGCATGGCTTGCATCTTGCCGCCGCCGGAGCGCCGCACATAGGGACCGTACAGCATGTCCGCTTGCCAGACCTGGTTGCAGTGCTCGGCTTCGAACTTCTTGCGCGGCTGGGGAGCGAGCAGTTGCTTTTCCGACAGGCCGCGCTGCTTCAGAAAACGATACAGAGTGGAGGCGGAGATCGCCGGCTCGTTTTGGCCCAACGACAGAGCCAGTTCGCGCAGCAGGGTGGTGCCGGTGCGATGCGGATTTTCGCGCTTGAGACGTTCGATGAGATCGGCGAGTTGGGGTGTGATCGTGCGTGGTTGCCCGCGATCCTGCCGCGGCTTGGGAGCCAGCGCTTCGAAACCGCCGCTACGGTAGCGCAGCACCCAATCCAACAAGGTGTCCACGCAAACCGAAGTGCGCTTGGAGCCGGGGATCTCGTAATGCCGGGCGGCAATCTCTTCGGCGCGCCGCGTCAGCTCACCCCGAGGCAGCGGTTCCAGAACCAGCGAGGCGATCAGGCCGTAACGGAACAGGGCGATTTTTTCAGCTTTGGCATCCATCGGGAGCATCTCCCTGAGCCAGAAGCATAAGGCGGAAGGCACCGCCTCTTCCAGACAAAAGCTGTGTGGGGACCCTCAGGCAGGCGGCGCCGCCGGGTGGAATGCGGCGCCACGACCGTCGGGAGCGAGAAACGTGGGCCAGCCCAGCAGGTGGACCCGCAGATCGGCGAATAGGAAGCGATGGGCGGCGATCCAGCCGATGGATTCCAGCATTCCGAGCGCGCGTAACACGAAATCGGCCGCCGCCACGGGAACTGCGATGGAAGCCAGCGAAACGCTGAGAGCGGGCGCCTGTTTCTGAAAACGGCGAATCCAGAACTGCCCACGCTGATAGGGCATGCTGGCTTGCCCTGCCGCCAGCGCGGCAGCGGCGAGCGGCAGGCCTTTGAGCAGGCGCGCAAGGAGGAATAACGCGATGACGGAAATGCTGAAACGCACCCAGGGCAGCGCGAACCCCGGCAGCAGAGAAACGGTGCGCTTGCAGGCGCGGCACAGGTAACGGCGCACGCGAATGACGCCGTCGAAGGCAAGGTCCACGAGGGTGCGGGAATAAAAGCCGTGGCCGCTCAGAGGTTGTTTGGCCTGGCACTGCGGGCAGTGGTCCGGGCGGTAGCGGCCGGGATCGGAGATCGCATCGGCGTACTGATTGATGGAGCCGGCGAATGGGTGTAGGATCTGCATGAGCATCCTTTCCGGGAGTGGTCAAGACTCCCCGGTTTGGTGTTAGCGGAGGGCCCTTTGGTCGAAAGCACATCTGGGCCCCCCGCCGTTCCACATCCTACAATCGTTGAACCAGTGATGACTGAACAACAGCTGCGTGACAAGCTGCGGAAGATCACCGCATTATTCGAGGGCGCCGCGACCTTGGGCGAACGGGAGGCTGCGGCGGCTGCGATGGAGCGGCTTGGACAAGCGCTCAACGCCGCAGTCAAAACGCAACCTCTTCCCGAGACCAAGTTCTCCATGGCGGATCAATGGCAGAGGCGCCTCTTTACTGCGCTTTGTCGGAGGTACGGGATCGAGCCGTATCGCTACAAGGGCCAGCGTTACACCACGGTGATGGTGCGCGCACCGCGGTCCTTTGTGGACCATACACTCTGGCCGGAGTACCTCGAACTGCAGGCGGCTCTGCACTCGTATCTCAACGAAGCCACGGAAAGGATTATTCGGGAGGAGGTTTACGCGGACGCGGGCGAGGCGGCGGAACGGTCAGGATAACCGTAACCCGCACAATCCCACGCAAGCGTCAAATTACGCGACGGCTGTGCTCCAGGAAAGCTCCCGTCCACGGCGGACTTAATTCGAGAAAAACCCGCAGCAACGAAGGATAAAATCGCGAGCCGTTACATCGTAGGAAACTAGATGAAAACCTCAGACGTGAGGCCGAAAAGTCAGGATTGCCACTGAAGCAGGTCCGGGAGGACTTCAAATCCGCTTCAGATGAGCACTCTACTGCGGTTCTGATCGCCAAAACAATAAAGGACATTGCTCTCGAAGACCCCGAGCGAACACGGCTTCAGCGGAAAGTTCGAGAGCTGGAGAAGAAATTGGAAAAAGCGACCAAGCATTTCAAGCATCTAAAGTCGGAATAACATCTAATGCTCATGCCGCCTTCAGGCAAAATCGGAAATTCCGAT
>JBKQHJ010000054.1:0-24342 GCA_052148835.1 Bryobacteraceae bacterium
GCGCAACTTTTATCGCTGGCCAATCGCATTCGTAGCGGCGAGTTGTATGCCGCCGTCGACATTGCTCCAGAGGCTCTCGAACCATCCGAGGATCCGAAGCAGGAACTGGTTCATTACTACAACAATGCAGGTGGGATTGTGGATCCGGTGAGCCTGTGGCTGCCGGCGGCCGTCAACGATGGCCTGCGGCGCGTTCGCCTGACGCAACTGGGCGTGGACCAGGGAAGAATTTCGAGCGTTCTGGGAAATGTCGCGGTTGTATCGATGAATTTGGTATCGAAGGACCCGATTTCCGGAAAAATTATCCAAACCCAAAAGAAAAATCCGATTCAGGCTGGGGCGGTGCCATTTTTTCTGGTCTTTCTATTGATCATGGTGGCGCTGGTGGGTGCGGCGCCTAACCTCGGCGCCGTGGCAGAGGACAAAATGCAACGCGTGCACGAAATGATGTTAGTGTCCGCGTCGTCCTTCGAGCTGATGATGGGCAAGGTGCTGGCCGCGCTGGGTACATCGCTGACCAGTTCCACGTTTTACATAATCGGCGGGCTGCTGGTGCTAGCCGGAATGGCAATGTTCGGCGTAGCGCCACTGCATTTGCTTCCCTGGTTTTTCGTCTACCTCGTCGCGGACGTTTTGATGCTGTCGGCGTTGGGCGTTGCGCTTGGGTCGGCTTGCTCGACTCCGCAGGACGCGCAACATCTGGCGTTCCTGCTGGTATTGCCGGTGATGATTCCAATTTTTGTGCTGACGCCAATCATGACGCAGCCGAACGGAGCACTCGCGGTGGCAATGGCGTTCATCCCGCCCTTCACGCCGGTGGTGATGCTGCTGCGGCAAGCGCTGCCCGGTGGAGTGCCGTGGTGGCAGCCGTGGCTGGGATTGGTGGGAGTGGTGGTTTATACCTGCGCTGGGATCTGGGCAGCCGCTCGCATTTTTCGGATTGGCATTTTGTCCCAAGGCAAAACGCCGAAGCTTGGGGAACTGGCGCAATGGGTGCTGCGCGGTTAATAATTGGGGCAACGCCGACGATGTGCGCGCTGAAGCCGACGATGTGCTCGCTGAAAATGATAGGATCGATACGATTCATCGGAAAGGTATCGATATGAGGAATCCACGTTCGCTGGCCGTGTTCGGCCTGCTATTCGGTGCTACCGCGGCCTTCGCTCAGTCCACCGCGGCCTCTGCTCAGTCACCCGGGGCCTCTGCTCAGTCCAAGGTTCAGTGGGACAGCAAGTACAACATTCCGGTGGCGCCCACCGGACTGGCGCATCGTCCGCTGCCGGATCATCCGATGGTGTTTGACACGGCTGAAGGGCAGAACATCCGCGTGGTGGTGGTTACCAAGGCGCTCGAATATCCTTGGAGCGCTGTGTTTCTTCCGGATGGAAGCATGCTGGTGACCGAGCGTACGGGCCAGCTGCGTGTGATTCACAATCCGGGTGGGAAAGCGGTGCTCGATCCCAAGCCGGTGGCGGGTGGACCCGCTTCGTTTTGGGGCGGCCAATCGGGCGATCCAGGCGCGGTCCACGGTTACATGGACATCGCGCTCGACCCGCACTTTGCGGAGAATCATTTTCTCTATCTGACTTACACCAAGCCGCTGGACGGAGGAAAAAGGACGACGGCGGTTGCGCGCGGGCGCTGGGATAGCGGTGCGCTCGCCGATGTGAAAGACATTTTTGTTTTGCCCGAAGCCAGCACATCGCGCATCGCTTTTGGCAGCGACGGCATGCTTTACTTAACGACAACGGGCAGAGATCCGCAAGATCCCAACACATTGGGGGGAAAAGTGCTGCGGCTGCGCCCGGATGGTTCGGTTCCTCCGGACAATCCCTTCGTGGGACAAGCGGGTCATCGGCCGGAAGTTTATACCCTGGGACATCGCAGCGCGCTGGGCCTGGCGCTGAATCCGACGACGGGTGAGATGTGGCAAAACGAAAATGGTCCCAACGGCGGCGACGAGATCAATATCCTGAAGCCGGGCCGCAACTACGGTTGGCCGCTGGTGAGTTACGGCCGCACTTATCAGGGGCCGTGGCAGGTATCGCCTCCGGGCCATCCCGGATTTGAGCCACCCGTGGTGATTTGGATCCCCGCGATTGCGGTTTCGGGCATGACGTTTTACACCGGCGACAAATTTCCCAAGTGGAAAGGCGACGTGTTCGTCGGGTCGCTGCGGACGGGCGAGATTCCAGGGACCGGCCATTTGGAGCGCATCCTGTTCAACGACAAATGGGAGGAACTGCGCCGCGAGGCATTGCTGCGCGAGTTGCGCCAGCGCATCCGCGATGTCCGGCAAGGTCCCGACGGATTGCTGTACGTGCTAACGGACGATAAAGAGGGGGCGGTGCTGCGGATTGAGCCGGCGGAGTAACACAGCCTCTGCTGCTTCGCAAAGCCTGCCGTTCGAACAATAGGAATTGTCAACCAACATGAGTCACCAAAGCTTAGAGGAGGCGCTACAAAGCGCCGCGAATCCAGTGGAACGTTTGCGTAATTCGCAGATCGGACCTTACGCTTTTCCAGTGGTACGTTCCGAATTTAGTAACTGGAGAGATGAGCAGCGTGCGTGGAAGGAAAGCTGCGCTCTGTTCGACCAATCGCACCACATGGCCGATCTCTATCTGGAGGGGCCGGATGCGTTGCAACTGCTCTCGGACCTGGCGGTCAACAGCTTCAAGAATTTCAAGGTAAACCAGGCCAAGCAATTTGTGGCTTGTAACCATGACGGGTATGTCATCGGCGATTCGATCCTATTTTATCTTGATGAGAATAAATTCAACTTAGTGGGGCGTCCGCCTTCGCTCAATTGGGTGCAGTATCACGCCGAGACCGGAAAGTACAAGGCGAAAGCGGAGCGCGACGAAAGGTCCGCGGTAAATCAGGGCCGGCGAAAAACCTATCGCTACCAGATTCAAGGTCCCCATGCGGTCCGTACCATGGAGAAGGTGACCGGCAAGCCCGCGCCCGATATCCGGTTTTTCAACATGGATGTCTTCACCATTGCGGGGCGCAGTGTTCGAGCCTTGCGTCATGGCATGGTCGGCCAGCCGGGATGGGAATTATTTGGGCCGTGGGAGGACGGGGAGGCCATCCGCGACGCGATCGTACAAGCGGGCCAGGAATTTGGGATTCGGCAAGTGGGATCGCGCGCCTATCCGACCACGTGCCTGGAGTCCGGCTGGATTCCCTCGCCGCTTCCCGCAATTTACAGTGGCGACGAGTTGAAGGCGTACCGGCAATGGTTGACTACCAAGAGTTATGAAGCCACGGCGTCACTGGGAGGGAGTTTTTACTCCGATAAAATCGCCGACTATTATCTGACTCCCTACGATCTGGGCTACGGACCTTTCGTTAAATTCGATCATGAGTTCGTCGGGCGAGCCGCTCTTGAAAGAATGGCCACTAACCCGCGGCGCAAGAAAGTAACTCTGGTCTGGAACGGCGAGGATTTCGCGCGTGTATTTGCTTCGTTGATGCACGGTGGAGACATCGAGAAGTATATCGACTTACCGTTGGCTAATTATTCGACGCTGCCGTACGATAAAGTGCTGAAGAATGGCAAAATCGTGGGGCTATCCACTTACACCGGTTACACCTACAATGAACGCGCGATGTTGTCGTTGGGGGTGGTGGATGTGGCGTTCAGCGAGCCGGGCACTCAAGTGACTGTGGTGTGGGGCGAGGAGCGCCGAGGCTCGGCAAAACCGACCGTGGAACGTCATGCGCAAGCCGAGATTCGCGCGACCGTGGCCGCAGTCCCTTACGCCGAAGTGGCGCGCGTCGCATATCGGCCGCACTAAGCAATTGACGATCGGAGAATTACCATGGCTTACATATTCCATGAAGATGAGTTGCCGAAGTTAGTAGCGGTGGTTCCTGGCCGCGAGCGCACCTTCTTCGTTAATAAAGAACTTACTAACATCGACGATATGCTGGCGGGCGTGATGGTGTACAAAGCATACGGCTCTTCCCCCTACCATTACCACGAGGTTTGCGAGCACTTTTACTTCATCATGGAAGGCCAGGGCACGGTGGAAAGCGAAGAAGGCGTGCGTCCGGTGGGGCCGGGGGACTTGGTGTTCATTCCGGCGGAGGTCAAACATCGGCTGCGCGCCACGGGAACCGGCCTGTTTTATTTCGAGTTCCAGGCCCCAAATCGCTTCAAGACTCACATCCTGGACGGCACACCGGACGATCTGCGCTGGAATCGTGTGGATGGGCGCGTGTGGGTGCAAACATAATTGCGGAGTTAGTCATGGACACTTCACTTACTTTTATCGATACGAACAAGCTGCCGCGTGTGAAAACTCCGCAAGGCGAAGTGACGGAAATCCTCAATGAACATTTAGAGGGCGCAAAAAATGTGCTGGGGACGCTGCGCTGGCTTTCGCCGGGCGAAAAGTTTCAAGCCGAGCCCCTGGAAAAGCATCAGCTCATCTACTTAATGGAGGGGCAGGGAAGCATCCGGCTGGAGAACAAGGATTACGAGGTTGCTCGAGGCGCCGGTGTCTATCTTGGGCCGTCGGAATCGGCCACCATTCAAGCCGGGGCAGGATCGACGCTCAAGCTCTTCCATCTGATGGTTCCAAGAATCCCGGCGTAGCGGCGCTTCGGCCGGCACTTCGGGCTCTCAATGATTCACAACTCATTGACTCTTTTGTAACAAACCTGTTTTTCCTTGACAAACCTGTGAAAACGGGCAAAACTGGCTTAATCTGCTTGGTCTATCGTTGGCTGGATTTGGAAGAGTGAACCTCGTGCGTTCAGCCGCAAACAACGCTCTCGGTAACAGTTAAGAAGTTGGCTTAGCATATGCGCAAGCACAGCGGGTCGCGAGTGTTTCTGGATTGAGGATCGAATGTTCAATAGCATTTCTAAGCGTACGGCCATTGTTTGTTTGCTTACGTTTTCGGCGGCTTCGTTTGTTTACGGGCAAGCCACCGGAAGTATTTCGGGGACTGTGACGGACACGACCGGGTCCGCGGTTCCTGGTGCAAAGGTCACGGTGACGGCGCCGGCGACTGGAGCGACCAGGTCCTCCACAACCAACGAAAGCGGCGAATTCATTGTGCCTTTGCTGGGCGTAGCGAACTACAACGTTCAGGTGGAACTGCAGGGCTTCCAGACCGCGAAGGCGGACGACGTCCGTTTGCAAGTGGACGAACATCGCGAGTTGGATTTCAAGCTGAGCCCGGCGTCGGTTCAAACCAGCGTCGAAGTGAGCGCCAGCGCTGTGCAGATCCAAACCGCCGATGCCACGCTCGGTCAGGTGATCACCACGCAGCAGGTGGCCGATTTGCCGTTGAATGGCCGCGACTTTGTTCAGCTTGCCTCGCTGACGCCGGGTACCGCGCAGCAAACCGATCCCGGCAGCTTCTTCAACGGCGGCCCGAGCAGCGAGGTCTCGGCGCGCGGCCCTTATTCGCTGTCTGTGGGCGGATCGCGCGCCAACAGTACCGACTGGCTGCTGGATGGCAACGACAACAACGAGCTAACCGCCGGAGGCATCGGGATTTTTTCTTCCATTGATTCCATCCAGGAGTTCAAGGTCCTCACCTACAACTATTCGGCGGAGTGGGGGACGCGCGGTGGTCCGACGGTTTTGGTGACGACGAAATCGGGGAGCAATCAGTTCCACGGAACGCTCTTCGAATTTCTACGCAACACCGATCTGGACGCGCGCAGCTTCTTCGCCGCCAACACCGAGAAGTTTAACCTCAACCAGTTCGGCGCTTCGTTCGGCGGACCGATTAAGAAGGACAAGGTCTTTTTCTTCATGGACTATGAGGAAAAATATCAGCGGCATGCGATTCCGTTCACTGGTGTGATGCCCACGGTGGCCCAGCGAAATGGGGATTTTACAGATAACGCCTTCGGTCAACCAAACACGATCCAATTGACCAACCCGACCTCGACCACGGGGACGCCGTTGATGTGCGATTCCTCGGGGAATCCCGAGCCCACGGCTGCGAATGGGAGCCAGACCCCGGGCACACCCTGTAACAAGATTCCAGCGAGTCTGATCAATCCGATCGGCCGGGAATTCATCAACCTATATCCGCTGCCGAATGCGAATAACGCCGCGCTGGGCTACAACTACGTGAACGAGCCGGTGAGGAAGCTGGACGAAGGAAAGTTCGACATCCGGCTGGATGAAAATATTTCGAGCAAGGATAGTTTGTTCGCGCGCTTCAGTTACGATCAAGCAACTTCGTACGTGCCGGGCGGGGCGCCGGGCTTCGCTGAACAAAACGTCTTCGGCAGCAATCAAGGCATCCTCAATCATGCGCGCAACGCGGCGATATCGGAGACCCACGTGTTTTCGCCCACTACGGTGAACCAAATGAGCTTTGGTTTTAACCGCATCTTCGACTACATTACCTCGCAGGGAACGGGAAGCTGCCTGGGAGCGACTTTCGGTATTATCAACGCCAACTTGGGCGGGAATAGTTGCGGTCTGACGTCGGTTGAGTTAGTAAGTACGTATTGGTCCCTGGGCGACCGCGGCTACACGCCGTTCGTGGGTGGGACCAACGTCTGGACGTTTTCCGATTCGCTGGACATGGTTCGGGGCAGCCACGACATCCGAGCTGGGTTCGGCTTTCGAGCGAATCAGTTGAATACGGTGGCGGTCGGCTTCCCGAACGGGTTCTGGATCGTTACCGGGCAGTTCACTGGTGATCCGGCGGCGGACCTGCTGACGGGTTGGACTGCTGTCGCGCTCCACGATCAGGAGTTCGATGGCGGAAACACGGGCCGCCGGTGGAAACTTTATCGTCCATTCATCGAGGACAATTGGCGGGTCAGCAAGAATTTGACTTTGAACCTCGGCTTGGCGTGGGCCATGGTGACGCCGATCAGCGAAGTGGCCAATCGCATGGCGGACTTCGATCCAGCCACGGGCCAGTTCCTAGTCGCGGGTCAAAATGCGGGTTCGAGCGCCGGCATCAAGATGGATTGGACCGCGCTAGAGCCGCGCATTGGGGTCGCCTGGAAACCGTTCGGCGGCAGTACGGTGTTTCGCGGCGGCTATGCGATCTATCATGACTCCTCGTGGAATCAAGGAGCACAGGGGCTATGGCAGAATCCGCCCTACTACGGAGAGTCGTTTGCCGGCGGAGCCAACATGTCGCAAGGATTTCAGATATTCACGTCTCCCCCCACGCCGGCGACTTTCGCGGGGACTATTTGGGCCCAGGATACGAATTTTAAGCAAGGCCGAATTCAGCAGTTCAATTTCAACGTGGAACAGGAGATTCCCGGGCAGATCGTGTTGACGGCCGGTTATGCCGGTTCGCGCAGTTCTCACCTTTTGGACTCCGGAAACAACATCAACGTGGGATCCCCGAGCGCGTGCGGCGTGGTTTCGGGCTATACGCTGGGCTGCGGTCCCGATGGAGCGGCGTTCGCTTCGCCTTATGCGGCGACGTTCCCCTTTTCGACGATTTCAAACATTTATGACGCCGGGCTGGCGCACTACAATTCTCTGCAGATCAAGGCCGAAACCAAGAGCGCGCGATACGGCATCTACGCGCTCATTGGATATACCTACTCCCGATCGTATGACACCGGGCTCATTGACGGCCTGGGAAGTATAACCGGGGCCAACTACTTTCCTCTCCCGGGATGGCAAACGCTGGATTGGGGACTTTCGCAAATCAACCTGAATAACAACTTCACCGCCAGCATTATTTATGATTTGCCGTTTGGCAAAGGGCGAAAATGGGGAAGCAACTGGAATGCGGCTGCCAACGCGATTGCTGGAGGCTGGGAATTGACGGTGATTGAAAAAGCGACCTCCGGGTTCCCGATCTTCGTGGTCGATAGCGACAACACATCCGGCGTAAGCTTGTTGAACAACAACGCGCAAAGCTTCATACGCCCCAATCAAATATGCAATCCCCAGCTGAGCAATCCGACCTTGTCCGACTGGTTCAACGCGGCTTGCTTTTCCCAGCCGCCGAAGGGAGAACTCGGAAACGCCAACCGAACGCCGGTCTCGGGACCCGATTTCGTAAATACGGATTTCTCAATCATCAAACACTTCGTCCCGCGAGAAGGATGGCGGGTTGATTTCCGGACTGAATTCTTCAACTTATTTAACCATCCGCAGTTCGGTGCGCCCGGCTACAATGGCGGCTCCGGCGCGGACTTCAATTCTCCTTCTACGTTTAACGTAATTAACTACACGGTAAACAATCCGCGTTTGGTCCAATTCGCTCTGAAGCTGGCGTTCTGAGGTTAAGCTAAAGCTAGACGAATGAAACGGCTCGCGATCGCGATGCTGCTGGCCTGCGCACTTGCCTGGAGCCAGCCGCGGCGCAAAATCATTATCAATGAAGATTGTTCCGGTCCTGGCGGCAGCAACATGCAGACGCTGGCGCTGCTGATCCAGTCGCCGCAAGCCGATGTGCTGGGTATCACCGTGGTCAGCGGAGACCAATGGCGCGACGAAGAGGTGTCGCATACGCTACGGCTGCTCGAGATCATGGGGCGCACCGATATTCCGGTGTTCAGCGGCGCAGCCGTCCCCCTGGTTCGAACTCGCGAAGAGGCGGGCCAGTGGCAAGAGCGGTATGGGAAGGTGTCTTATGCGGGCGCTTGGGACGAGCGCTGGTGGCACGAACCGTTTGTGGTGCCCGCTCTGGCGGAAGGGATGCCGTCCACTAAGCCCGCCGCTGAAGATGCCGTGCATTTCCTGGTGAGGATGGTGCACCAATATCCGCATGAGGTGACCATCTATGAGGGCGGCCCAATGACCAACCTCGCGCTGGCGATTTCGATCGATCCACAATTCGCCGAATTGGCGCGAGAGCTCGTCTTCATGGGAGGCAGTCTCAATCCGCGGACCGACGATCCCGAATTTGCAAACAATCCGCGCCACGAATTCAATTTCTGGTTCGATCCCGAGGCCGCGTATATCGTGCTGCGGGCGCCCTGGCGCAAAATCGCGTGCACGCCCGCCGACATCTCGATTCAGACGCGATTTTCGCCGGCCATGGTAAAACGTATCGAGGCCAGCGGCACGCCTTTGGCGCACTACATCGCGCGCTTCTATCAGCCGGGGGACGGCAACGATTACATGTGGGACGAGTTGGCCGCGGCGGCGTGGCTGGATCCGTCGGTAATCACCAAGCAGGAGACTCGCTACCTGAGCGTCGACATCGGCCACGGAGCGGGTTACGGCAACACCATCAGTTGGACCGATCGCGACAAACCAAAAACCGCCGGGAAAGCGGTGACGATTCAAGTGGAATTAGATAAAGAAAAATTCTACGAAATGTTTGTGAAGCTGATGTCGGAGTCTCTGGCGAGCGCTGCCGCTCATTAATGCTTCATCTCAAACACGAATTCTTGGATTTCTGAGCGCTCTCGTTCGAACTTCTGTTGCGATTGGCGGGACATTTCCTGGTAAAGATCGAGCTCTTTTTGCGACTTGTCGATTTCTCCCGTTTTTCGGTATGCCATTGCCAGACGGTAGTGCGTCTCTTCGATTTGAGGGCTGGCCGCGATCGCGCTCTGATAGTCTAAAATGGCCTTGGAGAAATTTCCTTCGTCGGCGTAACCGTTTCCGAGCAGCAGAAAGGCTTCGCCGAGTTTGGGATTGAGACGAACGGCTTTTTCCAGCAGCGCCCGAGCTTTGGGCGATGTTCGCTTGAGAGTCGCGGCGTAATAATAATTGGCCCAGGCGTTATCGGGATCGAGGCGCGCGAACCGCTCCAAGCGCTTGGCATAGCCGTCGGATCCAGTAATCGCGCCGCTCGATATTTTCCCGAGGAACATATAGGGCGCCGGATCGCCAGGATCGAGGTCGGCCGCTTCGAAGAACGATCGAGCGGCCTGATCGTAGGAACCCCGCGAATACAAAGCTACCGCGAGGCCGAGCAATGTGCGGGTGGAACGCGGGAACAAGCGATGGCCGTTCAAAAAAACTTCGACGGCCTGGTCGGTTGCGCGATGCGTCAGCAACTCGGCGCCCCAATTGAAGAGATTGGGCTCGCTGGGATCGAGTTCGGCGGCACGCTGGTATTGCCTGACGGCCTCCAGCGGACTGGTATCGGCAGCATTCCCGGTGCCAAGCGCAGCGGTTGCCTTGGCCAGACTTTCGGCGGAGCGCAAAACCGGATCGGAGCCGTGGCCACCGCGCTGGGAAGGATCCGCAACGCCTGACACGATGAACTTGGGCTCGTCGAAATATGGAGGCGGCGATTGCGAGCTTTGCTGTTGGCCGAGCAGCGGAAGAGCCGCGTATACGGCGAGAACAGCCTTCATACTGGGATTATAAGCGCGCCAGGCGGCTGATCACCAGGTCAAAATAGGCGCCGGCATCGATTTCCCTCAGAAGCAGTACATTCGGTGTCTTTCCGGTGACGCCCCACCAATCGACCACGGTCATTCCCAGCGTCAGGGCGCTCGAACATTCCACTTCGATATGGACTTTGCGCCCGCGGAAGATTTCGGGCGCGAGCAAATACGCGATCGTTGTGGCGTCGTGCAAAGGGCCGCCTTCCCAGCCGTACTTTCGCTCGTCAAACAGCTTATTGAATTTAAGAAGATGGTAAAAAGCCTCTGCAACGGGCGTTCCAACGGAGCGGAGTTTTTCAAGACGAGACTTGGTGGTGAGCGCCTGGTGGGTGCAATCCAAAGGGATCATCGTGATGGGCGCTCTCGAGGCAAGAACGCGCGCGGCGGCTTCTGGATCGACGTAGACGTTGAACTCGGCGGCGGGCGTGATGTTGCCGCCTTCCGAAAATGCGCCGCCCATGATCACGATTTCCCGCAAATGACCGGCGAGCCGCGGCTCCCGGATCATCGCAAGCGCGATATTGGTGAGAGGCGCGATACAACATAGTGTGACTTCGCCCGCCGGCCTGCGCATCACGAGATCGACGATGGCGTCGGGCGCAAAACCGGGAGCGAGAGGAGTGGTTGGCTCCGGGAGATCGTATCCATCGAGGCCGGTTTTGCCATGCACATGTTCCGCTGTGACCAGCGGCCTGAGCAATGGCGCGGAGGCGCCAGCATAAACCGGCGTGTCGACTGTGCGGGAGAGTTCTAAAGCTTTGCGTGCGTTCTTGGAGGTGAGATGTACCGGAACATTTCCGGCCACGGTTGTTATGGCGAGCACTTCCAACTCATCGGGCGAGGCCAGCGCGGTGAGGAAGGCGACGGCGTCGTCGGGCGAAGGATCGGTATCGATGATGATGGGGCGAGGCATAGAGTTCAATGCAGATCACTTCAATGTAGATCATCGAGAGCTTGTTGAGCTTGCGGATGTCCGGGATGCTGCTTGAGCAGATCGAGCAGCACGGCGCGCGCTTTATCGCGATCGCCCTCCAAGCTATAAACGCGCGCCAGATTTAAATAGGACTGATCGAACCCAGGCGCGACACGGATGCAGTGTTGGAACTGAGCCACCGCATCGTCCCGGCGGCGAGTGCGCAGATAAAGCACGCCGAGGTTATTTAATGCTTCCGGATAATCCGGGCGAACTTTGAGAGCATTCTGCAGATATTGATAGGCGCGATCGGTGTCATCGGTCTGCGCATAGACCATGGCCAGGCTGTAATTTGCGTCGGCCGCCTGGGGCCGCGCGGCGACTGCTCGCTGCAACATAGCGCGCGCGTCGTCCCATCGATGTTGCTGGCGATACGCATTTCCCAGATTTTCGAGAGCGATCCAATAATCCGGGCTGGCGCGGAGCGATTGCTCGAAATATCCGATGGCTTCGTCAGTGCGTCCTTCGCGCGTAGCGAGAAGTCCGAGATTATTCCAGGCGTTCGGCGCCGTGTCGGGAT
This sequence comes from Bryobacteraceae bacterium, assembly GCA_052148835.1. Classification (GTDB taxonomy): domain Bacteria; phylum Acidobacteriota; class Terriglobia; order Bryobacterales; family Bryobacteraceae; genus Palsa-89. Next base: position 11,802 of record JBKQHJ010000054.1, read on the forward strand.
AACTGGCGGTGAGTTTCAGGGCTTTTTCAAAACTTGTTCGCGCTTCGGCGTTCTTATCCTGCTTTAAGTACACGCTGCCGAGTCCATATTGCGCTTCGGCGCTCGATGGGTCGTCGCGGAGAGCGCGCTGGAATGAAGCCGCTGACTGATCGTAATAGCCGCGTTGAAATAACGCCGAACCGAGCGAGAGATAGTTGCGGCCGAATTCGTAAGTAGCCGCGTTGCCAGGAAACGGGAGAGCCAGGGCGAGGCGCTGCTCGGTGGTTGCGGGGATGCGCTTGAAATCCTCTTCCACTTGTTTTGCGTCGATGGAGCCCTGATAGATCTTGACGATGTCGCCATGGGAGTCGATCAAGAACGAAGTTGGCTGAGTGAGGTCTCGGTGGCGGTCGAAGAGATAACGATACAGAACGTTGTAGACACCGGTTTTGTCGTCGGTTGATTGAACCAGAGCGGGCTTACCACTTGGTGAGAAATTGGGCGCGGGTACCGGCGAGAGCAGCCAGGTTTCGATGGTTGAGGGAAGAGCGCGGGCCTGAATTTTCGACGCCGCGATTATTGGTGATTTCTTGAACGGTTCGATGCGTGACGGCTCGGCGCCTTCTTCTACCAACACGCGATGATTGACCGGGAGACCGTGAAGTTGTTGCACCAATCCACTTGGCCAGCGGATAGTTGCCTTCACCGGACCCTTGATTTCGCCGAGGCCGAAGAACACGTCTTTGCCATGCTGCGAAAGAAATCCCGATCCGGCTTGCAGCATTTTAGTCTGCCCATTAATGGTGATGGCTGAGCCGATAGCGTCGGGATTGCTCTTGACGCCGCGCAGCCGAAGCGCGATGGACGGCGGCAGCTCGGCGGTCACATTCTTTAGCAGGCGTAACTGTGGGGCGGTCCGGTTCTTGAGAAACACTTCCTGGCGGCCGTCGTGATCGAAATCTGCCAGAGCGAAAGCGCGGCCGTCTTCGAGAAAATCGAGATCCACCGCGCCAGAAACATCAAAAAATGTTCCATCGCGATTATTCGCGTAGAAGACGTTGCGCTCGTAGCCGCTCCAAGTGTAGTCGGCGCGGATGAGTTCGTTGACTTCGTTCCAGCCTTTTTCGTAATCCTCGGAGGGCTTCGCCGAATCGGGCGAATTGGCGACCACCTGCCGCCAGAAAAAGCTATTGAGGTCCTCTCGGATCGGGCCGGAAACCATTCCGTTGGTGATGTACAGATCGGCGAAGCCGTCATGATCGAAATCCCACGCATCGCTCGACCAGGACCAGCGGCCCATGCCCGTACCGCTTGATACTGTCGAGTCCTCAAATGTTCCGTCGCCTCGATTTCGTAACAACGAATTGCCCATGGCGTGTTTGCGATACAAGGCGCGCGTTTCGGCGGGCGCATCAGGTTGGAAAATGTTCTGCGTTGAGATGCGCTCGCCGGCGGCGGTCCACATGTTGGCGACATAGAGGTCCTCGAAACCGTCGTTGTTGCCGTCGAACCAACACACGCTCATGCCCGCGCCGACATCTTCGACGCCCGCGTCTTTGGCGACATCGGTGAATGTGCCGTCGCCATTGTTGCGGTAAAGATTCTTGCGTCCAAAATCGTTGACGACGTACAGATCGGGCCAGCCGTCGCGATTGTAGTCGCCCCAGCCGCAACAAAAGCTGTAGCGGGTGTTGTTCTGGTTGAGACCCGATTGCGCGGTGACATCGCGAAAGGTTCCGTCTCGATTGTTGCGCAGCATGAAATTCGGAGGGCCATTTTCCGCGGCGTAATAAGGCGTGGGGTATTTATACTGATCGGCGCCCTGATAATAGGAATAAAGGCAGAAATAAATATCGAGCCAGCCATCGCGATCGTAGTCGGCGGCCGCCGCGCCGGTAAAGGTTCCCTGCGGCGGGCTGGCGAATTGAAACGCGTTGGGTTTGAGCCGAAATCTTCCAGCGCCTTGATTCAAGAATAAGAGCGGACCGGCGGCGCGCACCACAATCAAATCCTGGCGGCCGTCATTATCAAAGTCGGCAAAGAGCGCGCAGGCCGTGTTTTCGAGGAGCCCGACGCCGGACGACTCGGTAATGTCCTCGAACGTTCCGTCGCCGCGATTGCGATAAAGCCGGTTGGGGAGGCCCGCCGGTTGGCAGACGTAGAGATCGTCGAAGCCGTCGCCATCGATGTCGCCGACCGAGACGCCGTTGTGCCCGTAGATATCGATGCCGCAGGCGCCGTCGAGAACCGTGCGCCAATCGTCGACGCCGCGCAGCATTTGATCGTGGTAGGAAGAGGCGTGGGCGAACGCATTCGGAGCAATGTCTTCAAACCACGGCTTGGCGGACCTGGCGCGCGTTTCTTCGGTAGATTGCCAGCGTTGCAGACGATACTGATTCGGCGGCGCGGCTGCCCATTCGAGATCCCAAGAGCCGACACGCTGCTCGCGATGAAAGCCCTCTCCCGAGCCGACGAGTTCATAGCGCACTCGAGTATTCAATGCGCCGCTGGGTTGCGAGGCGATTCGGGTGACCTGGAATTCGGCGGTATGGATGGTGGTGAGTGGGCCTAGATAAGAACGCATCTCGCCGAGCCACGCGGTGCGGTCGAGCATTGGCTCAGAGGAGAAAGCCATACGGCGAACTTCGAGCGCGGGGCCGGGACGCAGAACGCGTGAGTCCTTTGGTAGCGGGGATGTGCCACGGAAATCAGGCGCAAGCGAAGCTTCGATGCCGCCGAGCAAATTCCCGCGCCATCTCGCAAACAAAAGCGCCAGTTGCTCCTGATACTTTTCGGTGACGAATTGATCGGCAGCTTGTGCATTGAGCGCTTGTGCGTGAAGCCGGCGCCGCAGCAACGGCAGAGCCAGAGCGCTCTTGAGAAAGTTGCGGCGGCGAACATTCATGATGTGAATGGCGGCTTCCGCGTCGCTACAATGCCGGCACCTTCCCGGATCACGATCAAGTGATTGGCCGGGACATTCGAGAATGACTGTTTCGTGCCATTGGGCCAACGGACATCCAAGGCCGCGGATGTTTCCGCGCCCAGGCCAAAATGCAGGCGTTTGTCATTCACGGAAAGAAAACTCGACTGGCTCATCAACTCCTGGACCTGGAAGTGTCCACCATAACGCGCCGTGATGCGTGCGCCGATGGCACTTCGATTGGATGTGACGGCCTCCAGCTGAACTTTCAACCAGTGATTTCGCCCCAGAATATCATTGCGCAGCAGCGACGGCGGCTCGTTCATGTTCATGATGACAATGTCGAGGTCGCCATCGTTGTCGAAGTCGCCGAATGCACAGCCGCGGCTAGAGTGGGGGGCGGCGATGGCGGGTCCGGCTTCGTCGAACAACTCCTCGAATCGGCCTCCGCCCAAATTGCGAAAGATAATTCGCGGATTTTTGTACGGAAAAAGCGGGGCTTTCTTTTCGAGTTCCGGATAAACCTGGCCGGCCGCGATAAACAGATCGGGCCAGCCGTCGTTGTCGAGATCCACGATTCCCGCGCCCCAGCAAACGTAACGAGTCTCCACGCCCAGGCCGGACTTCAGCGTCACGTCGGTGAATTCGCCCTTTCCATTATTTTCGTACAGCACGCTCGTGTCGTCAGCGAAGTGGGTTTTCAGAATACCGAGCGTCCCATCCAGCTTGTAATCTCCGACGCCGATCCCCATGCCGGCTTGCTCGGCGCCATCCTCGCTCAGCGCGACGCCACGCTCCAGGCCTTCTTCGACAAAAGTGCCGTTGTGCCGGTTGCGGAAGTAAGCGCTGGGAGTGGAATCGCAGGCGACGTAAATATCGGGCCATCCGTCATTGTCAAAATCGGCGGCGACGGCCGTGAGTCCGTAGGCTCGGACTTGGTCCACGCCCGCGTCCCTGCTCACGTCGATGAAATGTCCGCGGCCGTCGTTGTGAAACAAATAGCATCGCCCCTTGGGGAGTTCACGCGGGCCACAATGCACGGAAATTCCCTTCCAATCGCAGCCGGTGGGCATTCTAGCGCCAGTGTCGAGGTCGACGTAGGTGGTGAAAAACAGATCGAGGTGACCGTCGCGATCGTAATCGACGAAGGTGCAACCGGTGCTCCATTGCGGCGCGGGCAAGGTCAGGCCCGCTTCATGCGTGACGTCGGTGAACGATCCGTCGCCGTTGTTGCGGAAGAGCACGTTTCGATCGTAGTAAGTGAGGAACAGATCGTCCAGGCCGTCGTTATTGTAATCGCCGATGGCGACGCCCGAGACCCAACCGGGACGCGCGAGGCCGGATTTCGCAGTCACGTCTAGAAACGTTCCATCGCGATTGTTCTTGTAGAGCCGGTTCCCGGCGCCGATGGGGGTTGCGCCAAAACGCGTGCCGCCTAGAACGAGAATGTCGAGCCAGCCATCGTGATCGTAATCGAAGAAAGCGATGCCGCAGCCGACGGCTTCCAGAATGTGGTGTTTTGCGTCGATGGGACCGTAAATGCAAGGAGCGGTGAGACCGGCTTCGCGGGCGACATCGGTGAACTTAGCGTCGAACGGAAGACCGGAGCGTTTGGCCCGCTGTTGTGGGCGAATGTTGCGCGTCGCCATGCCTTGCGCGAAGAGAGAGGAAGCGAGCGCGCCGTGCAGCATCGTTCTGCGAGTAATGGCTTTCATCAACGATAAACCACGCAGCCGCGCGCCTCAAGGGCTGCGAACCACTCATACGGCGGAATTTCGACCCAGCGCAAATCGAGTTTTTCGAGTCGTGGCAACGCGGCAATGTCTTGCGGCAGGTGCTTCAGTGGGTTGCCACGAAGATCGATCTGGCGCAGCTCTTGCATCGCCCCGATCGAACACGGCAGCGAGGTCAGCCTATTATTTCTCAGGTGCAGCTCTCGCAAGCGTAGCAAATGGGCTATCGAATCCGGAAGCGAAGTCAGCCGATTATCGGAGGCTCGCAGTTCGATCAGGCTCGCCATCGAGGAAACGGGTTCAGGGAACTCTTCGAGTGTGTTTTCACTGATGTTCAAGTAGCGTAGTCTAGTCAGCTTGGCGAGAGACGTTGGCAGCGACGTCAATTGATTGTCGTGGAGATAAAGAAAATCGGTCAGACCATCGAGATCTCCCAAGGCATCTGGAACGCAAGTCAGGCGATTATGCCCCAGGTCGAGCATGCGAAGATTTTTCAGGCGGCCGATTTGATCGGAAATTTCCGACAGGTCGTTGTTGGCTAGAACAAGGGTTTCTAGCTCGGTTCGCTCCCACACCCAATCGGGCACACGGCCGAGCCGTCGCTTCCAGAGATTCAAACCGGGGCCCATAGTGGCATTATCAAACGGATGGGTGATGTCCTAAAAAGCCGCGCTAGTTTCGAGATAGACTGAACCTGAAATGCGAACTCGACTTTTTGCGGTAGGCGGTTTGGCGTTCCTGGCGAGTCTGGCTCCCTTGGCGGGGCAAGAGTGCACGAGCAATCCTGCGTTGACGGGCATCGAGTCCGGTGCGGCGTGGAATGGTTGGGGCGCGAATATTTCCAATTCGCGTTTCCAAACTGCGAAGGCTGCCCAATTGACGGCGAGCCAGGTTCCCAATCTGAAATTGAAATGGGCTTTTGGACTGGCGGGCGCCAAACAGGTGTTTGGCGAGCCTTCGGTCGCGGCCGGACGAGTCTTCTTCAGCGACGATACGGGCGCGGTCTATTCACTGAACGCCGACTCCGGGTGCGTGTATTGGAAGTTTCAAGCGGAGGAGGGCGTCCGCGCCGCAGTCTCCGTGAGGCCAGCGAAACCGTCGGCGATGGCGTACTTCGGCGATCTGAAAGCCAACGTCTACGCGCTGGACGCGCAGAAGGGAACGCTGATCTGGAAAGTACGCGCCGATGAGCATCCCGCCGCGCGCATCACCGGCGCTCCGCAGGTGTTTGAAGATCGCGTTTATGTGCCGGTCGCATCGTCGGAAGAGGGAACCAGCTCCGATCCCAAATATCCGTGCTGCAGTTTTCGAGGCAGCGTGGTGGCGCTCGATGCAGCCACTGGCCGGCAAATCTGGAAGACCTACACGATTGCGGAAGTACCGAAGATCGTGGGCAAGAATGCAAACGGTACCAGCCGCTGGGCGCCGGCGGGCGGTGGTATTTGGAGCGCGCCGACGATCGATCCCAAGCGCCATGCTCTCTACGTCGGCACGGGCGACGCGTACACCAACCCCGCGCCGAAGAACACGGATGCTGTGATGGCGCTGGATCTCGATTCGGGCAAGATTTTGTGGTCGGTGCAGGGTACGGAAAACGACGCGTGGGTGGTGGGCTGCATGAGACCAACGCCGCTCGAGAATTGTCCCAAGGATTTTGGGCCGGATCAGGATTTCGGCTCGCCGCCGATTCTGCGCGAGCTTCCGGGCGGGCAAACTCTGCTGATCGCAGGACAGAAGAGCGGAAACGTGTGGGCATACGATCCCGACCATCGCGGAGCGGTGGTGTGGCGCACGGCGCTGGTGAACAACACGAAAGAGTTCGGCGGGAAAATTGTTTGGGGAGCAGCGGCCGACGATCAGACGGCGTATTTCGGGTTAGGCACGGGTGGCGTGGGAGCGATCGAGATTCGCAATGGAGAGCGGAAATGGTTGACGCCGTTCGCTCCGGCGGAAGGGCGCGCGCAGTATCCGGGACATGAAGGACCCGTGACCGGGATTCCGGGCATTATCTTCTCGGGCGGCTTTGATGGTGTGTTGAGCGCGTTGTCGGCCTCGGACGGAAGCGTGGTCTGGCAATTCGACACGGTACGTGAGTTTCAAACGGTAAACGGCGTGGCGGCGAAAGGCGGAGCGATTGGCGCGGCTGGACCGGTGGTGGCGGGCGGAATGCTGTTCGTGCCGTCGGGGTACGTGGGAGTTCGAAACAGCATGCCGGGGAACGTACTGCTTGCGTTTACAAGCACACGGTGAGAGGAGAACGTTGATGGCAATTCTAAGATGCGGCCGGTTTGTGGTGGCAGGAGCCTGGGCGGCAATTGTATTCACGGTCTGTGAGCCCGCGCGGGCGCAAACGTCTGGGTTCAGCGTCACTCTGACTGGACAATCGATGATTCGGTCCGACATCCGCGCTCACGCGCCAGCGGCTGTTCCGGTGATCACTTCATTTTTGAAGGGCGACGTGATCTTCACGAATTTTGAAGCGACCATCGTCGATGAAAAAAAGGGCCAGTCGCATATGAGCGGACGGTTTCTCTCGCCGCCGGAAGCGCTGGATGCGTTGCACTCGTTCGGTTTCAACCTGGTATCGCTATCCAACAACCATGCGTGGGATCTGAAAGTTCCCGGCATTCAGAACACGCTGGAGGAAGCCGGCCGCTTGAACCTGACGCATGCCGGGACTGGGAACACGCTGGAGGAAGCCGCCGCGCCGGGTTACCTGCACACGCCGAAGGGCACCGTTGCACTGGTGGCGATGGCATCGGGGCTGATTGAGCCGGGAGGGTCGGCCACCGCGACTCGGCCGGGTGTGAACGAGCTTCGCGTGGAAGGGGGAAAGCCGAACTCCGAGGATACGCAGCGTATTCTTCAAAGCATTCGGGAAGCCAGGAAGCGGGCCGAGCTGGTGGTGGTGTACGAACACAATCATGTATTCGACAAGCGCTTCCAGACGATCATGCTGGAGGAATTGCCGGAGCGGCTGGCGCCGCCGGATTGGCTCAAGAAATGGACGCATGCGGAGGTAGACGCAGGCGCCGATATTATCGTGATGCACGGCGCGCCTTTGCTGCACGGTGTCGAGATTTATCATGGCCGGCCCATCTTTTTCGATCTGGGCAATTTCATTTTTCAGGCGCCTCCGATCGACGTGTTGCTGGATGAGCCGATTGTCTGGGAAAGCGTAGTTGCCTATGTCGAGTTCCAGGGAAAAAAACTGCAATCGATTCAATTCAAGCCCATCGCGATGAATAAGATCGGACAAGGCCAGGCCGATACGCAGGACGAGCATACGAATAATCTTTACCTCCAGACGCGCGGCTTGCCAACGCCGGCTACCGGGGAGCAGGCGCACTATATCCTGCAGCGGCTGGCTGACGCGTCACGGCCTTTCGGAACAACGGTTGAGTTGAAAGGCGATACCGCGGAGATTAAACTAAAAGGCGAAAATTAGGACGCGCCGACGAAGATTCCAGATAATAGGCGGATGATTCCGGGCGTTCCGGTTGAGGCGCGGTGGGTACGGCTCGAGCCCCGACGCACGCTTCCGCCGGGCTACTTGGAGCGGATCGTTGGCACTGCATTTCCGAGCCGCGTAGTGGTGGACGTGCAGCGCCTCTCCGATGGTCTGCGCAACGCGAATTTCAGGCTCCAGATCGAGTCAATATCCGGCTCCCCATCTGAATTGGTGGTGCTCCGCATTTATGAGCAGGATGCATCGCTCTGCCGGAAGGAAGTGGATCTGCTCCGTCTGATTGGCCACTCCGTACCAGTGTCAGAGGTGATCCACGCTGAACCTGAGGGATTGAACGATATTCCGCCCTTTGTCCTTTTTCGTTTTGTCCAAGGGATTAGCTTCCAGGAACTGAAGCGCAGTGGAGATGCCGCGTCAATTTGCGAAGCTGCGTTCGCGGTAGGCCAGACGCTGGCATTGATCGGTCGCACAATTTTCCCGCAGTCCGGGTGGATCGGCCCGGGACCGCACGTGTCCAGCGGACTCATGCAAGGCCCGCGATTTGTCGATTTGTGCCTGGCGTCCAGTAATCTTCAGGGGCGCATGGAAGCGGACTTGCGGGATCGAACCCAGGCTTTGGTTTGGTCGTGTGCGCAGGACATGGCCAGTCTGGACGATGAGCGATGCCTGGTCCACGGCGATTTCGGCAAGCGAAATCTCATGCTGCAACGGGTGGCGGGGAAGTGGACGGTAGCCTCTATCCTCGACTGGGAGTTCGCGATTTCCGGAACTCCTCTAATTGATATCGGGCACTTTTTGCGCTATGAACGCGCCGCGCGCCCGGTTGCCGAGCCACACTTCTCGGAAGGATTCATGAGCGCCGGAGGGAAGCTGCCTCCCGGCTGGTGTCGACTGGCTCGCGCGATCGACCTGATCGCATTGTGCGAGAGCCTGACGCATGACGAACTGCCTGATGCGGTGGTCGCTGAGTTGATCGAGCTCATCCGGGCGACGGTTGAAGATCGCGATCCGCAACAGTAGGACTCATTTCACACATGTTCGCCGCGCTTCCTGGTAACCTAGTCGAAAGCACCGGAGAACATGAGAAACGGTCTGCGTTTTGGAACCGTCTTGGGCGCGCTCCTTATCTGTGCGAACGTTCGCGCGGCGGAGAGCAACGAGCAGTCGAAATACACTGGACCCGGTTCGTGCAGCTCGCCCAGTTGCCACGGAGGGGTTCAGGCGCGGGATCAGACCACCGTGCTGCAGAACGAATACAGCACGTGGGTGGTGCGCGATAAGCATGCGCACGCGTTCGTGAACCTTACGAATCCGGTGGGAACGCGCATCGCCAAGATCATGGGGTTGCCGAGTCCCGACACGGCGCCGCGCTGTCTGGCTTGCCATGCGCTGGATGTCCCGGCCGACCAGCGAGCGCGCACGTTCGATCTGACCGACGGGGTAGGCTGCGAGAACTGCCATGGGCCTGCGTCGGCGTGGCTAGGTCCGCACACAACGCGCGGATGGAAGTACGAAAAATCGCTCGAGCTGGGGCTTTACGACACGCGCGACCTGGTAAAGCGCAGCGAAAAATGCCTCACCTGCCACCTCGGCACGCCGGAAAAATCCGTCGATCATGAACTGATCGCCGCAGGGCATCCCGACTTGTACTTCGAGCTGGATTCGTTCATGTCCGTAATGCCCCCGCATTGGAAAGAAGTAGACACCGACCCCTGGTTCGCCGTTCGCGCGATGGGCGTGGGCCAAGCCGTGCAACTGCGCGAACAACTGAAGCGCGTGGCGCGCGAATCGCAAAACGGCATCTGGCCGGAGTACGCGGAACTGGACTGCTTTGCTTGTCATCACAATTTGACTGCCGCAAAAGACAGTTGGCGCCAGGAGCGAGGTTACGCCGGCCGCCGTCCAGGTAATCCGCCGTTCAATCTTTCGCGTTATGTGGTGTTGAACCACGTGATCCAGGACGCCGATCCCGGCGCGGCGCGGGAGTTGCAATCGCAAATCGACCAGATCTATGCGGGCGTCACCGCGCTGAATTCGAATCGCGCTCAAATTGCCTCCGAAGCGGCCAGCACATCGGAAGCCGCCGGGCGTCTTGCGACGCGTCTCAACGCCATGAAGTTCGATCAGCCACAGACGTTGCGATTGTTAAGGAGCATCTCAGGCGACTCCGACGGGATCGCCGAGCAAGGCGAACGCGCCGCCGAACAAGCCACCATGGCGCTGGATTCCTTATTCATCGCTTATACCAAGAACGGGAAGCTGGCCAACGATTCGCAGATTCGCGCGGCCATCAACGGGCTGTTTCGCCAACTGGACGATCCGTCCGCGTACAACGGCTTCAAGTTTGCGGCGGCGATGAAGAGCCTGAACGCGCTCATCGAGTAAGCCAATATGTGGCTCGCGCGGATCATATTCGCAATCGCTCTCGCGGCATCCATCGGTCTCGGGCAGCCGACTCGCCCGCCCGTCCATCGCCATCCACGTCCAGGTCCCGATCCGGTGATGCTCCTGTCGGCCGACGTCGCAGCCGTGGTGGAAGCCGCGGCATCCTCCGTGAATTCGGATGCGATGGTGATCGCCGTCACCAATCGGCAAGGCGACATTCTGGCGATTTATTCCAAGCCCGGCGCGCCCGCCACCTCGGCTGCTAATTTCGGTGTGCCAGCCGGCACCCGAGAAGTGGCTGTGGCGCTGGCACGCACCGCGAGCTTTTTCAGTAACGATCAAGCGCCGCTGTCTTCGCGAACCGTGCGGTTCATCAGCGGTATCCATTTTCCGCCTGGAATCGCGTACACCAGCAACGCTCCGCTTTACGGTATCGAGAACACCAACCGCGGCTGTTCATTCCATGCCGATTACATTCCAGGGCAGGAATATCCTCCGGCGCGATCGATCGACGGCTCGCAACCCGGACTTGGCATTCTCACCGGCAAAGCGAATCTGAACGACAGCGATCCGAGCGCCGTGAACCCAGGCGGAGTGCCGTTGTTCAAGCAAGGCGTGATGGTGGGCGGCGTGGGAGTCGCGGGTGTGTCTGGGGACGTCGCCGAATTCGCGGCTTTTTCTGGAGCAGTGGGTGCGGGATTCGGGCCTGCGCCCGCGCCCCCGGGAGTCGTCATCATCGGTGGCATCGCGCTGCCGTTCGTCAATCAAACCACAAGGCCCGCTGGATACGCGGCCGGATCGGCGGATGGGAAGTACTTTCTTGGCCCGTTCGACAGTCCGGGGCCGGATCCCGACGGCGATCTGGTGGCTCCACGCGCAGGACCCTTAGGTGGATTGACTGCAGACGAAGTGCAGGGGATCGTGAACGCGGCGGTGGCGGAAGCCAATCTTACACGCGCCGTCATTCGATTGCCGATCGGCTCCCGCGCCCGCATGGTGATCGCCGTAGCGGATCTGGATGGAACCATCATCGCGCTGCACCGCATGCCCGACGCAACCGTTTTCAGCATCGACGTCGCGGTGGCGAAGTCGCGCAATGTGATTTTCTTCAGCGGACCGGATCGCACGGCGGGCGATTTGCCGGGCGTTCCGATGGGCACCGCCGTGACCAACCGTACCATCGGGTTTGGCGCGCAGCCGCTGTATCCGCCGGGAGTGGACGGTTCCACGCCAGGTCCGTTCTTCCCGCTTTACCAATTCGACACGCTACACCCGTGCACCCAAGGTTCGCAAGCGGCGAATCCGAATCAGAACGGCATCGTATTCTTCCCCGGAGCTTTGCCGCTGTATAAGAATGGCGTGCTGGTGGGCGGCTTGGGCGTGAGCGGCGACGGCGTGGATCAGGACGATTTCGTGACTTCGGCTGGCGCCACCGGATTTGAAGCGCCGGCCGATATCCACGCCGATCAGATTATCGACGAAGGCGTTCGGCTGCCGTATCTCAAGTTTCCGCAGAATCCGACGTATTGACAGACTGGGCCTGCGACTCCCCCCGCCTCTCCGCTAATGCGCGGAAGACCTCGCCGAACGCGGGGACGCTGTGCCGCAATTTGTTGAAGTCCTCTTTGGGAATAATCAGTACGTTCATTGCGGTGCGAGCTCGAATCGTCGCGTTACGGCTTTGGTCGGAAAGCAGCGCCATTTCGCCAAAATAATCGCCGGCCTTTAGCGTCGCAAGTAGCTTTTGCGAGCCATCGCTCTGCTGTAATACATCGCACTCGCCTGCCTCGATTACGTAGACGCTGTCGCCTAAATCGCCTTGTTGGAACACCACGTCGCCGGCCTCGAAGTGCTGGTTCTGAATCCCCGATTCAGGCTCTAATTTGGTCTGCGCGAGATCGGGCGGAAACAGCAGGTGCAGCGTCCAATCGGATGCAATGCGAGTCTTACGATTCAATCCCGGCATCTTCATCAGATAAATGCAGCGCCACAGGATCCAGGCGAGCAGACCGGAGATTTTCACCCCCAGGATTTGTGCCACCGCAGCGCCAT
>JBKQHJ010000055.1:0-9625 GCA_052148835.1 Bryobacteraceae bacterium
ATCTGCAGTTGGGGGTTCTGGTCGAGCGTTGAGACTTGCCGCGCAAAAGAATTTCGAGAAGGCGGTGGAAATCGATCCGGAGTACGCGCAGGCATGGAGCGATTTGGGCGAAGTCTTACAGAAGAAATCGCAACCAACGGAGGCCCGTGCGGCGTGGGAAAAGGCGGTGGCCGCCGATCCGAAGTACATCCGGCCGTATGTTCAGCTGGCCATGCTCGATCTCCAGGAAAAACGTCCAGAGGATGCGGCCGCGATCGCCGGCAAAGCCGTGGCCATGAATCCACTGGAATTTCCCGAGTTGTATTTCTACAATGCCGTGGCGAATTACAATCTAAAGCACCTCGATGTGGCCGAGTACAGCGCTCGCCGCGCCACCGAACTCGATAGCGCGCATGAGATCCCGCGAGCCGAAGTGTTGCTGGGAAGCGTGCTCATTGCCAAGGGCGACCGGGCCGGCGGGGTGCAACATTTCAGAAAATATCTGGAGCTTGTGCCGAAGGCGCAAGACGCCGAGCAGATCAGGAAGGCGATTGCCCAACTGGAAGCACCGGGCGACGCGAAATAAGAGAGCCGCGAAGTAGAAGTGCTTCGAGTTCTATTTGCCCTGCACTTCGTTCATCACGCCCGCCGCCTGAATCGTGGTGTGGTAGCTCTCCATCATCATCCATAAGCCGTCTTTGTTGGGCGCAAATATGCGGCTGGACCAATACGCTTTGCCGCCATAGTTGGGCTGGCACATGATGGCGACGACGGCGGTCCCAAGGTCCCACATGCGCGCGAACAACACCGGGGAGACGCCAATCTTAGGCGCGTTGGGATTGCGCTTGCTGATCATGCTCCAGCGGTCCTGCTTGGTGGACACGCCATAGGAGCCGATCACCACCTGGTCGTCGGCGACGTGCAGGTTCCAATGCGCCGGTGTGCCGTCCTCCTGTTCCTTCCAGGCCGCGATCGCCGCCTTTTCGTTGGCCGTGACCGGCACGTACGGCATCACCTGGCAAGGATTCACGCACGGAATGGCGTAGGGCGACCGGCCGTCGGGATTCTCCGATGCCGGACGTGTGGCGATCTCGGAGTTGTGAAGCAGCTTCCAGCCGGTTGGCCGCTCCACCCAGAAGTGCGCTGCGTACTTGTTGCCTTGGTTCTCCTGGATCCAAACCACTTTGCCATATTTATGTTCCACAAGCTTCACGTCGGCGCCGCTGGGAACGAGGGGCTTTAGTCCGAGCGCGAGGGCGTCGTCTTTGGAGTAGAAGACGCCATCCGTGTCGATCCAGGTAAAGTCGGGATCGAGGTACTTCTTCACCGCGGCCATGTCGCCTTTTTCGTAAGCTTGAACGAAAGCCTTGTCGGTGGCGGCGATCGGGTCATCCGAGGCGGCCGATAGCGCGGACGCCAAAACGAGGGCGAGCGTTAATGTTTTCATTTTCATCTCCTATTATTCTTTGAGCGCTGTCAGTTTGAGCTATCGATTTTCAGCTCCCGGCCATCGGCCAGATGGATCTTTGTCACCCAGATCGATGGCGCACCGTTCTTCGCGCGATATCCGGTAATGGCGAGTTGGTCGCCGGCCTGTACGGTCGACTCGCTCCAGCCCTTCGGTGCCAAATGATTCGCGCTGGTCAACTCGGCTTTCCAGTTTTGCGGTTGACCTTTGTCGTCCATCACGTCGAATTCGATCACGCAGTGGGGATTGACGAAGTGAAAATCCGTCACCGTTCCTTTCAACGTTACTTCAGCCGAGGTATCGAAGGCCGCGTATCCGTGGTGCGCCACGGCCGAAGCAGCCACCAGCAGCAGGAACAGGATCGGCCTCATTGCGCTGGCCCATCGTCAACCCAGCGGTCGAGGTCTCGCACATAGCGCCGCCCGTTCAATGTGTACGCGGGAACGGTCACCACCATATACGACTTGCCCACCAGTGGCTTTCCATTTTTGTCCATCTCGTTCTTCGCGGTTGCGACCGCCCAGACATCGAAGTTCGCTCCGGGGCTTTTGTCGGCGGGCGTAAAGAAACCCAATGCGCTGATTTTACCCACGAAATCCGTGCTGCTTCCGGGCGCGGCATAAAACACTTCGATCGACCAGGCGAGATCACTAGGATCCATGGGGCCGAGCTCCACATCGTCGGCGGTGTGCAATTTGCCATCCGGGCCGCGTTGATACCCGATGGCTTCGAACTGCTGATACCCGCGCGCATGAGCTTGGTCGCCGAACGCCGCCATCGCCGAATCCGGCGCCACCTTGATGTAGTCCACGCGATCGTAGATTGCGAGGGCGCGCGAAAGTAGCGAGCGGCGGAAGCTAACGTCTCGTTTGCCGAGAGCCGCATCGGATGCGACGTCCACTTCCGCTACGATTTCGCTCGGAGTGTTGGAAACGATGCGCCGTACCGTGATGCCTGATCCGAAATCGAGATCGCTGGACGTCACGTCGTCGGGGAAACGATCGCCAATCAGCCGAACGCGATTGGCTTCGGAACCCGTCTTGAGCGACGACCGATCAAGCAGAAGCAGCGTTGGATCGGCGGACGCCCGGCGCAATTTCACATCGAAGCCGAACTCCTGATATTGTCCCCAGAACCAGCGGCCCTCGGCAGTCGATTCATCCGGCGCGAACCACAGCACCTCGCGAGCGTCGCTGAACAGATCGTCGGGCGACGATGGCGCGATCTCAGGACCTTTGGAACGGCCGCGCCAGGCATAGCCGGCGTAAACCACACTGCGCCCGGTGCGAATGAAGCGCGCTCCATCGTTCACCGACGTCAGCCGAACGCTTGTGGTAAACTCGCCCTCCGGCGTGGGATGCACCTGCATCTCACCGTAATATTTTCCGTGGCCAGGTAGAGATGCATTCACCAGCCAGCGGCCGCTCAGATCTGGCGTGTGCGTGCGGGCGCGCCAAGCCTGCCACTCGGGCGTATGCAACGGCGCCGCCTTCGCGAGAAAGGCAATTGCTTCGTCATTCTCTGGAAGTTTGTAGCGCGCGGCATGGTCTTGCGCGAGCTGCTTCCAATCGTCACTCGATCGGCGCCACGCCAGCACGCGGGCAAAAGTATGACACCTTGCGCACGCGTGTTCCGCCCGCTCGTTCGGGATGTTGGTTTCCCTCTGAATGCGCCGCTCGGCATCGTACATCACCGGCTTCGCTTCTTCGGGGGCCAGCCCATGATCGGTGCTGAGATATTTCACCATGGCTCGCGCCTCTAGCGGAGTGAGCGAAACGCCGTTCACAACAATCATGCGCTTCAGCGCTTCCTGCCAGCCTTCGGGCGTAGTCCGCTCCCAGGAAATGCGCTGCATGTCGCCGTGCTCGTCACGGGCATGGCAGCTTCCGCATTTGGCGATCACCAGCGGATCGGTGACGGGAATGCCCTCCTCGCTAGGCTGCGCGAGGCCAACCGGGACAAGCATCAGAGAGACAACCAGGCAGCGACTTATATATTCGGACGACAAACCAGCAGTCTAGCGCAGCAAGGGGCCGCTTACGAGGGTCGGTAAAAATCAATCCCTCACGGTTTTGGTTCAGTAACTGCTACGATGATTCTTTGGGTAAGCGAATTAGATTCGATGCTCGCCCCGGTTACTATTAACTGAACGTGTTACGTCAGTAACATCCAATTTGCGAATGCTTTCAGCAAAGGACCAGGTGAATCTGACTCAATGAGAATCTGTGTGCTAGGCGGTGATGGGTACTGTGGCTGGGCCACGGCGCTTTATTTGTCCGGCAAAGGACACGCGGTGTCGGTAGTGGACAATTTCGTGCGCCGCCAATGGGATTTCGAGTTAGGCGCGCAAAGCCTTACGCCGATTCAGCCGCTGGCGGACCGGCTGCGTGTGTGGAGCGAGCTTACCGGCAAATCGATCGAACTGTTTGTCGGCGACGTGAACGACTACGACTTCCTGGCCGGCGTCATCGAGAATTTCCAGCCCGATGCGGTGGTCCATTTTGCCGAGCAGCGTTCGGCCCCGTATTCGATGATCGATCGCAAACATGCGGTGTTCACGCAGGTGAATAATGTCGTCGGAACACTGAATCTGCTCTTCGCGCTTCACGAGCTGCGGCCCGAGTGCCACTTAGTGAAACTCGGCACCATGGGCGAATACGGCACGCCCAACATCGACATCGAAGAGGGCTACATCAAAATCGAGCACAACGGGCGGTCCGATGTGGTGCCCTATCCGAAACAGCCGGGCTCCTTTTATCACCTTTCCAAAGTCCATGACAGCCACAACATGATGTTTGCCTGCAAGATCTGGGGGCTGCGCGCCACGGACCTGAATCAGGGCGTGGTGTACGGAACGGTGACGGACGAAGTTGTGCTGGATGAAGCGCTGATCAACCGGTTCGATTATGACGACGTCTTTGGAACGGTGCTGAATCGTTTTTGCGTGCAGGCCGCGGCGGGGCATCCTCTTACCGTGTATGGCAAGGGCGGACAGACGCGCGGGTTCCTGGATATCCGCGATACCATGCGTTGCGTCGAGATTGCCTGCTTGAATCCCGCGAATCCAGGAGAATGCCGGGTCTTCAATCAGTTCACCGAGCAGTTCTCGGTGTTGCAGCTCGCCGATATGGTGCAGGCCGCGGCCCGCAAGCTGGGGATGCGCGTCGATGTAGAGCACCTGCCGGCGCCGCGCGTCGAATCCGAAGCGCACTACTACAACGCTAAACATTCCAAGCTGATCGATCTCGGTCTGGAGCCGCATTATCTCTCCGACTCGCTGCTCGATTCGCTGATGAACATCGCCATCCGGTATCAGGATCGCATCGACAATTCGCTGTTCTTGCCGCAGGTCCAATGGCGGAGTTCACGGAACGTGCGAACGCGCCAGCCAGGTGTCCCTGCATCGGTGTCTGCTTCAATCTAATGGGAGGACACTGCTGAATTGTGCGGTATAGCCGGCTTTACGCATGCACGTCGCGCCGCGCCTCCCGGCCGAATCCAGGATGCGGTTGCCAGCATTGTCCATCGCGGCCCTAACCAGCAGGGCGTCTTTGAGTCGGAAGCCGTGTCACTGGGCGCGGCCCGCCTGAAGATTATCGATATTGAGGGCGGCGATCAGCCCATCCTATCTGGCGATGGCGATACCGTCATCGTCTTTAACGGCGAAATCTACAATCACCTGGAATTGCGCCGCGAACTGGAACAGCGCGGGCGCCGCTTCCGCTCCCACAGCGATACTGAAACGGTTCTGAACGCGTTCCTCGAGTGGGACACGGAGTGTTTCGCGCGGCTGCGTGGGATGTTCGCGGTGGCGTTGTGGAGCGAGCGCGATCGCCGGCTGGTTCTGGCTCGCGACCGCATGGGAATCAAGCCGCTGTACATCGCGCGGCGAGGAGAGGATTTATACTTCGGCTCGGAGCTGAAGGCCATTCTGGTTCATCCCGAGATCGAGCGCTGGTTGAGCGCCGATGGCCTGGATTGCTATTTGTCGCTGAACTATGTTCCCGCGCCGTGGACTTTGGTGGAGGGCATCGAGAAACTGCTGCCCGGCCAGTGGATGGAGTGGAGGCGCGGCGCAGTCAGATCGGATTTCTATTGGCGCTTGCCCCAGCCCAGGAGGGAGTCCGGGGAAGCCCGCCTGAGGCCAGAGGAAGCCGAAGCGGAGCTGGATCGTCTGTTGAAGCAGTCTGTGCGAGAGCATTTGGTGTCCGATGTCCCGCTGAGCGTCTGGCTGAGCGGAGGCTTGGACTCATCCAGTTTGGTGCACTACGCGTCTGAGGCGTCAGGCTCGCGCCTGAAAACGTTCTCCATTACCTTTCGCGGCCGCAGCTTCGATGAAGGCGGCTACGTGCGCCAGGTAGCCGAACGCTACGGCACCGATCACACCGAGCTCGATCTGAACCCCGAGCAGGATCTGGCAGGAGCGGTCGCGGAACTGGCTTATTATTGCGACGAGCCGAATGCCGATTCGGGCGCTTTGCCGGTTTGGTTTCTCTCCCGCCTCACCAAGGCGAGCGCTACCGTGGCGCTCAGCGGAGAAGGCGCCGACGAATTGTTCGGCGGATACCTGATGCAACGCGCCAGCCTGCTGGCTCGGAACGTGCGCCGATTGCCTCCGCCGCTGCTCGGAGCGATGCTGGCCGTCGCCGAACAGTGGCCGGTGTCCAACGACAAAATCGGATTCGAGTACAAGGTGAAGCGGTTCCTGGAAGGCTGCCGGATGCCGGCGGCTCGAGCCCATGTCTATTGGAGCGGCACGTTCGACGATCGGGAGCGCCGTTTGCTGGTTCAGCCCGCGCTGCCCCCGGCGCTCGATTCAGTTTTGAACGAGCTAGCTGGAGACGATTTGCAGTCCTATCTCTGGTTCGACCAGAAATACTTTCTTCCGGACAATATTCTGACTAAGGTGGATCACACCAGCATGGCGCATGCCATCGAAGTGCGTCCGCCGTTCCTCGACCATCGCATCGTGGAATTTGCAAACTCGCTCCCGGCGAATTTCAAGATCCAAGGGTCGCGGCAAAAGGTGATCTTGCGAAACCTGATGCGTGGGAAACTATCTCCAGCAATCTTGAATAGAAAGAAAATCGGCTTCGACATTCCCACGCACGATTGGTTCCGTGGGCCGCTTCGGCCTTTGATCGAAGAAGCCGTGGCATTCGCGTCCGCCGCGCATGGCGAGTTTTTTCAGCTCCCCAAAATCGAAGCGGATCTGCGGGCTCACCTGGAACGGCGTGCCAACCTGGGCTATCACCTGTGGGGATTGATGACACTGTTCTTTTGGATGAAAAAATGGGGAATCCAGACCCGGACGCCGGTTACAAAGGCGCACCCAGCGACGGAAAGAATTTTCATTACTACAGCCTGATCGTTTTGCTGGTTGCCGCCGCGCGGCGCTCTCCTGCTCAATGGCCGATTCAATAACGTGGTCTACGGTTCCTACGCGCCCGGCGCCCAGAGCGGCGGCAAGCTGCTTCTGACGAACCATGCACTTCTGACAAACCATTCGGGCGTCGAGTAGCCTGGAGATATGCCGCGAGCGAGTGAAGTGTTCCTGTTGATCGCGGCCATACCATTCATCTACTATCTGATCGCGATCTTTAGTTCCTGGAGGTATTTTCGACAATCGGTTCGGCTAGCGGACGCCGGGTTCACGCCGCCGGTTAGTATCTTGAAACCGATTCGCGGACTGGATCCGGATGCACTCAAAAACCTGGCCAGTTTCTGCCGGCTGGATTATCCCGACTACGAAATCGTTTTCTGCGTCGACCCGGACGATGAAGCCGTGCTCGACGTGCTTGCAAAACTCATCGTCGATTTTCCGCAGTGCCGTATTCGCGTTCTTTACGGTTCCGGACGTGTGGCCACCAACGACAAGGTCGCGAAGCTTGCCCGCCTGGTGAGCGATGCCGCACACGAAGTGGTTGTCATCAGCGATAGCGACGTTCGCGTGCGTCCGGATTATCTCCGCCAGGTTGTCGCTCCGCTGCGCGATCCCAAAGTGGGCGCCGTAACTTGTTTCTACCTTCCCACGGAACTCTCCACGTTCACTGACCATTTGCAAAGCGTCGGAATGATGTCCGATTTCTACGCCGGAGTCTTGGTGGCCTGGCAGCTGGACGGAGTGAAGTTCGCGTTGGGACCTACCATTGCCACTACCCGCGCGCGCCTACAGGGATTCGGCGGTTATCCCGTGCTCGAGAATCGCCCCGCCGACGACTTGCTGGTGGGCCGCCTGATCGCGGAGCAGGGTTTCGAAGTGGTGCTGCTCAACTACGCGATCCAGACGGTGTGCGATTACGGTTCGCTCGGCGATTTGCTCCATAAGCGCCTGCGATGGATCGTGGTGATGCGCCACATGCGTCCGTGGGGGCACCTGGGACTGCTGCTGACGCAAGGCCTGCCGTGGTCGCTCGCGGCCGTGGCGATTCATCCATTGGCAGCGGTCGCGCTCGGCTACGTGGGCGGTTACCTGGCGCTGCGTGTGGCCATGACCTGGATCATCGGCGCGCATATTTCGGATCAATCACGCTTGCGCCCATCCGGCTTGTGGAAACAAATGCCGCTGATTCCGGTTTGGGACGCCGTGGCCTTCGCCATCTGGCTCGCGAGTTTCGGCCGCAAC
Organism: Bryobacteraceae bacterium; assembly: GCA_052148835.1. Taxonomy (GTDB): domain Bacteria; phylum Acidobacteriota; class Terriglobia; order Bryobacterales; family Bryobacteraceae; genus Palsa-89. The sequence goes on from JBKQHJ010000055.1 coordinate 8,073, forward strand.
AGCATCCGATGGCGCGGCGCGGATTATCACATCCGCGATGGCCAGCTGGTTCCGGTAGCGTCGGCCCGGTCGGGTGACTGAAGAAGCGCGCCACCACTCGCACGGGCTGGTGGCGCGCCTGGCGGTAAATTGTTAATTGTTGGGAACGGCGTCGGGAAATGCGGAATCCACGGTGATGCGCGTCGCCACGACGGTTCCCCCGACATGGTCGACGTGGTTTCCTTTCGGATCGTAGACGTCCTCGGTAAAAGTGCCCGTGTAGCTGTCTCCGCTGGGAGATAGCGTGTTCTGCTCACGGATGTTGACGTAATTGGCAACTGCGCCGGAAGTCGGGTCGAACGCGATCGGAAAATGGTTGAGCTCGAATGCGAGAAACCCGGTCTGCCCCCATACGCCCAGACAGAAACCCCCGCCCGGGACGCCGGCGGAATTTTGTATTTCTGTTCCATCGCTGTGCCATTGTGTAAACCCGAAGTCGATTAGCGCGCCGTCCGGAATGGAAGGATTGTGCGTGGTGTTGCCCTTGGATATCAATTGAACCTTCCACATCCCGACTATCGACGCGCCCGACCCGCCGCGCTGGTCCGGACTGGCCCCTTCCACGCGAGGTGCGAACGCCCGGGCTTCCACCTGGGGGTCCACCAGTTTGAACGGGCCTTCCAGGTTGGACAAATCTCCACAAGCCGCGATTGCGTTGGAGACAAACATCGCGCTGAAGATCCCCGCACCGAGAGTCATGGTAATTGCTCGAGAAATTGCTTTCATGAGATTCCTCTTTCTGCCGCGGGTAATCCGCGTGCACTCTCAAAGGCGTAAAACTCAGACCGAAACTTGGATGGGGAAAAGAAAAATCTTCGCGTGGACCACGCGACTTAGTACTAGGCTCGGGTACTCAGCTCTGTCAGCAGCCAGGCCCGCGCCATTTTCCAGTCGCGCATCACGGTGTCGGAAGAGACTTTCACCACCTCGGCGGTCTCTTTTACGCTCAGACCGCCGAAGAACCGCAACTCCACGATGCGCGATTTGCGAGGGTCCACCTCGGCCAAGGCCGTGAGCGCGTCATCCAGAGCCACTAGTTCCCGCGCTTTGACCTGCGCTACGTCCACCCTATGGAAGGAAATGATTGGTGCCATTTTTCAGAGCGGATTGAACGAAGCTCTTTGCACCGCGAGACAAAGCTCGGAACGATGGGATATGAAGATGAGAAGTATTCTTATTTGATTGTTTCGAAAACAGCCGCGCCGGCTTCAAAAATGCGCATTCTGCGCCCGCCGATGAAACGCTCAGGGCATATTTCTTTTAACGTTTGCTGCGAAGAGGGCTTAAAAGTTAAAACCCTCTCGCGCAAAGATAAAGAAAGGTATGCATTAGCGAAGAAATTGGATTGGGGAGATTCTCTTTCCTAAAGAGTCTCCCTCAAACCGATTATACATCGATTGTATCAGTCCTATTCTGTACCCTATCGCTATACTCTGGAGATAAAGAGAGAAACTCAACTTCATCTGTCCCCCCGATTCTTCGCATTAAAAGGAGATCCTCGTCGTTTTGTTCTC
>JBKQHJ010000056.1:0-9885 GCA_052148835.1 Bryobacteraceae bacterium
AGCTCTTCGCCGCAAAGAGATAGCGGAATTCTGGCAGTACGGAAAACGGGCGCGTCGGTGCTCCGAGTCCTTCCGCCAACATCCTGATACGGTCCTCGCGAAGGTTGCCTAAGAAATGGCACCCCTCAGAGAGATGCCGAACTCTTAGCGGATTAAACCCCATCAGCCGTGCGCAGGTCGCGTCCGCCGCGACAGGATCATCGGCAAGCACAATCTTTCCCAGTTGGCGAGCGCTTCCTTGAAGAGGTCCATTGCCTTCCATTGCAGTAATACCATCTGCGATCACGAAGTGAATCGGAACCGTCGCGCAGATGTCGAGGATGCTTTCGTGAATTCCACTCCAGTGCAGTAAGTTCTTCGGCCAGCCATACTTCATTCCCGGCACGATACCGAACATATTCTTTAGGCTGAGGGTGACCCCTGCCCAGTGATGTGTCTTCACCTTGGGCATTGAGACAACGAAGTCGGCATCGAGAACCGAGCGCGGCATCCACAGCTCTCCGAGGCCGCTGTAATTGGCTTTCAGCTTCACTTTCCTGAGCTCGTCGCGGTTCAGATCCACGAACTCGATCTGCCGTTCGCTAAGATGCGGCTTCAGTCCCGCGGCCTGCACTACGAGTTCAGTGTCGCGTTGATGTCCCGGGCCTTCGCCGATTACAACACGGGCGGCGCCAAGACGAAGGAAGGATCGTGCCGCCGCTCCGACAAGAGTGGCGCTTGTGTTTACGGGTCCCGGCAAATCTTCCACCAGATTTGGTTTGAGAAGAACCGACCGGCCCAGCACTTTGAGGCGGAACAACCGCAATCCGTCCAGAAGGAGCGCCTCGATCTTCTCTGAGTACTCATCCGCATTCAGCACCGCTACAGCCGAACGAGGTCTCCGATACGAGACGGAGTGCTTCGGCCAGGCCCATTCGGCTGTCATCCCCACTGTCGCGGCCACACTCACTGAAGAACCAAGGAATCGTCGCCGATCAAGCTTCATCGCAGCACCACGAACGGATGAATCATCTCGCCACACTTCAGCGCGAGAAGCGCGGTGGCGAGAGTTGCATTGTTCCGGACCTCGCGACCGTCTCCCATGATCGTCGCCAGTCTGTTCTTGAGAGGCTCGACGGACTCTTGGTACACGAACAAGGTGAGAATGCACCAGGCAAGACTGGAAACAGAATCCACGCTGGCTGCGTTCTGTCGCAGCCATGACAAGCTCTTTTGAACCATTTCGATTCGCTGTTCGTCCTGGAGAGCCAGCAGCGCGATCGCTGTCGCCTCAACATGCGGGCGCAGCGGCACTCCGTAAACAAGGCTGTTTCCCGAGTTCCACCCCCCGTCAACACATTCGCGGTCCAGAAGCATCTCCACGCCCAAATGGATGCGCTTCTCCGATTCCTCTGAGCGATTGCAGACAGTGAATTGCTCAATGGCGATGATGCTGAACGCTGTGGGGATGACCCAGCTTGCGGAGCCCGTAACCCAAGGCCAGCCATATTTGTCGGGATCGAAGCGAACGTTGCGATCAGAGGTTTTGAATTTCCACCGCCAGAACCAATGTCCCTCTCGGCCTCGTTCGGCATACAGCCATCGAAAGGCTTTTTCGCGAGCAGCAGTGAAATCGCCCGTTGAGTTCAGTGTGCATAGCGCGAGCGCTGTCGTCCAGCTCCCCTCGGAATCCCCGAGAAACGCCGGCCAGCCGCCATCGCTAAGCTGCGATTTCAGCAGAAACAAGATAGCCTCACTACTGTTTGCGTGCCTTTCGGGTGCGAGCGCGAGCTCAGCTAAGCACGTGGCTTCGAGGCTCTCCTGCGCGGAGTCGAAATACGCCCACCCGCCCGACTTCATTTGTCGAGACCTGAGCGTTTCAGCGAGCGACGAAATGCGATCAGACCAGAGACCCGGCGCCATTGTGATCCGTGCGAACTTCACTACGTGCGCAGCGCGGCTGTTTTTGGCGCGACGCCCGGCTGGCTGTGGACGAGCGAGGCATGTCGCTTTAACCAGTTGGCAAGGTCCCGAGCCCGGAACCGAACGTTTGCCTCGATCTTGTAATGCGGTATCAGATTGCGGGACACGTAGCTGTAGACAGTTTTTTCGCTGATCGAGAGGATGCGGGCGACTTCGCGCGCCGTCAACAGCTTTTCGCAAGATTCAAGTAAATCAAAAATGTCGCGGTTCTCTGCATCCGCTAGATGCACGGTGGGGGAGGTGGACATAGCAAAACTCCGATCCCTTGCCGAACGCAAACGAGTTGCGCGGCAGCCGGTCTACATAGAATTAATAGAGTGAAACGGAATGCCTGTCAAATGATCGAATAGTCCGACCTGGCCGGCGGTATGGATTCGTGGATTGCGGGAAGATAGCTGGGTCAGCGAGATCGCTTTTGCATGATCTCGGAGATGACGGCCTGGGACACACGGAAACTGGTTTTCCGTAGTTGAGTAACTGCCTGGTCGAAACTGACGAGCCCGGCCTGATCGGCTTCGTCGAGCACGGAGAGCGTTCCGGCAACCCTCAGCCCTCTGCGAACTGCCTCCTGCCGTCCAGCCTGGTCATCAATAAGTAGTACCTCGGCATGCATTTCAGTTGCGAGCGCGATCGCCTCGGTTTCTCCCAGATCAAGCTGCGCGAGGGTCAGGCTGTCTTTCGGGCTAAGAACTTCCAGCCATTTAGGCGGATCGCAGGCCCAGTCGCTTACCGGTTTCGGTGCGAGCGGATGCTTGAGCTCTGCCAGAACGGCAGGGGGAATCAGAATTCGCGTGTACAGCCGCGTTAGCAGATCGATCTGCTCAATTAGAACGAGGTAGTTAATTGGCGAAGTGTCTGCGACGACAACCATGTCGAGAGCCGGCTCAAAGCTGAGCTTCTCTCGCTCGGAGCTGGCGGAGTGTCTCCCGGTCCTGCTCGAAATCCGCCACCGTCAAGTCGTAAACTTCGTGTTCCTTCAAAAAGGCGTCCACCTGCATTCGCGTTTCGAAACCGAGCAGCCTGCGAAGCTGAGCCGCCGTAAGCGCCTGGGACCGGTATGCTTCGAGTGCCAGACTTTCCAATGCCGCACGAGGCAGGTCCTTCCACCTGGTTCCGAGTCCCTTTGCGATGTCTTCCGGCAGTTCCAACGTGATCTGCATGGTGACGTCCTTCAATCCATTATCTCAATCCTCGGCGGTTTCGGCCATGCCTACCTGAAAAGGCGGCTTTCTGCGCGGTTTACAGACCTGCCTGCGTTGCTAACGCGGAACCTGTTACTCCCCAACGGCCCGCGACTGTACCAACCGTGCCTTCCGGGAGGAACGGGACTCGCGTGCCGCGGCCTTTCGGGGCGCCGCGTCGGCCTTGCCGACGGACGGAATTGTCACTAAATCTACTTCGTCATGAACATCAGTGGCCGGCGCCAGGTAGCGCATCGTGGTTTCCAAGGACTTGTGGCCCATCCAGTGCTGCACGGTCCGTACGTCGAACCCCCTTCGCAGCATTCCTGTGGCATAGGTGGAACGAAACGTCTTCAGATCGAATTTCGTCGGGTCGAGTTTGGCACGCGTGGCGATGGATTTGCAGTGGTCGAGCATGTGCTGTTCGCGGTTTCCGGTAGGGGATGGAAACACAAGTTGGCAGTTCGGGCGATGCGTATGCTTCCGAAGTTCGTCCATGAGTTCCGCCGGGGCTGGAACTTCGCGGTCTTCCCATCGCTTCGGGTAGAACCCCAGTTCCGGTTTCGCGGTCGCACGTACAGTCCGCAACTCGAAATTCACGTCGCTCCAATACAGGAACATCACCTCCTGCTCGCGGAAACCGGTCAGCAGAAACGTCGCGAACAAGGCGCGTTCCAGATCGGAGCAAGCAGTAAAGAATCGAGCAAGCTCATCGTGGCGGTAGACCTTCACGAGCGGCGTGATGCGCTCGGGTAGCTCTAGCTCGCGCGTAATCCCGCTCCTCCCCTGGCGCTTGAGAAATTGAGCGATGATGACCGTGTTGTGCAGGACCGTGTTGGACCCCAGGCCGTGATCTCTCTTGAGGGTCACAACGAAGCGCGTCAGATCGTCCGCGGAAATCGCGTCGATCGAAGCGCGGTCGTGGAAGAAATCAAGGAAGCGTTCGAGCACGGCCTCATACTTCCGGTGAGTATTGGGTTTTTTTAGTGCTTCGATCTGCTCCAGGTACTTCTTGACGGCCACCTGCAACGCAGGCTTCTTGAAGGTTTCGCCGGCCGTTGCAAATCCGGGAACCCCCAACTTCCGACCTTCCAGTTCATGGCGCTTGCGGCGCTGCGCCTCGAGTGCCTGGGCGGCGGTGGCGCCGGCGCCTTCACGACGACGCGTTCCGCCTACGTACCACTCGACATAGTAGCGGCCGTCGGCGATAGCATTCCAGTCGTAGTTGCCTTTGGCATTGCGAGGGATGGAAAACATCTTCCAGCGCCCATCAATCTTGACGCGTTTGACGATGTTGACCCGCGACACAAGTTCTCTCCCGCGAACCGCATTTTAACGGACAGCAGGAAAGACCGCAAATGATGTAATTGACAGCAAACAAAGAGGGTGGTAGAATCCCAGATTCTAGGACTGACTATCGTCTTCCTCGTGAATCAATAAGACACGGTAGAAAAACAGCGCAGGTCGAACTGAATACGGACACCAAGGACTTGTTAACCGAAGAGATGCAAGTTCTCTCGCGCAGCGGCAGGCGAGCATCTGACCGAACAGTTGCTGCTTCCGCTCGCGCTGGACGAAGCAGAATTCTTCTTTGACGAGAAAACCAAAATGCAGGCGCAGCGGTGAGGGCGGGAAATATCTTGGCCTGGCATCTTTCGCGAGGAGGAGAACAGACCATGCGAACTCCTCCATTAAGACATAACGGATCCTCCGTCAAGCCTATCGGCACCTGTTCCCTGTTGTTTTACCTGACCAAACTGGACGGTCTTCGAGAGCTTCTAGTTATCAGGGCCGGCACCGCGAGCGCGAGAATAGCCAGCGCGGTCCACTGCCCGTTTTTCAGGCCGAACAGTACTTCGGGCACGTTCCCTCGCACGAAGAAGAGGAAGAAACGGAGTACGCTGAAAAGCACGAGATAGAGGAAGAACGCCGCTCCTTGTCAGCCAACGTCGCCGACTACTGGCATTTATTCGTGAACCGACGTGCCTATACGATGCAGTCGACGAAGGCGCACGAGGAAAGCGGGCGCTATTACTATTTCCGCCCGAAAAACGGAAAAGACGGCAGCAGGGCCACCTTGACCGAGTCGATAATCGCCAGCATCTGGAAGGTGACGTTACCCTGGGAATCTACGCAATGAATCCGCATACGCACTGCTGCAAGTGGATCGCCCTCGATGGCGACTATAAGGATTCGTTGAAGCATCTCTGCGAGATGCAGCGCCCAAGTGTGGGGAAACCAGATGCCTGACAATCTTCGCGTCGAACGCCCCGGCCTGGGTATACGCAAAGCTGGAACGGTGGCATCACCTGTCTCAACTGAAGGCCAGGGACACCATGAATCTGCTGAGGAGCGTTAAGGCGCAGGCCCTGGAACCCCGGAAAATCGACGCCTTGATTCACCTGTTGAGCGAAGATCTTGGGTATCGGCTGCATCACCGCTGTGCAAAGGACGAAGTGCCAGTTGTCGATTGCCAATGTTGCCCATTTTCAACTCTCGGATGGGTCGATTGAGATAAACGCAGTCGCACAACGGTCTTGCTTTGAAGGTTGGATTGAAGAGGAGGTCGCTGCAATCGAACATTGTGTGGACTCCCTTCTTGGAGCCGCCAATGTCCAGTCAGCGGACGTGAATATGGTCTTTCTAACCGGAGGTTCCTCTTTCGTCCCAGCCGTTCGCAGGATATTCGAGCGACGGTTTGGCGCGCCGATCACATCCGCACCGGAAGCGCGTTCACGTCGGTGGCGCAGGGGTTGGCTTTGATGGCGAGAGACACAACGGCCTCGTGATCTTGTCGATTCGGTACAGTAAATCCGCGGACCAACAACGCCGCTAGACCGCCGCGTGCACCTTCGCTTTGTTCTTGCTTCCCGGCGGACGGCCGCGTCGGGATCCCGCGTTGCGCATGGTGGACATCCAGGCTGGCGGCCGACCCCGGCGTTTGCCTGCCCGCGCGCCAGCCGTTCCATCGCAATAATCACTTCCTCCAACAACGCGGCGTTCCTCGCGCAGCGCGTCCACCGTCTTGACAATATCCATAGGGTCCTTTCGCGGGTTCATTGAAATAGGGTTCAGGCTGGGATCTCTATCCGGAGGTTAGGTGGGTCGGGCCTTCGGACCGGATAGCCAGGGGAACTGGCATCGGTGGTCCTCGGGCAAACTGAGAAATCCTCCTTCTGCGGCATTATCGTTCGCTTATGGTGATATCTGCAGGCTCCCCGAAAATGCGGCGATACAGGTCTTCGCCGTGGCTTGTCGGAAGCGGCTCACCCTCGGATAGCCGGTATGTGCGCTCGCCATCCGAGAGCCTTTCAGCGCGCAGGAACACTGCGTTCTTCAGGTCAGCGCTGTAAAATCCGTGAGACAAGTCGTACATGTGAGTTACATAGACGACTTTGACCTCGGATTCGAGCAGGCCCCGCACGATCTGTCTGGCAATTTCAGAACCTTCTCTTTCGTTGGTGGAAGCGAATGATTCGTTGAACAGGATCAGGCTATTAGAGGGCACCTGGTCGATAATCGAAGTGATCCTCCTCAACTCCTCGTCGAGCTTGCCGCTCTTCATGGAGGCGTCCTCCTCACGCTTGAAATGCGTGAACACATTCATGCGAATATCGGCCTGGAAGGATTCTGCCGGCACGAACATTCCGGCCTGCATCATCAACTGAGCCACGCCGATGCTGCGCAGGAGCGTCGACTTGCCCCCACGATTGGCGCCTGTAATGATCATCAACGTCTTGTCCGTCGCCTGTACGGCATTGCTGACCACACGATCGGCAGTCCTGAGGCTGAGGCTCGGGTCATAGAGACCTTGCGCAGCCAGTGTGGCCTGCCCCAGAGGCAAAGGTTCAGGAAGGCAAACCCGTTCCCCCTTGGAAAGCAACCGGTCGCGGAGATTGATGCATCCTATGTAGAAGGCGAGCTCCAAACGGAGCATGCTGAAGAAACCCAGGATATGATCGCTCGACTGCGCCAGTGCTGCGGCAACGTCGCTGATGCCCTCGTCCGTTAGCTCGGACAAGGCACGGAATCCGGCCTCATCACGATCGGGAATCTCGTAATACAGTTGCGAGTTGTTCCTGCCGGTTAACCAATCGCGAGTCTTCTCCCACCAGCGGCGGCGGTCGAACCACGGCTTCCGTAGGACATAGTCGACGCCCTTATTTCTGGTACCAAGTGCCGCGGTCATCACAAGGGCGCCACGGAACTTGAGCTTCACAAGATGATCATCTATCGTTTTCATGTACTCTTCATCGAGTTCAGTTGCAATCATCTCGAAGAGTCGCTGAAACCCTGGGGAACGAAAGCTCGCTCCCTTTTCACCAGCTACGCGTCGCAGCTTCCTGAGCAGATCCGAGAATATCTCCAGAACCTCAATTCCGCGGTGAAGCGTGCCCGAAGGATACCGCGCTGACATCCAACCCCAAGCTTTCTTTTCGCGTTCGATCGCTTCTACGGCAATGTCATAGATTTCGCGCACGACTGAAGGGTATTCGAGACAATCCGTGAGGATGTGTTGCCGATAGAGAACGGCCTCCACGCTCCCGAGACTTGCGAGGAGTGCGGGCCTGGCGGCTTCCAACAGGAACTTGTCCCCGCCGGCCATCGTCTCCAGCACCTTCTCGAGTTCCAAATCCTGCACCAGATCGGGCGCGTTCCGGACACCAGCCTCGCTCGCAGTAAAGTCCCTGTCCCGGTACATCAGAAAGACTTTCATGACGCCACCCGTTTCCGATTATTGTTTGCGATTCGTACTTTGACGCTCTCGTAAGCAAGCCCGTACTTTTCAGCAAGGGCCGCGGCGTACGCCAAGCCATCGGCGGGCCGGCGGACGACTTTGAATGTGCGCTGCCCGGGGTCGGAGGGATTCACGGTACTCACCATGCTGACGGTTGAATCGCAGAAGCTGGCGAGTTCGTCGAGAAAGGTCACCGAGACGCAAATCAGATCGAGCGCGACGATCTTCCGCATCACCTCCTTACTCAGGAAGATTGCATCGTTCAGCGTTGTGGAAAGAAAGCTCTCGTTCATGATCAGAATGCTGTTTGGCGTTGCCGCCGCCAGAATGGCGCGAATTCTCAACAGCTCATCTTCGAGTTTCCCGCTCAGATTCCGTAGATCCTCTTCCCTCTCGAAATGAGTAAACAGCTTATCGAAGAGGAAGAGCCGCGCATCATGTCCCGGAATCGGAAACCCGATGCTGGCCAGGTAGTGTAGTTGTCCAACCGTGCGGGCGAAGGTGGTTTTGCCGCCCTGGTTCGGGCCGGTGACGACGAAGATCCGCTCCGGACCGGCCAGGCAGAGATCGTTCGTGATCACCGGGATTTTCCCCTGAACCAGTCGTATCGCGAGTGCCAGATCGAACGTTTCCGTAACTTGAATCTGTTTGGATTGGTCGCTGACCGTCGGAAAACAGAAGGAGAGGCCGGCTCGTTTCATGGGCTCGACGAACTCGATACAAGCAATATAGAACTGGACTTCACGATCGAATCTGGCGATCGTTGCATCTGTGAATCCCGCGTGGCGAACCGTGTATTCGTCCAGGTATACGAACACTCCCGGGAAGAGCTGGGCCACCAAATCCAGAATTTCCGCTTCCACATGGTTCATCTCCACCAAGAAACGGTGATCGAAGCGAATCTGCTTGGCGGCTCCTTCCTTAAATTTCTGGAAGGTTGCTAGCACATCGGCCCGGTAGTCTGGTTCGTCCTCGCACTGGGTGACCGTGATGCGTTTGCCCTGGATGAGAAGGCGGTACCTCACTCCGGCGAGATCGGCCGTCACTTTCTGCGTTTCAGCGACAAGCGAACCGAAACGGCTGGACTTCACGTACGCTGTGAGGAAGGTTAGAAACGACTTGAGACCCTGCGAGGACGGCGACGCTTTGGCAAGATCCTCCGCAAAACGCACAGCCGCAGCGCAGTAGCAACTCACCGCGTCGATGAATGCGGACTGCTTCTGGCGCTTGTAATAGTGCTTCTCACCCTGTGCCAGATAGGTCCGCATCGTTCGCATTTCCTGAGCGAAAGCCTGAACGCAGGCAAGTATCTGGGAATCCTGGAGGTCCCGGAGAACCTCGTATCGATAGTCGACGTTGGAGACGCGATGCAGAGAAGTGTGGAAAAAAGGCTGCAAATCGTATTCTTCCCGTTTAGCGATCGCGGCGGCCACAATCTGATCGAGATTCAGATCACCAAAGAAGTCTGGAGCTTCACGTCGAATGGGTTCATCTGCTCCGGAGCCGAATAAGATGCTCTGAAAAGCGACTGGATGTTTTCCCTGAACCGGTGGGGCGATTACTTGTTCGTTCATCGCGGCCCCCCGAATTGTTCCCTGCGGTGCGCGGGGCCTGGGTGTCTGACGAGCGTACCGCAAGGCAGGCTTATTATTCTGAAGTTCACCTTCGTCTCCTTCGAGTGCAGCACTCGTAGGAGTCATCTGTCCCCGGGGGGACGTTTAACGGCGGACTCCAACACCCGTCGCGTCCAGCATCCCGGCGGCTCACGCGACTGTCAACGAATCTGGATCCGGGTCGGCGCGCGCAGACCCAGCTCTCGTACGGCGAGTCAACCAGCCAGCCAGTTGCTCCAACCGTACGGAACCTGAGGATTTAGGACTCGATCCTCCAAACAGCCTCTTTCTGAGGGGCATCAATGAATGAATGCCCCGCGCCCTGCAAATCGTGCGCCGCCATGGAGCCCCTCTTCGATTCTTAGAAACTGATTAAACTTTGCGATCCTCT